>NC_014033.1:1972500-2630000 GCF_000025925.1 Xylanibacter ruminicola 23 | reverse complement strand
TCTCTGGTAGCAACAACCCATTGATTTTGGTTGATGGTGTGGAGCGCGACTTGGATAACGTAGATGTTGCTGAAATTGAGTCGTTTTCTATATTGAAAGATGCTTCGGCGTCGGCCATGTATGGTGTCCGAGGTGCTAACGGTGTGATTGTGATTACCACCAAGCGTGGTAAGATAGGAGCACCTCAGGTGAGTTTCCATGTTGAACACGCTATTAATCAGCCCACTCAGTTGCCAAAGTTCCTGAATGCGCCCGACTATATGTCGCTGCTCAACGAGTTGGCTGCTCAGGACAGGGTGGCTCAGCCTTTTACACAGCAGCAGATTGACCGTACCCGCTCTGGCTATGATCCCGACCTTTATCCTGATGTGAACTGGGTGGATGCCATTACAAAGGATTATGCCTATACCACTCGTGGTAATCTGGAGGTGAGCGGTGGTTCCGACTTCCTGCGCTACTCGATTGTCACTTCATATTTTAAGGAGACTGGTCTGCTGGAGCAGGATAAGAGTTTGGTTTTCGATAATGCAACCAATAACCAGCAGTACAATCTGCGCACCAACATTGATATGGACGTGACCAAGACCACTATGCTCCGTGTAAACATTGGTGGTTATCTGAACCGATTCAAGAAGCAGCGTTGCAATACCAATGATGCGTTTGGTGAGGCTTTCCGTACCTTGCCTTTCGTGCATCCAGCCCGTTATAGTGATGGTGCTATTCCTGTGATTTCGTATCGTGCTAACCCCTGGCGTACGGTTACTCAGCAGGGTTACGACTTCATTACTTCAAGTAAAATTCAGACTCTGTTCAGTGTTGAGCAGGATTTGAAGATGATTCTGCCAGGATTGAAGGCTAAGGGTCTGTTTAGTTTCGACCGCTGGAACCGTAGCCGTCGTAGTCGTACGGCTAAACCAAGTACCGTATTCCCCGCTACTGGACGTGATGAAGAGGGTAACCTGATTTACTCGCAGCATGAAGCTGGCGATGAATCGCTGGGTAACGAGCAGGGTAATGAATATGGTAACACCCGCGTGTATTTCGAGACCGACCTGATGTACAACCGTCGTTTCGGTAAGACTGATGTAGATGCCATGTTGCTCTACAATCAGCAGGCCTATGATGATGGTAGTATTCAGGACTACCGTAAGCAGGGTATCGCCGGTCGCTTGTCGGCCACCTATGACAACCGCTATGTGGCTGAGTTCAACTTCGGTTACAACGGTTCTGAGAACTTTGCCAAGGGTAAGCGTTTCGGTTTTTTCCCTTCTTTTGCTATCGGATGGTTGCTCAGTGAGGAGCACTTCATGGAGAAACTGAAACCTATCTTCCATAAGATCAAGTTCCGTGCCAGCATTGGTCAGGCCGGTGATGATAATATTGGTGGTCGCCGTTTTGCCTATCTGGGCACACTTTTCACCAACGAGGAGGGCTATATTTGGGGAACCAATGGTCAGAAGAACTATGATCGCGATGGTGTCAAGGGTATCACCGAAGGTGAGATTGGTGTTGATAACCTGACTTGGGAGACCGTGACCAAGAAGAACCTTGGTTTCGAGGTCGGTTTGTGGAATATGCTCGACCTGAATGTGGATATCTTCAGTGAGAAGCGTAAGAATATCTTTATGGAGCGTAGCATCATTCCCACTCAGACTGGTTTTGTGAAGGCTCCTTGGGCTAACTTCGGTCAGGTATCAAACAAAGGTTTAGAGGTGACACTCAATTTCCACAAGCAGTGGAACAAGGACCTGTTCACTTCGGCCTATGGTAACTTTACTTATGCCAAGAACCGTGTAGATGAGAAAGACGAGCCCGAAGCATTGAAGGGAACCCATCGTTCGGCTACAGGTCGTTCAATGAACGAGTTGTGGGGATTGGTTGCTGAGCGCTTATTCACCTACGACGACTTTAATGCCGACGGAACCTTAAAGGATGGTATTCCTACACAGGATGGTGTGGGTGCTGCCATTCTGCATCCTGGCGACATTAAGTATGTAGATGTGGATGGTGATGGTGCTATTACCGAGGCCGACGAAGGTTACATTGGTGGTACTGAAGACCCACGCATCGTGTATGGTTTCGGTGGTGTGATTAGCTACAAGAACTTCGATTTCAATTTCTTCTTCCAAGGCACAGGTGATATGTATCGTGTGATTGGTAATCAGCCTTACTTCCTGCCTGGTGGTGGTACTACTACGGAGGGTAACGCCTACAGTTATAATCTCGACGATCGCTGGACAGAGACCAATCAGGATCCATATGCCTTCTGGCCCCGTCTGACCTATGGTCCTAACGTGAACAACTACCGTCGTTCTACCTGGTGGAAGAAAGATATGAGCTTCCTGCGTTGTAAGACTCTTGAGGTTGGTTATACCTTGCCCAAGTCTTGGTTGCAGAGTTTCTATGTGAAGAGTTGTCGTGTGTATGTCAGTGGCAATAACCTGTTCTGCCTCTCGTCGTTCAAGCTGTGGGATCCTGAATTGGGTACCAACGATGGTTTGAAATATCCAATGAACCGTTCTGTGATGTTCGGTATCGACATTAACTTTTAGTATATCGTATTATTGTTATGAAGAAGAAACTTCTATATATTTTCTGTGCGCTTAGCGCCATGAGTGGCTCGTTAGTGTCGTGCTCCGACTATCTCGACAAGGAGCCTGATACCGAGCTGACCACCGATATGGTGTTCGAGAACCGTGAAAAGGTCTATCAATGGTTGGCCTATGTCTATAATGTGATTCATACTCCTGACAAGTGGGAGCTGAAGACCGATGGTTACGAGGTGTTCGCCGATGATATGACTCCTTCAAAGCGTTGGCAGCAGTGGGATTGGAGCAAAGTTATCCCAAAGATTTTCGGCCAGTGGACCATTAACTCACAGTGGGATGCCAATTACTGGCAGATGATGCCCCGTTATATCCGTCATGGCTACATTTTTAATAATATGGTAAAGGCGATGCCTGATCACGACCTGCCACAATCGGAGGTTGACAAAATGAAGAACGAGGTGAAGTTCCTTACCGCCTATGGCTGGTGGCAGTTGGCCGAAAACCATGGTGGTATCCCCTTCAAGCCCGATTATATTGCACCCACCGATTTTGATTTGGCAGATTTGATGGTAGGTCAGTCTAAGTTCGACGATGTGGTTGATTACTGTGATAAGCAGATGTTGGAGGCTGCTATGGCACTGCCTGCTGTATATGACGATCCTTCGAAATATGGTCGTATCAACCGCATCATGGCGCTCACCGTTCGTTCGCGCATGTTGCTCTTTGCCGCCAGTCCGCTGGTGAATGGTAACCCTTGGTACAAGGATTATGTGAACAACGAAGGTGAACAGATTTTTAATCCTACCTACGATCCACAGAAATGGGTGCGTGCTGTAGAAGCTTTGAAACTCTGTATCGACGAGGCCGAGAAAGCCGGCTATGCCCTCTATACCGAGCAAGGTCCTAATGGTGAGATCGACCCCTTCATGAGTACCTATAACGTGCACATCAAGCGTTGGAGCGAGGGTAACCACGAGATTACCTTCCCTGTAACTAAGAATAACAGTTATAATTTCTTCCTGGTTAAGGTGAGTGTACGTGAGTATGGCGGCGGTTGTGGCCTGGGTGTTTATCAGGGCTTGGTTGATGCCTTCTTTACCAAGAACGGTCTGCCCATCAGCGATCCTAACTCAGGTTATGTAGAGGATGGTATGTCGACCTCTGTTGACGACCGTTCGGATATCACCAACTGGGAGTATGGTACCGGTAAGCCCGGACAGGTAACCGATCGTGGCACCTATAATATGTACTGCAACCGCGAGCCCCGTTTCTACAATGCCGTATCGTTCCATGGCGCTTGGTTGGCTGTAGGCAATCGTAAGTATGATTTCCTTTATAACGGTCGCGATAATATCCAGACTTCATCACCTCACGATGCCCCACAGAATGGCTATCTGGCTCGTAAGGGCTTGAACGTGCTCGATAATAACCTTACAGGATCAATTACCCCACGTCAGGGCTTCACCTATCGTCTGGCCTTCACCTATCTCGACTATGCCGAGGCTGTGAACGAGTGCTACGACAACAGCTCTTCGCGCCAGGAGGCTCTGAAGTATCTGAACCGTATCCGTGAGCGTGCTGGTGTGCGCCAATACACTACTGCCGATGTGAGCCCGATGGACGAGAAGTTCATCCATGTGGATGACACCCAGGCCGAGCTGCGCCGTGTGATTCGTGCCGAGCGCCGTGTGGAGCTGTGCTGCGAGAACAACCGCTGGTATGATATCCGTCGCTGGAAGGAGGCAGAGAACCTGCCCGAGATGTGTGGCGACGACTATGGTATGAACTTCCAGGGTAGCACTCCTGAGGAATTCTTCAAGCGCACTGTGTTCCAGACCCGTATCTGGAAGCGCCAGTACTACTGGATGCCTATCTATATCGACGAGTACGAGAAGAACCCCAACTTGCGCGAGGCTCCATTCTGGGTAAACGAAAATGGTAATTAAGCTATAAATGAATACGATTATGAAGAAATATGCAATGATATTCAGTGCCTTGTGCACAGGACTACTGTTCACATCGTGCAACAAGGACCCAGAGTATTTCACGCTGGAGGAGCAACCCGACGAGATGCACGTGAAGAGCTCGGTTGAGGAGATTACCCTTAGCAAGAGCTCGGCCGACCAGACGGCCGTCACCTTCAGTTGGGATGCGGCCACGAATGCCGATCCTGCTACCGAGGGCATCAGCTACAAGTTATGTCTTTATCCCACCGGTCAGAAGGATAGTCACTCGGCCTACATGGAGTTAGGAAATAATCTGTCTTACTCGATGACTCACGACGAACTGAACACGCTGCTGAGTCAGTGGGCGTTGCCAGGTCAGGCTGTCAAGGTTACAGCTCAGTTGCTGGCTGTCTTCAAGAACGAGCAGCGCTATATCAAGCCTGAGCTCTCGACTGTCGAGTTCACAGCTACAGGCTACGAGAAATACTCACCCTACCTGTACATGCAGATTACCACCGATGATGGTAAGAAGAGTACCCAGCGTCTGGATCAGCGCCAGCTGGGTACCGGTATCTACGAGGCCACGTTGAACATGACCGCCTGCAAGTTCCACTTCACCACCACACCAGAGGCTTATCCTGCCTATGGTATGGCCGAAGGCGAGCAGTTGGAGTACTATACAGACGGTGATGTGCGCGATTTCCGTTTCGATGGCAATGGCAAGCGTACGGTTATCGTGGATACCAACGTCGGCTTCAACGACTGTCGTGTACTTGACATCGTTCAGTTGCCCACACCAGGACAGATCTGGATTTGTGGAAACGGCTGTTCGGTAGGTTGGAATACAAACACCTCTAATGGTCGTTTGGAGATGGTAGGTAGCGCACGCGAACCCTACTATTATGCTTGGACTGGCGATTTCAATGCTGGTGGTGAGTTTAAGATTGGTGTTGGTAATGGCTGGGGCGATCCCTTCTTCTTCGCGCCTGACTATAATGCCGACCCCGTGAGTGATCATCGTCTGTCACCCTTCCGTTATCAGGACAATGGTGGCGACGTGAAGTGGGTGCCCTCGGTAAGCGGTCGCTACACGTTGACACTCTGTTTGCTGGCCACAGATATGTGGACCAAGTTCGAACCAGCTAATTAGTAAGTAGTAAAGTAATATTTCGGCCGATGGGCAGTTAGTAGCTCTCTGTGAGCTATTAATTGCCTGTTGGTTTTTATGGCGTTAATTATTGTTATATTTTGAATTGAGATGGTGCGTGGTTGGGTTTTTATCTTTAACTTTGGCTGCGATTAACGAAGACTCAAACTAAAATGAAGATTAGGAAACCTATACTAACATGTTTATTGGTATTTTTAATGGTGCCTGTTAAGGCTGCAATTGATAAGAATACTGCCGACTGGTTAAACAAACTGGATGCCAGTCTTGCCAAGCGTGACTATTATGAGAAACAGCGTATCGACCGTATTGAAAGTCTGAAAGAGGGTATGGCTAAAGCCAAGGCCGAAGGTCGCGAATTTACCCAGATGTACGCCCTATACAACGAATACAAAAGCTATCGCTACGACTCAGCCCGTCACTACTCTTATGCTTGTTTGGGATTAGCCACTCGTCTGCAGAATCCACAGTATATCGCCCAGTCGCAAGAGGCTATTGCTTTCTCGTTGATATCGGCTGGTATCTTGAGCGAGGCTCACGATGTGATGCTCTCGATAGATCGTAGTGCACTTAGCGGAAAACTTCTCGAGGATTATTATGAGATTAACAGCTTGCTGTGGCGCAATATGGCCGATTACATCAAGGAAGAACCCTTTTATACCAAATATATCAACAGAAGTAATGGGTATCTCGACTCGCTTAAGCAGATTGTGCCGCCCAATTCCTGCATGTGGTGGTCGGTTACTGGTACGCGCCAGTTGCGTGAGCACGAGCATCAGAAAGCACTCGAGTCGCTGCAACATGTACTTGATGGATGTGGTGACGACTTGCACATGCGTGCCAAAGCGATGGCAGAGATGGCATGGGCTCATATCTTGTTGGAGCATGAGGATAAGGCTATAGTATGTTTCGCCCAAGCGGCTATGGCTGATAACGAAACGGCAACACGTGAGATAACCGCTCTTTATCATTTGGCTCGTCTGATTTTTAAGGAGGGTGAGCATGAACGTGCCAGCGTGTATGTGCATCAGGCTTTAGAGGATGTAAACTTCTACGGAACCCGACTCCGTAAGGTGGAAATCAATGATATCCTGCCTATTATCGAGCAAGATCGCTACGATGGTATGCGTGGTCAGCGTAACTGGCTGTTTGTGGCAACGGCCCTGTTTGTTATCCTGTTGTTGGCATGTCTATGGAGCTACTGGACTATCCGCCGTAAGAACCTAAAGCTTACCGAGGCGCGTGAAACCATTGCCGGGCAGTTGGAGCAGCTCAAGCTCACCAATCTGCAGTTGCAGGAGGATGATAAGATCAAGAATGCCTATATCGGTCGTTCATTCTATACCAATGCCGAGTTTATTGCCAAGTTGGAGAAACTTTATCTGGCTATCGATCGTAAGATAGCCGCGCGACAGTACGAGGATCTGCGCTCTATGATGAAGCTCTCTACACTTAATGCTGAGCGTGAGAATATGTATGAGGCTTTCGATCAGACATTCCTGAAATTGTTCCCCGACTTTGTGGAGCGTTATAATGCGCTGTTCGAGGAGAAAGATCGTAAGCTGCCAGATAACGATCAGTCGCTGACATCCGAGATGCGTATCTTTGCCCTGATTCGATTAGGTATCAACGATAGCGAGCGCATCGCTAAGTTCCTGGACTACTCGGTACATACGGTGAATACGTATAAAACTCGAATAAAGAACCGATCGACGGTTGACAACGAGCAGTTTGAGCACCTGATTATGGATATTTAGTCGGCATACCGCCCAATATTTCTGTTATACAAATAACTAACTTGATTTAAGCGAACTGGCTGATTATCAGCATACTCTTTGATATATGGCTTATTATTCGTTATACATTTACTTGCTTTCTTTTGTATGTGATCTATTTGCAGTACTTTTGTGCATGAAATAACAAAAACGTAATATATAAAAATGAAACGAATTCTAACTTTATTATTCATTTGTCTGAGTATCAATACAGCGTGGGCACAGGAGTTGAATCCCGTGGCTCATCCCGATGCTGTTGTACGCTCAGGAAAGGCGCGTTTTACTGTATTAACGCCCGAAATGATCCGTATTCAGTACAGCGATCGCTCGTTGTTCGAAGATCGTGCAACGTTTGCTATCGTAAACCGTCGTTTACCCGTTCCTGCCTTTACGGCTGTAGAGAAGGATGGTTATCTTGAAATCAAGACATCGGCCCTGACACTTAAATATAAGATAGGTGGCGTGATTGATGGTCGCAAGCCATCGGCCGAGGTGCTCAACATCTCGATGCAGCTTAACGGTCGCCCCGTGTTGTGGTATCCTGGTAAGGACGATGCGATGAACCTGAAGGGGACAACTCGCACCCTCGACGGACAGATTGGTGATAACAAGCGCCAGGAACTGGAGAATGGTTTGTTGTCGCGTGCCGGTTGGAGCATTATCGACGAGTCGCCATTGGCCCGTCGTGGCGATGGCTCAACCACATTCGCATTCGACAAGCAGGTGGATGGTATCGACTGGGTGGCCGAGCCTGTGGATAAGCAGGCCATCGATTGGTACTTCCTGGGTTATGGCCATCAGTATAAGAAAGCTTTAGGCGATTTCATCAAGGTGGCTGGTCGCCAGCCCATGCCGCCACTCTACGTGCTGGGTTACTGGTACAGCAAATACCAGCGTTACACCTCGGATGAGTTTATGGAGATTGTGAACGATGTGAAGCGCTTCAACATCCCCATGGATGTGATGATTTTTGATATGGACTGGCACACACAGGGATGGACTGGTTGGACTTGGGACCGCACAGCTATTCCCGATCCTGAGGGACTGATTGACTGGATGCACCAGCATGGTTTGAAGGTGTCACTGAATCTTCACCCAGCCGATGGCGTGGATGATGATGAGGACTTCTTCAACGATCTGCGCGAGGACATGGGATTGGATAAGCAAACCAAGCGTGTGCCCTGGAACCTGAGCGATGGCCGTTTCTATCATAACATGTTCAAGCACATTATCCGTGCTCGCGAGCGTCAGGGTGTTGATTTCTGGTGGCTCGACTGGCAGCAGAACCTCACCAGCAAGTATGTTGACGGACTGGGCGAGACCTTCTGGTGCAACCATGTGTTCTATAACGATATGCGACTGAATCGTCCCAACCATCGTCCGCTGATTTTCCATCGTTGGGGCGGACTGGGCAGCCACCGTTACCCGATTGGTTTCTCTGGCGACTCGTTCACAACCTATGGCACCCTGGCTTGGCAGCCTTACTTTACTGCCACTGCCTCGAATGTAGGCTTTGGCTATTGGGGCCACGATTTAGGCGGACACCAGCAGACAGGCGGCAACGATCCTGAGATTTATCTGCGCTGGATGCAGTTCGGTGTGTTTACCCCCATCTTCCGTACCCATGCCACTAACTGGGAGGGTATCGAGCGTCGCATCTGGAAGTATTCTAACTTCCCCTCGCTGCTTGAGACGGTTAAGTTGCGCTATGCGCTGATGCCTTATATCTATACCGCAGCCCGCCAGGCTTACGATACGGGTGTTAGTCTGTGTCGTCCGCTTTATTACGAGTGGCCAGAGGTTAATAATGCTTATCTGTTTGAGGACGAGTATATGTTTGGCGATGATATCCTGGTGGCACCTGTTGTTACCAAGCCCGAGAGCGATGGTATGACAGCCCGTCGTACTTGGCTGCCCGAGGGCCGTTGGTTTGATGTGTGCCGCAATAAGGTGGTTGAGGGCAACCGCACCTTTACCGACCGTTATGCCATGGAGGAGATTCCTTACTTCTTCCGTGCCGGTAGTGTGATAGTGAACAACCCACCGATGATGAATCTCAACACACGTCCTGACCGTCTGATACTGAAGGTGGTGCCTGGTGGCAACGGACGTACCTTGCTCTATGAGGATGAGGGCGATACCGAGGGCTACAAGCAGGGTGCTTATACCACCACTACTATCAGTCACGATGGTAACACGCTCACCATTCTTCCCCGTGAGGGAAAATTTGCGGGCATGCCTGAGAGCCGTTCGTACACCGTAGAGTTCCTGGCTGTTAATTGTCCTAACGCTGTGGTTATCAACGGTAGTCTGGTGGCAGAAAGCGAATGGAAGTATGATGCGCAGCGCCGTTTGCTCACCGTAAATGTGGCTCGTACAGCGTGTGATAAGAAAACAGTGGTAACTATTAAATAATGTAAGCGTGATGAAAAGATTATATATGATGATGGCTGCACTGGTGGTGTGTATCACCTTGTGTGCCCAGCAGTATCAGGAACTGTGGATTATCGGAACCGCTGTGCCTGGTGGTGCCCAGAAGCTCACCAAGGTAAGCGATAACGATTTTAAGTATGCAGGTCGCCTGCAGGCAGGTGAGTTGCGTATCAGTACCGCCAAGAAAGCAGGCAAGGGCACCGCTTATCTGGTGGCTAATACCCCCGATGCCAATATCGTAAACAAAGGTGTCGACTATACCATCACTACCGATGCCAAGCAGGCCGCCTGGCAGGTGGTGGTAAGCGAGGATCGTTACCGTTTCCATATCGATACTGAGAAAAAACAGTTGCGTGGCGAACTGTTCCAGCCTTGGGGCGAGCTGTTCTTGGCTGGCGGTGCCACCGAGGTAGGCTGGAAGTCAGAGGGCCATATGCTTCTGATGAAACAGGACCTGAATAATCCTTGTATCTGGACTTGGGAGGGCGAGCTGAAACGCCACCCCGAGGTTGAAGAACCTGGCAGCTTTAAGTTCCAGGGCCAGGATCGTTGGCATCCCAAATCCATCCATCCTTATGCTGCCGATACGGATATTCTTAAGGATCAGCGTTTTCACACTGGTGGCGATGATACTAAGTGGACGTTGTCGGTCGATGGGCGTTATCGCATCAAAGTAGATTTGTTTAACGAAACCATCCAGGCAGAGTTAGTGAAATGAAAAAACAATTGGGTTAATTAATAGTTAGTTATCATGACTGTAAGAATCAGTTTTATCCTTAGTAGTCTGGCCATCGCATCTGTTGCGATGGCTCAGTCTGCATTTATCACCAACGATAGTGTGGCTGTGTTTTATCCTGCCCATTACGATGCTAAGCAGCATCAGCCTTCGCCCATTTTTGAACAGGAGCCTGCAGCTGTTAATCCGTTGGATGCCAAGTGGCCTCTGCGCGTGGCTTTCAGTCAGCAGAATGGTCATAGTATTGCTACTATCCGCGTGGCCGACGATGTGGATTTCTATGGCACAGGCGAGGTAACAGGTCCGCTGCGCCGTAATGGTCGAACCATCGAGTTGTGGAATGTTGATACTCCTGCCTATGGTGTTGATGGCGGTACTCACCTTTACCAGAGTCACCCATGGGTGATGGGATTACGCAAGGATGGTACAGCCTTTGGTATCATTGCCGATAACACCTGGCGACAAAAGATTACCACCGCCGACCACGAGGTAACCTTTGATAGCGAGGGGCCTGCCTTCCGTGTGTTCATTATCGAGCGCCAGAGTCCTCAAGCTCTTATGCAGGCATTGGTTGGTCTCACCGGTACTATGTCGCTGCCACCCTTGTGGTCGTTAGGTTACCACCAATGTAAGTTTACCTACTATCCAGATAGTAAGGTGATGGAGGTGGCCGACAAGCTGCGCAAGCATCGTATCCCATCAGATGTAATCTGGATGGATATCGACTATATGGACGGCTATCGTATTTTTACTTTCGATCCAAAGGGCTTCAGCAATCCTAATCGTCTGAACGATTATCTGCATCAGAATAACTTTAAGTCGGTGTATATGATCGATCCAGGTGTGAAGGTAGAGAAAGGTTACTTTGTTGACGATCAGGGTACCGCTGGCGACTACTGGGTGAAAACACGTGATGGAAAGCCTTTCGAGGGCGATGTGTGGCCAGGCGCTTGTCACTTCCCCGATTTTACCCGTCCCGAGGTGCGTACCTGGTGGGCCACATTATATAAGGACTTTATGGCCAAGGGTGTGGATGGTGTTTGGAATGATATGAACGAACCCGCCGTGTTTGGACAGAAAGAGAGCACCATGCCGCGCGATAACCAGCACCTCAATGGCGATGGTGGCGCTGCAGGTCCACATCTGCGTTTCCATAATGTGTTCGGCCTGAACATGGTGCGTGCCAGTCGTCAGGGTCTGCTGTTGGCTAACCCGCAGAAGCGTCCGTTCATCCTTTCACGTTCAAACTTCTTAGGTGGTCATCGCTATGCGGCTACCTGGACAGGCGATAACCTCTCATCGCCCGAGCAGATGAAACTCAGCGTGCCCATGACGCTTACCTTGGGCTTGAGTGGTCAGCCATTCAATGGGCCTGATATCGGTGGATTCTGTGAGAACTCCAATGCCGAGTTGGTGGCTCAGTGGACGGCACTGGGTGTTTACTTCCCCTTTGTGCGCAACCACAATACTAAGGGTACTATCGATCAGGAGCCATGGGCTTTCGACGAAAAGGTGCTCGATGTGTGTCGTACTGCCATCAACCGCCGCTATATGCTCATGCCTTATATCTACACCTGTTTCCGCGAGGCCAGTGTGGATGGTATGCCCGTGATGCGTCCGCTGTTTATGAGTAATTCTAAGGACTTGAGTTTGCGTAACGAGGATCGTGCTTTCCTGTTGGGTGCCGACCTGATGGTCCGTCCACAGTGGGCTGCCGATGTGGCTCAGCCTGATGGTGGCAGCTGGCAGAAGCTGACACTCGAGGCCAATACAGATAGCTATCAGGCCGAACTGCGCCAGCGCCCTGGTTCGATTATCCCTCTGGCTAATCTGGCTCAGAGCACAGCCGAGATGCGTACCGACTCGCTCACCTTGCTGGTATGCGTGGATGCCAACGGACAGGCCGAAGGACAGCTGTATGAGGATGCAGGTGATGGCTTTGACTATCAGAAGGGACAGTATCGCCTAACTGAAATGAAGGCCGTTAAGCTGAAGAACCAGCTCAAGGTAACCCTCACTCAGAAGGATGGACAACTGGCTCCCGTTCAGCGTCAGTTGCGTATCGGCTACGTAAATGGTGGCAGAGTAAAGTACAGTGCCTGGAAAACAGGCTCAGAAATTACCGTTTCCATCAAATAACTACAAAAAAGGCAGAAATGAGAACTCCGGTTTAGGTATAATTGGCTACTTTTGCGGCACCAACCCATTAATAAAAATTCTATGATTAAGAAAAATTCTAAAAAAATTTTATCGGTGGCTGTGGCTGCGCTGCTCTCGTCGGGAGCTATGGCGCAGACCGAGAAGAAAGCCTACATGGTAGCCGATGCCCATCTTGACACCCAGTGGAACTGGGACGTGCAAACCACTATTCGCGATTACGTGAAGAGTACCATCGACCAGAACTTGATGCTTTTGAAAAAGTATCCAAGTTACATCTTTAATTTTGAGGGTGCTGTGAAGTACAGCTGGATGAAGGAGTACTATCCGATGCAGTTTGCCGAGTTGAAACACTATGTGGCCAATGGCCGCTGGCACCTGACCGGTAGCGGCTGGGATGCCAACGAGGTGATTATCTGCTCGCCCGAATCGTGGTTGCGTAACATCTTGCTGGGTCAGACGTTCTACCGTCAGGAGTTCAATACAGAGAGCACCGATGTGTTCTTGCCCGACTGCTTTGGCTTTGGTTACACGCTGCCCACACTGGCAGCTCACTGCGGCTTGATTGGTTTCTCGTCGCAGAAACTGGTGTGGCGTACCAATCCCTTCTACGAGGGTGGCAAGCGTTATCCTTACACCATTGGCCTGTGGCAGGGTATCGATGGCAGTCGCATCATGATGACCCACGGTTTTAACTACAGTCAGCGATACAACGACGAAGACCTGTCGCAGAACCAACAGTTGCTGCGTGAGATAGGTGAGAGTCCGCTTGGTCAGGCCTATCATTACTATGGTACTGGCGATATCGGTGGTTCGCCCACCATCGCCTCAGTGCGTGCTATCGAGAAAGGTATCAAAGGTAGCGGTCCGATTAAGATTGTGAGTGCTACCAGCGATCAGATTTACAAAGATTATCTGCCTTACGACAAGCACCCTGAACTGCCAGTATTCAACGGTGAGTTGCCTATGGACGTTCATGGCAACGGCTGCTATACTTCCCAGGCTGCCATGAAACTGTATAACCGTCAGAACGAACACCTGGGTGATGCGGCTGAACGTACAGCAGTGATGGCCGACTGGCTGGGCGCTGCCAGCTATCCAGCTGATGTGATGACCGATACGTGGAAGCGCGTCATCTGGCATCAGTTCCACGATGACCTGACTGGTACCAGCATTCCCCGTGCCTACGAGTTCTCGTGGAACGACGAGCTGCTGGCACTCAAGAAGTTCTCTGATGTGCTGACACACAGCGTTTCTGGCATCGCCCGTCAGATGGATACACGTGTTTCTGGTCAGCCTGTTGTGGTTTATAACAATGAGACGACCCCCGTCCGTGCCATCGCACAGGTAGAAGTGAAAGATAACCGCGATTACCGTGTAACCGATGCTAATGGTCGTAGTGTGGCTTCGCAGGTAGTAGAGCGCGATGGTAAGCGCGTGCTGCTGTTCGATGCCGATGTACCTGCTACTGGTATGGCTGTATATGGTGTTAAGGCTGCTGGCAATAAGAAGATGGCTGCTGCCGCTGCAGGTCGCACCATCCAGTCGTCGCGTTATCAGCTCACCGTAGATGATTTTGGTGATGTTGTATCCCTCATCGATAAAAAGAATAACCGCCAGCTGGTGGCTAACGGAAAAAGTCTGCGCCTGGTGGTGTTCGACGACTGCCGTTCAGAGAGATGGCCTGCTTGGGAAATCCTGAAGCGTACACTCGACAAGGCTCCACTGCCTGTTCACGATGGTGTACAGATCTCTGTTGAGCCAGGCACTCTGCGCCAGACACTGGTGATTAAGAAGAAATATGGCGAGAGCGACATCATTCAGCGCATTCATCTGTACGAGGGTGCACAGGCCGATCGCATCGATTTTGAGAACGAGGTCGACTGGCGTTCGCTTAATGCCTTGCTCAAGGCCGAGTTCCCACTCAGCGTGGCTAATGCCGAGGCTACCTACGATATCGGTCTGGGTAGTGTGCGCCGTGGTAACAACCGCGATAACAGTTTCGAGGTGTATGCCCACGAGTGGACCGACCTGACCGACCGCAAGGGCGACTATGGTGTGACATTGCTCAACGATTCGCGCTACGGTTGGGATAAACCCGCCGACAACACCCTGCGCCTGTCGCTGCTCTATTCGCCAAAGCCCGGTCGTAGCTATGCTTATCAGGCCCGTCAGGACTTCGGTCATCATGTGTTCACTTATAGTCTGGTAGGTCATCAGGGTGAGCTTGATGCTGTTGAGGCTGTTCGCCAGGCCGACCGTCTCAACAGTCCGCTTCGTACTTTCCATGCCGACCGCCATGCAGGTCAGTTAGGCCGTCAGTTCTCGTTTGCAAATTCTGATAATAAAAATGTTGTGGTTCGTGCCCTGAAGCGTGCCGAGGTGAGCAATGAGTATGTGATTCGTGTGTATGAGATGAGTGGTAAGGGAGCGCAGCAGGCTCGTATCAGCTTCCCTGCTGCTATTGTGAAGGCTGTTGAGGCCGATGGTACAGAACGCACCTTGACCGATGCCAAGACCGATGGCACCCAGCTGCTGGTAGATATCAAGCCTTACAGCGTCAAGACCTATAAGGTTCAGCTGGCAGGTCAGAAGTCTGCCGCTGTCGATGCCCAGTCGGTGGCACTCGATTTCGACCGCCACTGTTTCAGCTTCAACGAGTTCCGCACCTCGGGCAACTTCGAGGGTGGTAACAGCTATGCAGCCGAACTGCTGCCCGACGAAGGTATCACCGTGGGCGATATCCCCTTCACCTTTGGCGAGAAAGATGCTGCCAATGGCTTGACCTGTAAGGGTCAGACCTTGCAGCTGCCCACTGATAAGGACTACCGTCACTTGTATCTGCTGGTAGCTTCGGACAACGACGACCGTCAGGCCACCTTCACCGTTGCTGGCAAACAGCAAACCGTAGGTGTGCCCTACTACACAGGCTTTATTGGCCAGTGGGGACACGATGGTCAGACCGTTGGTTATCTCAAGGATGCCGAGGTGGCATGGGTGGGCAGTCACCGCCACTCAGGAGCCGGCGACGAGCCTTATGAGTTCACCTATATGTTCCGTGTACGCATCGATCTGCCTAAGGGCGTTCGCGAGGTTCAGTTGCCCGCTGACGAGCATGTGGTAGTGTTTGCTGCTACTGTAGCTAATGATGCCAACGATGGCACTGCTGCAGCCCCATTGTTCCAAACATCTATCCTGCCCAATGCACAAACCACAGCTGCTGCTACCCAGCCCCAGGTGAACTTGTTGCGCGATGCTAAGGTTATCGCCACCTCAGGCGAGGTGAATAATAGCGAAAGCGCAGCCATGCTGATGGATGGCGACCCTGATACCAAGTGGTGCGATGCCCAGGCTGCCCCAAACTATGTTGTATTCGATTTTGGCAAGCCTACCACTATCACCCGTTGGCGTGTGCTGAGTGCTGCTTGTGAGCAGTCGGCTTATATCACCCGTACCTGTCTGCTGCAGGGCCGTAATAGCGATACCGAAGAGTGGCAAACGCTGGATATGTTCGAAGGCAATCGGAACAACTACACCGATCGCAGCTTCACTGCAACCAGCGTGCGTTACTTGCGACTTTTTGTGATAGCTCCTACACAGGGGCAGGATTCTGCCGCTCGTATCTACGAGTTAGAGGTTTATTAAATACAAAAAAGAGAGCTGACAAACATCAGCTCTCTTTTTTTGTTTGTGACCACGATTATTTCTTTGTATTTGGCAGGTCGGCTGTGCGGGTAAGTACAAAGTCCATGGCCGAGAACCATTTGGCGCGGCAGGTTTCGCCTGTGAATACCGCATCAGACGACATGCCGTAGGCTATCGAATCGCCAGCTACTTCTATGCTATCGATGGTGATGGGCTTCCAACCCATTTCGTCTTCTGGGTTATTGTTTACAGGGATGGTTTGTAGATGTTTCTCTTTACCCATGGCATAGATAAAGGTGCCAGGCCCCTCGGCGCGGGCGTAGCATGTAAGCTGGTAAATGCCTGGTTCAACCTTTTCCTTACGCTCGGCTTGGAATATCTCCTCGCAACGATCGTTAAACACATCCAAAAAACGCGCGTTATTATACCCCTGGCTATCCATAGCATAATACGTATAATGATCGCAGTTCTTGGCCTTTACCAGATTCCAGCTGCCACGTCGCAGGAAATCGGCATCATTCTCATCCATTTTTACACCCTGATAGGTGGTAGTAGAATCGATTTGGTAACGCTCCTGGTAATAGTCGTAATGATAATTGGCTATGGTGATACCTAAGGGCACTGCGATGCATACGGCGATAACCCAAAGCACGATGTTTACGATGCGCTGAATAACACCCATAGGGCGGATCTTGCCTGTGAGTGAGAGCACCATGTGGATAATGGCATAGATGGGCAGAAGCAATACCAGGAACAGGGCGATTACAAAGATGATGAGCAGTTTGGGGTTGCTAACCCATGCGCCTTCCAGTCCCATAGCTCCGAGGCTGAACGGTAGGGTACTGTTTAGTGGCAGCACCATTGCACTAACCGTGGCAATGAGCACGCCGAAGAATCCGAGCGATAGGGCAATGCACACGACGATTGAAATGATAACGACAAAGGCTATAACCATCTTCATGAGGATGATGAACAACAGACGCATAAAACCGGGGCGCTGTACGTGCTGCTTTTCGCCCTCAACCACTACATCGGCCAGGTTCTGCGGCGTTATATCCTTGCCTTCCATCTGCAACAACTGCTCGGGTGTTCTGGCTTCGGGAATAACGAGTGCCAACACAAGATAGATAAAGATACCCACACCATAGCAGAAGGTAAACAATATCATCAGGAATCGCCAGATAACAGGGTCGGTATTGGTATATACAGCAATACCAGACAGTACGCCTGCCAGCATCTTATCCTTGGGGTTGCGATACAGTTTTTTGCCAGCTGTACGTGCACGTACATTCTCATAAATCTTCTGACCCGCCGAACGGGCCTGCTCTTCCCAGTTGGTGCCGTTGCCTTCTTGTTGCTTCTCGCCATCCTCGCCAGTAAGCTCTTCGGGCTTGCCGATACGGGTGATGATTTCCTTAACATGCTCGATGGTGATGGCCTCGATGCCTTGCAGGCGCAGTTCGTCGAAGAGTTCGGCGATGCGGGTCTCGATGTCGTCCACAATCTCGTCGCCGCCCTCCTGTTTCCCAAACGATGAACGGAGCGAGTTAATGTACTGCTGCAGCAGCTCGTAGGCATCCTCGTCTATCTGAAACAGACGCCCACACAGGTTGATGGTAATATTCTTTTTCATAACTTTAATCTTTCAATTCTTCAATCCTTTACTTCCAATAACTTGGGGGTTACATTCTTTAGATAATTAATGGTGTTAGAGAGTTCCTGCCAGGCTGCATCCAACCCTTCGAGAAACTTTTCACCCTCTTTGCTCAGGGCGTAATACTTACGAGGCGGTCCTTGGGTTGACTCCTGCCATTCGTACTGCAGCAAACCATCGTTCTTAAGTCGGGTTAATAGTGGGTAGAGTGTGCCCTCAACCACCAGTAGCTCGGCGTTTTTTAGTTGTTGGATAATGTCGCTGGCATACGATGGGCGATGCTTCAAGAGTAGCAGTACACAATACTCGAGCATGCCTTTACGCATTTGCGACTTTGCATTTTCAATGTTCATATCTTTACCGTTTTAAAAGATTTCTGCGGCAAAGATAAGCAAAAACTTAGTACCTTGTATAACAAAGTACTAAGTTTTTGCAAGGAATTATATCTATTTAACAATTAGGCTGTTATTTGAGAACGAGTAGGGGAGGCTGTTCTCGTTAGTGCCTCGTTGCTGATTGGGCTTTGACGACATACGATAATCGATACGGCCACCCTTCAGCAGGTCGGTGTGCTCCAGATAGTTCTTATCATAAGCAGCACCATTCACGCTCATCTCGCTTACGTAGCAGTTTTCTGTGCTGTTACTGTCGGCATTGATAACCAGTGTTTTGCCGTTGGCCAGATGCAGGGTTATCTTATTAAAGTAAGGTGTGCCCAGTGCATACTGCCCTGAACCCGGACAAACGGGATAGAAACCGAGAGCTGAGAACACATACCAGGCCGAAGTCTGTCCGTTGTCCTCATCGCCGCAGTAGCCATCAGGTGCGGCCTGATACATGCGGTCCATCACCTGACGCACCCAGTACTGAGCCTTCCAAGGCTGTCCAGCCCAGTCGTACAGATAAATCATGTGCTGGATGGGCTGGTTACCATGGGCATAGTTACCCATATTCATGATCTGCATCTCGCGAATCTCGTGAATCACTGCACGATAATAGCTCTCGTCGAAAACAGGTGGCAGGTTAAATACGGAGTCGAGCATAGTTACAAAGTTCTCCTTACCTCCCATCAGACGAATCAATCCTGCAGGATCGTGGAAAACCGACCAGGTGTAGTGCCATGAGTTACCCTCGGTAAAGGCGTCGCCCCACTTCAGTGGATTAAACGGACTCTGGAAGGTACCATCCTCATTTCTGCCACGCATCAATCGGGTTTCCTTGTCGAACACGTTCTGGTAGTTCAAGGCACGCTCCTTATAAGGTTTCAGTTCTTTCTTAGATTTGCCGAGTGCCTGTCCTAAACGATAGATACACCAGTCGTCGTATGCATATTCTAAGGTGCGTGCCACATTTTCTTTGATACCAACATTATAAGGCACATAGCCCAGACGGTTATAATATTCAAATCCCAGTCGGCCTGTGCTTGATACCTGAGGATGAACAGCATTGGCACCGTGCTTTACAGCCTGCCAGAGTGTCTCCACATCGTAGCCGCGCATGCCTTTCAGATAGGCATCGGCCACCACCGCGGCTGAGTTGTTGCCCACCATGCAGCCGCGATGACCAGGACTGGCCCACTCTGGTAGGAATCCACTCTCCTTATAGGTGTTCACCAATCCCTCCTGCATCTGCTGGCTCATCTCAGGATATACCAGGTTGAGCAGTGGAAAGAGCGAACGGAAGGTATCCCAGAAACCAGTATCGGTGAACAGACGTCCGCTGTGCACCTGTCCGTCGAAAGGACTGTAGTGTACAATCTCGCCAGCCTTGTTTACCTCGTGGAACATACGGGGGAATAGAACCGAACGATACAAACAAGAATAGAAGGTGCGCAAGTGATCAACATTGTTGTCTTCAACCTCCAGTCTACTAAGGATGGTGTTCCAACGCTGGCGACCGTCATTGCATACGGTGTCGAACGAGCGATTGCTAACCTCTTTCAGGTTCTGTCGGGCCTGCTCGGCGCTGATGAACGATGAGGCTATACGCAAGGTTACAGTCTCGCCACGAACCGTTTGGAATCCTACTACTGCACCTGCATGATTACCTTCAAAATCGCGTTTGTCGGCCTGTATCTTGCCATCTGCTACTGTAGAGAGGAATGTGAACGGCTTGTCGCTCTCAATCACAAAATAGTTCTTAAAGTTCTCAGGTACGCCGCCACTATTCTTGGTGGTATAACCCTCAATGTGGCAATCGTCGATAATGCGTACCATCGAACCCTTATCAAAAGCATCCACTACGATGCGTGACTCTTTGGAGTCGGGGTAAGTGAATCGCATCACAGCGGCACGTTCAGTGGGTGTTACCTCGGCTGTGATGTCGTAATCAGCCAGATACACCTTATAGTAATACGGACGGGCCGTTTCGGCCTTATGCGAGAACCATGAGGCACGCTTGTCCTCATCGAACACGGTGCCAACAGTGGGAAGGATGGCAAACTGTCCGTAGTCGTTTATCCAGGGCGAAGGCTGATGGGTCTGCTTCAATCCGCGAATCTTACTTGCGTCGTAGGTATAAGCCCATCCGTCGCCCATCTTTCCAGTCTGAGGCATCCAGAAATTCATGCCCCAGGGGAGTGCGATAGCAGGGTAGGTATTGCCAGTTGAGAGTGCGTGGTTTGATTGTGTGCCTACCAGCGTGTTGACATAATCAACAGGTGCGGTGGCTGCCACAGCACTGCCCCCAAGGAGCAGTGCCACAGCCAAAAGACTCTTTCTCAGATTCTTTTTCATAACAACAATATTACTTAACTAACAATCTCATCCAATAACCACCAATAACCGAGCGAGCTTTGAACCCAACCATCATTCCGGTCTTTGTCTCGTGCCAGTCGCTGATAGGCACGCGCGACTGCGTCTCGTCTATATATTTGTAGATAGGTTCCACAAACTTCAGGAAGGTATCCTTATCGTTGGCCATCGCTGCACTCCACATAATCCAGTCGGTCTTAGTATAGTCCTTACGGATGTCGAGTGGCAGACCGTAGGTGTTCTGCTGCTTCAGGTAGTAGCTTACCTCGCGCTGCATCACCTCATCGCCAAACAGGTTGGTGTTCCACAGTTTGTCCCAGATCATATTGTACTTCTGACTCCAAGTGTTCTGGCGGTCGAATGCCAACTTGTAGTGATCGCCCTCACGAGCATCGGCCTCCCATTTCTTGGCCATCTGGCGGGCACGGTTCATATAGCGCTCGGCTGTAGCGGCATCGCCTTTCATGCGGGCCATCAGCGCATAGCCTGCTACGCCCATGATAGCTTTAACCGAAAGGTTACAGTTGTGTGGCCAGTGGCCAGCAAAGTCGTCGGTACACAACTGGTTCGATGGGTCCTGTCCGTTCTCTACCAGATAGTCGGTCCACTGGGTAAGAATGTCCCAGTAAGGCTTTACGTAATCGATGTTACCATCCTGGATGCAGAGCTGTGCAGCCAGAGTCAGCATGTTACCTGCCTCTTCGATAGGCATGTCGCCACCATATACCTGTCCGTTGGCAATGGGGTAGGTGCCCAGGTCGTGAGCAGCAAAGGGCTTGGTCCAGCGACCAGAGCGACTATACTCAAAAATACTGGTCATCATGGCTTTCTGCAACTCAGGGTTGTAAGCCAGGAAGAGTGGTGCCGAAGGATAGGTAAGATCCACGGTGTTTACGCAACCGTTAGAGTTGTTCTCCTTCGAGAAGTACAGCAGATGTCCCTCGTTGTCCTCGAACAGCTTATGTGCTGCCAGCACGTGGCGATAAGAGCCAGAGAGAATCTCGGCATAGTGCGCATTACCTACCTTCAGGGCATCGTCGTAAATCTGCTTATCCATGGCGCGGCAACGCTCCATAATGCTCTTGTAATTACGGTTCAGCTTATTGAAAGCGTCGAAGATATCCACCTTGCCACCATGTGCCCAGTAGGCCTTGTAGCGTTGGTACATATACTCGATATCCTCAACCTCGTCGTAGCCAATCAGCGAGAACGATGCCTGTGGCTGCTGGTCAACCTTACCAAAGTTATGAACATAGGCCAGTACTGGGGTGTCGTTTTGCTTGTAAGCACGCACCAGCTGCTGACCGCAGTTCAGGTCGCCCTTGGCCATAAAGCCGTTGATAATGTTGTTGTAGCTGTCGAGTGATACCTTGCCGTTGAAGTCGGCTACATACAGATAACCCCAATCTATGCCGATGCCATCGCCTTTCTTGGCCAGGATGGGCTGATCGATAGTACCTGTCTTAAGATACTTCACACCATTCACTGAAACCACTGTCGACTCTGTGGGCTGATGAGGCTTGTTGGTTGCAATCTGTGGACTTGCCAACAATGCAAACTGCACGTCGTGCTTCTTGCGGTCTAAGCTCTTTACCTGATACGAAACATACGAAACGGGGGTAGAGAGCAGGTCGAGATCATCAATCAGCATAGGCGATGTGAACACCACATCCAATGCTACCGGACCGCAGGTAAATGTGTAGTAGGTTGAAGTGGCCATCACGTCGACGCTCTTCTGTACAGCCGTCTTAACCGAGGTTGCCTCGATACCGATGTTGGCATACAATCCAAAGTCGGCATAGGCACCGCCCGCATTATTGTATACGTGCAGAGCCATCACGTTGCGTCCCTCGTGCAGCAGCTGCTTCTGCTGGGCATTCAGGTGTACCGACTCATTGAATACGGCATCCATACGACCTGTTGCCACCTGTGTGCCGTTGATGTAGAGCTCGCAGGCATCATCATGCGAATAGAGAGCGTACAGATCGCCTTTCAAATCGTCGGCAGTCAGGTTAATCTCGCGTCGGATGTAGATATGGCTGTGCTCCTTGCTCCACCCCGTGCGGATGTTGTCGCCAGCATTACCAAACGCAGCGCGACCTTTCTGCCAGCCATCGGCTTTGAAATCTGGCTTGTGCCAACCATCAGTCTGTTTAGTCTCTGTGTACTGACCCTCCCAAGCTGCCTCGTCGCTCATCGGGGCGATGGCTTTCAGCACCTTGTGCTCTTTGTCGCCCATAAAGCGGTAGGTAGTGCCATCCACGCGCAACAATCCTTCCAAAGGTTTCTCGTCGCCTGTCCAAAGACGTGTGTTGCCTTCGGTTAACTTGTCGTAGGGCGACCAGATTGAAAAATAGGGATCGTTAACCACAATGGGTACTGCTGGGAGTCGGAGCGCTGTTTGTTTGTAGGGTTTAAACAGTTCTGTTTGTGCAAAGGCACAGGTAACGGCTAATGCCATACCTAATAAGGTAGTAAGTTTCTTTTGCATACTAAGTTTTTAATTTTTGTGTTAAATAAAATAAGTCGGTTGCAAAAATACTGCTTTTCGTCCAATTGCGAGGTTAATTATCGGTTATTTATCACTTAAAAATGTTAAACGCCTCCAAACACAATAAACAGCGCGGAAATACGTTTTATAATATGTGAAACGTTTCTTTATCGCAATAGTAGGGCTGTGGATTGTGGCTGCAACGGTGCGGGCGCAATACGATGTTTCCTTTGCTCATTACTGGGCAATGGAGCCGTCGTTTAACCCCGCGGCTGTGGGTAAGGAGGCTAAGCTGAATGTGACTGGAGCCTATGCGCTGCAGTTGGCTGGGTTTGAGCACAACCCTAAAACCATGTATGCGGCGGCCGATATGCAACTGTATGGCTTGGGTACCTATCATGGCGTTGGTGTTCAGCTGCTGAACGATGATATCGGATTGTTCTCGCACAAACGTCTGGCTGTGCAGTATGCCTACCAGCGACGGGTGGTGAAAGGCAAGTTGAGCGTAGGTGTGCAGTTGGGTATGCTGGGCGAGACGTTTGATGGCAGCAAGGCTGAAATGCCCGAGGATGGCAGTGACCCCATACTATCGAGCTCGTCGATAAACGGTTCGGGACTTGATGTGTCGGCAGGCATCTATTATCAGGCACTTAACTGGTACATGGGAGCATCGGTTCTGCACTTGAACAACCCGGTGGTAGCATTGGGCGAAACCAGCGAACTGAGTATTGATGCAACATATTATTTTACCGCAGGATACAATATTCAGCTAAATCATCCGTTTTTTAAAATACAGACCTCTGTGTTAGGACGCACCGATGGGGTGGCCTGGCGGGCCGATGTAACAGGGCGCGTAAGGTACGAACACGATAAAAAGATGTTGTACGCAGGCCTTTCGTATAGTCCTACCAACTCAGTAACGGTGCTGGTAGGTGGCCGATGGCACGGCATACATCTGGGCTACAGCTACGAGTGCTATACCAGCGCCATTAACGTGGGTAACGGCAGTCATGAACTGTTTGTGGGCTACGAGACAGAGTTGAATCTGTATAAAAAGGGCAGAAATCTGCATAAGAGCGTAAGATTACTATAGTAAATAAGATAAATATGAAGAAACTGATAGGACTATGCACCGTTGCGGCACTGATGCTTACTAGCTGTTTTGGCGGTAAGCTGATGACAGCCAATGGCGGTGAGGTGACAGGTACCAGTGGCAGAGCTTTTACCGAGCCTACGCCCTACGGCATGGTGCTGGTTAAGCGTGGCCATGTGAAAATGGGTATTGAGAACCAGGATTCGCTGTGGGGTAAGAAAACACCCGTACGCGATATCTCGGTAGATGGATTCTGGATGGACGAGACCGAGGTTACCAACTCGAAGTATCGCCAGTTTGTGAATTATGTACGCGACTCCATCCTGCGCGAGCGTCTTTCAGAGATTGACGAAACCTACAAGACGGTAAAGACCGACCGTGAAGGTAACGAGATTTCGACCGTACTGAATTGGAAGAAACCACTGCCACGCCGCCCCAGCGAAGATGAGCAGGAGATTATCGATGCCATGTACGTAACCAATCCCGTAACAGGCGATAAAATGCTGGATTTCCGACAGCTTAACTACCGCTACGAGGTGTACGACTATACCGCCGCAGCCCTGCGTCGTAACCGACTGAACCCACAGGAGCGCAACCTGAATACCGACCTGACAGTTGATCCCGACGAGCAGGTGTGGATATCGAAAGATACTGCCTATGTGGATGACGAGGGGCGTATTGTTCGCGAGAGTATCAATCGTCCGCTTTCGGGACCGTGGGATTTCCTGAATACCTATATCGTAAACGTATTCCCCGACACCACGTGCTGGGTAAACGATTTCCCCAATGCTGATAACGAGATGTATCTGCGTTACTATTTCTCGAATCCCGCTTACAACGATTATCCCGTGGTAGGTGTTACCTGGGAGCAGGCCAATGCTTACTGTGCCTGGCGTACTGAGTATCTGCTGAAAGGCTTAGGTCCCGCAGCCCGTTATGTGCAGCGTTACCGCCTGCCAACCGAGGCAGAGTGGGAGTATGCCGCCCGTGGCAAGGATCAGAACGAGTTCCCATGGGATAACGAGGATGTGGCCAGCGGCAAGGGTTGTTTCTATGCCAATTTTAAGCCCGATAATGGCAACTATACCAAGGATGGTAATCTGATTACCAGTAGGGTGGGCATCTATTCGGCCAACTCGAATGGACTTTACGATATGGCAGGTAATGTGGCCGAGTGGACCAGCACCATCTATACCGAGGCAGGTGTTGAGGCAATGAACGATATCAACCCCACACTGAAGTACAACGCTGCTCAGGAGGATCCCTATCGCCTGAAGCGTAAGAGTGTGCGTGGTGGTTCGTGGAAGGATCCCGAGTCGTATATCCGTTCGGCCTGGCGTACAGCTGAGTATCAGAACCAGCCCCGTTCGTATATTGGATTCCGCTGTGTGCGCAGTCTGGCCAATTCAACCAGTGAGCGCGCCAAAAGCACAAAAGGTAAGAGAAAGTAAACACTAAATACGCAATAGTTATGACGATATACAGCAAATATAATGTAATTTACCGCTTGCAGAAGTGGATGGACAGTGTGCCAGGACAGACGTTCCTGAACTACGCCTACTCGTGGGGCGCAGCAATCGTTATCTTAGGTACGCTGTTTAAGCTTACCCACCTGAAGGGCGCCGATTTCTTCTTGTTCCTTGGTATGGGTACCGAGGTGCTGGTTTTTTTCCTTTCGGCCTTTGATCGTCCGTTCGACAAGACTACCGATGGTATGGTGCTGGATACCCACGTAAACGTGAATGGTGAAGCGCCCGTTGCAAGTAAAGGCGGCAGCGCAACTGTAGTAGGTGGCAATGGTGGAACCATCATCATTAATGGCAACGGTGGTACCTATACTGGCTCATCGACCAATTCACCGTCGACACCCAGCGCCCAGCCTGCTGCTGTTCAGTCGGCAGTTGCAGTCCAGCCGACATCTGTTTCGGCTCATCCCGAGCTGGATGCTGCTACATCTACCTACGTAGAGGAACTGAAGCATCTGACTGAGACCCTCTCGAAGGTATCGGCCCAGAACGAGAAGCTGGCTCACGACTCTGAGGAGATGGAGAACCTGAACCGCACGCTAACTGGCATCTGCAAGGTTTACGAGATGCAGTTGAAGAGTGCCAGCGCCCAGATTGGTACGATCGATGATATTAACGAACAAACCAAGAAGATGGCCGCCCAGATAGCAGAACTGAATAAGATTTATAGCCGTATGATTGAGGCAATGACGGCTAAGATGAACGCATAACGACTATGGCAATCAAGAAAAGACCCGTTTCTCCACGTCAGAGGATGATTAACCTGATGTACGTTGTCCTGATGGCGATGTTGGCACTTAACGTTTCGAACGAGGTGCTCAACGGCTTTTCGATTGTGGAGGAAAGTCTGAACCGCACTACAGGTAACTCCGCCAAGGAGAACCTGGCCATCTACAAAACCTTTGAGCAGCAGCTGAAGGCTAACCCGCAGAAAACCCGCGAGTGGTACGGCAAAGCCCAGCAGGTGCGCCAGATGAGCGACTCGCTGTATAACTTTGCTGCCAGTCTGAAGCAGGCCATCGTGGTTGAGGCCGATGGCAAGGATGGCGATGTCACTAATATCCGCAATAAGGAGGATCAGGAGCCTGCTAACTACGTGATGCTCTCGCCTACCAACGGACAGGGACAGAAACTGTACAAGGCTATCAACAGTTTCCGTGAGCGTATGCTGACGATGGTAACTGATGAGAAACAGCGACAGATTATAGCCAGCAATCTTACTACCCAGGTGCCCAAGCGTGCTATGGGTAAGAACTGGGCCGAATATATGTTTGAGTCGATGCCCGCTGCGGCTGCCGTTACGCTGCTGTCGAAACTGCAGAGTGATGTGCGCTATGCCGAGGGCGAGGTTCTGCATACTCTGGTACAGAACATCGACGTGAAGGATGTTCGTGTAAACCTGTTGGATGCCTTTGTGATTCCCAACTCAAAAACGATTGTTCGTGGCGACCGTTTCTCGGCCCGTATCGTGATGGCTGCTGTTGATACCACCCAGGTACCCGATATCTTTATCGGCGGACAGAAGGTAAACCTTCAGAACGGACTGTACGAAACCGTGTGTGGCAAGACTGGCGACTTTACGCTGAAGGGCTATATGGAGATGGTGAATGGCAATGGCGACCGCATACGCCGTGAGTTTACACAGGACTACACCGTAGTTGAGCCCAGCGCTACTGTATCGGCCGACCTGATGAACATGCTTTATGCAGGTTATGCCAACCCCATCAGCATCAGTGTGCCAGGTGTGCCGCTGAATAAGATTCAGGCCTCGATGACCAATGGTACGTTGCAGAGCGTGGGGCCTGGCAAGTACATCGCACGTCCAGCAAAGATAGGACAGAACGCTGTGATTACCGTTACCAGCACCAATACCGGTCATGCCCAGCAGATGGGGCAGTACACCTTCCGTGTCAGGAAATTGCCCGATCCTACACCTTATATATCGATGAAGGATGAGCATGGCAATCCCGCCCGATACAAGGGTGGAGCCTTGAGCAAGGGACAGCTGGTGGCTGTAGAACATCTGGGTGCTGCTATCGACGATGGCATACTGGATATTGCATTCCGTGTGCAGAGCTTCGAAACGGTGTTCTTCGACAATATGGGTAACGCCGTGCCGATGGCATCGGATGGTGCACAGTTTTCGGCTCGTCAGAAGGATACCTTCCGCAAGCTGGCTCGTAATCGCCGATTCTATATTTCGAGGGTAACGGTAACCGGTCCCGATGGATTAACCCGCACCCTGACTAACCCCATGGAAGTGATTGTAAAATAAATAAGGTATAAGATAGTATGAAGAGATTATTGTTCATATCAACCCTCGTGCTGATGGTGAGTGCAGCAGTGGCTCAGCCACCACAGCGCCGTGCCGAGCAGCAGGCTCAGCAGCAAACCAAGCAGAATGCAGCATCTTCGGCTATGTCGATGCGCGCACAGATATCATTCCCCACAGCTGTAGAGATGCCCGAAGAGGTGGTGTGGCGTCGCGATATCTATCGTGAGATTTCGTTGGAGGATGATGCCAATGGCGGACTCTACTATCCTGTGGAGCCTCAGGGCAAACAGTTGAACTTGTTTACCTATATCTTTAAATTGGCACTTAACGGCTATATCCCCGTGTATGAGTATCCTACCGATGGCAGCGATGTGTTTTCCGATGCCACCAAGGCTGATATGAAGGCGCTACTGGATAACTACCATATTTTTTACGAGGAGAAGGATGGCAAGATACGTGTGGATAACAGCGATATCCCTTCGGCGATGGTGAAGAAGTACTATCTGAAGGAGAGTGCCTATTACGATCAGGCCAACTCTTCGTTCCACATCAAGGTGCAGGCCTTGTGTCCCATTATGATGGACGAGTTTGGTGGCGAGGCAACGCAGTACCCCTTGTTCTGGGTGAAATACAGTGACTTGGAACCCTACCTGAACCGTCAGACAGTGATGGCCAGCAGTATGAACAATGCTGCCACCGTATCGATGGACGACTTCTTTACGCTCAATATGTATCGTGGAAAAATCTATAAAACCAACAATGCGCAGGGTAAAACACTGCTGCAGTTGTGCGGTGGCGATGAGGCTAAGATGACTGCCGAGCAGAAGCGTATCGAAGCTGAACTGGAAGGTTTTAAGAAAACGATTTTCGGCGATCCTGCCAAGCGCGACTCACTGGATAGCATAGCTGCTTTGAAGGATACCAAGGCCGATAAGAAGGTGAAGGCTGCCAAGAACAAACCCGCCGCAACCAAGGGCGTAAAGGTGGCTAAGCAGAAGAGTGCCAAGACCGAGAAATCGAGTGGCAGTAGCAACAGTGGTGCCCGCGTGTCGGTACGTCGACAGCGCCATTAATTAGTCAAAATACAAGGGAATAATCGAAAAAAAACGGTTATTCCCTTTTCGATTCCAACTTTTTTCGTAACTTTGCGCCGTGGAATGATTCAATAACATTAATAATTGGTATAAGTTATGAAGAAATTTTTTACTTTAGTAGTGCTGCTGGCAACAATGACTGTTGCTGCTCAGGCACAGGTGAAGTTTGGTGTTAAGGGTGGCCTTAACCTGACTAATATGAAGTTCGATAATTCGATCGTTGACAAGTCGAATCAGACTGGTTTCTTTATCGGTCCGACTATTAATTTTACGCTCCCAGTGGTAGGTCTTGGCATTGATGCATCGGCCTTGTACGATCAGCGTTCGGCTAAGATCGAAGGCTCTGATGATAAGCTGAAGCAGCAGTCAATTCAGATTCCCATAAACCTTCGTTATGGTTTTGGCTTGGGTAATACTGCAAGCATTTACATCTTTGCTGGTCCTCAGTTCGGCTTTAATATTGGAGATAAAACCACTAATCTTCTTAACAACGCCCTTGAGTGGCGCTTGAAGGACTCAAACCTGAGTGCTAATTTAGGTGTTGGTTTGATGCTGCTGAACCATCTGCAGGTATCGGCCAACTATAATGTTGCTCTTGGAACTACTGGTGAGACCAACGTTGTCAATTCAACTCTGTCTACTGCTGGTAACATTCTTACTGGCAAGACCAAGGCTAATGCTTGGCAGCTTTCGGTTGCTTACTTCTTCTAAGGGGTGAGTTACGCGGATATCATATTACCTGTTCCGTTAACAGGACTTTTTACCTACGCCGTGCCGGATGGCATGAGCGTAGGTATTGGTATGCGCGTACTGGTAACTTTCGGGCGTAGCAAAACCTACTTGGGTATTGTGGCCCGATTGCACAATGAGAAACCTAAGGACTATCAGGTAAAGCCCATCAGCCAGGTGATGGATGCCACACCTATCATTACCGATAACCAGCTGAAGCTGTGGCAGTGGATTGCCGATTACTACATGTCGCCTATTGGCGAGGTGTATAAGGCAGCACTCCCATCAGGACTGAAAGCCGAGGATGGTTATCGTCCACGTACCGAACTATACATCCAGCTGTCGCCTAAGTTCCGCAGCGAGCAGGCCCTGCACGTGGCTATTGATATGCTGCAGCGTGCTCCCAAGCAGCTCAAGGCTTTCCTGGATTATCTGGAACTCTCGGGTTGGGACCAGTTAGGACAGACCGAGGAACAGTTCGAGATAACCCGCGACGAGCTGATTAACCAGGGACACACCCTGCAGTCGGTAAACGCCTTGGTGCAGCGAGGTGTGTTGGAAACCTATGATAAAGAGGTGGGGCGATTGAATTTTGGTGGCGATCCGCATCCTGAACATATCAAACCGCTGAGCGATGTACAGCAGGAAGCGTTTAACCAGATACAGTTCTCGTTTCTGCAGAAAAACGTGACGCTGCTGCATGGTGTTACCTCGAGCGGTAAAACCGAGATTTATATCCACCTGATACAGCAGGCATTGGATAAGCATCAGCAGGTGCTCTATCTGTTGCCCGAAATAGCGCTTACCGTGCAGATGATGCAACGCCTGCAGCGAGTGTTTGGCAATCGCCTGGGCATCTATCACAGTAAATACTCGGATGCCGAGCGTGTGGAAATCTGGCAGAAACAGCTTTCGAAGCATCCCTATGATGTGATTCTGGGTGCGCGCAGTGCCGTGCTGCTGCCTTTCCAGAACTTAGGACTGATTATTGTGGATGAGGAGCATGTAACCTCGTATAAACAGCAGGACCCTGCACCGCGTTATCATGCCCGTTCGGCAGCTATCATGCTGGCACAGATGTATGGTGCCAAGACGTTATTGGGTACTGCCACACCATCGCTCGAGACCTACCATAATGCCAAAACAGGTAAGTATGGTTTGGTAGAGCTTTTCCAACGTTATAAAGGTATTCAGCTGCCTGAGATCCAGGTGGTGGATATCAAGGACTTGCAGCACCGTAAGATGATGAACGGTGTGTTCTCGCCATTATTGTTGGCGAAGACCCGCGAGGCATTGGAGCGAGGCGAGCAGGTGATATACTTCCAGAACCGTCGAGGCTATGCACCCATGATAGAGTGTAAGCAATGCGGCTGGGTGCCCCATTGTCAGCATTGTGATGTGTCGCTGACGTTGCATCGCAACATGAATCAGCTTACCTGTCACTACTGCGGCTACACCTACCAGGTACCCACTGAGTGCCCAGCCTGTGGCGGGCATGATCTGATAACCAAGGGATATGGCACCGAGAAGATTGAAGACCAGTTGCGTGATATCTTCCCTGAGGCCCGTATTGCCCGTATGGACCTTGATACCACCCGTACCCGTAATGCCTACGAACGTATCATCAGCGATTTTTCAGCCGGTCGTACCAATCTGTTGATAGGTACCCAGATGATATCCAAGGGCTTGGATTTTGATAAGGTGTCGGTAGTAGGCATTCTGAATGCCGACAACATGCTGAACTATCCCGATTTCCGTGCTTACGAGCAGGCTTATATGATGATGGCTCAGGTGGCTGGTCGTGCCGGTCGCAAGGGCAAGCAGGGTTTGGTAATCCTACAAACCAAATCGCCAACACTACCCGTTATCCAACAAGTAGTGCAGAACGATTATGCCGGATTGTACCGTTCGCTAATAGCCGAGCGCCAGCATTTCCATTATCCGCCTTATTATCGCTTAATCTATGTTTACCTGAAACACCGTTCGGATGCAGTGGTTGAGTCGGCAGGTATTGAGATGGGTAGTAGATTGCGCCAGTGGTTCTCGGCTCGTGTGTTAGGTCCCGACAAGCCTGCCATCGCTAAAGTTAAGTCGCTCTCTATTCGTAAGTTGGTGCTTAAGCTTGAACCAGGCATCGGTATGGCCGACGTGCGTAAATATTTAGCGCTTGCCCAGCAGCAGATGCTACAAGACAAGCGCTATTCGTCGCTCCAGATCTACTTCGATGTAGATCCGCAATAATCGTTCTTTTTAGAGATTCAGCTCACAGCCGATACCCAGTACGCGGTTGGTACGGGTGAACGAGTCGCTCATACCAGAGAGTGGTGGATAGTCGTTACGATTGTAATCGTCGTAGTTGGTTTGGAAGTAGGCAGCTTTCAAGGTAATCTTGTCGCTGGCCTTGTAGTTGAAACCAAGTCCGAAGCTGTAGCTGTTGGTTACAAACGACATATCGTTCATGTAGTCATCAGTAAGACCATAGCGTGTTACCTGACCTCCTGCTGAGATGGTGAGTTTGTCGCTCAGATCCCATTCTACACCTGCCAGATACTCGTTTGAGTCGTGGTCGAGCAGTTTCTGGGCATTGTTATACCATGAAGCGTCTTTGTCGAAATAATGGTGATAGCCTAAGTTAATACGGATATCCTCAACAGGGCTCCACATGGCGCCTACTGTCAGCAGAGCAGGAACATCTTCATTCACCTCTTCGCCATCGCGGAACTTGTTGACTGCAGCAATCTCGCTGGCTTCATTCACCGTTGATTCGTTTTTCATGCGAATCTGTGTCTTGAACTCGTATTTGGCAGCAAAGTTGAAATTGCCAAACTTATAGTCAACGCTGACGATAGGAGCGATGCCTACACTCGACTGGTTGCAAAGCAGATTCACACCCTCGGCATATTTCGACAGGGTGGCCAACTGACCTGAGCTCTGCTGAAGCTGTGACAAACCAGCTGTCAGCGATGCCTGTGCCTGCTTGAGCTGATCGGTCATCATGCCTGCCTGTTCAACCTTGCTAAGCAGTGCCAGGTGCTGCTGAGCCACAGCAGCATTCTGTTGTGCCTGAGCAGGAACATTGGGCAGGAAATTGCTAAAATCCACATAGCCGCCCTGTGTGCCTACCATGATGTTGCTGATCTTGGCTTTATAAGTGGCTGTACCATAGAGCACGCGCAAACCTCCGTAAACAGCGAGGTTCTTATTAATCTTGTAGGCCGTACCCAACTGGAAACCGAAGTAATACTGGCGTCCCTGCATATAGCCGTTCATGTCATAGCCATTCACACCATAGGTATTGATAGCGTTGGGGGCTGCCTGTCCCATCATGGCATAGAGGGGAGTGAGCTGTGAGGTGAGACCATTGAGCTGAGTGGCCATGCCATCAAGCGTCATGAAACTGCTGGCGATGTTACCAACTACGCTCTCGAACGAACCCAGACCGTCCTGGAACTCACAGGCACCGCCGCCCCCAGGAACCGAGAAGTTGAACTGCACACTCCAGTTGCCCTTGTTGTAGGCTGCCTGGATTGAGGGCAGGAAGGGGGCGTCGGCCACACCTTCGAAAGTCTTGGTGGTCTGACCTCCGTTCTTTCTTCCTAATGCAAAGAATGGACTGGTACTCTCGATGGTACGGGTTTGATGGGCATACTGCCAGTTGAAACCGAGGTGGAAACCTTCGGGCATGAAGGCTACACCGGCGGGGTTACTGTATACTCCATCAAGACCGATGGCTGCATCTCGCGCAGGATTGCGCAAAAAGTCGATACTCTGATTGGTGTTGGTTAAGATGCCACCAGCTGTGGCTGTTGTTGTAGCTGCTGTCAGCATCAGGCTGGCCAGCAAGACATTCATCTTTTTCATAATTTAAACACTTTTTTTCAAAATCGGCTGCAAAGGTATAGTGAATGTTTTAAAATCTTATGTTTACGCACACAAAGTTAACGTTGTTTAACGAAAATTGCACACAAACCTGCACAAATGTGCAAAAGTGTGCAGGTTTTTGCACACTTTTGGGTAGTTTTGTGCATAAATGGATTTACTTTTTCAGCTCAGGATAGCTCAAACGGGTGTGATAGATGGTCTTCAGCTTCTCTATCAGCACGGTTTTGGCATAGGCAATATCACGGAAGGTGATGGGGCACTCCTTAAAGTAACCCTCGGCCACCTGAGCATCAATCAGTCTGTTAACCAGTTCGCGAATCGACTTTTCTGTGTAGTCGGGCAGCGAGCGCGAGGCGGCTTCTACGGTGTCGGCCATCATCAGGATGGCCTGCTCCTTAGTAAACGGATTAGGACCTGGGTAGGTAAACAGCAGGTCGTCGACATCGTCGTTGGGGTGAGCATTCTTATATTGTACGTAGAAGTACTTGGTTTTTCCCTGTCCGTGGTGGGTGGTAATAAATTCCTTGATCACATCGGGCAGGTTGTACTTGTCGGCCAGTTTGGTTCCCTCGGTAACATGACTGATAATCATCTGGGCGCTGTCTATCGGATTCATCTTCTCGTGTGGATTCACACCCGACTGGTTTTCGGTAAAATAGATAGGATTAACAATCTTACCGATATCGTGGTACAGTGCACCGGTACGTACCAACTGACTCTTGGCACCAATCTTGTTAGCAATCTCGGCAGCCAGATTACCCACCTGGATAGAGTGCTGGAAGGTGCCTGGGGCCACCTCGCTCATCTTGCGCAGTACAGCCTTGTTCATATCCGATAGCTCAATCAGCGTAATGTTGGATGTAAAACCGAATGCTTTCTCGATAACATAGAGTAAGGGATATGAGCAGAATAGTAGTACGCCGTTGATAATCAGGTAGTTGTATTCGCTATAACTGATTTTCGATATGTCGTTGATGCGAATCCAGTCGAGTGCCAGGTTTGTAAGAATTCCTGCCAAGGTTACCGATACGGCTGTCCAGAACAGCTGTGAACGACTTGACAGTTCGCGCAGCGAGAAGATAGCTACCAATCCGGCTACCAGTTCAACGGCTACAAACTCCAGCGGATACTGCAGGAAGCAGGCGCAGGTAAGAACCATTGTAGAATGGGCCATAAAGGCTGTTCGCGAATCCATGAACACTCGGATAAAGATGGGCACCATTGCAAATGGTACGATATATACATGCAGTACGCTATGCTCTACCATCGCCGAGGCAATAATTGTAAACAGCACGATGAGTGCATACAACATGGTGGTAGATCGTACTTTCTCAAAGTAATCTTTTCTGAACAGGGTAAGGAAGATGGTAAAGCAAGTAATCAGGATGGCTGTGTACAGCAACTGGCCCATGATGTTCAGGCGAATCTTCTCCTGGTCCACATTCTGGCGCTCCATCTCCTTCTGGAACGATAGCAGCTTATTGTAGGTCTTGCCGTCAACGATATCACCACGGTCGATAATCTTCTCACCTCGCTGTACCAGTCCGCTGGCCAGTGGAATACTGTTCTGCAGGTCGTTCAAGCTGGCCTCACTACGTTCCTTGTCGTAGGTGAGGTTGGGAGTGATATAATCATTCAGGTTGCATTTCTGCAGCACCTCGCGATGCTTGGCAAGTGTCTGATCCTGAAATAGTTGTTCGTAGGCTGATACCACCGAGTACACATGGCTGATTTGTGAGCTGGTGGCGTTCTTACCGCTGACGATACGTACAAATCGAGAGGTGTCCTTACTGATTTTGGCATACTCGGAATTGCTCATGATACCCTGCTCATACAGACGGTGCAGACGGTTTGAGATAATGCTGATGTAATCGTTATGCAGTCCGGGGATGCCGTTTGAGTAGTCTTTCGAGAACTGGCGTACCTGTTTGCCCACAATCTCGCTGTTCATGATGTAATACGGCTCATATTGCTTCATGATGCTGTCGCGCTCGGCCCTCACGGCTTCGTCACTCTTGTAGATGGGGAAGTCGAATGGCGCTTTCAGGTCGGTATATATCCAAGGTCGGCCTTTTTCGATCTTGAAATTGTGTTGACTGCTGCGTGGCATCATCCATACGATGATGGCAACAGTTATGATGATCAGACCCAAACGAATGAGAAAATCACGCCAAGTTAGGTCGTTTTTAATGTTAAAACTACTCATTTCTACGTATTTTATGCAATTATGGTGCAAAAATACGAAAAAACTCTCAATTTTTTTGTAACTTTGCACACAAATTTTAATTGATTATGTCAGAAAGAAGAGTAAGAGTACGTTTTGCACCCAGTCCAACGGGTGCTTTGCACATTGGTGGTGTGCGCACAGCATTGTATAACTACCTGTTTGCCAAGCAGCATGGTGGCGATCTGGTTTTCCGTATCGAGGATACCGATAGTAACCGTTTCGTACCTGGTGCCGAGGAGTATATCATTGAGTCGTTCAAGTGGCTCGGTATCAAGTTTGATGAAGGTGTTAGCTTTGGTGGCGACAAGGGTCCTTATCGCCAGAGCGAACGTCGTGATATTTACAAGAAATATGTTCAGCAGTTGCTGGATGCCGATAAGGCTTATATTGCTTTCGATACGCCAGAGGAGTTGGAGGCTAAGCGTGCTGAGATTCAGAACTTCCAGTACGATTGTCATACCCGCGGTCAGATGCGTAACTCGCTGACCATGCCTAAGGATGAGGTTGAGAAGCTGATTGCCGAGGGTAAACAGTATGTGGTTCGCTTCAAGGTTGAGGCTGGTCAGGAGATCCTGGTTAACGACCTGATTCGTGGCGAGGTACGTGTTAAGAGCGATATCTGTGATGATAAGGTGCTTTATAAGAGTGCTGACGAGTTGCCTACTTATCACCTGGCTAACATCGTTGACGACCATCTGATGGAAATCTCGCATGTTATCCGTGGTGAGGAGTGGTTGCCATCTGCTCCATTGCACGTCATGTTGTATCGTGCTTTCGGTTGGGAGGACACCATGCCTCAGTTTGCTCACCTGCCATTGCTGCTCAAGCCCGATGGTAAGGGTAAACTGTCGAAGCGTGACGGCGACCGTCTGGGATTCCCTGTATTCCCACTGCTGTGGAAGGATCCTAAGAGTGGTGAGACTTCTCGCGGTTATCGTGAGGATGGTTACTTCCCCGAGGCTGTTATCAACTTCCTGGCTCTGCTGGGATGGAATCCCGGAACCGAGCAGGAAATCTTCTCACTCGATGAGCTGGTTCCTCTGTTCGATATCTCTAAGTGTTCTAAGGCTGGTGCCAAGTTCGCCTTCGAGAAGGCTGTTTGGTTCAACCACGAGTATATTCTGAAGAAGAGCAACGAGGAGATTGCTGCTCTCTTCGAGCCTATCGTTAAGGAGCACTGTCCTAACGAGACCTCAGAGCGCATCCTCAAGGTTACCGAGATGATGAAGGATCGTGTATCGTTTGTTCACGAGATGTGGCCACTTTGCTCGTTCTTCTTCGAGGCTCCTACAGCCTACGATGAGAAGACTGCTAAGAAGCGCTGGAAGGAAGATAGTGCTCAGGTGATGACCGAACTGATTGGTGTGCTTGAGGGTATCGACGACTTCTCGCTCGAGAACCAGGAGCAGATTGTACATGCTTGGGTTGAGCAGAAGGAGTATAAGCTGGGTAATGTAATGAACGCATGGCGACTCACTCTCGTTGGCGAGGGTAAGGGTCCTGGCATGTTCGATATCTCTGCCTTCCTGGGTAAGGAGGAGACCATCGCCAGAATGAAACGTGCGATTGAAGTACTGGGCTAATGATTTACAACCTTGTAATATATCTGTATCTTCTTGGAGTGGCTATTTATAGCCGCTTCAATGAGAAGGTACGTAAAATGTGGCGTGGTGAGCGCGAGGCATTCAAGATTCTACGCGAAAAGGTAGATCCGAATGCCAAGTACGTGTGGTTCCATGCTGCCTCGCTGGGTGAGTTTGAGCAGGGACGCCCCTTGATGGAGCAGCTGCGCAAGGATCATCCTGAATACAAGATTCTGCTCACATTCTTCTCGCCCTCAGGTTATGAGGTGCGTAAGAACTACGAGGGTGCTGATATCATCACCTATCTGCCACTCGACACCATCACCAACGCACGTCGTTTCCTGCGTACCGTACGTCCTGTGATGGCTTTCTTCATCAAGTACGAGTTCTGGTACAACTACCTGCATATTCTGAAGCATCGTGGTGTGCCTGTTTATAGCGTGTCGAGTATCTTCCGTCCTGAGCAGGTGTTCTTTAAGTGGTACGGTCGTCAGTACGGTCGTGTGCTTAATTGCTTCACTCATTTCTTTGTGCAGAACGAGATCAGCAAGGAACTCTTGGCCAAGATTGGTATCACCGATACTACCGTGGTGGGCGATACCCGCTTCGACCGTGTGCTGCAGATTAAAGAGGCTGCCAAGCAACTGCCTATCGTTGAGTCGTTTGTGAAAGATGCTCCTCAGGTATTCGTGGCAGGTTCGTCGTGGCCTCCCGATGAGGAGATCTTTATCAAATACTTTAATGAGCATAAGAACTGGAAACTGATTATCGCTCCTCATGTGATTGGCGAGGATCATCTCAAGCAGATTGAGAAACTGCTCGAGGGCCGCAAGGTAATCCGTTACACCGAGGCAGAGAAAATGGTCAATGGTCAATTGTCAATGGTCAATGACTACGAAGTTCTTATCATCAACTGCTTCGGCTTGCTGTCGAGCATCTATCACTATGGCAATGTGGCTTATGTCGGTGGCGGTTTTGGTGTTGGTATCCACAACCTGTTGGAGGCTGCTGTTTGGGATGTGCCCGTATTCTTCGGACCTAACAATCAGAAGTTCCAGGAGGCTCAGGGACTGAAGACCAGCGGTGGCTTTGAGATTAGCAGCTACGAGGACTTTGCTGCACAGATGGATCGCTTTGCTGCCGATGCTGCCTATCTGCAGGAGCAGGGCCAAAAGGCTGGTCATTTTGTAAAGGGCCAGTCGGGTGCCACGCAGAAGGTGCTCTCGTCTGTCGCTCTGTAATTTTTTTGTAAAGCATGAAAACTATGTGGATGATACTATTCCTGTTATTACCATTCTTGGCTATCGGCTATCTGGCTTGGCACATCTGGGTGATGCTGCCTGTGCAGGCTTGGCTCAAAGGGCTTGTTATCGCTGTTGGCGTACTGAGTTTTGTGATGCTGTTCCTGAATTTCCGTCGCGCCTTTGATAGCTTACCTTTATGGACGGCTCGTTGGGCTTACGAGATAGGTACATCCTCATTGTTTGTTTTGCTTTATCTGGTGATGATTTTCCTGGTACTCGATCTGGGCCGGTTGGTTCGTCTGGTACCCAAGTCAATTCTTTACCAAAACGGATATACTGCCCTTGGCATCTTGGTGCTGATGGTGGGCGTGTTTGTGTATGGTAATCTGCATTACCATCATAAGGAGCGTGTAGCGCTTGATTTAAAGTCGGCAAAGCCACTTGCGAAGGAATATAAGATAGTGATGGCGAGCGATCTCCATATTGGCTATCACAATCCGCGAAAGGAGCTGGCGCGCTGGGTGGATATGATGAATGCTGAGAATCCCGACTTTATCCTGATAGCAGGTGATATTATCGATGGTAGTATGCGCCCTGTGCAGGAGGAGCAGATGGCTCAGGAGTTTCGTCGCTTGAAAGCCCCCGTGTATGCCTGCTTAGGTAATCACGAGTTTTATGCTGGTGTGCCTGGTGCCAAACAGTTTTATAAGGATGCAGGTATCCACCTGTTGATTGACGAGGCTGCCGTTATAGATAGCAGCATTGTTATCATTGGTCGCGACGATCGTACCAACATGCGCCGCAAACCCATCAAGGATTTGGTTAAAGTTCAAAGTTCAAAGCTCCATGTTCAAAGTCCATACATCCTTGTGCTCGATCATCAGCCCTACAATCTTGATAGGGCTGAGGCGGCAGGTGTCGACTTTCAATTAAGTGGCCACACCCATCGTGGACAGGTATGGCCAATTTCTTGGATTACGGATCGTATCTACGAATGCTCTTGGGGTAGTCATCAGCGTGGCAACACCCAGTACTATGTCTCATCGGGCATAGGCATCTGGGGCGGAAAGTTCCGCATTGGTACCCAGAGCGAGTATGTTGTAGCTACGCTAAAATAAATACTTAGAATTTTATAGGTTCTGTTTCGCCCTCCTCCAGATAGAATTTGGAGTAGGCCACATAGTGTTTGGCATTGTCTGTCTGGCCTGGGCGTACGGGCTTGATATATTTGGCAGGTACGCCACCCCAGATCTCGCCAGCAGGAATCTTGGTGTTCTGCAGTACCAGGGCACCAGCAGCTACGATCGAGCCTTCGCCTATCTCACAACCATCCAGCAGGGTGCTACCCATACCAATCAAGGCGTTATCATGAATGGTGCAGGCATGAACGGTTACGTTATGCCCGATAGTAACGTAGTTACCTATATGTGTAGGACCTGTTTCGTGGGTTACGTGTACACAACTGCCATCCTGAATGTTGGTACAGTTACCGATGGTGATAGGAGCCACATCGCCGCGTACTACTGCATTAAACCACACCGAGCACTCATCGCCCATTGTTACATCGCCTACTATCGTAGCGTTCTCGCTAAAATAACAGTCCTTGCCCCACTTGGGTGCCAGACCTCTATAACTCTTAATCAATGCCATATCTGGTTGCAAAGATAAACATTATTTTTTAGAAACGGTAATTTTTACCTCTAAAACATGTTCTATCATCTCGATTGTTTGTTCCAGATTGTCAGAGTCGAAGTCGGCTGTCAAGTGCTTGTCGGTCTTGTCGGCAGTCAGGGTCACCTGATAATGATCACCTAATGTCTTCAGCACCTCAGGCAGCGGTGTGTTGTCGAAGTGGAAATGCTTTGATGTCTGTACAATGGTGGTAGTTGTTGCTGGCTGCTCGCTATTGATAGGATCTTCGGTTTGTGAAAAAAATCCTGTGGTGTAAGCGGCATATGCCCCAGCCAGTAGCAGGAGTGTGAACGAGGCGGCAACAGCCACTTTTCGCCAAAGTGGGATAACCTTTGCAGGTGATACTTTACGCAGCGCTTTCTGGGTGTCGAATTTGCCTGTCTGATAGTGGTGGAGCACAAATTCGAGCGATTTGTCTTTGATTTCTTTCATAGGTTTACTCATATAGCTTTGTCATCCATGTTGTTTCTGTTGTATTGTATCCGCCCATGATGCCAACACCATTTAGGATGTTGGAGGGTGTGGGCGTTAGTATCGAAAAACCACCTTGTGCCAGCTCGTTATTCTCAACATCGTTAAGTGCCTTCACATAATGGTATAGTTCAGGCGAGATATGATATAGCTGCACCTGATAGCGTGTCATAAATTCGTAGCCCGACACGCCAGCGTTGGTAGGGATGTTCAGATGCAGCGTGTATGTCTGGCCGTTGATGGTTGCGTCGCTGAAGATGTAGAACTGTTTGATGAAGTTGTTGTTAAAGCCAAAGTTCTCTTCGAGTTCGCTTAGCGGATTCAGTAGTGGCTCGTCTTCGGTATTGATGGCTGGGTAGCTATAGATAGAGTCGCGTATCTCTACGTGCCATTCTGCTTCGGGATACATCTCCTTGTAGCGCAGATAGTTAGCATAGGTACCTCTTGAATTTCCCAGCGACCACTGAGTCTGGTAATATTCAATCTCGCCATTATCATTATAAACAGGGTTGTCATAACCATAGACGTTGCCCTTATAGTTAATGACTCTGACCCTGACTGCATAGTAGTCTGTTGTGGCCTGTGGGTCGCTGAAGGTAGCTGTTACCTGGTCGTAGGTCACAAAAGCCCCGGAACTGTGATTATAGGTGGTTGTTTTCTTCAGTCCGTCGATGTTGATAGGGATGGCATTGGGAACTGTGGCTTTTGATTTGACGGTTCCAAAACCATCGGCCGTCACGTCGATGGTAATCTTATCGCCAACATTCTGGGTACCGCAAACATAGTAAAGACCAGATGATGCTTTGCTGACTTCGCGCTGCTGTCCGTTCACCTTATATATAATATGGGCATTGCTGATACTCATGTCTTGCTCGGCATTTGAATACTGACTGATAGGGATGGTACGTGAAACCCATATCCATGTGGTGTCGGCGGTAGAAGGATAACAACTTACGCTCAGTTTCTGAGGCTCATTTATCTTAGTCATGTCGAACTCGTCCTTACAGGCGTAGAACGATAGCATGATGAACATCGCTACAAGATATGTTATGTACTGATTCTGCTTCATGATTCTTTAGAATTTGATCGTATAACTGAATGATGGTACAATAGGGATATAACCTCTTGATTTGATACGGATGGTGCCGTCGTCTTTCACTTGGGCCTCTGTCCACATAGTGTTGATATGACAATAGGCATTGTAGAGCGACAGATTCCATATACGCTGGTGACCATGCTTGGTAGTGTGGTAAAAGTTGAATCCTACGTCGAGACGATGGTAGAGGGGTAGCGTGGCGTTATTGGGACGTTCGTAGATAAACTCACGCTGCCTGTTATCGTCATCAGGCAGTGCCAGTTCTACGTATTGGGTAGGTACTGTCATCTTGTTGCCACTATGCAGTGTCCATGCTGCATACATCTCTGTCTTCTTGTTGAATTTAAAGCGCCCTGTCAGGTTCAACTTATGACGATTGTCGAACTTGTCGTAGTACCAGTCTTGATAAAAATCTTCGAACTTACGCTTGTTCCATGACAAGGTATAAGCTGCACTGAATTGAATTTTCTGGGTATGGTAGTTCACATCGGTCTCGATGCCATAGAACTTACCTTTACCGTCGATCACCTCAGTCTCCCATGATACGGCTGGTGGCTGTAATCCAGTCCAACTTGCGTATTGCAGGAGGTGGTTGGTGGTCTTGTAATAGCCCTCGATAGAGGCTGTCCACTTTTTGCCCATCTGAGCATAGAGTCCTACGGCCCATTGGTGCGAGCGCATGGGCTGGAGTTTGGCTGTAGTAGGCACCCAGTAGTCGGTCGGCATCTCTAAGAACGAGTTGGTTATTTTATGCACATACTGGGTCATCATGGTGTAGCTGGCCTTGGCCGACAAGTAAGGTGTTATCTGATACTTCATGGCTACACGAGGATCCGCATTCAGGAAAGTCTTGCCTGGCGTAAAAAAGAGCGATAGGTTCATACCGCTGTTCAGGCTCCAATGCTTGTTCAGCGTGATCTGATCCTCGGCATAGAGATTAAGTTCATGAGAGGTGTGATGATTACTGCTCTGCTTGCTAATCGTATCATTCTCTTCCTGACCAGCATTGTAGTTGAGCAGATTCTTGGTCTGCGGACGGAACAGATGGAGTGTATAATTATTGCCCAGACGGATATGGTGACGGGGTGAGGGACGGAAATCTGCCTCTGCCCTGTAGCCGATATCATCGATGGTAGAGCGGGTCTCGTTCTCATGATGGGTCTTCTTTGTGGATTCTGTGCTGCTGGAGGCATAGCTATAATCGTCGCAACGAAGAATATTGGCTCTGTTATGGGTATATACAGCAGTTACGTTGGTCATGAGTTTGGGCGATGGCTGATAGTTCCAGTTCAGTGCCGCGTTCAGATTACCCCATCTCAAGCGGTTCTTTGTCTTTTCAATGTCGGTTCCGCCATTCGGCATGTTCCAGTTCGACTCGTAGTTGGTGCTGAGGGCATCACATCCTGAGTAGAGACTCAAACTCAAGCGTGAGCGGTCGTTCATGATGTGTGTGAGTTTGGCGTTCAGGTCGTGAAAGTTGTAGTTCAAACCAATCTTCTCTTCTTTCGAGATCCTTCTTTGTAGGAAGAATGCCGGCTCCGATAGCAGATCGAGCCATGAGCGGCGCAGGCCGATATTCAATGAGGTCTTGTTCTTTTTCAGTGGTCCGTCAAACTGTACACTGCCGTCTAACAAACCAATGCGATACGCCCCATGCCATTCTTGCATGTTGCCATCGTTAGTGCGCACGTCAACCACCGATGAGAGTCGTCCACCGAATCGGGCAGGGAAACCGCTCTTGTAAAAATCTACATTCTTCACCATATCGGCATTGAATGATGAGAATAGTCCCATCGAGTGGTTAATCTGGTAGAGTGGAGAGCCGTCGAGCAGATACAGGTTCTCGTCGTTATTGCCACCATGCACATAGAGGCCTGATGCCAGTTCTACGCCTTCCTGCACACCGCTGATGCGCTGAATGGTCTTCACCACATCTGGAGAAGAGAATAGGGCAAATTCTGTTTTGATATCAGTTTGTGATAGCGATCGCTTGCCCATTTGTGTGCCAAGTACAGGGCTGTTCAGGTCGCCTGTAATAACCACTTCGCCCAGTCGCATGTTCTCATGGAGCGTAAAGTCTATCGTGTGACTCTTGTGAAGCGCTGTTTTTACGGTTTGCTCAGTATATCCGATATAGGAGATGCGTAACAGGTGCTCGCCCTCAGACAGGGTGAGCGAGTAGTAGCCATATTCATTGGTGGTGGTACCTTGGCGGGAGGTCAGGTCGTAAACGGTAGCATTAATGAGTGTCTCGCCGATAGAGTCTCTGACGTGTCCGCTCAGGGTGAAACGCTTAACGGTTTCCTTAACAGGCTCTTTGAACAGCATCACGTACTTGTTGTTCTTCTGGTAGCTGATGCCAGAGCCTTCGAAAAGGGTTTTGAGTGCTTTGGATAGCGAGAGACCTTTCAGTTCTGGCCCGCGATAGGGTTGTCTCACGTTCAGGCTTGCGTCGTACACAAAGTTTAACCCAGCAGTCTCATGCAACCGCTCCATCTGTTGCTTGATGGTAGGAGTGGTTGTTTGTGCTCCTGCTGTTTGCGTCAGCAGGAACAGCAGTATGATTAGTAACTGTCTCATCTGATGTCTGTCTTTAGAATGCCAGACCTACGCTCAGTTCGAGGTTGTGTAGGGCCTCTTTCATATTGCAGCGCATTTCCTCTACGTCGTCGGTTACGTCATAATGCCATTCGTATTTGTATTGCTGTAAATGGTAACCAAGCTTCAAATCCAGTCGGGTCTTTTTGCCTATACTAAAACTCTTACCAATACCGAGGTTGAACATCGGTCCGCTGATACCATCGCCAGAAGGACTTTCGGCGTTTGTTAATGTCCAACCAAGGTCGGTGTATAAATAGGTATAAGGCTGTGTGCTCCAAGGTCTATAGCGCAACGTGCCATATAGAGGCAGTTGCCACATCTCTTGTGTGAACGAACGGGTAAGCCCCAGTCCTGCTCCGATGCTCATGCATTTGTTCAAGTCGTACAGTTCATAAAACATCACAGTATTTCCTCCATATTCGAATTTGTCAAATATGGATTTGTTATAGGTATCCTCGTATTCTGAAATTCCCTTGAAAACTAACTGATTGTCTACAAAATCGTAGTATGGTGTGCGGCCTTTTGACCAGGTGTGCTGACAAATCTCTTGTTGGTAGCGCAGGTTTATTTCAAAGTGCCAGCGTCGTGGCTTGCTCTCTGGTTGGGCTTGTGTGGTAAATACTGCAAAAAGCATCATGACTGTCATGATGATAGGCTGTGCCAGAACTTTGCTGGCGTTGGGTGTAAGTTTTGATTTCTTCATTTGGACTCTTGTTTTTTCTACTATAACGGAGGAAATGGGACTATCCCCCATGCGAGCAGTGTTAAACAAGGTTAAGAAGATAGAAGTAGTCGTTTGATTTTTTACGTAATTGTCTGATAGCCTTGCTGAGTTGATGTTCTACGGTTTTCTCACTGATATGCAGCTCTTCGGCGATTTCATGGTATGTCATACCATCTTGTTTGGCCATCAGGAATATCATCCTGCATCGCTCTGGCAGCGTATCGATGGCTGTCCATAGTTCGGCTTCATGCAGACTTCGCTCGGCGGCCTCTTCATCGGTGATGGTGCCCTCAAGGTCGGTTGGCTGGACGTCTGTGCTCAGAGGATTCTTCTTACGCAGATAGTCAATACAAGCGTTCCTGACAGCTGTGTAAAGATAAGCCTTCTCGTTGGCTATGGGCTGTTTCTCCATCAGCTTTACGAAACATTCCTGTATCAGGTCTTCCACCACGTCGGTATGATTAACGTAGTGTAAGGCGTAAAGACAAAGTGGTCGATAATAATAAAGGAAAAGTTGTTCGATATCCATGAAAACACAAAAAAAGCAGCATGGGTGTTCCATGCTGCCCTTTCATATAGAATTAATTAGAGGTTTGCATTGTCCTTTGCCCAGTCCTCTACGGCAGGGATGATGCCCAGAGAGATAATCTCGTCGCGCATCTTCTGCAGGTGCTCGTAAGAAGCCTGCAATGCAGCCATCTCCTCAGCAGTGCCCTCGGGCTCAGTGAAGTGTACACCGTCCTTGTCGATAACGGTAGGCATAGCCATCATCACGTTCTTGAAACCGAATGCGTTTACATAGCAACCAGCAGGCCACTTGAAAGGCTCACCACCCATAGCACCCTCAATCATCTTAACAGCCTGATAAGCAGGGCTCTGGAATGAAGAACGGCCACGGAGCTTGATGATGTTGCTACCACCCTGAGTAGTCATGTGCTTGATCTCAGCCCAACGCTCGTCAGAGAGAGGAAGTTCAGAGAGAGGCTTGCCGTCGATGAGAGCCTTGCTGGCGAATACTGCCATCTGCTCACCGTGACCACCGTAGGTGTAAGCGTTTGTAACCTTATCCTGCTGTACACCGAACTCCTGAGCCAGCTGCTGCTGCAGACGGGTAGAGTCGAGAGCGGCCAGTGATGTCAGCTGGTTGGGCTTCAAACCTGAGTGAATCAGAGCTGTAAGAGCTGTTACGTCAGCTGGGTTGAAGATAACTACCACGTGCTTAACGTCTGGGCAGTACTTCTTGATGTTCTCACCAAAGTCGGCTGCGATCTGGCAGTTGCCCTTCAGCAGGTCCTCACGGGTCATACCCTCCTTACGTGGAGCACCACCTGAAGAGATGATGTACTTTGCACCAGTGAAAGCCTCCTTAGGATCTACAGTGTAAGAAATGTTTGCACCTGGGAAAGCGCAGTGGCACATCTCATCATATACACCATGAACACCTGGCTCATAGATATCATACAAACAGATGTTGGGAGTCAAGCCCAGCATCAACACACTCTGTACCATGTTAGAGCCAATCATACCACCGGCACCAACAATCACCAATTTCTCGTTAGTTAAAAAAGCCATAATTGTATTTTTATTATTGTTATTTTTAAAGTGCTGCAAAGTTACGAAAAAAGACTCATATAAAGCGTTTTTTTATTATTAATCTGTGTTAATCATGTGATTTTCTGCTAGTTATTTTGTACCTTTGTAATCTCGAAATTACAAAACACGATGATGATGACAGTAAATCAACGAATTGAAGCTCTTCGCGAGGTGATGAAACGTGAACATCTCGCTGCGTTTATCTTTCCAAGTACCGACCCTCATCAGGGCGAATACGTGCCCGATCATTGGAAAGGGCGCGAGTTTATCAGTGGTTTTAACGGCTCGGCTGGTACGGCTGTGGTTACGATGACTTCGGCTGCTTTGTGGACTGATTCACGCTACTTCATTGCGGCCGAGGAACAGCTGCGTGGCACCGAGTTCCAGCTGATGAAACTGAAGATGCCTGGTACGCCTACCATCCCAGAGTGGATAGGCAAGGAGTGTGGCGCTGGTGCAGAGGTTGGACTTGATGGAATGGTGAACTCTGCTAACGAGGTGAAGGAGCTGATAGCCGATCTGCGTCAGCAGGGTGGCATCACGCTGCGTACTAATCTCGATCCGTTGGCACAGATCTGGACCGATCGCCCTGTTATCCCTGAGCATGCTGTGGAGATTTTTCCTATGCAGTATGCTGGTGAGAGCTGTCGTGAAAAGATTGCCCGTATCCGCAAGGCCTTGCGCGAAAAACATGCCGATGGTATGCTGATGTCGGCTCTCGATGATATTGCCTGGACGCTGAACCTGCGTGGCACCGATGTGCATTGCAATCCCGTGTTTGTCGCTTATCTGCTTATTTCGTCCAAAGATGTTACCTTATATATAAATAAGGTGAAGCTAACGCCCGAGGTTGAAACTTATCTTAAAGCCGAAGGGGTAGGGGTGGCACCTTACGAGGTAGTGGCAAAAGGTCTGAAGGATTATTTCGAGTATAATATCCTGCTCGATCCTGATGAGGTTAACTATACGCTTTATAAGCGGGTCACCCGTGAGATAGTAGAGGTGGAATCACCAGTCAAGCGCATGAAAACCGTCAAGAATACTACAGAGATTGAAGGCTTTAAATCGGCCATGCTCAAAGATGGTATTGCGATGGTGAAGTTCCTGTCGTGGTTGAAACCTGCTGTTGAGGCCGGAGGACAGACGGAAATCTCTATCGACAAGAAACTGACCTCGCTTCGTGCTGAGCAACCACTTTATCGCGACATCTCTTTCGATACCATCGCTGGCTATCAGGCACATGGAGCCATTGTGCATTACGAGGCTACACCTGAGACCGATATCCCACTAAAACCCGAAGGTTTTCTGCTGTTGGATAGTGGTGCACAGTATCTGGATGGTACTACCGACATCACCCGTACCATCGCCCTTGGTCCGCTCACCGAGGAGCAGAAGCGAATCTATACACTGGTGCTTAAAGGTCATGTCCAGATAGAACTCTGCAAGTTCCCCAGTGGAGCCAGTGGTACCCAGATAGATATTCTGGCCCGAGAGGCAATGTGGCGCGAGGGCTTGAACTATCTGCATGGCACAGGTCATGGTGTGGGCACTTATCTGAATGTGCACGAAGGTCCCCATCAGTTCCGTATGGAGTGGAAACCAGCACCCCTTGTAGCTGGTATGACTATTACCGACGAACCAGGTATCTATCTCGAAGGAAAGTTCGGTGTTCGTGTGGAGAACACCCTGCTGATTACGCCCTACATGGAAACCCAGTTTGGAGAGTTCCTGCAGTTCGAGAGTCTTACCCTCTGTCCCATCGACACCACGCCGATTGTAAAAGAGATGCTCTTAGACGAAGAAATCGCCTGGCTCAACCAATATCACCAGCATGTTTTAGCCACCCTTTCACCCCATCTCGATGATGAGGAAAAAGAATGGCTAAAAGATGCTTGCAAGGAGATATAATAATTACTTGCAGAACTTTTCCATAGTCTGTTTGAATGCCTCCATGTCGTCAGCGTGGAGCCAATCCAGGTCGTGGATGTTGCCTTGCTTGTCTATGATTTTATAGGTGGGAAAGCCTTGTACGTTCAGGTAACGCTCGATGGCACTCTGCTGCTCTTTGGGCAGATTGTAATGAACGCAGTTGGGACCTGCTAAGTTATACTCCTTGATGACATTCTTCCACGATTCGTCGCTGCTGCCGTTACAGAGATAGAGGTATACAATATCTAAATCCTTGAGTGCCTCCTTCTCCTTCCACGAGTCTTTTAGCCGCTGCTTACATGGTCCGCACCATGTGCCCCACACATCGAGGTAGATAACGCGCCCCTTGTATGGCTCGATAATCTTACGTAGCATCTTCTCGCCATCGGTCATATTCTCCACATCGGTAGATGGACGCAGGCTGGCTGCATTAGTCAAATCTTGATGCTCAAGGGCTATGTACTTGTCGTTTGTTGTCTTCACAATATCGAGTGCAGCAGGCAACTTGATTTCTTGCAGCGCAAAGTTCAGCGCAGCGGGGGCTAATGACTTGCGGAAGCTGTTGAGCGTCCAATAGAATCTGTGAGCCAAGGCCAAGTCTATCAAAGCTGGGTCAGGATTCGTTGATTTTACAGCCTCTAGCTGGTAGTAGATATCAACCAACGTACTCTCTTCATCTATCACAGTCTTTACATCAGGGCGCTCCATAATGGCAAGATATTGCTCAGAGTAGCTGTTGCTAATATTGATGTTAAGACTATCTATTTTCTGGTTTTGGGCTTGAGCAGCATACTCCTTACGATATGCTTCTGCATAACGCTCTACAAGGGCTATCTCATCGTCGGTAATCGACACCCTGCCGTCAGCCTTAGCCCGGCGCAGAATGGTGGGATAGGCCCCTTCGGGCAAGGTAATGGTGTAACGATCAATTTTTACGCCATGACGCTCTGTTACCACTTGGTCGAGATAGTCGCGCATAAAGGTTGAGAAGGGCATAAAGAGTGTATAGGGTTTAGGCATTTTCTGCCATAGTTGCGTGGTGACGTAATCCATATACTCCTTTGGCAATTCTTTGCCAGGCACTACGAAACGTGCCTGCATCATCGATTCTCCTTGACCAGCCAAACACAAGCCATTCACGTAGTCGATATAGCGTTGCGAGAGATTGGGGCGCTTTGCAATGTTCTCCTGTATCTCAGCCTTCATCGCCTCACAGATGCCATCCATACGTGTCTTGAACTGCATCGCATCCTCGCCTTGATTGATGCGTCGATAACCCCATGCTGCAGGACAGGCAGCAAGTTCGTTCTGCAAGCGGGCATCATCGCCCATAAACAACACTTGTCCAGTCTTAAAGTCCTTGAGGAAGAAATAGGTCTTGCCAGGCTCAAGTACTGGTGAAACAGAAGAACGGCGCAGATCAAGGAAGGCGTCTGACGAATTGACCAATGGGAAACGCAGGGTGAAACGCCCCAGCGAGTCGAGTTTTGTGGTATATCTTTCCTGATTATCGATGATGAGGTGACTGATGATTGCTTCAAACTCTCCACTCTGTTTCCATGCCTGTTCTGGCATATCTTTCAGCCAGCCAACGATGGTTACGCTGTCGCCTGCACGATAACCGTTGTCTACAAATCCCTTGCGCATATCCTTTGTAGGATAATCGGGCATAGTAGCTGTGGTGATGGGACTACATACGATGCCCTTTTGCTGGTCGATACCGATGGTGCGCTTACTCTTCTTTAACTTTCCTACCTTGATGATTGGCCCATCGGTAAGGGCAATGGTGTAAGCATCCTTATTGTTTGTCAGCGTGGCGATATCCCACACCTTATTATTATATATCACGTGGTTGACAGCAAAACCTATCAGCCAATCGCCTGTAGCATTGTTGCGCCAATAGGTATCAATGATGCCATCAGGAATCTCGCCAGCTCCATGAATGTTCGAGAACGTTAAACCTGCGGGTTCAATCAAATCCATCCGCGTGGTGCCGAGTGGTGCAGGATTAAATATCAGCGAGAAGTCTACCGTATCAGTAGGCATGGTGTAACCCTCGTTGAGTTTGATAACGGTTGCGTTCTTGACGGCGTACTGCTGAGTACCTACTTTCAGATGTGTGCCACTGGTGAATCCAAACTGCTTGCCAGCTCGAAAACTAAGCCGCATGCACACTTCGGTACTATCTGGCGTAAACGTAACTTTGGTTATATCGATAACGGGAATGTTGCAATAACCAGTAATGACATCATCCCACACTTTGGATTTTTGCGCCAACGCAGCCACACAGGTTATAGCCAGCACGATAGTTGATAAAAGTTTCTTCATTTTTAATTATTGTTTCTTGAGTGGATGCAAAAGTAGACGTTTTTGTCCATTCCTCAAAAACTAAATAGAAGAATTATATTTTTTTAAGAACATCTCTGTTTTGGTGATTTTTTCTTGCCACAAAACCTCAGAATTCTCAAAAATTGCTGCTTTCGGATGGAAGAATACCTGCCGTTTTTTCGCATATTTTGTTGTGTTTGCTTGCTAATTTGAAAAAAACATTGTATATTTGCCCGCAAATAATGGATTTCAGAAATGGAAGAGCAGAAAGATATAAGGTGGATTCAGCGATATGCTAATTATCATAAGGCATGTGGCAGACTCGTTGAGGTGACTGAGGCTGACAGGTTTTTGGAGGACCTGTCTGAGTTGGAAGTTGAGGGCCTGGTGCAGCGCTTCGAGTATACTTTCGAATTGGCATGGAAGGTGTTGCAGGATATTCTGATTTATAAGGGGTATGAATTTATGTTGGGGCCAAATGGTACACTAAAGATGGCTTTCGACGATGGCCTTATCGGTGATCATGATGCTTGGCGTAAAATGTCAAAGGCGCGTAATACGCTCAGTCATGTTTACGATGAAGAAGAGGTGCTGCCAATAGTTAGGCTGATTTATAGCAACTATGCTCCGCTACTGAAAAAACTGGATGAAGATTTGAACGTGCTTTCACAAAACGAAGATTATAAACAGGCATGAAATTTGGACTAAGCGATACTGTTATTAAGGAACTGCAAGATGTGTTTCGTCGGCATGCGAACATCAAGAAAGTTCTGATTTTCGGCTCTCGGTCGAAAGGAACTTATCGTGAAGGTTCAGATATCGATCTGGCTGTGATTGGCGAAGGTGTTGATTATAATCAGATACTAACCATTCTGTGCGAGATTGATGATTTGGAACTCCTGTACTCCATCGATCTGCTTGATTACAATAAAAAGAAAGGTACACCAATAGGCGACCATATCGATAGAGTAGGGCAGATATTTTACGAAGCAGCATAGATCATAAGCGGCACCTCAATCACTGCGAGGTGCCGCTTTTTTATAAAAAAATAAGGTGGATTGTTGGTAAAATACAATAAAAAGTGTACCTTTGCAGCAGATACTAAAAAGCTAAAGTATATGCCTAGAAAAGAAAGTGGAATGTGGTATGAGGTTCATCGAACCCCAGTAAAGGGCGAAGATGGACAAAACATAGTATATGTCCGTCCCAAAAGTGGAATGAAGCTGAACATGAAGCAGCTCGAGGACTACTGCGAGCGGATGAACTACCTGCGGTATGGCGAACTGAGTAGGGTGATGGATGCTTTTGTGCGTGTGGCGGGTAGATTCCTGGCCGAGGGCTATCGCATTGATACGCCGATAGGTTCGTTTGCACCAAAGTTGTCGCTGGCCAAACAGTTGACTGATGCCGACCAGGTGAAAGATCGCGATGTAAGGCTTGAGGGCGTGGAGTATAACCCTGGCAAGTTTTGGGAAAGGGAGATTATGAAGTGGCTCGACGGATTCCGCCGCTATCATAACCCTGACACCAAGGAGATACTGGCCGATAAGGATAAACTGGAGCTGACGATGCGTGACTGTTTGCAGCGTAACGGCTATATTACAGCCAGCATGTTTGCTCAAATTACGGGGCTCACAATCTATTCGGCCCGTAAACAACTGCAGGAGTGGACTAAGGGTGACAATCCTAAACTGCTGATGACACCACGTGGCAAGGAGCACATCTATACAGAGATATAAATAGATGACGATGGTGCTGGAGTGCGATTGAAATTGGGTATAGTCGAACGGTTGTTTGCGTATAGGCGCACAATCGTTTGAGTATAGGCAAACGATATTTAAACAGGCATTTTGTACCTGTTAGCCTTAGGCTTTGTACTTGCTAGGCTTAATATTCGCACCTTCATCTATTAGTATTCGCAACTGCACTACTTCACGGTGTAATGGTCACGTGGTCACAGCTGTGACCATGTGACCGCAGTGAGGAAGATGTGATGTTTTGTTGTAACTAACTTGTTGATAAATAGATAATTACGAATAAAAACAAATAATCAAAAGGATAAAATGGTCACATGGTCACAGCTGTGACCATGTGACCGATAAACATGAAATGAGTATGAAGACCGAAGAAATTAAAAAGATTGTTGACGACGAGCGCACTGAGCAATTAACGGTTCAGGTGTGCCGTCATTGGCAGGTGGCTGCCGACCGGCTTGAGTGCTTGGTACAGGAACTGACTGATGGTATGGATACTTGTGTTGAGGCTGAAGTCTATGCAGCCATCATGCGTATGCAGAGTACGATGACGGCCTTGGTCGAGCTGAATAAGATGCCTTGCGCATTTTTATATTCCGAGTATCTGGATCGCATCGATAAGATGGTGTGCAACAACAGTTTACGCAAATCGGTAATAACGCTTACCAGTAATTATTTGGGCGAGCCATTAGCGCATAAGTCGGTATCGTTTGTGGATCTTTCGCAGCAGATGATGAATCAGTATTTTGCTATGCCACCTCAAGAGGCTAAGAACGCACAGCCTGAAAGTTCGCCATTGCAATACTTTATGTATGTTTGTGCTCAGCATCTTAAGCCAGAAGATTTGATAGTGATGGCCACCATTGTTAATAGTATAAACGAGAAAGATGCATCGCAGGATAAAGATTTGGCAACCGCCTATTTTAAAACATTACACCAAGCGATGGATTCGATAGGTACGGGTTTAACCAACAATATGCAGGTTATGATACTTTGGCTGTTGGTTCTGATGCTATTGCCAGGAATGCTTGTGAGCATTATGAAGAGTAACCGAAGTAAAGGCAAGGCAATGGCCAACCTGCTTGATAAGGAATTGGCACGTGTGCGAAAGAGCAACACCTGGGAGGCCTATTGGAAAGAACGTCGTGATACACTCAGGGTGGTAAACGATAGCTGCTCGTGGATGGAAGTGATGGCTGCCGAGCGCAGCAAAGAGTTGCAGGAACTGGCACAAGTACCTGGTGGACTGTTTGCCAAATGGAGTGCCGATCGCGAGACGTTCGACCGGGATTTTCAGGAGGCCCAACTTAGCGACGAACAAATTCGCTATTTCATCTTCCACCTTGCATCGCTTTGCGAAGTTGCCCGCGAACTGGATCCTACCACCAAGTTCGGACAAGAGCAGCTGGTAAACACCGATGTTCAGCAGATAGGCGAGGCTGTGATAAATGCTGCCAATAAACTCGCCAATCTTCTTGACGAGAAGTGGATGCCCCATTATATAAATATGTGGAGGGAGTTGATAGAGGATGAAAACATATTTGCTCACCTGAAGGTTACTCGTAAAAGTCCGCATAATAATCAGTTTACTGCCCGCTTTTTCTGTCATTTGGTGGGAGAAATGAAAAAAAGTGCAATGTTTGGCGCCCATTCCGACCGCGATTTAGCCCAAAAGCTTACTGAGGTACGATATGTTGACACATTCAGAAAGAATATTCAGGAAGGTTTTAGTAGTGAAGACGAAAAATTGAAAAAAGTTTTTAGTGCTATCTATCAGAAATATAACCAGTTAGCAAACTCTAAGAATAATTGCACTATTAGCTAGAATTATCCCATTTTGAAGGTGCAAAACCCCTTGCGACCTTTGCCGCCGATATGATACAAATGGCATCATCTTTTAGCGGCAAGCCTCGCAAGGCGAGCATGGCTGCTTACCGTCAGCTGCTGGCGGAGAATCACGTAGAGGAAATCCTCGCCGACGTGAAGCAGAACAAGAATTTGAGTCGCAAGAAGGAACTGCCTGTATGGCTGCCTCTTGCAGAGTGTTTTACCAACGGAACCCGTAAAGCTGAAGATGCTGTACCTTCGGGACTTTTCTTCCTCGACATCGATGAGAAGGGACTAACTGAGGAACTCTGGGGTAAGGTTTGGACGGAGAACCTCATCGACGAATGCCGTATAGCGTATTTTGCCGAGAGTGCCGGAGGTGGTACCCACATCTGGGCTTGGCGTACACCTGGGGCTACCATCGAGGAGGATATCCAGAAACTGGCTGCCCGACTTGGGGTAAGTTACGATTCGCATGTTACCGACCTGGCCCGATGCTGTTTTATGGTTAGTGAGCAGTATGTGAGGTTTCTCGATCCTGCGGTGTTCGAGCCTCTTACCGAGGAGCAGAAAGCCTCTTATTCCTCTCAGAACAACCGGATAGCTAAATCGGCTGAACAGGAATGTTCAATGGTTAATGCTGAATGTTCAATGAACTACAAGGGTATTCCTTATGAGAACATCGTATCGGGATTGCTCCTGAAGTTGGGATATGGCGATGCTCCTGCCGAAGGTGAGCGTAATATGGCGCTTTACACGATGAGTCGCTATATGCGTTTTATCTGCGATTTCGACGAGCAGAAGCTTTTCTCAATCCTTCCTCATTGGGGACTGTCGGACCATGAGACGATTTCTACCATCAAAAGCGCTGTGGGCAGTACCCGTCCCTCGGATATGCCTTCGATTATGAAGGATGTGCTGTCCACCTTGGGAGCAGTAGCTGAAGCTGGTCAGGATGGTGACGACGAAGCTTTTGTGGCACCTGTTGATAAGGAATTGCCTGGCATACTTCAGGACCTTTCCGATCATGCTCCTGAAGAATTCCGCGAGGCTACCCTGATGGCCGCCATGCCTATGCTTGGCACATTGGCCACAAGTGTCAGGGCCAAATATCGCGACGGCAAACTGAATTCGCCTAGTTTTATAGTGGATATCGAGGCGCCTCAGGCCACGGGTAAGTCGTTCGTGGATACTGAGTACGAACTGCTGATGGATCCCATCATCAAGCAGGATGAGGTGGAGTGGCAGAAGGAAATCGAGTATTCGCTGGCCAAGAAAAACGGCGAAGAGGTAGAGAATCCCTGCAGTCAGATTCGTATCATCGAACCTAACATCGGTGTGTCGGCATTCCTAGAGCGAGCTCTCTATGCCAAGGGAAAGCATCTGTTTACCTATGCCCCTGAGATTGAGACTGTTCTGAAGAATAACAAGGGAGGTGCGTGGACAGAGAAGAACGACCTGTTTCGATTGGCTTACGACAACAAACCTTGGGGACAGCACCGCATTTCAAAGGATTCGTTCTCAGGTAAGGTCACCCTCTATTATAATATGGTGATGTGTGGTACACCTAATAAGTGCCGTGCTTTCTTTGCCGATGCCGAGAGTGGTCTGGTTAGCCGAGTAACGCCTGTACTTCTGCCTGACATGGTAGGTGCCAAGATGCCTAAGTTTAAGACGTGGACCAAGGAAGAGGAGGAAAAAGTGAAGCGCCAGTGCCTATGCTTGATGGACGAGGAGGGTGAGGTGGATTTGCCTCTTATCAATCAGGCCATCGAAGAGTGGGACGAAGGCAAGCGTCAGGAGTATCTGCAGACACTACGATATTCTATCGATGTGCTTCGTCGTCGTGCTGCACTCAATGGTTTCCGTGCCGGCATCATCGCCTATCTGCTCGAAGGCAGGCAGGAAACTGAGCGAGCCATTAAGTTTGCCATCTGGTATGCTGAGCGTTGTTTCCATTATCAGTTGATGATTTATGGCAATAAGATTGATGCTTTGCGCGATGGCACCATCAGTGCTCAGGTCTCAAAGGGTAATATTCGCTACCTGGATGCTCTGCCTAAGGAGTTCTCAAAGGAAGATCTGGTGAATCTCCGTTTGGCAAATGGTGAATCGGGTGTGGTAAAGACCATCATTTACCGTTGGGTTAAAGAAGGCAAAATTGTGAAGATTGACACCAACCTCTGGCAGAAATGCTAGAGGTATGGTGTTGAAAATCAAGTATTTTGCGTGTAATTTGATAAAAAATGTATAAAAACTTGGTTGTTTTGTAAAAATTCAGTAACTTTGCACCCGCTTTTCGAGGCACTGGGCCCGAAAGCATTAAGTTTAACATAAATAATTAAAAGCAAAACAAATGATTATTGTACCAGTAAAGGAAGGCGAGAACATTGAGAAGGCTCTCAAGAAGTTCAAGAGAAAGTTCGAGAAGACAGGTGTTGTAAAGGAGCTGCGTCGTCGTCAGCAGTTTGACAAGCCATCTGTACTGAAGCGCCTTAAGATGGAGCACGCTGTATATGTTCAGCAGCTTCGCGCTAACGAGGAATAAAAAAGTTCCCCGAAAATTTGGTAGTTTCGAGAAATTTCCGTAAATTCGTACCCAAATACTAAAGGTTGCGATTTTATGATGATTAACCAGTTTCTGGACTACCTGCGCTACGAGCGGAATACATCTCCGCTAACAGTGCAGACATACGAGGAAAGTCTTAGGGATTTTGAGTCGTATGTGACTTTTAGGGATAAAGAACTCTCTATAAGTTCGGTAGATACCGATCTGATCCGTGACTGGATGGAGAGTCTCATGGATAAAGGAAACTCTGCCTCAACAATCAATAAGAAATTGAGCGCACTGCGTTCCTTTTACCGCTTTGCCCTAAAGAGACAACTGGTTAAGACCGATCCGGCACATGCTGTGATAGGTCCAAAGAAATCAAAACCACTGCCGCAGTTCCTTCGCGAAGGAGAAATGGACCGCCTGATAGACGGCATAGAGTGGGATAGTTCTTTTAATAATGTACGTGCGCGTACCATATTATTACTATTCTATGAGGCCGGTTTACGACGTGCGGAACTTGTAAGTCTGAACGATAAGGATGTAGACTTTGATGCGGCACAACTGAAAGTAACGGGAAAAAGGAATAAGCAGCGCATAGTGCCCTTCGGGGCAGAGCTGGCCGAGGCGCTCAAGCAGTATCAGACTGCTCGCAACGAACAATTCGGCGAAACCGGCGGCGCGCTTTTTCTGAGTGACAAGGGGCAACGGATATCCGACAGTCAGGTTTATCAGATCGTAAAGAAGTATCTTTCGATGGTTACCTCGCTGAAAAAACGTTCGCCACACGTGCTTAGGCACACCTTTGCCACTGCCATGCTGAACAACGGTGCAGGGTTGGAAACAATCAAGAGCTTGTTAGGACACGCCAGTGTGAGCACAACCGAGATTTATACCCACACCACGTTTGAGCAGCTGAAGCGAATTTACAAAGAGGCTCATCCAAGAGCCTGAACCTTTTTTATTAATAACTATTTTAAAATAGGAGGTAACTATGGAGATTAAGATTAAGTCGATTCACTTCGACGCTACCGAGAAGTTAGAGGCGTTCATCGAAAAGAAGGTCGCCAAGTTAGAAAAATCGTTTGAGGATATACAGAAAGTAGAGGTGCAACTTAAAGTAGTCAAGCCAGCCACGGCTCAAAATAAGGAAGCAAGTCTTGAGGTTTTCGTTCCAGGAACCACTCTCTTCGTAGACAAGACATGTGACACTTTTGAGGAAGGAATTGACCTTTGCGTGGATTCTATGAGGGCTCAATTGACGAAATTCAAGGAAAAATTGAGAAATAGATAAAAAAAACTCGAAAAAGTTTTGGTAATTCAAAAATAAGTCGTAACTTTGCAGCCGTTTTCCGACAGGTCGTAAATCTGAAACAGAGAACGGCTGCTTAGAAAAGCCTCTTTAGCTCAGTTGGCCAGAGCACGTGATTTGTAATCTCGGGGTCGTTGGTTCGAATCCGACAAGAGGCTCAAGAAGGAAGGAGGAGGATAGGTGAAAGCCGATCCGCTTGGTTCGAAAGAACAAAAGGGAAGGTCGTCCCTCGCTTAATAAGCGAAAATGACATGGGTGTTTTCCAGAGTGGCCAAATGGGGCAGACTGTAAATCTGCTGTCTTTCGACTTCGGTGGTTCGAATCCATCAGCACCCACTACAAGAGATGTTTGCGGAAATAGCTCAGTTGATAGAGCACTAGCCTTCCAAGCTGGGGGTCGCGGGTTTGAGCCCCGTTTTCCGCTCAAAGAACATGCTGTAATAGCTCAGTGGTAGAGCACTTCCTTGGTAAGGAAGAGGTCCTGAGTTCAACTCTCAGTTACAGCTCTCTTGCGATTAGAAGGAGGAAACTGAAAATTCGTAATAATTAACAGAATTAATAACAAGTAAAATGGCAAAAGAGAATTTTGTGCGCACCAAACCGCACGTAAACATCGGTACTATCGGTCACGTTGACCACGGTAAGACAACTCTGACAGCTGCTATCACAACTGTGCTGGCAAAGGCTGGTCTCTCTGAGGTTAAGTCATTCGATCAGATTGATAACGCTCCTGAGGAGAAGGAGCGTGGTATCACTATTAACACCGCTCACGTTGAGTATGAGACTGCAAAGCGTCACTACGCTCACGTTGACTGCCCAGGACACGCTGACTATGTAAAGAACATGGTAACTGGTGCTGCTCAGATGGACGGTGCTATTCTCGTTGTAGCTGCTACTGACGGTCCTATGCCTCAGACTCGTGAGCACGTTCTGCTCGCTCGTCAGGTGAACGTTCCCCGTCTGGTTGTATTCCTGAACAAGTGCGATATGGTTGAGGATGAGGAGATGCTGGAGCTCGTTGAGATGGAGGTCCGCGAGATTCTGGAGCAGTATGAGTTTGAAGAGGATACTCCTATTATCCGCGGTTCTGCCCTTGGTGCACTGAACGGTGTTGCTAAGTGGGAGGAGAAGGTAATGGAGCTCATGAACACTTGTGATGAATGGATCCAGGAGCCTCCTCGTGCAACTGACAAGCCATTCTTGATGCCTGTTGAGGACGTATTCTCAATCACAGGTCGTGGTACAGTTGCTACTGGTCGTATCGAGACTGGTGTTATCCACGTAGGTGATGAGGTTGAGCTGCTCGGTCTTGGTGAGGACAAGAAGTCAGTTGTAACTGGCGTTGAGATGTTCCGCAAGATTCTTGATGAGGGTCAGGCTGGTGATAACGTAGGTCTGCTGCTCCGCGGTATCGACAAGAACGAGATCAAGCGTGGTATGGTACTCTGCCACCCAGGTCAGATCAAGCCATTCAAGAAGTTCAAGGCTTCTATCTATGTTCTGAAGAAGGAAGAGGGTGGTCGTCACACTCCATTCGGAAACAAGTATCGTCCTCAGTTCTATCTCCGCACAATGGACTGCACAGGTGAGATTTCTCTGCCCGCAGGTGTTGAGATGGTAATGCCTGGTGATAACGTAGAGATCACTGTTGAGCTTATCTACGCTGTAGCTCTGAACCCAGGTCTGCGCTTCGCTATCCGTGAGGGTGGTCGTACAGTAGGTTCTGGTCAGATCACAGAGGTTTACGAGGACTAATCCTCAGTAAGCTCTAGATAATCTAGAAATTTCTAGTAAACACTAGATAAACCAAGCCCCCGTTTTAATGGGCGGGGGCTTACTTACGGGAATAGCTCAGTTGGTAGAGCATCGGTCTCCAAAACCGAGGGTCGTGGGTTCGAGTCCTCCTTCCCGTGCTAAATAAGAAATAATATGTTTAAGAAGTTTATCGATTATTGCAAAGCTTGTTACGACGAGTTGGCACATAAGACAACTTGGCCTTCTCGCAAAGAGTTGACTCATAGTGCAGTAGTGGTGCTTTCAGCATCGCTTATTATTGCTTTGGTAGTATGGGCCATGGACTTTGTGTTCAAGTCGGTAATGAGTATGGTTTATCCCGGTTAATAAACGTTGTTTGAGAGATGGCTCAGTCAGGAATGAAATGGTACGTACTTCGCGCTGTTAGCGGTAAAGAGGCCAAGGTAAAGGAATACCTTGAGGCCTTGATGAAGCGTGACTCTTTCCTCCAAGCAAACGTTGGTCAGGTGTTACTGCCTACCGAGAAATATGCTCAGCTGCGTAATGGTAAGCGTGTGGTTAAGGAGAAGCTGTTCTTGCCAGGTTATGTGTTGGTAGAGGCCAACCTTCAGGGTGAGATGGCTCACACACTGCGCTTTATGCCTAATGTGTTAGGCTTCTTGGGCGGTTTGGATAATCCAACCCCTGTAAAGCAGAGTGATATTAACAGAATCCTTGGTACTGCCGAGGAGACGGAGATAAAGAGTGAAGAGATTGGTGTACCTTATGCTGTGGATGAAGCAGTTAAGGTAACAGATGGACCTTTCAGCGGATTCAGCGGAATTATCGAAGAGGTGAATGCCGAGAAACACAAGCTGAAAGTTATGGTTAAGATTTTCGGTCGCAAGACTCCTCTGGAGCTTGGATATAATCAGGTAGAAAAGGAATAGGGTGAATGTTACGGTTCGCCTGTTCTCTATATCGGTAGAGGGAGGCTTCCACTCCTGATGCTTATATAACAAAATTCAATTAATAACAAACAGAAATGGCTAAAGAAGTTGCTGGATTAATCAAATTACAGATTAAAGGTGGCGCTGCGAATCCCTCACCTCCAGTAGGACCTGCACTGGGTTCTAAGGGAATTAACATTATGGGATTCTGCAAAGAGTTCAACGCCAGAACCCAGGATAAGGCAGGAAAGATTATTCCTGTTGTTATCACCTACTACACTGACAAGTCATTCTCTTTCGAGCTGAAGACTCCTCCCGCAGCTGTACAGCTGAAGGAAGCTGCTAAGCTGAAGAGCGGTAGTGCTGAGCCAAACCGTAAGAAGGTAGCCAAGGTAACTTGGGATCAGGTTCGCGTTATTGCTGAGGACAAGCTGAAGGACTTGAACTGCTTTACCGTAGAGTCAGCTATGAAGCTGATCGCTGGTACAGCGCGTAGTATGGGTATCACTGTAGAAGGGGAGTTCCCTGGTAAATAATTAATAACTTCAATTAGAGACAATGAGTAAACTGACAAAAAATCAAAAGTTGGTCGCTGATAAGGTTGAAGCAGGGAAAGCATACTCTTTGAAGGAAGCCGCCGCACTGGTGAAGGAAATTACCACCACTAAGTTCGACGCTTCAGTTGATATCGATGTACGCTTGGGCGTTGATCCACGTAAGGCTAACCAGATGGTTCGTGGCGTTGTATCGCTGCCAAACGGAACTGGTAAGGTTACACGTGTGCTCGCTCTCTGTACTCCTGATCAGGAGGCTGCTGCTAAGGAAGCAGGTGCCGACTACGTAGGTCTTGACGAGTATATCGAGAAGATCAAGGGTGGTTGGACAGATGTTGATGTTATCATCACAATGCCTTCTTGCATGGGTAAGCTCGGTCCTTTGGGCCGTGTGCTCGGTCCCCGCGGACTGATGCCAAACCCCAAGAGTGGTACTGTTACTATGGATGTTGCTAAGGCAGTTAAGGAAGTTAAGCAGGGTAAGATTGACTTTAAGGTTGATAAGGCAGGTATCGTGCACACATCAATTGGTAAGATCAACTTCACTGGTGATCAGATCTTTGAGAATGCTAAGGAGTTTATCTCTACCATTATCAAGCTGAAGCCCGCCGCTGCTAAGGGTACATACATTAAGAGTATCTTCCTCTCAAGCACTATGAGCATGGGTATCAAGGTAGATCCTAAATCAGTTGAATAACTCGTTAAAAGATTAGACAAATGAAAAAGGAAGTAAAAGATACTATCATTGTAGAACTTGGAGAGAAACTGAAGGCATATCCTCATTTCTATCTTGTTGACCTGACCGGTCTCGATGCCGCTAAGACATCAGAGCTCCGTGAGAAGTGCTTCAAGAATGAGATTAAGTTGCTGGTGGTGAAGAACACTCTTCTCCAGAAGGCATTTGAGGCTTCAGAGATTGATTTCACTCCACTTTATGAGTGCTTGAAGGGTAACACAGCTGTTATGTTCGCACAGACAGCTAACGTTCCTGCTAAGCTGATCAAGGAGTACAAGAAGGAAGGTATCCCCGCCCTGAAGGGTGCATATGCTGAGGAGAGCTTCTTCGTTGGTGCTGACAAGCTTGATGAGCTCGTAGCAATCAAGAGCAAGAACGAACTGATCGCCGAGGTTGTAGCTCTGCTGCAGTCTCCAATCAAGAATGTTGTTTCTGGCTTGAACGCTGGTGGCAAGGTTCACGGTCTGCTTGACGCTATCGCTGAGCGTAACAAATAAGCGAAATAAGTAACATTCAAATTAAAAACAATTAAAATTTTAAATAAAATGGCAGATATTAAAGCTATTGCAGAAGAGTTGGTAAACCTTACTGTAAAAGAAGTTAATGAGTTGGCAACTGTCCTGAAGGACGAGTATGGAATTGAGCCCGCCGCTGCAGCTGTTGCTGTTGCCGCTGGTCCTGCTGCAGCTGGTGCTGCTGATGCAGCTGAGGAGAAGACTTCATTCGACGTAGTTCTGAAGTCAGCCGGTGCTGCTAAGCTGCAGGTTGTAAAGGCCGTTAAGGAGGCTTGTGGTCTTGGTCTGAAAGAGGCTAAGGATCTCGTAGACGGTGCTCCTGCTACCGTTAAGGAGGGTCTGAGCAAGGAAGAGGCTGAGAACCTGAAGAAGACCATCGAGGCCGCTGGTGCCGAGGTTGAGCTGAAGTAATCAGTTACATACAAATAGCAATCGGTTAGGGACTCCCCAGTCGGGGGTTCCTAGCCTTTTTATTTAAATTATAATTTATGGCTTCAAAAATAATAGATAACAGAGTAAACTTTGGCAGCGTCAAAAATCCGATGCCATTCCCGGATTTCCTTGATGTGCAATTAAAGTCGTTCAAAGACTTCCTGCAGTTGGATACTCCGCCTGAGGAACGCAAGAATGACGGCTTGTATAAGGTGTTCGCTGAGAACTTCCCTATCACCGATACACGTAATAATTTCGTTCTTGAGTTCTTGGATTACTATATCGACCCACCTCGTTACAGCATCGATGAGTGCTTGGAGCGTGGTTTGACTTATAGCGTGCCCCTGAAGGCTAAGCTGAAACTGTATTGTACTGATCCGGATCATGAGGATTTCGGAACTGTGATTCAGGATGTGTTCCTGGGTCCTATCCCTTACATGACCGCCAATGGTACATTCGTTATCAATGGAGCCGAGCGCGTAGTCGTTTCACAGTTGCACCGTTCACCTGGCGTATTCTTCGGCCAGAGCGTACATGCTAACGGTACCCTGCTGTATTCGGCTCGTGTTATCCCATTCAAGGGTTCATGGATCGAGTTTGCTACCGACATCAACAATGTGATGTACGCATACATCGACCGTAAGAAGAAGTTGCCCGTAACAACTCTGCTGCGTGCTATCGGTTTCGAGGCCGATAAGGACATCCTGCAGATCTTCAACCTGGCCGAGGAGGTTAAGGTTAACAAGAAGAGCCTGAAGGCTGTGATTGGCTGCAAGCTTGCTGCCCGCGTACTGAAGAGCTGGAACGAGGACTTCGTTGATGAGGATACTGGTGAGGTAGTATCAATCGAGCGTAACCAGATGATTATGGAGCGTGAGACTGAGATTACCGAGGAGAACATGATGGACATCCTTGAGAGTGGCGCACAGACTATCCTGGTGCACAAGGACGCATCTGTTGCTTCGGATTACAGCATCATCTTCAACACACTGGCCAAAGACCCATCTAACTCTGAGAAGGAGGCTGTGCTTTACATCTACCGTCAGCTGCGTAATGCCGATCCTGCCGATGATGCCAGCGCACGTGAGGTTATCCAGAACCTGTTCTTCTCAGACAAGCGTTACGATCTGGGTGATGTTGGTCGTTACCGTATCAACAAGAAGCTTGGTTTGAACACCGATATGGATGTTCGCGTTCTGACCAAGGAAGATATTATCGAGATTATCAAGTATCTGATTCAGTTGGTTAACTCTAAGGCTACTGTCGACGATATCGACCACCTGTCGAACCGTCGCGTACGTACCGTAGGCGAGCAGCTGGCTAATCAGTTCTCTATAGGTCTGGCTCGTATGAGCCGTACCATCCGTGAGCGCATGAACGTTCGCGATAACGAGGTGTTCACACCAACCGATCTGATCAACGCCAAGACTATCTCTAGCGTTATCAACTCGTTCTTCGGTACCAACCCTCTGTCGCAGTTCATGGACCAGACCAACCCTCTGGCCGAGGTTACTCACAAGCGTCGTCTCTCAGCCCTGGGTCCTGGTGGTCTGAGCCGTGAGCGCGCCGGATTCGAGGTTCGTGACGTACACTATACACACTATGGTCGTCTGTGTCCTATCGAGAGCCCTGAGGGACCAAACATCGGTCTGATCTCATCTCTCTGTGTATATGCTAAGATCAACGAGCTCGGATTTATCCAGACTCCTTACCGTAAGGTAGAGAATGGTGTTGCCGACCTGAGCGACAATGGTATCGTTTACCTCACCGCAGAGGAGGAGGCTGAGCACATCATCGGTCAGGGTAACGCACCTCTGAACGACGATGGTACATTTATCCGCTCGGTTGTTAAGTGTCGTCAGGATGCCGACTTCCCTGTAGTTCCACCTACAGACGTTGACCTGATGGATGTATCGCCACAGCAGATTGCCTCTATCGCTGCATCTCTTATCCCATTCCTGGAGCACGACGATGCTCACCGTGCGCTGATGGGATCTAACATGATGCGCCAGGCCGTACCTCTGCTGCACAACGAGGCACCTATCGTAGGTACCGGTATCGAGAAGCAGGTATGTGAGGATTCACGTACCATGGTTACTGCCGAGGGTGATGGTGTTATCGAGTACGTTGATGCTACAACCATCCGTATTCTGTACGATCGCACCGAGGACGAGGAGTTCGTAAGCTTCGAGCCCGCCCTGAAGGAGTACCGTATCGCTAAGTTCCGTCGTACCAACCAGAATATGACCATCGACCTGCGTCCTATCTGTGAGAAGGGACAGCGCGTAAAGGCCGGTGATATCCTGACTGAGGGTTACGCTACCGAGGATGGTGAGCTGGCTCTGGGCCGTAACCTGCTGGTAGCTTACATGCCTTGGAAGGGTTACAACTATGAGGATGCTATCGTGCTTAACGAGCGCATTGTTCGCGACGACGTACTTACCTCTGTACACGTTGATGAGTACTCACTCGATGTACGTGAGACCAAGCGTGGTGTTGAGGAGTTCACAGCTGATATTCCTAACGTAAGTGAGGAGGCCACAAAGGATTTGGACGACAACGGTGTTATCCGTGTTGGTGCCCGTGTTGAGCCAGGCGACATCCTGATTGGTAAGATTTCACCTAAGGGTGAGAGCGATCCTTCACCTGAGGAGAAGCTGCTCCGTGCCATCTTCGGTGACAAGGCTGGTGATGTGAAGGATTCTTCACTCAAGGCTAACCCATCACTGAGTGGTGTTATTATTGATAAGAAGATGTTCCAGCGTGCCATCAAGGACCGTAAGTCTAAGCAGCAGGATAAGATCGTGCTTGCTAAGATCGACGAGGAGTACGAGGCAAAGGTTGAGGACCTGAAGGATATCCTGATCGACAAGCTCATGGAGCTCACTAAGGGTAAGACCTCACAGGGTGTTAAGGACTACACCGGTGCCGAGATCATCACCAAGGGTAGCAAGTTCACTGCTACAGCCCTGCGCAACCTTGAGTATGGCGATGTACAGATTAGCAACTGGACAACAGACGAGCATAAGAACGAGCTGATTGCCAAGCTGATTATCAACTTCATGAAGAAGTACAAGCTGCTTGATGCTGAGATGAAGCGTAAGAAGTTCGCTATCACAATCGGTGACGAGCTGCCAAACGGCATCCTGCAGATGGCTAAGGTATATGTAGCTAAGAAGCGTAAGATCGGCGTAGGTGATAAGCTGGCCGGACGTCACGGTAACAAGGGTATCGTATCTAAGATCGTACGTCAGGAGGATATGCCATTCCTCGAGGATGGTCGTCCAGTCGACCTGGTACTGAACCCTCTGGGTGTGCCTTCTCGAATGAACCTTGGTCAGATTTTCGAGGCTATCCTCGGTGCTGCCGGTAAGAAGCTCGGTGTTAAGTTCGCTACACCTATCTTCGACGGTGCTAAGCTCGAAGACCTTGCTGAGTGGACTGACAAGGCAGGTCTGCCACGCCTGTGCTCTACCCACCTGTATGATGGTGAGACCGGTGAGCGTTTCGACCAGCCTGCTACAGTAGGTATCACCTACTTCCTTAAGCTCGGTCACATGGTTGAGGATAAGATGCACGCCCGTTCAATCGGTCCGTACAGCTTGATTACTCAGCAGCCTCTTGGTGGTAAGGCCCAGTTCGGTGGTCAGCGATTCGGAGAGATGGAGGTTTGGGCCCTCGAGGCCTTCGGCGCCAGCCATGTTCTTCAGGAGATCCTGACAATCAAGTCGGATGATACCGTAGGTCGCTCTAAGGCTTACGAGGCTATCGTTAAGGGCGAGCCAATGCCTACACCAGGTATCCCCGAGTCTCTCAATGTGCTGCTGCACGAGTTGCGTGGTCTTGGTTTGAGTATTACCCTCGACTAAGTGAGTTAAGTATTAAGAGTTAAGAATTAAGAGAAAGATAATATATATGGCTTTCAAGAAGGATTCAAAAATAAAGAATAATTTTACGAAGATTACCATCGGACTTGCTTCTCCTGAAGAGATTCTGGAGAGCAGCTTCGGTGAGGTTACCAAGCCAGAGACCATCAACTATCGTACCTATAAGCCTGAGCGCGATGGTTTGTTCTGCGAGCGCATCTTCGGTCCTACCAAGGATTACGAGTGTGCTTGCGGTAAGTACAAGCGCATCCGTTATAAGGGTATTGTCTGCGACCGTTGTGGTGTAGAGGTAACAGAGAAGAAGGTTCGTCGTGAGCGTTCTGGTCACATCGAGCTCGTTGTGCCCGTAGCACACATCTGGTACTTCCGTAGTCTTCCTAATAAGATAGGTTACCTGCTGGGTCTGCCCACCAAGAAGCTCGATGCAGTTATCTACTACGAGCGCTACGTGGTTATCCAGCCAGGTGTAATGGCAGGCCGTAAGGATGCCGAGGGTAACGATGCCCTGGGTTCTAACAAGTTCGACCTGCTCTCAGAGGATGAGTACTCAGAGATTGTAGAGAATCAGCTTTCACCCGATAACGAGTATCTCGACGATAGCGATCCTAACAAGTTCATCGCTAAGATGGGTGCCGAGGCTATCTACGACCTCCTGACACGTATCGATCTCGACTCACTGTCGTACGAGCTGCGCGACCGTGCTAACAGCGACTCTTCAGTTCAGCGTAAGAACGAGGCTCTGAAGCGTCTGCAGGTAGTAGAGGCTTTCCGTACATCAGTTGAGAAGGGCATCAACCGCCCCGAGTGGATGATCATGAAGATTATCCCTGTTACACCTCCTGAGCTCCGTCCTCTGGTACCACTGGATGGTGGACGTTTCGCTACATCTGACTTGAACGACCTCTATCGTCGTGTCATCATCCGTAACAACCGTCTGAAGCGTCTGATGGAGATTAAGGCTCCTGAGGTAATTCTCCGAAACGAGAAGCGTATGCTGCAGGAGGCTGTGGATTCACTCTTCGACAACAGCCGTAAGTCGTCTGCTGTTAAGAGCGATAGCAACCGTCCTCTGAAGTCACTCTCTGACTCACTGAAAGGAAAGCAGGGACGTTTCCGTCAGAACTTGCTGGGTAAGCGTGTTGACTATTCAGCCCGTTCGGTTATCGTTGTAGGTCCTGAGCTGAAGATGGGTGAGTGCGGTCTGCCAAAGCTGATGGCTGCCGAGCTGTATAAGCCATTCATTATCCGTAAGCTCATCGAGCGCGGTATCGTGAAGACTGTTAAGAGCGCTAAGAAGATTGTTGACCGTCGTGAGCCAGTTATCTGGGATATCCTTGAGAACGTGATGAAGGGTCACCCTGTACTCCTGAACCGTGCACCAACACTGCACCGTCTGGGTATCCAGGCCTTCCAGCCTAAGATGATTGAGGGTAAGGCTATCCAGCTGCACCCACTGGCATGTACTGCGTTCAACGCCGACTTCGACGGTGACCAGATGGCTGTACACCTCCCATTGAGTAACGAGGCTATCCTCGAGGCTCAGCTGCTCATGCTGCAGAGCCATAACATTCTGAACCCTGCCAACGGTGCACCTATCACCGTGCCTTCACAGGATATGGTACTTGGTTTGTACTACATTACCAAGATTCGTCCAGGTGCAAAGGGTGAGGGACTTACCTTCTACGGTCCTGAAGAGGCTATCATCGCACACAACGAGGGTAAGTGCGAACTGCACGCCCAGGTTAAGGTTATCGTTGATGATATCGTCGACGGTCAGCCTGTTCGCCACATGGTAGAGACTTCAGTAGGTCGTGTAATCGTAAACGGCATCATTCCAAAGGAGGTTGGTTACGTTAATAAGATTATTTCTAAGAAGAGTCTGCGCGACATTATCGGTGCTGTAATTAAGAATGTAGGTTTCGCCGAGGCTTGTGAGTTCCTTGATGGAATCAAGAACCTGGGTTACCGCATGGCTTACGTGGCCGGTCTGTCGTTCAACCTCGATGATATCATTATTCCTAAGGAGAAGGCTGAGCTGATTGCTAAGGGTAATGAGGAGGTACAGCAGATTACCGACAACTATAACATGGGATTCATCACAGACAACGAGCGTTATAATCAGGTTATTGATACCTGGACCCACGTCAACAACGATATCGGTAACATCCTGCTGAAGCAGATGACCGAGGCCGACCAGGGATTCAACGCTGTATTCATGATGCTTGACTCAGGTGCCCGTGGTAGTAAGGACCAGATTAAGCAGCTTTCAGGTATCCGTGGTCTGATGGCTAAGCCTCAGAAGGCCGGTGCCGAGGGTCACCAGATTATTGAAAACCCAATCCTTTCTAACTTTAAGGAGGGTATGTCAGTGCTCGAGTACTTTATCTCTACTCACGGTGCTCGTAAGGGTCTGGCTGATACCGCTATGAAAACAGCCGACGCTGGTTACCTGACACGTCGATTGGTTGACGTATCGCACGATGTGATCATCACCGAGGAAGACTGTGGTACCCTGCGTGGTCTACAGTGTACAGCTCTGAAGAGTGGCGACGAGGTTATCTCAAGCCTGTCAGAGCGTATCCTGGGTCGTGTATCAGTTCACGATGTGATCAATCCTAAGACCGGTGAGGTGATTGTAGCTGCCGGTGAGGAGATCACCGAGTCTATTGCCGAGGCTATCGAGGCATCTGATATCGAGATGGTCGAGATCCGTTCAGTGCTCACTTGTGAGTCGAAGAAGGGTGTCTGCATGAAGTGTTACGGACGTAACCTCGCTACCCGTCGTATGGTACAGAAGGGTGAGGCTGTTGGTGTGATTGCCGCTCAGGCTATCGGTGAGCCAGGTACACAGCTTACTCTGCGTACGTTCCACGCCGGTGGTGTGGCTGCCAACGCCGCAGCAAATGCAAGCATCGTATCTAAATATGATCGCGCTATGATCGAGTTTGAAGAGGTTCGTACCGTTCCATTCGATGAGGATGGCCGCGAGTGTCAGATGGTTGTAAGCCGTTTGGGTGAGATGCGTTTCGTTGATCCTAACACCAAGATCGTTCTCTCTACCGTTAACGTGCCTTACGGTTCGTCACTCTACTTTGGTCACGGCGACGAGGTTGCCAAGGGCGACAAGATTGCTCAGTGGGACCCATTCAACGCCGTTATCGTTACCGAGTACGCTGGTACCCTGAAGTTCAACGATGTGATCGAGGGTATTACCTTCCGTGCCGAGACCGACGAAACCACTGGTCTGACTGAAAAGATTGTTACCGAGTCGCGCGACCGTACTAAGGTTCCTACCTGTGATGTAATCGGTGCCGATGGCGAGGTAATCGGAACATATAGCTTCCCTGTAGGTGGACACGTTGTTGTTGAGGATGGCCAGACAGTTTCAACTGGTGAAACCCTCGTTAAGATTCCACGTGCTGCTGCCAAGGGTGGTGATATCACCGGAGGTCTGCCCCGTGTAACCGAGCTGTTCGAGGCTCGTAACCCATCTAACCCTGCTGTTGTATCCGAGATCGATGGTGAGGTAACCATGGGTAAGGTAAAGCGTGGTAACCGTGAGATTATCGTAACCTCTAAGACTGGTGAGCAGCGTCGTTATCTCGTATCGCTGTCGAAGCAGATCCTGGTACAGGAGCACGATGCCGTACGTGCTGGTACACCACTCTCTGATGGTGTTATCACTCCAGGCGACATCCTGGCCATTAAGGGTCCCACCGCTGTACAGGAGTACATTGTGAACGAGGTTCAGGACGTATACCGTCTGCAGGGTGTAAAGATTAACGATAAGCACTTCGAGATCATCGTTCGTCAGATGATGCGTAAGGTACAGATCAACGAACCTGGTGATACCTCGTTCCTCGAGCAGGAGATTGTCGACAAGCTCGACTTCGCTGAGGAGAACGATCGTATCTGGGGTAAGAAGGTTGTTACCGATGCCGGTGACTCTGAGAACCTGCAGAAGGGTCAGATTGTTACCGCCCGCAAGCTGCGCGACGAGAACTCTATGCTGAAGCGTCGTGACCTCCGTCTGGTACAGGTTCGTGATGCAGTGCCCGCTACATCTACTCAGATTCTGCAGGGTATCACACGTGCCGCTCTTCAGACTAAGTCGTTCATGTCGGCTGCATCGTTCCAGGAGACAACCAAGGTACTTAACGAGGCTGCCATCCGTGGTAAGGTAGATCACCTGGTAGGTATGAAGGAGAACGTAATCTGCGGACACCTGATTCCTGCTGGTACCGGTCTGCGTGAGTTCGAGAAGATTATCGTTGGTTCAAAGGAGGAGTATGAGCGCATTCAGGCTAACCGCAAGAACGTTCTCGACTTCGCTGATGAGACCATTCTCGAGGAGAAATAAGGCTATCTTTGATTAGCAAAATATGTTAAGAGTGCTGCATGTATGTGCAGCACTCTTTTTTCTTCATTTTTGGCATAATCTACTATTAATTAATTCAAAAAACGTTATTTCTTGTTAAATCAAGGGTTTAAACTTGCATTTTCTCCATATAAGTTAGGTGGAATCGGAAAATAGTTGTACCTTTGCAGCCCGAAACGCCCCTATTAAGCGAGATAGGGTGTGTAAAGCGCTGATTATAAATAAAATAACATATATATAAATTAAAAATTAAAGTATTATGCCTACAATTTCACAATTGGTAAGAAAAGGCAGAAAGGTAATTGTTGACAAGTCAAAGTCACCTGCTTTGGACAACTGTCCTCAGCGTCGTGGTGTCTGCGTACGTGTTTACACAACAACACCTAAGAAGCCTAATTCGGCTATGCGTAAGGTAGCCCGTGTTCGTCTGACAAATCAGAAGGAAGTTAACTCTTACATCCCTGGAGAGGGACACAACCTGCAGGAGCACTCAATCGTGCTTGTTCGCGGTGGTCGTGTAAAGGACCTGCCAGGTGTACGTTACCACATCGTTCGCGGTACTCTTGATACTGCTGGTGTAGCTAACCGTACACAGCGCCGTTCTAAGTATGGTGCTAAGCGTCCAAAGGCTAAGAAGTAAAATGACCGGAGATGGTCAGTCAGGCCAAAAAGAAACAAAAAATTTAATCCGTTTTGCTGGAGATAATGTTATAAAGGTTGAGTAAATGTCCGAGCGAAGTGACGTTGAAGAACAAGTAAGAACAGCCCTCAAGCAGAATTTTAATTCAAAAACAAAATGAGAAAAGCAAAACCAAAGAAGCGTGTGATCCTGCCAGATCCCGTATTCAACGATCAGAAGGTGTCTAAGTTTGTAAACCACCTGATGTTTGATGGTAAGAAGACCAAGTCTTATGAGATCTTCTACAATGCACTGGAGACAGTGAAGAGCAAAATGAACAACGAGGAGAAGTCTGCCCTGGAGATCTGGAAGCAGGCTCTCGACAACATTACCCCACAGGTAGAGGTAAAGAGCCGCCGTATCGGTGGTGCTACTTTCCAGGTACCTACTGAGATCCGTCCCGACCGTAAGGAGAGTATCTCAATGAAGAACATGATTCAGTTCGCTCGTAAGCGTTCTGGTAAGTCAATGGCCGATAAGCTGGCTGCTGAGATCATGGACGCCTTCAACAATCAGGGTGGTGCCTTCAAGCGTAAGGAGGATATGCATCGCATGGCCGAGGCTAACCGCGCATTTGCTCACTTCCGTTTCTAATAAATAAGGTAAGAAGTTAAAAGGATACAAAACAATGGCAAACCGCGATTTACATTTAACAAGAAATATCGGTATTATGGCTCACATCGATGCCGGTAAGACAACCACTTCTGAGCGTATCCTGTTCTATACAGGTAAGACTCATAAGATTGGTGAGGTACACGATGGAGCTGCTACCATGGACTGGATGGCTCAGGAGCAGGAGCGTGGTATTACTATCACATCTGCTGCTACCACCTGTAACTGGACATGGAATGGTAAGAACTTCAAGATCAACTTGATCGATACTCCGGGACACGTTGACTTTACCGCTGAGGTAGAGCGTTCACTCCGTGTACTGGATGGTGCTGTTGCTACTTACTCAGCTGCCGACGGTGTTCAGCCTCAGTCAGAGACTGTATGGCGCCAGGCCGACAAGTACAACGTACCTCGTATCGGTTACGTTAATAAGATGGACCGTTCAGGTGCTGACTTCTTCGAGACTGTTCAGCAGATGAAGGACATCCTGGGTGCTAACCCTGTTGTTATCCAGGTGCCCATCGGTGCTGAGGAGAACTTCAAGGGTCTGGTTGACCTGATCAAGATGAAGGCTATCCTGTGGCACGATGAGACCATGGGTGCTGAGTACGATGTTGAGGATATCCCCGCCGACCTGGAGGCTGAGTGCGACGAGTGGCGTAACAAGCTGCTTGAGGCTGCTGCTGAGTACGACGAGGCTCTGATGGAGAAGTACTTCGACGATCCTAACTCAATCACTGAGGACGAGATCATCGCTGCTATCCGTAAGGGTACTATCTCAATGCAGTGTACTCCTATGCTGCTCGGTTCTTCTTATAAGAACAAGGGTGTGCAGCCTCTGCTCGACTACGTATGTGCATTCCTGCCCGCACCTGTTGACGTAGAGGTTATTAAGGGTACCAACCCTGATACCGATGAGGAAGAGGATCGTAAGCCTTCTGAGGACGAGCCTACATCGGCTCTGGCCTTTAAGATTGCTACCGACCCATACATGGGCCGTCTGGTATTCTTCCGCGTTTACTCTGGTAAGATCACTGCCGGATCATACGTTTACAACCCACGTTCGGGTAAGAAGGAGCGTATCAGCCGTCTGTTCCAGATGAACTCAAACAAGGAAATTCCTATGGAGAGCATCGACGCTGGTGATATCGGCGCAGGTGTAGGTTTCAAGGATATCCGTACTGGTGATACCCTCTGCTCTGAGGATGCACCTATCGTACTGGAGTCAATGAGCTTCCCCGACACTGTAATCTCTATCGCAGTTGAGCCTAAGTCTCAGGCCGACGTTGCTAAGCTCGACAACGGTCTTGCTAAGCTCGCTGAGGAGGACCCAACATTCACCGTTCGTACCGACGAGCAGAGTGGTCAGACCATTATCTCAGGTATGGGTGAGCTTCACCTCGATATCATTATCGACCGTCTGAAGCGTGAGTTCAAGGTTGAGTGTAACCAGGGTAAGCCTCAGGTTAACTACAAGGAGGCCATCACCAAGACTGTTAACCTCCGTGAGGTTTACAAGAAGCAGTCGGGTGGTCGCGGTAAGTTCGCTGATATCATCGTAAACGTTGGTCCTGTTGACGACGATTGGGATATCGCTAAGGACGGCGGTCTGCAGTTCGTTAACGAGGTTAAGGGTGGTAACATTCCTAAGGAGTTCATCCCATCTATCCAGAAGGGATTCGAGAACGCTATGAAGAATGGTATCCTCGGTGGTTACCCAATGGATTCACTGAAGGTAACTGTACTCGACGGTTCGTTCCACCCCGTTGACTCTGACCAGCTCTCATTCGAGATCGCTGCTCTGCAGGCATACAAGAACGCATGCGCTCAGGCTAAGCCCGTACTGATGGAGCCTATCATGAAGCTCGAGGTTGTAACACCTGAGGAGAACATGGGTGACGTTATCGGTGACCTGAACAAGCGTCGTGGCCAGGTAGAGGGTATGGAAGAGGCTCGCAGCGGTGCCCGTGTTGTTAAGGCTCAGGTGCCCCTGTCAGAGATGTTCGGTTATGTAACCGCTCTGCGTACCATCACTTCAGGTCGTGCTACCAGCTCAATGGAGTACGATCACCACGCTCCTCTGTCAAGCTCTATCGCTAAGGCAGTTCTGGAGGAGGTTAAGGGCCGTGCCGACCTCGTATAAAGATAACAAATGGGTGCTGCTGAGCAAATGACTCTTTAGCAGCACCCCCTTTTAAATAACAATTAAACAATTAAAACGACAATGAGTCAGAAAATTCGTATCAAGCTGAAGAGCTACGACCACAAACTCGTAGACAAGTCAGCCGAGAAGATTGTGAAGGCTGTTAAGGCCACAGGTGCTATCATCAGCGGTCCTATCCCCCTTCCTACACACAAGCGTATCTACACCGTTAACCGCTCTACCTTCGTTAACAAGAAGGCTCGTGAGCAGTTCCAGCTCTCAGACTACAAGCGTCTGATCGACATCTACAGCTCAACTGCTAAGACTGTTGACGCTCTGATGAAGCTCGAGCTCCCCAGCGGTGTTGAGGTTGAGATCAAGGTATAGTTTTATCTTTATCTGATTATAAAGCAGCGTATCCCTAAGGATGCGCTGTTTTTTTTATTCTGATAGCCTGAATAATCGTTAAAACCAAACTTAACTAATTAATTTAGTTTAAAAACTATAGCTTTTAGTTGATTGTAACGAAAACTTTTAGTTACTTTGCACTCGGATATTGATAACAACGCGCAATTTGATTTTCGAACTTAAAGCAAACTGTAGTAAAATGAAAAAGTTAACAAACAAGGAAAAGGAGATCATGGATTTGTATTGGCAGCACGGTCCGATGTTCGTCAAGGAGCTCTTAGAGTACTACGATGAACCGCGCCCGCACTTCAATACGCTATCTACGATGGTACGCATTCTGGAGAAGGAAGGCTATCTTGATCATAAGCAGTTTGGTAATACCTATCAGTACTATCCCCTCATCACCGAGGCTGAGTACGGTCGTAAATCCATTGCCGGTGTTATCAAGAACTACTTTAATAACTCCTATCTGTCAGCAGTGTCTGCTTTCGTTAAGGAAGAGAAGATTTCTGTTGAAGAACTCCGGGAACTTCTCGATCAGATAGAAAAGAACCAATAGTCGAAATCGTAAATAACTAAATTGTACAATGATAGATTTTCTGACCTACGACCTCAAGGTGGCTGCTATCTTAGCGGTATTCTACATGTTCTACCGTGTGCTGCTGGCCCGCGAAACGTTCCACCGTGTTAATCGCGTGGTGCTTCTGGCTACAGCTGTGGCATCGTTTGTACTGCCGCTGTGCGTCATCACCCTGCATAAAACCGTTGTGGTAGAGTCGGCCCCCAGTGTGTCGTTTGGCGCCCTTGAGGCTGTGGCCGATATATCGTCAGATGCCGGTATGTATCCGCTTTGGCAGTCTGTGGCCATTGTCCTGTTCTTCATCGGCATGGCAGCTACGCTTGGTCATACCCTCTGGTCGTTGTTCAGAATCGTAAAACTCATTAAGCATAGTCAAAAGTATCCGCAGTCTGATGGTACCGTGATCTGTGTGACCGGTAACCCCGATCTGGCGCCATTCAGTTGGATGCATTATATCGTGATGAACCGCAGCGATTACCTGGCTAACGATGCGGCTATTCTCACACATGAACGAGGGCATATCCGTTACCACCACTCGTGGGATCTGCTCTTTGTTGATACTCTCACCGCCCTCCAGTGGTTTAATCCCGCCATTTGGATGCTGCGCAGTGATCTGCGTGCCATCCACGAATATGAGGCCGACGGTGCAGTACTCTCTCAAGGGATCAATGCGCGTCAATATCAATACCTGTTAATCACAAAAGCCGCAAGCATTGGTGGGTACTCCCTTGCTAACGGTATCTCTCACAGTACCCTCAAAAACCGAATTAATATGATGTTACATACTAAATCTCCCCGTCGCAGTCTGTTGAAGTTGCTCGCTCTCTTGCCCATCATTGGTGCCGTGCTTGCAGTGAATGCGGAGACCGTAACCGATTATGAATATACCCGGCCGCAGAAGCAGATGCCTATCAAAAAAGGCAGGAAGAATACGGTCATTAATATAGGTGGTAAGAAAGTGCTACAGATAGTGGAGACTGCCGAGAAGAAATCAGAGATTGCCGAGCCACCAGCTATAGAGGAAACGGTTGAGCCAACATCTGGCAAGACTTACGATGTTGCAGAACAGATGCCGCAATTCCCTGGTGGCGCTTCAAAGCTTTTTGAGTATCTGGCAAGCAACATCCAGTATCCTGCTGAGGCTGAGAATGCTAATATCCAGGGGCGTGTCATCGTTTCCTTTGTAGTAGAGAAGGATGGCAGAGTATCAGAGCCGCAGGTTAAAAAGTCTGTCGCACCCTCTCTCGATGCTGAAGCCCTCCGTGTTGTAGGTTCTATGCCCAAGTGGATACCTGGCAGACAGGATGGTGAAGCGGTTCGTGTGAAATACACCGTTCCCTTGAACTTCCGTCTTCAGTATGGTCCTTCTAAAGATGCTCTCGCAGAGAAGTTAGTTGCCTATGCGGCAGGTTACGAGGCTGGCAGAAAAGGACTCAATGAGCAGCGTTCTGAAAGGCCCTTAATCTATGTAGATGGTAAGGAGATGACGCTTGAGGAAGTGGGTAAGTTGGATCCTAAGTCTATCGACCACATGAATGTGCTGAAGGAGAAAACAGCCATTGAGAAATATGGCGAAAAGGCCAAGGATGGCGTCATTCTTATTACTACAAAGAAATAATTCTCTCTCTATAATGAAAATAGTTTTGTCTATTGTAACCCTCGTCCTCTTGGCGGTTTCTCCCGCCAAGGGCGAGGTTATCGACTCGCTTACCATCTGCCTACAGGTTGGCGACAGCTGTATGCAGCAGTATAACACCTTCGAAGCTCTGAAACACTATCAGAAAGCTTATGACTTGGCCAAGAAAAAAAGCCGGGAGAAGGCAGTAGAAAACCTAGCCCTTCCCCTTAAGCAACTGAATAAGTTGCCAAAGGAGAAGCAAAATGAAATCATCGAGCGTCTCAAGCATTCTGCCGAACAGAGTGCGATAGTTGACTGTGCTGTCCAGATGAAACTGGCAGACTGCTACTACAAGCGTGCTAACTATCGCCAGGTAATAGAATTGCTTAAGACGATTCCAGAGGATAGTCTCTCGCACGAGTCTTTCCGCCAGTTGGCTCAGAGCTATAAGAAACAGAGTGATCTGGACTCTTATGTGTTTTGGACAAGTCAGTTGTTGGCGCGTTTCCCTATGGATGGGGAGATGGTGGCAGGACTCACCTTGGCATATGCGCAGTTGGAACAACCACAAAACGGCATCAAGTGCGGACAGCAGTACTTTGGTGTTGACTCTACTAACGTTGAGGTGAATCGTGCCTTGGCCGATGCCTACTTTATGGATCGCCAGTTCGGCAAGTCGTCGCTGATGTATGAACGCCTGTTAGCTCAGGGCGACTCTACCTTCAATACCCTCTATTCGGCCGGCATGAGTTGTTCGTGTATCGACAGTCTGGAACAGGCTTATAAGTACCTGCAGATGGCTTTTCTCCTGAGCGGCATGAAGCACGCCGGCTGTGCCTATCGCTTGGGCGTGGTGTGTGTTGATACCCAGCGCTATCCCGAAGGACTGAACTATCTGTCTTTAGCTAAGGAACTGATGCTTCCTGATACTACCATCATGAAAGCAATCACCTTGTCGGAGGGTGAGGGCTATTACCTCACTCATAAATACGAAGAGGCCATAGCCGCTTGGAAGGAGCACCTGTTGTATAATCCCTCATCGGTAGCCACTTACTATAACATCGCTAATGCCTATGCCTATCTGTTAAAGGATGAGGAGCAGGGCAAAGCCTATTATCAGCAGTTTGTTGAGAAGGCCGCCGAAGTTGACAAACCAACCGAAAAGCTATCTGAGATGATAGAGAAAGCCAAGGAGATGCTGCGTGTCTATGACCTACGCGAGAAATTCAAAGCAAGAAAAAAATAATAACTTAAAAAACTGTTATAAACAATGAGAATATTCATGATTTCTGTCCTGCTGGCTTTCAGTATGATGGCGCAGGCACAGCAGATTGGTGGCATGGTGATTGATAAGAGCCAGATGAAAATGCCAGCCAAGGAGGCTAAGAAGAAGGGTAAGAACGATACATTGGCAGTTGCTAATACAACCTATCGTATCACCTATCAATCTAAGGCGGTTAACGATACGCTTACCAAACCTTATAAATATCGCGACGATGAGATGCGTCTTGATATCAGTGCCGATGGCGTGTCGAAGTTCTACAGCTATTCGGCTGCGGTTCGCATGAAGTTGATGCGTGAGAAGATAGAAAAGGGGGATTTTGACCTGAGAGACTTGCCCAAGGCTGGTATCCTGTCGATGGAGTTCTATAAGAACTATCCAGAGAAAGGTAAAACCTTGATGTTAGATGTGGCGGGTGAGGCAAAGTGTCAGATTGAGGAGAAGATGGAAACACCCGAATGGACCGTACTGCCCGATTCTACGGCTGATATCATGGGTTATACCTGTCAGTTGGCTACCACCCATTTCAAGGGCCGCCAGTGGTATGCCTGGTACACCGAGGATATCCCCCTCGACGAGGGACCGTGGAAACTGCGCGGTCTGCCAGGTCTCATTCTGAGGGCCTATGATAGCAGTCGTCAGTTCATCTTTGACGGACAGGGCATGGAGCAGCCCGAGGGCGAACCTATTACCCTCATCAAGGCGAAACGTGAGAAAGTGAGTCAGAAAGACTTCCGACGTTTGAAGGAGAGCTACGATCCGAACGATGTGCTCAAACAGATGGCGGGCACTGGGGCTAAGATTGTGATCATGAACTCCGACGGCTCGAAACTCGATAAGATTGATCGCCCCAAGTTTAATCTCATTGAGCTGCAGTGAAAAACGGTGTCATTCTGTTGATGCTGTTGCTGATGCAGGCGCTTGGCGCCTCTGCACAGGTAACGGTGCATGGCGTAGTCGAGGATTCTGCCACCCACGAGCGGTTGGTCAGTGCCAGTGTGATGTACCTGCGTAAGGGTAAGACCGTTAAGTTTGCCCGGACCAATGCTGATGGCGAGTTTGCCATCACGGTCGATCAGGTTGCCATGGGCGACCAGGTGCAGGCCACCATGCTCGGCTTTGGCAAACGCAGGCGTGGCGTGCCCATGAAAAACGCCAACAAGCCTGTTGTACTCTCATTGCCATCCGAGGCCTTCGCCTTGAAAGAGGTAAAGGTACAGGGCAGTCGTATCACGGGCCGCGACACTATCACCTTCGACCTGACGCGTTTTACCAGCGACCGCGACAACTCTCTGAAGGATGTGCTGAAAAAACTGCCAGGCGTGGATGTGGCATCGAACGGCAAGATATACTATAATAACCAACAGGTAAAGCGCTTCACCGTCGAAGGACTCGATCTCACGGGTGGCCGTTATAACCAGCTCACAGAGAATATCCGTGCCAAGGATGTGGAGAAAGCTGAGATTGTAGAGCACGACCAGCCTATCAAGGCCTTGCGTGATAAGGTTTATACCGAAGATGTGGGTATGAACGTTACCCTGAAGGACGAGGCTCGCGATCGGTTGATGGCCACGCTGATACCCTACTTGTTGGTAGGCGATCCCACGCATGTGGGCGGTACGGCCAATATCCGACAGATAGGTAAGAAGAAACAGCTGATGTACGATGTGGCCTACGACCGCAAGGGCATCGACCTCAGTGAGTCGTATCAGATTCTGGGTGGTAATTACAATCGTCTCGATGGTGGTCACATCCCCTCGTGGTACAGTGTGCCATCGCTCTCGGCACCACTCGACGAGGAGCGCCTGCGTTTCAATACCTCGCAGCGCTATGGCATCAACAGCGTCAGGAAAACAAAGAATGATGGCGAACTGCGCGTGGCTGCCCAGTACGACCGTAGTGTGGTACGACAATCCACCGAGAACCGTACGGCCTACTATCTTGATGGCGAGGCACCCACCATTACCACCGAACAGCAGCAGAAGACCATTATCACCGATAACTTCTCGGCTGAGGTAGAGCGTAAGGTGAATACCGAAAAAGCCTATGGCAACGAGATGCTCAGCATCGGTGCTACGCAGGGCGACGGTCTGTCTCTATTCGGCACTAATGAACCTTTGCAGCGCATCCGTGTGCCGCAGCTCGCTCTCGAGGGCTCGCTGTATCGTATGTATTCGTTAAAGAGTGGGGCACAGCTCACCTGGAAATCTGTCCTCGACTACCATCATAGTGTGGGCGACCTCTATCTCGATGCCGATCGAAATCGCCTGCGCACCAACCTCTGGCATACCGCCCACCTGCTGGGCTGGCAGCGTAAGGCTGGTAAGATAACACATACCTACAACCTGTTTGTCGAGGGCGAGGATGTGTATGTAAACCACACCGATAACCTGCACCTCATCATCGAGGCGCGTCCCCGCTGGCAGTATCGCACCGATAAATTCACGCTCTCGCTATCGCCCACGCTTACTTTCCAGCGTTACGTGCGTCAGCAGCAGTCTATGTTCTATCTGCATCCCGTGCTCTCTGCTTATTGGAATCCTGATACCCGTTCCGAAATTCATCTCGGTAGTGCCTACGTACAAACAATGGGTGGTATGCAGAACTATGCTCTCGACAGTTATCGCCGTGATTATCGCACGTGGTACAAAGCAGCCGACTTGATACCTGTCAACCGTCAGGTTTATGCCACGTTGGGCTATCGGTACAAACGTCCTATCCGTGAGCTTTTTGCCACTGTCAACCTCACGGTGCAGCGCAGTTGGAACAACACCACCAACGATATGCAGATTATCGATGGCTGCTATTACTACACCCTGAAGGAACTCCACAGTCAGAACGACTTTCTGAGTGGCGGTGCCAGCATACAGAAAGGCTTCTATGCCATCAAGACCAAGTTGAGCCTGGGTGTGAATGGCTCGTTAAGCAAAGGTCGCCAGCTGTCGGCAGGTGAGTGGTACAGTTATACCACCCAGTCGCTTACGCTTACGCCGGGTATCATCGTGTCGCCCGATTGGTGCGAGTTCGACTACAGTGCCAGTTTCTCGCTCAATGGCAACAAAACGGCTGGCAGTTCGCATACCACGCTGTTCAATTGGCGCCAGCAGCTGGTGCTCACTTCCACTATCGGCAAGGTTGATCTCTCTTGGAAGTTTGTGCATCACCGCAACGAGCTGCAAGCCGGCAACACCCTGAACACCCTGCTCAGCGATGCCTCGGTAACCTGGCGATTGAAGACTGTCCGCCTGAAGGCCGCTCTCAACAACCTGTTCAACAAGCAAGCCTACGAGGAGACCATCTACACTGGTATCGCCACCTCAACCACCAGCTACCTCCTCCGTCCCCGCGAACTCATCCTCTCCGCCGAGTTCTCATTGTAAATTTTTTCCTGTAGAATGTACTGAATGTTGTAGAAAAGTATTACCTTTGCGGCGCAAACGCCATGTTGCTTTAACATTGAAGTATGATTCTACGCGATAACGAACTATTCTATCAGCTGCTGCGCCTGTCGTTAGGACTGTCGCAGGAGTTTCCTGATGGCGTGAATGCCGATGACTGGCGATGGCTGTATCAGATGGCTGTGCGCCAGTCGCTCGTAGGCGTTTGCTACCAAGGCGTTTGCCAGTTGTCGGGTAAGCAACAGCTACCTGTAGATATAGCTATGCAGTGGACTTGCGAGGCCGAGACGATAAAGGGACTGAACGAACTGCTCTATCAGGAGGCGGCCAGACTCACACGGGAGTTTTCAGAGAAAGGGCGCCAGACGGCGATACTGAAAGGTCAGGCCAACGCGCGCCTCTATCCCGAAAAATATGCCCGCCAGCCTGGCGATATCGATATCTGGGTAGAGGGCGGTCGTGAGAGTGTGTTGGCACTCATTGATGGCGAGGCTATTGTAGCGTACCACCATGCCCATCTGCCCAAGAACGAGAAAGGGGTTGAGGTTGAGATACATTTCCGTCCGTCATCGGGCCATTTCAGTCCTATCACCAATCGCCGCTTGCAGCAATGGCTGGAGCAAGAGATACAGCATACCGAGCTTTCGCCCGAAGGTTTTTATGTACCATCGGTAAGGTTCGCCCTGGTCATGCAGTTGGCACACATACAGCGCCATTTCTTAGGCGAAGGGGTAGGGCTGCGCCAGGTGTGCGATTATTATTGGCTGCTGCAGAATGCTACCGACGACGACAGGCAGTGTGTGAGTGCTCAGTTACGTCGTTTGGGCTTGCTTCATGCGGCAGGTGCCCTGATGTGGGTGCTGGCTGAGGTGCTGCACCTGCCAAAGGAACAGATGCTTTGTAAACCAGGTAGCTATCGTGGCGAGTGGATGCTGCGCGAAATCATGGCTGGTGGCAACTTCGGACGTTATGCCAAACGCACACAGCTGGGGGTGTGGCGCAGGGTTGCACAGAGCAAACGTCGCCGATTGCAGCTGATGCGGTTTAACGCCTCCGAGATACTGTGGCAAGAGCTGTTCTATTGGAAACGTATCGTGCGTACGTTGCACATACGTATTCGACTCAGAAGTATATCATTAAGAGACTATCCGGAATGTGTATAACCAGATATTATGAAGTGGCAGAACATCGGTTCTGCGTGCGTGGCGATGAGGCTTGTTTATCGCTCATGACCAACTATGAGCCGTTTGCCTGTGCCGAAGGCGACGTGCTGTTTACCTTGGATATTACCAGCGGCGATGCACCCGCCTATACCGAGGAACTGCGACAGGAAGATAATGAACAGATCATTATCTGCGGTCATACCGCTACTGGTCAGATGGTGTTCCAGTTTGGTTGGTTTGGCGTAAATGCCGGTTGGCTGGTTTGCAAGGCCGACTATAGTGAGGGCCGACTGATAATGACTGCCCATCACGTAAAAATGGCTATCGATAACGCCTTGATGATTATGTTTGCCCTGGTAACGGCCGATAAGTGCACGGCGCTGTTCCATGCGGCTATCGTGAGCTATCAGGATAAGGGCTATATGTTCCTGGGCCCCAGCGGCACGGGTAAGAGTACACATGCCCGCCTGTGGCTACAGTATATCGATGGCACCGAACTGGTTAACGATGATAATCCCGTGGTACGTATTGGTGCGGATGGCGCGGCTACGGTCTTCGGCTCGCCCTGGAGCGGCAAAACACCCTGCTATCGTAACGTGCGCTATCCCTTGGGGGGTATCGTGATGCTCAGTCAGGCGCCTTACAATAAGATACAGCCATTAGGCGGACTGCAGGCCTATGCAGCCCTGGTGCCCAGCATCAGTGGCAAGCGCTGGGACGCACGTATAGCCGATGGTCTGCATGCCACCGAGAACAACCTGGCCATGCAAGTGCCCATGTGGCACCTGGAGTGTCTGCCCGACGAGGCCGCAGCACGGTTGTGCTGGAGCAATGTAAAAATGTAATAATGTAAAAATGAAATAATTGTGACGGATCATGAGATCATAGAGGAAGCCATCCGGCTGGTGAGGGAAGGAGTGAGCGTGACACTGCCCGTGAATGGCCACAGCATGCTGCCGTTTATCATCGGTGGTAAGGAGAGTGTGGTTCTACAGAAGCCCGATAAGCTGAAGGTTGGCGATGTGGTGCTGGCTTGGGTTGATAATAGCAGATATGTGGTGCACAGGATTATACTTTTTGATGGCCGTAACGTCATATTGATGGGCGACGGCAATCTGGTAGGCACCGAGCGTTGTACGCTGCAGGATGTAAAGGCTGTGGCTACCCATGTGGTGGGTGCTAACGAGCAGATGCACGATCTGTACACCCCGTGGCGCTGTCGTGCTGCCCGCCTGTGGTGGCATCTGCGCCCCATCCGCCGGTACTTGCTGGCCATACTTAGGAGATTGAACATTAAAGATTAAAGATTAAACATTAAACATTAAAGATTAAACATTAAACATGAAGATAAAAAAGGGATTTGTGCTGCGCCAGGTGTGCGGCGAGAATGTGATAGTAGGCGAGGGCCTTGGCGCCATTAACTTTGGTAAGATGCTGGCGCTGAACGAGACAGCCGCCTGGCTGTGGCAGCAGGCTGTGGCTATGGACGGTTTCACCATCGACACCCTCGCCCAGAAACTCTGCGACGAATACGAAGTTTCAGTCGATGAGGCCAAAACCGATGTGGCTGCCATCCTCGACGAATGGCAAAACGTTGGTGTGGTGGAATAAATTCGTGTAATTCGCGTAATTCGTGCCTAAAAAAATATGAACTACATCGCGTGGCTATGGCATCACTCGCGTGGTATCCGCTTTAATACGGTGGTGCGTATCGTGACGGGTATCGGTCAGGTGGCACTTGGCCTGCTGATGGTATGGCTCAGTCGTAAGTTCATCGACGAAACCATCCGTACAGGCACGGCCGACGATGTGCTGCGTATGGTGCTACTGTTGGTACTCACCGTATTGGGTGGCGTGGCACTCCGTCAGGTGGGCTACTGGCTCACCACTACGGCAGGCGTACATCAATCCAATGCCCTGCGCCTGCGTATCTTCAGCAGTCTGTTCCGCCGTCAGCTATATACCGAACAAGAGCTGCACTCGGGCGATGTTACCTCGCGACTGGTCAAGGACATCGAGACCATTAGCAGCGTGTGTACCGACACCATCCCCCAGATAGCCATCACCTTTATACAGCTGTGTGGTGCTTTCCTGCTCATGCGTTGGTTCGACGCTCGTCTGGCCTGGGCATTGCTGTTGCTCACGCCTATGGCCATTGTGTTTGGTAAGCTGATATCCCGCCGTTTGCGTAAGATGACGCTCGATATCCGCGAAGACGAGAGTCGCATACAGATGCAGGTGCAAGAGAGCATGGAGCACAATGCCGTGCTGCGCTCGCTGGGCTCAGAGCAGTGGGTTACCGATCGTTTGGAGTCGATGCAGCAGCGATTGAAAGGCAATGTGATGCGTCGAATGCGGTTCACCGTGGCCATGAGGATTGTGATGGGCTGTGTGTTCGGCCTGGGCTATCTGTTGGCATTCGTATGGGGTGGCATTTCTTTGCGTAATGGCACCATCACCTTTGGTGTCATGACCTCGTTCCTGCAGCTGGTAGGTATGATTCAGCACCCCATTCTGCAACTGCTTAACATGGTGCCCACGGTGATACACTGCACCGCCAGTATCGATAGGTTAGAGGAACTGTCTGTTCAGGACAAAAAAGAAATCCGTGATAATCCGTGTAACTCCGTGCCAAATAAAATGGTAAGGCTTGATGACGTGAGCTTCCGCTATGCCAATGGCGACAGCGAGATATTACAGCATTTTACGCACCAGTTTGCCCCTGGCACCAAGACGGCTATCATGGGGCAGACGGGTATTGGTAAAACCACCCTGTTCCGCTTGATACTCGGCTTTATCCAGCCCACCAGCGGACGGGTAGAGGTAGGTGGTAACATCTGTTACGTGCCGCAGGGCAACACCCTGATGAGCGGCACCATCCGCTACAATCTGCAGTTGGCCAAGCCCACGGCTACCGACGACGAGTTGCGCCAGGTGCTGCATACCGCCTGTGCCGACTTTGTGTTCGATCTGGAGGATGGTCTTGATACCGAACTGGGTGAACGTGGCTGCGGCCTGAGCGAGGGGCAGGCCCAGCGCATAGCCATTGCCCGTGGCTTGCTGCATGATGGCGACATACTGCTGCTCGACGAGATAAGCAGCTCGCTCGACGAATCTACTGAAAAAGATCTGTACCACCGGATATTTACAGCTTTACCTCAGAAAACTATGATCTTCATAACACATAGGTCGACAGTCTGCGAACTATGTGATGATATAGTATTGATAGAAAATGAAAAAAAACAATTTGCCAGCCACAGCTGAATGTGCGCATATTTGGAAAAACAGATACAATGTCCTAATTGTCATTATGCTATTTCTCGCCCTGAGGAGATGAAAACAGATGTGAACATTTCTGTGCGTATGATAGCGGATTGTGTAAACAATACCTGAGAAGTTGATTCCAGCGATTATTGTTAGGTAAATATAAAATTATTATTCATTATTGTTGGTGGTTTCGATAAAAAGTGTTACCTTTGCACTCGTTTTATGAAACATTAGAATCTTTATTATCAACAGATGATGTGTAAATGCGTGTTTGTAACAATGTTTAACGCGAATTGTTTGGCCATGTCAAATAATTCGTTAACTCACTCACTCACTCACTCACTCACTCACTCACTCACTCACTCACTCACTCACTCACTCACTCACTCACTCACTCACTATACTTCTATAGAGGCTAAAAATACATTGAGCGACGACACTTGTGTCGGCGCGCAATGGCGATATACGGCTTGCTCTGCACGAATGCAGGGCAAGCCGCTGTGTTTTATACCCCACGAGACAAATAAAGTTAAACCATAAAGCATAAACGATAATGAAAAATCTGACTTTCTGTAGAAACATCTTCGTGATGGTTGCTGCCATCTTCATCGCGTCATGCGGCAAGAACGAGCAGGAAGAACCGTTTACGACAGACCCCGTAGAGCAGACTAGGTTCTTCGTCTGCGAGGCGGGCGGTGACACAAGGGGCGCGACCGCCGCCATCGACACCCTCTTTACCGAGGACGACATAGAGTGGTTCAACGTCAGCACCCGCGAAATCCGCTTCAAGAAGCAGGACGAGCAGCTTTACACGAAACTGATGAAGAACTATAATAAAGAAAAGCTGGAGTTCCACCTCGGCGAGGACGTACTGTTCGAGGTCAGCCGCTTCGTATCCGACATAGACAGTCGCATATTCTACGACCTCGTGCTGCACTATTCCATGATTGGCGAGGATGCCGACAATCCCCGCTACTACCTGCACGACTGCTATCCTGCCCAGTTCATCGACGACGAGCGCACGCAGGCCAATATCAAGAAGAACGCCGTGCAGTGGGAGACCTTCACCAAATATCTGGATGGCAAAGGCAAACTGAGATAGTAATAAAGTTAAACCATTAAACATAAACAATTAAAAAGAAAATGAGAACGACAAGACAGAAATTCAATCTCATCCTCATCCTCACCCTCGCCGCGATGCTCACGATGGCGCAGACGGCGTGGGCTGTGACGGAGACAAGAACCGTGACGTTCTATATGGACGGCGGCGCATCGGGTAATACGTCGGTGCAAGACGACTGGACGTTGGTAAGCAGTGGAAAGACCTTGCATTGGTCTAACAATGACCCGTCAAACAATAATATCTACTGTAGACCCAATAAAAAAACTACAACCTTTCGTGCCAGTGTAATTGAGTGCGGAGGTGTCATTGAGTTTCCTAACTTAGAAGGAACCGTGAAAAGCGTGGTACTCACTAATTTCAGGTTCTACGATAGTGATATGCAAATGTACATTGGCCTTGATAAGAACAACACTTCAACATTGCTGCATCTGCAAGGAACCACCAACGACTACGATTTCCCGTCGAACAACAACTATGATTATTCTAATTCCGCAACTTTTGAGGGCAGTGTGGCTGTCAGCGCTCCGAATCCATTGAAAATAATGTTTTCCAGCGCAAGAGATGACGCTTCAGGAGACTTCAGTTTTAAGGATGGCATTATTGCCATTACCTACGATGTTGAGGTGGAGGATACTTCCGACCCCGGACATACGTTTACGTTCAGTGCCAGCGGCAATACACTGACCGCCACGTGCAATCAGACCAGCCAATACCACAATTGCAACCTCGGCACGAGTCGCAAGTCCACACTGATGCTCACCGCCAACGATGCTTCATTTGACAACCAAAGACATAGTGCCACACTTAACTTGACGGATTTCTCGGCAGAGACGGGCATTACCGATATTAAAACTACCTATAGTTACACGAACAACGCTACGTCAGAAAGTAGTGGTACAGCACCAAATTTAATAGGCGACTACACCGTCACCGTTACCATCATCATCAACAGCGATAACGAGCATCCATACATGCTGACCACAAATTTCAGCATCTTGGCCGGATTCAATGTCAACAACACCTACTCGCAGTTCAGCCTGAGCAAGAGTTCGGCTTTGGAGGGCGAAGCGATGACCATCACTTACACGCAACAGATGGATGAGAGTCTTGAAGGACTGACCCTGACGGGCGCGACGTCGGGCAACAACATCGCCTACACGCAAAGCGGAAACACCTACACGTTCAACATGCCCGCAGAGGACGTGAACCTCAGCGCTACGTTCACGTATCCGCTGAATGAAAACAACATCACTCAGAGCGGCGACACCTACACCATCAAGACTGCCGATGGCTGGAACTACTTCTGTCAGCGCATGGATGTCGATGCTGATTTGAACGGTTTCAGTGGCAAGACCGTGGTGCTGGGCGACGACATCACCGTGACAACGATGGCGGGTAGCGGAAAATACGCGTTCAAAGGAACGTTCGACGGCGACGGCCATACGCTGACTTTCAACTACACCGCTGATAGGCCTAATTGCGCTCCGTTCCGCATCACTAACGGCGCTACCATCCGCAACCTGCATGCAACGGGACAGATTGATGGCGGTATTTGGCACTACATGGGCGGTCTGGTAGGTTCTGCCAGCAGCAACCTCACCATTGAGAACTGCCGCGTCAGCACCCAAATCAGCAGCACCATCAACGGTGAAGCGGAGCACGGCGGATTCGTGGGTCTTCTGAGTTCGCAATACAACCAATGCCACATCACGGGCTGCGTGTTCGACGGACTCATCTGTAACTCGAACACCTGGAATCAGACCTACGGCTGCGGCGGATTCGTCGGTGCCATGTCGCAGTATGCGTATGTTGACCTCACCGACTGCCTCTTCCTGCACGGCCAGTACGACAACAATGGCAACATGTGCGAACTGCTGTGGGGATATGACAACGACAGGAACAGCACCTTCTTCCACCGCAGCAACGGCTATGGTGAGGGTAAACTGACCAACTGCTTCTACGTCGGCACACGCGGTCTGAAGCAAGGCTCGCCCGCTGTGGAATCGGCCGACGTTCCCGACAATTTCGCCCACTTTGGCACTCCGACCGACCACGGCTTCCTGAAGGTCTATGGCCACACCATGGTCTTCGACGGCAAGTACTATACGCCGACATACGGTGACCTGGTGGAGACGTACAGCTACAGCGGGGAGAAGAGCTATATCATCGAGTACGATGACATGCCGCTCGGCATCAAGGATGTCAAGACGAAACAGAGGACAAATTACCTGCGTTACAACCGTCCGTTCACCAGAGACAAGGCCGTGACCATCATGCTGCCGTTCGACTTCACGAAGAACGATATCAGGCGGGGTGAATATGACAACATTATGGAAGGAAAGTTCTACGAGTTCGCAGGCATTGAGGAAGTGCCATTTAACTTCTGGATTGCCGTGATGAAGGAAGTGGGCGTGGAAGGCTCTAACGAAACGACTGAGACCACGATGAAGGCCAACACGCCGTATCTCTTCATGCCTAGTGCGGACGCTAAATTCCTCTACTTCACTAATGGGGACGACTACTACCAAGGCTTCGATATCTTCACTGAGGGTTACGAACGCGGTAACAAGCAGACCGAGTACGACGGCAGTGATGGCACATATTCGTGGAACAAATGGAATTTCAAAGGCACCTACCAGCCTCGCTACTGGAGCGACAGCGAGAACTCCGAAGAAATCGGCAAGGTGTACGGCTTCGCAGGAGCGACCAAGGAGGTGGACGAACAACTCGTCGTGGCCGGCGACTTCGTGAGAGTGAAGAGCGGCGCGAAGATTCGCCCCACGTCGTGCTACCTAATGTGGACGGGCGATGGCACTGGCGGCAACAATGGCCTCGTGCTCACCCTGCCCGAGCATTTCAAGATAGTCAGCGTCGACGGCCAGCCCTATACCGGCAACGGCCAGGACCTCAGCCAGGGCTCCACAATCGTCATCGAGCTTGAGGCGGGCTACAGTGCCACCAACGTCGAGGCCACGGAACAATCGAAATACCTTCGCTCCACCCCGCCCGAAGAGATACCCGATTATGAAGACTATTTAGAATAAGCCACTGGCGACATCAACAACTTTGTAGAACAACAAAAACAAAAGAATGCAATGAAACATAATAAGAATATACTTCGCGCTGCCCTCCTGCTGCTTCTGGTCATCGTCGCCCCCGAAGCCCGCGCACAACAACTCATGACCGACAACGGTGACGGCACCTATACCATCATCATGCCTGATAACGACGTAACGGTGACAGCAGATGTGAAGAAACTGCTGGCGAATAATGACATCACCGTCACCATTCCGTCGCAGACATGGACGGGCAGCGAATTGACACCCGTCATCACTGTGAAGGACGGCGAGACAGTGCTGACCGAGAATACCGACTACACCGTGACTGCTCCGAGCGGCCCAATTCAGGATTCTGGCAACCATGCCTATACCATCACCGGCATGGCCAACTATGCTGGCTCTAAGGAGGCGATGTTTACCATTACTCCGAAGGTGACTAACTATGGAGCCCTGACTACTTCTGAAGACCAAAGCGGTAAGGTTGCAACCATTGATGGAACATCGACGGCAACCATCAACATTCCGACAGCAATAACGGTGGATGACGTGACGTATAACCGCACGTTCACCGTGGGTAAGGCGTCGACAGTAATGCTGCCATTTGATTATATCTGCACGGGCAGCGAGGGCGGCTCGTTCTATGAGTTTGTAGGCGTAGAGAAAGAAAATGAGCAGTGGGTAGCCACCATGAAGGAGCCGGGCGACGGCACCAACAACGTGACTACGCTGACAGCCAATACGCCATATCTGTTTATGCCGACAGCGACGGGCATCACGTTCACCATCCCTAACGAGGGCGTGGCGCTCTGTACAGAGGGTGGCGGCAATTGTCAGAAAGCCGATAAGGGTAGTAACTGGACGTTCAAGGGAACGTATGAATATAAGGAATGGATATCCGGCGGTGCAAACGCTGCGGAGATTGGGCGAGTCTATGGATTTGCAGGAGTACAGAAGGATGATATTGAGGTGGGCGACTTTGTGAAAGCTAAGAGCGGTGCCAAGATCCGTCCGATGACTTGCTATCTGATTTGGAACAGCACACCCAATAATACTCGTAGCATGACGCGTGGAACCATAGATGAACTGCCCAGTAGCATCGTAGTCAGACTACTGTCGAATGTAGGACCTGGTAATCAGGATGACGACGACAATCAGGGCGGCACAACAGCCATCGGTACACTCGACACCGAGACGGGTGAGATTGACTTTGGTGGTTGGTACGACATGAGCGGACGTAAGCTCTCTGCCAAGCCCACACAGAAAGGACTGTATATTCATAATGGTAAAAAGGTTATAATTAAGTAAGGATATGAAAAAGAAAGTATATATTAAGCCATCTGTACAGGTGATAGAACTGCGCCATCAGGGTGCATTGTTGATAAGTAGTGGCGATAAATTTCCAGACACATCAGATCCAACAGATGCACCAGAATTCGATGACTGGTTAGGTTAAAAAGAATCATCTATAGATGCCCCTGACATGAACAGTATGGAATAACTGCTATATGACCTCAATCCTCTTGCAACTTTATAAAATAGGTTGCAAGAGGATTCTTTTTTTTGTGTTCAATCAATTTGATATAAAAAAAAGATGGGTTTTTTGATGGGGCAAGTGGTTGAATATCAATAACTTGGCTTGTTAATCTGATTGAAAGTGTGATTTAGTGCATTTATAATATGCAACATTTTTCTATTCAAAAATATTAATGTTATACATTTTCCTTTTTTGTATACTAAAAGTTATATATATCTAATTCACTAAATCACATATTATATGTAATGTATTAAATATCAGCAAGTTAGTGGTGAATTTGTTTTTAATGGCGATAATGTTAGAAGCATATAGTTTGTTGGGATGGCACTTATGCCTTGCTCAGACGTAGCGAACCACTCGTTCGGATTATCTCTATACCCCTATAGGGATTATCTGAGCAACTGATAGAGATTATCTGGACAGCACACGCAGATTATCTGAACAACACATACCTTACCTCGGCTTCCAAAAGCCAGAATTGTTTAGTTTTTGGAGGTGTAAGGTATAAAAATACTTAAAAGTTACTACTAAGCCTTAATAATATTTGTGTATATTATATATTATTTGTACCTTTGCACCCGCAAAAGTGAGTATTGCGCTGGCCGTGGAGCTAACAATGCCCTGATAAATAGCGACTTAGCCTTCGAAAACGAAGTAGTTGAAGTTCCTTTTTAAGTGGGTGTTTTGTGTGCACGGAAGTTGCGAGAGCCACTTAAAAAGGAACATTTATTATATATTTTATAAACATTATTAATTTTTAAACTGAAATGCCAGGATTAATTGGAAGAAAAATCGGAATGACATCCGTTTTCAGTGCCGACGGTAAGAATGTACCGTGCACTGTTATCGAAGCTGGTCCTTGTGTTGTAACTCAGGTTAAGTCTGTTGAGAAGGATGGCTATGAGGCTGTTCAGCTCGCCTTCGGTGAGAAGAAGGAGAAGAATACCACAAAAGCAATGATGGGTATCTTCAAGAAGGCTAACACTACACCAAAGGCCCACTTGGCCGAGTTCAAGTTTGATACCGAGTTGAATCTCGGTGACACCGTTACAGTCGACATCTTCGAGGGTGCCGAGTTTGTTGACGTTGTAGGAACTTCAAAAGGTAAAGGTTTTCAGGGCGTTGTGAAGCGTCATGGTTTTGGTGGCGTAGGCCAGGCTACTCACGGTCAGGACGACCGTCTGCGTAAGCCAGGTTCTATCGGTGCCTGTTCTTATCCCGCCAAGGTATTCAAGGGAATGCGCATGGGCGGCCAGATGGGAGGCGATCGAGTTACTACTCAGAACCTCAAAGTGTTAAAGGTAATTCCAGAGCACAATCTTATCCTTGTTAAGGGTAGCTGCGCTGGTTATAATGGTTCAACTGTTTTAATTAACAAGTAAGATGGAAGTTAGCGTATTGAATATCAAATGTCAGGAGACCGGACGTAAGGTAACTCTGAACGAGGCTATCTTCGGTATTGAACCTAATGACCACGTTCTCTACCTGGACGTTAAGCAGTATCTCGCTAACCAGCGTCAGGGTACAGCTAAGTCAAAGGAGAGAAGCGAGATTTCTGGTTCTACTCGTAAGCTTGGACGTCAGAAGGGTGGCGGCGGTGCCCGTCACGGAGATATCAACTCACCTCTGCTGCGTGGTGGTGGTCGTGTGTTTGGTCCTACACCTCGTGACTACGGCTTCAAGCTGAATAAGAAGGTTAAGGCTCTTGCTCGTAAGTCAGCTCTGTCATACAAGGCTCAGGAGAATGCAATCGTAGTTGTTGAGGACTTCACCATGGAGGCTCCTAAGACTAAGGAGTTCATCAACATTGCAAAGAACCTGAAGGTTGACGGCAAGAAGACTCTCTTCGTAATGTCAGGTACTAATAACAATGTATATCTGTCGGCTCGCAATCTGCAGGGCACAGAGGTAATGGAGGCTTCGCTGGTTAACACCTACAAGGTGCTGAACGCTGATGCACTCGTTATCACTGAGAAGGCTCTCGAGACTATCGACGGTATCTTAAACAAGTAAAAGGAGGACTAAGGATATGGCATTTATCATTAAACCCCTGGTCACTGAGAAGATGACCAAGATTACAGACAAGTCTTCTGTAGAGAAAACTTATAAGGTAAAGGGCGAGGAGCGTACCAAGAAGGCTGAGGCCAAGTATGGTTTCATCGTTCGTCCTGAGGCTAATAAGCTTGAGATTAAGAATGAGGTTGAGGCTCTGTACAATGTTACAGTAATCGACGTGAACACTGTTCGTTACGCCGGCAAGCGTAGCTCACGCTACACTAAGGCTGGTCTGATCAAGGGTCAGAAGAACGCGTTCAAGAAGGCAATCGTTACTCTTAAGGAGGGCGATGTAATTGATTTTTATAGCAATATTCAGTAATAAAAATGGCAGTACGTAAATTAAAGCCCGTAACTCCGGGTCAAAGACACAAGATTATTGGCACGTTCGAGGATATTACTGCATCCGTGCCAGAGAAGTCTCTCGTTTACGGTAAGCGTTCAACCGGTGGTCGAAACAACACCGGTAAGATGACTGTTCGCTACATGGGCGGCGGTCACAAGAAGAAGTATCGTCTGATCGACTTCAAGCGAGAGAAAGATGGTGTTCCAGCTGTAGTAAAGACAATCGAGTACGATCCTAACCGTTCAGCTCGCATTGCACTTCTTTTCTACGCTGATGGTGAAAAACGTTATATCATTGCTCCTAATGGACTGCAGGTTGGTGCAACTCTGATGTCGGGTGCTGATGCAGTACCCGAGGTTGGTAACGCCCTTCCTTTGGCAAACATCCCTGTAGGTACAGTCATCCACAACATTGAGATGCGTCCTGGTCAGGGTGCCAAGCTGGTTCGTTCGGCTGGTAATTTCGCTCAGTTGACTTCTCGTGAGGGTAGCTATTGTGTAATCAAGCTTCCTTCAGGCGAGACTCGTCAGATTCTCTCAGCTTGTAAAGCAACTGTAGGTAGTGTAGGTAACTCAGATCACGCTCTGGAGGCATCAGGTAAGGCTGGTCGCTCTCGCTGGTTGGGTCAGCGTCCTCACAACCGTGGTGTAGTTATGAACCCACATGATCACCCAATGGGTGGTGGTGAAGGACGTCAGTCTGGAGGTCACCCACGTTCACGTAAGGGCTTGTACGCTAAGGGTCTTAAGACTCGTGCACCTAAGAAGCTTTCAAACAAGTACATTATTGAAAGAGCTAACAAGAAGTAAACAAGTTAATTAGAGTAAATTATGAGTCGTTCATTAAAGAAGGGTCCATACATCAACGTATCACTCGAGAAGAAGATTCTCGCTATGAATGAGAGTGGTAAGAAGAATGTCGTTAAGACATGGGCCAGAGCATCAATGATCTCACCCGATTTCGTGGGACACACTGTTGCAGTTCATAACGGTAACAAATTTATCCCTGTTTACGTTACAGAAAACATGGTTGGTCACAAGCTCGGAGAGTTTGCACCTACACGTCGTTTCGGTGGTCACGCCGGTAACAAGAAGTAATCCCAGGGAGAATTAAGAATTAAAAAATTAAAGAATTAAAATGGGAGCAAGAAAACATATTAAGGCTGAAGAAAGAAAAGCAGCACTTAAGACACAGTATTTTGCCAAGCTCAACGGCTGCCCCTCTTCACCCCGCAAGATGCGCTATGTTGTGGACATGATCCGCGGCATGGAGGTTAATCGCGCTCTGGGTGTACTCCGTTTCTCGAAGAAGGCAGCTGCAGCTAATGTAGAGAAACTCCTCCGTTCGGCCATCGCTAACTGGGAAGCCAAGAACGATCGCAAGGCTGAGGATGGTGAGCTGTTCATCACTCGCGTATTCGTTGACGAGGGTGTTACAATGAAGAGAATGAGACCTGCACCACAGGGTCGCGGCTATCGTATCCGCAAGCGTTCTAATCACGTGACTCTGTTTGTTGATGCTAAAACTAATGATGTAAAAGAATAAGTATGGGACAGAAAGTTAATCCAATTAGCAACCGTCTTGGAATCGTAAGAGGTTGGGATTCAAATTGGTTCGGAGGCAAGGACTTCGGAGATAACCTGGTAGAGGATCAGAAAATCCGTAAGTACCTGAACGAGCGTCTGGCTAAGGCCAGCGTATCGAAGATTGTCATCGAGCGCACATTGAAGCTGGTTACCATTACTATTTGCACAGCCCGTCCAGGTCTCGTCATTGGTAAAGGTGGACAAGATGTCGACAAACTGAAGGAAGAACTGAAGAAGCTCTATGATAAGGAGATTCAGATTAATATCTTCGAGGTAAAGCGTCCTGAGCTCGATGCCACGATTGTTGCCAACAACATCGCTCGCCAGGTAGAGGGTAAGATCGCTTATCGCCGTGCCATCAAGATGGCTATCCAGAACACAATGCGTGCTGGTGCCGAGGGTATTAAGGTTCAGATTTCAGGTCGTCTTAATGGAGCTGAAATCGCACGTAGCGAGATGCTGAAGGAGGGTCGTACTCCTCTGCACACTTATCGTGCTGACATTGACTACTGCCACGCTGAGGCTCTGACCAAGGTTGGTATTCTGGGTATCAAGGTATGGATTTGCCGTGGTGAGATTTACGGAAACGTTGACCTCGCACCTAACTTCACTCAGGAGAAATCAAATGGTCGCTCTAACGGCGGTAATGGTCGTGACAGAAAGTTCCGTAATAAGAAGAAGTAATAACGATTTAAAGTAGAAACTTATTATGTTACAGCCCAAAAGAGTAAGATATAGAAGACCTCAGGATGGACGCGGCAACAAAGGCAACGCCCACAGAGGAACAACACTGGCTTTCGGTAGCTTCGGCATCAAGACTTTGGATGCAAAGTGGATCGACAGCCGCCAGATTGAGGCAGCCCGTGTTGCTATCAATCGTTATATGAACCGTGAAGGTCAGGTATGGATTCGCATCTTCCCTGATAAGCCAATCACTCGCAAGCCTGCTGACGTGCGAATGGGTAAAGGTAAGGGAGATCCCGCAGGATGGGTTGCACCTGTTACACCAGGCCGTATTCTCTTTGAAGTAGAGGGTGTACCTTTCGACATCGCTAAGGAGGCTCTTCGCCTCGGTGCTCAGAAGCTGCCCGTAAAGACTAAGTTTGTTGTAAGACGTGATTTCGATAAAAACGCTTAATTGAGTATGAAGATTAAAGAAGTAAGAGAGCTCGAGACCAAGGATCTGGCAGAGCGCATTGAGGCTGAGGTTGCAAAGTACAACCAGATGAAGTTGAACCACGCAATCACTCCACTTGAGAATCCATCTCAGATTAAGGCCGCTCGTCGCGATATCGCACGAATGAAATCAGAACTTCATCAGAGAGAACTTAATAAATAACAATGGTCCAGATGGAAACAAGAAATTTAAGAAAGACAAGACAGGGTGTCGTTATCAGCAACAAGATGGATAAAACCATTGTTATTGCAGCCAAGTTCAAGGAGAAGCACCCTATGTATGGTAAGTTTGTCCAGAAGACAAAGAAGTATCACGCACACGATGAGAATAACGAGTGCAATGTAGGTGATACAGTGCTCATTATGGAAACCCGTCCTCTGTCAAAGACAAAGAGATGGAGATTAGTTAACATCGTAGAAAAAGCTAAGTAATTATGATACAGACAGAATCAAGACTTACAGTAGCTGACAACAGCGGTGCACGCGAGGCTCTCTGCATCCGTGTATTGGGCGGTACCAAGCGCCGTTATGCCAGCGTAGGTGATATCATCGTTGTGTCTATCAAGAACGCGATCCCTACAAGTGATGTAAAGAAGGGTGCAGTATCAAAGGCTTTGGTTGTTCGCACTAAGAAGGAAATCCGTCGTGCTGATGGTTCTTACATCCGTTTCGACGACAATGCCTGCGTACTGCTGAACAATGCAGGTGAGCTCCGCGGTAGCCGTATCTTCGGCCCCGTTGCCCGTGAGCTCCGTGCCGTGAATATGAAGGTCGTTTCTTTGGCACCTGAGGTACTGTAATAGTTAATAATTAACAGTTAAGAGTTAAGAGAAATGGCAAAGTTCAATATTAAGAAAAACGATACAGTCATCGTTCTGGCCGGTGAGGACAAGGGCAAGACTGGTAAGGTACTGAAGGTTCTGACCGACAAGCAGCGTGCTCTCGTAGAGGGTATCAACATGGTGAACAAGAGTGCCAAGCCAAGCGCCAAGAATCCTCAGGGAGGCTTTGTGAAGATGGAGGCTCCTATTCACATTTCGAATATTAGTTTGATTGATCCGAAGAGTGGCAAGGCTACCCGTGTTGCTATCAAGCGCGAGGGTAAGAATGTCGTTCGTATCGCTAAAAAGTCAGGAGAGGAGATTAAGTAATGGCAAATACAGCACAGTTAAAGAAAGAGTACAAGGAGAAGATCGCTCCTGCTCTTCAGAAGCAGTTCAACTACACTTCTGCAATGCAGATTCCTGTCCTGAAGAAGATCGTAGTAAACCAGGGTCTTGGTGACGCTACTCAGGATAAGAAGATTATCGAGGTTGCTATCAACGAGATTACCGCTATCTGTGGTCAGAAGGCAGTTGCTACATATTCTAAGAAGGATATCGCAAACTTCAAGCTTCGTAAGAAGATGCCTATCGGTGTGATGGTAACTCTTCGTCGTGAGCGCATGTACGAGTTCCTCGAGAAGCTCGTTCGCATCGCTCTCCCTCGTATCCGCGACTTCAAGGGTATCGAGAGCAAGTTCGACGGCCGTGGTAACTACACACTGGGTATCCAGGAGCAGATTATCTTCCCAGAGATCAATATCGATTCAGTTGACCGCATTCAGGGTATGAACATCACCTTCGTTACATCGGCTCAGACCGACGAGGAAGGTTTCGCACTGCTGAAGGCTTTCGGTCTTCCATTCAAGAACGCTAAAAACGATTAAGAGATATGGCAAAAGAATCAATGAAAGCCCGCGAGGTAAAGCGCGCTAAGCTCGTTGCTCGCTACGCTGAGAAACGTGCAACTCTGAAGAAGGTGATCGCTACTACTGAGGATCCCGCAGAGGCTTATGAGGCAGCTCGCAAGTTGCAGAGCATCCCTAAGAACGCTAACCCTATCCGTCTGCACAACCGTTGCAAGATCACAGGTCGTCCAAAGGGATATATGCGTCAGTTCGGTCTTTCTCGTATCCAGTTCCGTGAGATGGCATCAAACGGTCTGATTCCTGGAGTAAAGAAGGCCAGCTGGTAATCTACCTGATTTAAGCAAAAAAGAGATTTATTAATTTAATATTGTCGGGGTAGTCCCGATTAATTAAAACATTTATTTTTATGACAGATCCAATAGCAGATTATCTGACAAGACTCAGAAACGCCATCATGGCACATCACCGTGTCGTTGAGGTTCCTGCGTCAAACTTGAAGAAAGAGATCACTAAGATCCTCTTCGAGAAGGGTTACATCCTGAACTACAAGTTCATCGAGGATGGTCCTCAGGGTACTATCAAGGTTGCTTTGAAGTACAACCCAGCTACTCGTGAAAACGCTATCAAGTGCTTGAAGCGAGTTTCAACCCCAGGTCTTCGCCAGTACACTGGCTACAAAGACATGCCGAGAGTAATTAACGGACTTGGAATTGCCATCCTTTCCACGTCTAAAGGTGTAATGACAGACAAAGAGGCCGCAGCCCTGAAGATCGGTGGTGAGGTTCTTTGCTATGTATATTAATTGGAGGATAGAATATGTCAAGAATAGGAAAATTGCCAATTAGTATCCCTGCAGGCGTTACTGTTGCTCAGGACAAGGACGGTGTTGTAACCGTTAAGGGTCCAAAGGGAGAGCTGACACAGAAGGTTGACCCCTCAATCAAGATGACTATCGAGGACGGTCAGATTAAGTTTGAGATCGACGAGAACAGCCCTGTTAACATCAAGCAGAAGCAGGCTTTCCACGGTCTGTATCGTGCGCTTGTTAACAACATGGTAGTAGGCGTAAGCGAAGGTTATAAGAAGGAGATGGAGCTCGTAGGTGTAGGTTACCGTGTTTCTAACCAGGGTAACATCATCGAGTTCGCTCTGGGTTATACTCACCCCATCTTCATCCAGCTTCCTAAGGAGGTTAAGGTTGAGACCAAGTCTGAGCGTAACCAGAATCCTCAGATTATCCTCGAGTCATGCGACAAGGCACTGCTCGGTCTGATTTGTGCTAAGATTCGTTCTTTCCGTATGCCTGAGCCTTACAAAGGAAAGGGTATTTTGTTCAAGGGTGAGGTTATCCGTCGTAAGTCGGGTAAGTCAGCTTCAGCTAAGTAATCTTGAAAATTAACATCATTAAAAATTGAAGATTATGACAACAAAGAAAGTAGAAAGACGAATTAAGATCAAATATAGAATTCGTAAGAACGTATTCGGCACAGCCGAGCGTCCTCGTCTGAGCGTTTTCCGCAGCAACAAGCAGATCTATGCTCAGGTGATCAATGATTTGGAAGGTAAAACACTTGCTTCTGCATCTTCACTGGGTCTCGAGGCTATGCCTAAGATCGAGCAGGCTGAGAAGGTAGGTGAGCTGGTAGCCAAGAAGGCTCAGGAGGCTGGCGTTAGCGCCGTTGTCTTCGACCGTAACGGTTATCTGTATCACGGCCGCGTAAAGTCGCTTGCAGACGCAGCTCGTAAAGGTGGACTTAAATTCTAAACGATTATGGCAATGAACAAAGTTAAAGTAAATAGTGACGTAGAGTTGAAAGACAGACTGGTTGCCATCAACCGTGTTACCAAGGTAACAAAGGGAGGTCGCACCTTTACATTCGCAGCCATTGTAGTTGTCGGCGACGGCAACGGTATCATCGGCTGGGGTCTTGGTAAGGCTGGTGAGGTTACAGCAGCTATCGCCAAGGGTGTTGAGGCAGCTAAGAAGAATCTTGTTAAAGTTCCCGTACTCAAGGGTACCATCCCTCATGAGATGGAGGCTCGCTTCGGCGGTGCTCAGGTATTCCTGAAGCCAGCTGCTGCTGGTACCGGTCTTGTTGCCGGTGGTGCTATGCGTGCCGTACTGGAGAGTGTTGGTATCAAGGATGTGCTCGCTAAGTCAAAGGGCTCATCTAACCCTCACAACCTGGTTAAGGCAACTATCGTAGCTCTGAGTCAGATGCGTGATGCCTATACTGTAGCAGGTACTCGTGGAATCAGTATGGATAAAGTATTTAGAGGTTAAAGGAGAAAATAACTATGGCAACAATTAAGGTAAAGCAGATTAAGAGTAAGATCGGTTATCCAGTTGATCAGAAGCGCACTCTCGAGGCTCTCGGCCTGCGCAAGATCTCTCAGGTTGTTGAGGTAGAGGATACTCCTTCAATCCGTGGTATGATCCGTAAGGTACACCACCTGGTAACAGTAGTTGAGTAATTAACATTTTAAAAGTAGATTCGATTATGAAACTGAATAATTTAAAGCCGGCTGAGGGTTCTACCCACTCAAGTCGTCGTATCGGTCGCGGACCTGGTTCAGGTCTGGGTGGTACTTCTACTCGTGGTCACAAGGGTGCCAAGGCTCGTTCTGGTTATAAGAGAAAGATTGGATTCGAAGGTGGTCAGATGCCACTCCAGCGTCGCGTTCCGAAGTCTGGTTTCAAGAACATCAACCACAAGGAGTACTTTGCAGTTAACCTCTCTACACTGCAGAAGCTTGCTGAGGAGAAGAACCTCACCAAGATCGGCATTGAGGAGTTGATCGCTGCTGGTCTTACCAATGGCAAGGTGCTGGTAAAGGTTCTTGGCAACGGTGAGCTCAAGGCTAAGGTTGACGTAGAAGCTAACGCTTTCTCAAAGACTGCTGAAGAGGCAATCAAGGCAGTAGGTGGTAACGCAACAAAAATCTAACATTAAAAATGAAGAAGTTAATAGAGACACTGAAGAACATCTGGAAGATTGAGGACTTGCGCCAGCGCATCCTCATCACTCTCCTGTTCGTAGCAATTTATCGTTTTGGTTCGTTCGTTGTACTTCCTGGTATCAACCCAGCCATGTTAAGCCAATTGCAGTCACAGACTGCCGGTGGTTTGATGTCATTGCTCGACATGTTCTCCGGTGGTGCATTCTCCAACGCATCTATCTTTGCGCTTGGAATCATGCCTTACATCTCTGCTTCTATCGTAATGCAGCTTCTTGCTGTCGCTGTTCCCTACGTGCAGAAAATGCAGCGCGAAGGTGAAAGCGGCCGCAAGAAGATCAGCATGTACACCCGTTGGCTCACTGTAGCCATCCTGATGTTCCAGGCACCGGGTTACCTGATGAACCTGAAGATGACTTCGGGAGCTGCCCTGGCAACAGGCATCTCATGGTCATACTTCATGGTTCCTGCTGTTATCATTCTGGCTGCAGGTAGCATGTTTATCCTGTGGTTGGGTGAGCGCATTACGGATAAGGGTATAGGTAATGGTATCTCACTGATTATTATGATCGGTATTATCGCACGTCTGCCTCAGGCATTCATCCAGGAGGTTAGCTCGCGATTCACTGCCATCACTGGTGGTGGACTGGTTATGTTCTTGGTCGAGATCATCATTCTCTATGCAGTTGTTTGCGCATCAATTGTTCTGGTACAGGGTGTTCGCAAAGTGCCCGTTCAGTACGCTAAGCGCCTCGTAGGTAACAAGCAGGTCGGTGGAGCACGTCAGTATATCCCCCTGAAGCTGTTCGCTGCCAATGTAATGCCTATCATCTTTGCTCAGGCTCTGATGTTCATTCCATTGACTATCGTACAGTATTCAGCTCCTGAGAATGCAAGTTGGTTCGTTCGCACGATGCTCGATCATCACAGCTGGACCTACAACATCATTTTCGCTATACTGATTATCGCTTTCACATACTTCTACACAGCCATCACTCTGAATCCTACTCAGATGGCTGAGGACATGAAGCGTAACAATGGTTTCATCCCAGGTGTTAAGCCCGGTAAGGAGACCGCTGAGTACATCGACACAGTTATGAGTCGCATTACTCTCCCCGGTTCATTGTTCATCGCATTCATCGCTATCATGCCTGCATTGGCAAGCTTGCTGAATGTTCAGGATGCGTTCTCTCAGTTCTTCGGTGGAACATCGTTGCTGATTCTGGTGGGCGTTGTGCTCGACACACTCGCTCAGATCGAGAGTCACCTGCTGATGCGTCATTACGACGGTCTGCTCAGTTCAGGTCGTATTCACGGACGTGGAATGGCCGCATACTAATCTTCTATGAAGATATATCTAAAAACTGAAGATGAGATAGAGCTGATGCGCCAGGCCAACCAACTTGTTGGCAAAACGCTTGGCGAATTGGCTAAACATATTAAGCCTGGTATAACGACCCTCCAGTTGGATAAGATAGCGGATGAGTTCATTAGAGATAATGGTGCTATCCCAACTTTCAAGGGTTTCCCCAATCCATATGGAGGGCCGTTTCCTGCCAGCATCTGCACATCGGTGAACGACGTAGTGGTTCATGGCGTGCCCAACGCTGAGACTGTTCTCAAAGAGGGCGACATCATTTCGATCGACTGCGGTACACTGTTGAACGGCTTTAATGGAGATTCGTGTTACACATTCTGTGTGGGCGAGGTTTCCGACGAGGTCAAGCAGCTGTTGAAGACTACCAAGGAGTCGCTTTACAAAGGTATCGAAAGTGCCGTAGCGGGCAAACACCTGGGGGATATCAGCGCTGCAGTGCAGGAGCATTGTGAGGCACAGAAGTACGGCATCGTACGTGAGTTGACCGGTCACGGTATCGGTCGCGAGATGCACGAAGACCCACAGGTGCCTAACTATGGTCGACGTGGCAACGGTATCATGCTGAAAGCCGGTATGTGCTTGGCTATCGAGCCTATGGTAACAATGGGTAACCGAGCCATCTGGATGGATGCCGACCGCTGGACAATCCGTACTCGCGACGGAAAGCCAGCAGCTCATTTTGAGCATACCATTGCTGTTAGAAAGGGTCAGGCCGAAATCCTGTCTTCTTTTGAAGAAGTGGAGAAATTAGAAGGTAAGTTATATTAAACATTAAGTATGGCAAAACAATCCGCTATTGAGCAGGACGGAACAATTGTAGAATCGCTGTCGAATGCGATGTTTCGTGTAGAACTTGAAAATGGGGTCCAGATTATTGCGCATATCTCTGGTAAGATGAGAATGCACTATATCAAGATCCTCCCCGGTGATAAGGTTAAGGTGGAAATGAGCCCCTATGACCTGACAAAGGGACGAATTGTATTCAGATACAAATAAACAATACGAATTAATATGAAGACAAGAGCATCATTGAAGAAGCGTACCCCAGACTGCAAAATCGTACGTCGTAAGGGTCGCCTGTTCGTTATCAACAAGAAGAACCCAAAGTATAAAATGCGTCAGGGTTAATGTTAAAAATGCATAAAATGGCGGAGAATTGAAAAATTCTTCGTACCTTTGCATGCTTTTTAGCAAGAAATGTAATTTTTAGAGTAATTTATTTTTATCTTTTTAATTAACAATGGCAATAAGAATTGTTGGAGTAGATTTGCCCCAGAATAAGCGTGGCGAAATCGCATTGACCTATATCTACGGTATTGGTCGAAGTAGTTCAGCAAAGATATTGGATAAGGCAGGTGTCAGCCGTGACCTGAAGGTTAACGAGTGGACTGACGACCAGGCAGCCAAAATCCGTGAAATTATCGGCGCTGAATTCAAAGTAGAAGGTGATCTCCGTTCAGAGATCCAGTTGAATATCAAGCGACTGATGGATATTGGTTGCTATCGTGGCGTCCGTCATCGTAACGGTCTTCCCGTTCGCGGTCAGAGCACTAAGAATAATGCTCGTACTCGTAAGGGTAAGAAGAAGACTGTTGCTAACAAGAAGAAGGCTACGAAGTAATTCTAAGTTGAACATTTAAGAAATTAGGAATTATGGCAAAGAAAACAGTCACTTCAAAGAAGAGAAACGTGAGAGTAAACGCTATCGGCCAGCTCCACGTACACAGTTCTTTTAATAATATTATTGTATCGCTGGCTAACGACGAGGGTCAGATCATCTCTTGGTCATCAGCTGGTAAGATGGGCTTCCGTGGCTCTAAGAAGAATACTCCTTATGCTGCCCAGATGGCTGCTGAGGATTGCGCTAAGGTTGCTTACGACCTGGGTCTTCGCAAGGTTAAGGCTTATGTTAAGGGTCCCGGTAACGGTCGTGAGTCAGCTATCCGTGCCATTCATGGTGCTGGTATCGAGGTAATGGAGATTATCGATGTAACTCCACTGCCACACAACGGATGTCGTCCTCCAAAGCGTCGTCGCGTATAATTATTAGAAGGATTATTAAGAAGAAACATATTTTATTATTATGGCAAGATATTTAGGACCGAAATCAAAAATTGCGCGTCGTTTTGGTGAGCCCATCTTCGGCGCAGACAAAGTTTTGTCTAGGAGAAACTTCCCTCCTGGACAGCATGGCAACAACCGTCGTCGTAAGATGTCGGAGTATGCAGTCATGCTGGCAGAGAAGCAGAAAGCCAAGTATACCTATGGTGTACTCGAGCGTCAGTTCCGTAATATGTTTGAGAAGGCAGCTAAGGCTGAGGGTATCACTGGTGAGGTTCTGCTGCAGAACCTCGAGAGTCGTCTCGACAACGTAGTATTCCGTCTTGGTATTGCTCCAACTCGCGCTGCTGCTCGTCAGCTCGTAGGTCACAAGCACATTACAGTTGATGGTCAGGTTGTTAATATTCCTTCTTATGCTGTTAAGCCTGGTCAGGTTGTAGCTGTTCGTGAGAAGTCTAAGTCACTTGAGGTTATTGAGGCTGCTCTTGCAGGTTTCAATCACAGCAAGTATCCTTGGATTGAGTGGGATGAGAATGTAAAGGGCGGTAAGTTCCTGCACAAGCCTGAGCGCGCCGACATCCCCGAGAATATTAAGGAGCAGTTAATCGTTGAGTTGTACTCTAAGAACTAAAATCATTTAAATTAATGGCGATATTAGCATTTCAAAAACCCGATAAAGTCGTAATGTTGGAGGCCAACGACAAGTTCGGCAAGTTCGAATTCCGTCCTTTGGAGCCTGGCTTTGGTGTAACCATTGGTAACGCCCTTCGCCGCATTCTGCTTTCATCACTCGAGGGTTATGCTATCAACACCATCCGCATTGCTGGTGTTGAGCATGAATTCTCATCAGTTCCCGGTGTAAAGGAAGATGTAACCAACATTATCTTGAATCTGAAGCAAGTTCGATTCAAGCAAATAGTAGAAGAATTCGAGAACGAGAAAGTAAGTATCACGGTCGAGAATTCTACAGAATTCAAGGCTGGTGATATCAGCAAGTATCTTTCTGGATTTGAAGTGTTAAATCCCGATTTGGTGATTTGTCATTTAGATTCCAAAGCATCGATGCAGATTGATATTACAATCAACAAAGGTCGTGGATATGTACCTGCCGATGAGAATCGCGAGTTCTGCACCGACGTTAATGTAATTGCAATCGATTCTATTTACACTCCGATCCGTAACGTAAAGTACGCTGTTGAGCCATATCGTGTTGAACAGAAGACCGACTATGACAAGCTGGTACTCGAGGTTACTACGGACGGTTCCATCCACCCAAAGGATGCACTGAAAGAGGCTGCTAAGATCCTCATCTACCACTTCATGCTGTTCTCTGACGAGAAGATCTCTCTCGAGAGTTCTGAGACTGAGAGCAACCAGGAGTTCGACGAGGAGATCCTGCACATGCGCCAGCTGCTTAAGACTCGTCTCGTTGACATGAACCTCTCGGTTCGTGCCCTCAACTGCCTCAAGGCCGCTGATGTTGAGACACTTGGCGATCTGGTACAGTACAATAAGACAGACCTCCTGAAGTTCCGTAACTTTGGTAAGAAATCGCTCACTGAGCTTGATGATTTGCTCGAGAGTCTGAATCTGTCGTTTGGAACTGATATTTCAAAATACAAACTGGACAGAGAGTAATCTCTTGCCCAATAAAAGCAAAAAATAATTATGAGACATAATAAGAAATTTAATCATCTCGGTCGTACTGCATCTCACCGCAGTGCCATGCTCGCAAACATGGCTATCTCGCTGATCATGCACAAAAGAATCACTACGACCGTAGCAAAGGCTAAGGCCCTGAAGAAGTATGTAGAGCCCCTGATCACTAAGGCTAAGGAGGATTCTACCAACTCTCGTCGTGTAGTATTCAGCTACCTCCAGAACAAGGAGGCTATCAAGGAGCTTTTCTCTACTGTAAGTGAGAAGGTTGGCGATCGTCCCGGTGGATACACTCGTATCATTAAGCTCGGTACTCGTCAGGGTGACGCTGCTCAGGTTTGCTTCATCGAGCTCGTTGACTTTGATCCAGAGATGGCAAAGGATACTAAGAAGAAGTCAACCCGTCGTTCACGCAAGGCTGCTCCAAAGGCAGAGGCTGCTGAGGCTCCCGTAGCTGAGGCTCCTGCAACTGAGGCTCCTGCTGAAGAGGCTAAGGCTGAGTAATCGTTAGAATTTTATATTCTAATTATAAAGAATAGGGATTTTCCTACCAAAGTGTGGGGGAATTCCTTTTCTTTTTTTTGTATATATGCGTATCTTTGCACCGAAATAGTTAATTAGTTAGTTAGATTGGTTATGAAGAAGTTGTTTGTTATGTCGCTTGGTGCCATGCTGCTGCTGAGTAGTTGTGGCACCTACACGGAGACAGGGGCTACCACAGGTGCCTGGTTCGGATCAATCATCGGTTCGGCTATCGGAGGCCTTTCTGGCGGTCCACGTGGCAGTGATGTCGGCACGCTGATTGGCATGGCCGGTGGTGCAATTGTTGGTGCAGCTGTAGGACAAGCAGCCGATGAAGCGCATCAAAAGAAGGTGGAGCAATACGAGCAGCGCCGTATGGATCGTGGCAGTGTTCAACGCCAGTCGGATTATGACTATCCCGATGATCGCATATATATGGATAATACACCAGCTCGCACACCTGATGTGTTGGAGATCCGCCGTCCGATGCTGATCGACAGTAGTCGCGACCAGGTGCTGGCACGTGGTGAGGAGGCCAGAATTGTGTTCGAGGTTTATAATACAACAGATAAGATTCTGTACCGCGTACGTCCTAATGTAACAGAAATAAGCGGAAACAAGCATATAGAGGTTTCTGACAACGTAATGATAGAGAGTATAGCCCCAGGTAAGGGCATCAGATATACAGCGCTCGTACGGGCTGATAATGGATTAAGAGATGGCGAGGCTGTTTTCCGTATAGGAGTTTTTCTAGGTCGTAATGAGATTGTTTCCCAGACAAGGGAGTTCAGGATTCAAACAAGTAAGCGATAGGGTTCGTCCTATCGCTTCTTTTTTTCTTTATGCTCCTGCTGCTTTTTCTGTTTCATCTGTTGGTTTAGTTCAACCCAGATTGGTGTGGCGGCATCGCCATCGCTGGTACTTAAGTCGAGCTCTGGCTTGCTGAATACCTCGGCAGGTTTGAACGGGATGACCGACTCGTTAAACTCCTCGACAATCACTGGGGCTATGCCCTGGGCGATGATGCCTAACTCTTTGGCGGCACGATGCGAGAGGTCGATAACGCGACCTTTAACGTACGGACCACGGTCGATGACCTTTACGATAACATGGTTACCATTGGCTGGGTTGGTTACTAACAGCAGTGTACCGAAAGGGTAGGTGCGGTGGGCGCATGTAAGACTGTCGTGATGCAGTCGCACACCGCTGGCCGTTCGGCGGCCGCTGGAGCTTTTAGAATAAAACGAAGCCTTACCGCTCTCGGTTTGCGCCTGAGCGGTAAAGCTTATTATTAGTGTTAGTGTCGTTGCGACTATTTTTATGAATTTGATCATACAATGCCTTCATGCCGAAGCATGGCAGTATAGACCTTGGCTATCGCCGCCAATGCCTGACAGCATGGCAGAATAGACCTTGGCTATCGCCGAGCTCTACACGATGCCCTGAGCGAGCATAGCCTTAGCGACCTTCATGAAGCCGGCTACGTTGGCACCCTTTACATAGTTAATGTAGTTGCCTTCCTTACCGTACTTCACGCACTGCTCGTGGATACCACTCATAATCTGGTGCAGACGCTGGTCAACCTCCTCGGCGGTCCAGCTCATGCGCATTGAGTTCTGAGTCATCTCCAAACCTGATGTGGCTACACCACCGGCGTTAACAGCCTTACCAGGAGCGAACAGCTGACCAGCGGCGATGAACTTGTTGACAGCCTCGGCTGTGCAACCCATGTTAGATACCTCGGCTACGCAGAGTGGCTTGTTGGCCAGAATCATGTCGGCATCAGCACCATTCAGCTCGTTCTGAGTAGCACATGGCAGATAGATGTCGGCCTTCTGCTCCCAAGGCTTCTTGCCTGCGAAGAACTTAGAACCCTCGAACTCCTCCTCGTATGGCTGACATACGTCGTTACCACTGGCACGGAGCTCCAGCATGTACTCAATCTTCTCTGCATCGAGACCTGCGGGATCGTAGATGTATCCATCAGGACCTGAGATGGTGATAACCTTGGCACCCATCTCGGTGGCCTTCTTGGCAGCACCCCATGCTACGTTACCGAAACCTGACAGAGCAACGGTCTTACCCTTGATGTCGAGTCCGTGAGTCTCCAGCATGTGGTGAACAAAGTAGAGTGCACCATAACCTGTAGCCTCTGGGCGCAGGATAGAGCCGCCCCATTCCATACCCTTACCAGTGAGGGTAGCGCCATGGAACTGGCTGGTGAGCTTCTTGTAGTAGCCGAACAGATAACCAATCTCGCGACCACCTACGCCGATATCACCGGCAGGTACGTCCATATCAGGACCGATCACCTTGTACAGCTCGCACATGAATGCCTGGCAGAAACGCATAATCTCGGCATCGCTCTTACCACGGGGAGCAAAGTCGGATCCGCCCTTACCGCCACCCATAGGCAGGGTGGTAAGTGCATTCTTGAAGGTCTGCTCGAAACCGAGGAACTTCAGGATACTGAGGTTTACTGATGGGTGGAAACGCAAACCGCCTTTGTAGGGGCCGATGGCGCTATTGAACTGCACACGGTAACCAATGTTTACCTGTACCTCGCCCTTGTCGTCGACCCAGGGCACACGGAAAGTAGTGATACGCTCTGGCTCTACGATGCGCTCTATGATTTTGGCTTTCTCAAACTCGGGGTGCTGGTTGTACACATCCTTGATGCTGTCCAACACCTCTCTTACTGCCTGTAAGTACTCCATTTCGCCTGGATGCTTCTGCTCCAAGGCCTGCATAATTTTCTCAACTTCCATTGTCGTTAAAACGTTTTAAGTTTACATTTTGTTACTAATTGTACTGCAAAAGTAGGAAAATTACCGATACCATCCAAGTAAAAACCCGAAAATTTTTATCGCAAAGTTACATTTTGTTAATTGTGCGCGTTCCCAGGAATTTATGGAAGGCATCTTGGTAACCATCGGGCACGTGAATAATCTCGTTTCCGATGTAAATGCAATCGTTGCGGTCAACCTTTCTTATTTTGTCAACCGCTATAATATATGATCGGTGTACACGCAGAAATTTCTCAGGTGGCAGCATCTCCTCAACAGCTTTCATCGTGAGGTGGGTGATGAGTGGCTTGGGCTCGCTGTCGAGATAGAACATCACGTAATCCTTCATACCATTTACATAGATGATATCACTGATGGTGATATTACGCAACTCGCCATCCACGCGAACGAAGATGGCTGATGGGTGATTGGTGATGGGGGATGGGTGTTGGCTGACAGGCGATTCGCTTTTGGCAAACCACTCCTTGGCTTTCTCTACGGCCACCATGAACTTGTTATAGCGGATGGGCTTGAGCAGGAAGTCGAGGGCACTCACCTCGTAACTCTCAAAGGCATACTCCTTGAAGGCGGTGGTGAACACCACACGTGTTTCGGCTGGAATCATGTGGGCCAGCTCCATGCCGTTCAGGTCGGGCATCTGTATGTCGAGGAACAGCAGGTTGGGCTTCTGCTCCTTAACGGCGTTGATAGCCTCTACCGAGTCGGTGAAACTGCCCAGCAGTTTCAAGTCGGGTGTCTTAGCTACAAACGATTCCATCAGCTTTACGGCCAGTGGCTCATCATCTACTATAATACAGGTTAATGGCATATAATGTTTAATGTTTAATCTTTAATGTTTAATGTATAATGTTTAAAGTAATCCTCACGTGATAAATATTGTCTTCGAGGGATTGCTCCCATGTGTACCTGCCTGCGTACATTAATTCCAGGCGGCGACGGGTGTTCTCCAGTCCGATGCCCGAACCACTACGGTCGGCATCATCCTTGGGGAAGTTGGTGTTGTCGCAGTTGAATATCAGTTCGTCAGCGTTCTGCAGCAATCGGATGTCGATCTTCGACGGACGGTTACTGCTCACACCGTGTTTGAATGCATTCTCTACGAGTGATATGAATAGCAAAGGAGCTATCTCCATGTTCTGTTTGATATCGAACGAAGTTGTTACCTCGGTTTTCTCGTTACAGCGCAGTTTCATCAGCTCGATGTAGTTACGCATAAACTCCACCTCGCCCTCGATGGGCACCGTTTTCTTATTTGTCTCGTACATAGCGTAGCGCAACAAATCGCTCAGTTGTGCGATAGCATCCTGGGCGGCATCTGCATCTATTTGGCACAAACTCGAAATATTGTTGAGTGTATTAAATAAGAAATGTGGGTTTATCTGATTTTTGAGCCAAGCCAGTTCGGCCTCAGTGTTCTTGGCTTTCTCGTCTTTCAGTTGCTGTTTGATTTGTCGGATGCGCATAAAGTGGCGTATGCCGATGGCGATAGCGCCCACAAAGCAGTTGAGCAGCATAAACAACAACATGCCTGCAAAGATACCTATCCACATGTTTGGTGTCATCGTTATCTCATGCGGAATGCGGTCACGATGGAACCATAGCATGAAGAACTGACTGTTCATCAGTAGGATAGTGAGCAGGTTGCACAGTGCGAACCACCAGAACCTGCGGCGGAAAAACAGGAATGGACCGAACAGGTAGAAGTTGATGAAATAGATTACGAAGGGCGAGTGTAGAATACCCCAAACCACAAAGAACGAGGTCTTTGTGGCATGTAAGTCTTGCGTGCTAAGGAATGTGGCCAGCGGCATTGCCAGTATGATGATGGCCCAAACACCAAGCTGTGTCAGTAGTAACCAGATATTTTTTTTCTCTATCTTCTTCATAACGCTTGCAAATATATGAAATAATTTAGAATAAAGCGCCCTTTTTTGTAAAAAGAACGCTTTATTCCATCTTTTTCTTACATATCGCTGCCGATGCTGTTCAACATCTCACCCTGCGACTGCTGCTCGATGAAGTCGTTCTGTACGCGGCTCTGGTGCTGCTTCTGCGATACTCTTGAGTTTCCGAAGGTGTAGCTGACGGTGAAGGTTACGCCGTAGATGGGCACCTTGATGCTGGTGTTGCTGGTAAAGTCCTTACCGCGGCTTGAGGTCTCGATATTGATGTTGCCGCCCTTGTTCAGTCCCATCAGTCCTGAAATGCTCAGATTCAGCTTATCCTTGAGCAGACTCTTCGATACGCTGGCTGTTACCAGGTTGAAACCGCCGCTGTAGCCCTGCAGGTTGTAGCTCTTGGTAGAGGTGATGGCAAAGGCGCTCAGCTTCAGGTCCCAAGGCAGTGTCTGCTGTATGCCGGCCATGATGTTAGCTGTCCAACCGCTGTTTTTCTGGTCGAGTGCTGTACTGCGCAGGTCGGTGTAGTTCAGACCGCCGTTGAAGAAGATACGGGTATTCTTAGTGAGCAGGTAGTTAACGTAACCGCTCAGACCAGTCTGATGACTCTTTACAACGTTGCCGTAGGTGGTGTTCAACAGGTTGTCGGTATCGTAGAAACTGTACTGCGAGATGGCGTTATCCACAAAGTTGTGATGCAGGTTCAGGTTCACCATCAACTTTGATGTAAAGGCATTGTAAACTAGTGATACGTTATGTGCCTTCTCAACATCCAGGTCGGGGTTACCGTAGCTCAGAGCAATGGGGTTTGTCTTATCAACGTATGGGTTCAGGTAAGAGATACCGGGGCGAGAGATACGCATGTTGTAGGTAAGACCGAGGTTAGAACCCTGCGAGATGGTGTACTGCATGCTGGCTGTTGGAACCAGACTACCGTAACTGGTGCTGAAATCCTGACCATTACCCAAATGGTACTCTACATCCTGCCATGTGTACTCGTAACGCAAGCCTGCCTTCATACCGAACTTGCCAAAGTTGCCTACATACTCGCCATAGCCAGCCAAGATAGAGTTCTTGTACTCGTAGTCGGAGCTTGAACTGGGATCGTAGGTGCCCTTCAGATAGTACTTGGCATCTGATGTGGCATCGTGCAGTTGCAATTTACTACCCATACTCAGTGTTTGTCCCTGTGCCAGTGGCATGGTGTAGTCGAGCTGGAAGATGTGGTTGGTGGTCTTATCCTTATTCTCCGAGAAACGGTCGGTCAGATCGATAATGGTCGAGCTTGTTCCAAAGTTGTTGGTCATCTCGGTGGTGGCGGGGCTGTAGTTCAACTGGTAGGTCAGAGCCAGGCTTTGGGTGTGCTCCTTGTTAAAGAAACGCTGGTAGTCGATACTTCCGCTGAATGAAGTACGCGAGTTCTTCATATCTGTAGTACTGCCGTAACTGAATCCATTGCCGTAAGCGTTGCCACCCATGGTGGTGGTAGATGTGCCGGTGCTCTTCATGTTCATCGAGTTCACCTGAGCAGTCAGGTTCAGCACACTCATCGAGTCGAGCTGGTATCCCAGACTCAAGCTTCCCATGGTGAATGGTGTTTTTACGTTGTTGCTCGATGTCATCAACTGGCTAACTCCGTTGTCCTGAATCTGCTCCATTTCGGTGGTGGTGTTGCCAGGTTTGTTGTAGCTGGTCATCACGTTGGCGCTATAACTCAACTTGCCCTGCTGTCCGTTCAGGAACAGGCTTCCGCCCAACTGCTTGTTGCCAGCCGATGCACGTACTGTTCCGTTATAGCCGTTCATGCTCTGTGCTGCCTGTGGGTTTTGCTTGTTCATCACGATGTTCAGTACACCTGCGGCACCCTCGGCATCGTACTTGGCGCCTGGGTTGGTCATTACCTCGATGCTCTTAACGGCTGAGGCTGGCATGCTCTTGAATACCATTGATGGGTTGCTCGAGAACATCACGTTGGGCATACCATCTACATATACCTTGAATGATGACGATCCGTTAACGGTGATGTTATCCTGTCCGTCGACAGTTACCATGGGCACCTTACGCAGCATATCCAGTACGGTATTTGATTTCGAATCCTCGTCCTCGGCTACGTTGTAGCTCATCTTGTCAACCTCCATTTTTACCAATGGCTTCTGAGCAACAATCTCCACACCTTTCAGCATGGTTTCATTCTCTTTCATAAAGATCGTACCCAGATCGAGTGGTGTTTCTTTTCCCAGTTCGATGCTCTGTCGCAACTCTTCCTTACCTACGCTGCTAAACACGATGTCGAACTTGCCCTTACCTTTCACCTCCTGCTGGAAGTGACCGTTCTCGTCGGTGATAAACATGGCGATAGGCTTATCGCTTTTGCCAGCCTTAAACACACGAACGGTGGCAAATGGTTCGCCCTCGTTCAGGGTCTTGTCCATCAGCACACCACTAACGGTAGTCTTCTGTGCCATTACTACTGCTGAGAGTGTCAGCATCATTGTTACCAGGAAAAATCTAATCTGTTTCATACCTTTTATATTTTTAATTTTTACATTCTTGAATTTTTAAATTTTTCTGCTGCAAAGGTATGAAAAAAGGGGGCAAGCGTGAAATCTCTTTCGACGTTTGCCCCCCTGTGTTTCGACGTTTGCCGTCGGCTTATATCTTTTCCAGTGCCTGCTTGATGTCGTCCAGGATATCCTCTACATCCTCGATACCTACTGAAAGACGGATCAAGTCGGGTGCTACACCAGCCTCGCGCAGCTGCTCATCGCTGAGCTGACGGTGGGTGTGACTGGCAGGATGCAGTACACAGGTGCGGGCATCGGCCACGTGGGTCACGATGTTGATCATCTCCAGCGAGTCCATCCACTTAATGGCTGTCTCGCGAGTACCCTTCAGTCCGAAGGCAATCACACCGCAGCTGCCGTTGGGCAGATACTTCTGTCCCAGTGCGTAGTACTTATCTGTAGGCAGTCCGCAGTAGTGTACCCAAGCCACCTTATCGTTGGCGTTCAGGAACTCGGCTACCTTCTGTGCATTCTTGCAGTGCTGGGCCATGCGCAGGTGCAGTGTCTGCAGTCCCATGTTCAGCAGGAACGAGTTCTGTGGGGCAGGGATAGAGCCCAGGTCGCGCATCAGCTGAGCCACCAGTTTGGTCATGTAGCCCATCTTGCCAAAGGCCTTTACGTAGGTAAGTCCGTGGTAGCTCTCATCAGGTGTACATAGTCCGGGGAACTTCTCGGCATGAGCCAACCAGTCGAAGTTACCGCTATCCACAACACAACCGCCAACCTGTGTGGCCATTCCGTCCATATACTTGGTGGTACTGTGGGTTACGATATCGGCACCCCACTCAAAGGGGCGGCAGTTTACTGGTGTGGCAAAGGTGTTGTCCACAATCAGGGGAACACCGTTCTTGTGAGCAATCTTAGCGAAACGCTCAATATCGAACACGGCACAACCAGGGTTCGAGATAGTCTCGCCAAACACAGCCTTTGTGTTCGGGCGGAAGGCTGCCTGAATCTCCTCGTCGCTGGCTTCGGGCGATACGAAGGTACATTCGATGCCCAGCTTCTTCATGGTGACGCCAAAGAGGTTGTAAGTGCCACCATAAATCTCGTTCGATGTGATGAAGTGGTCGCCAGCCTGGCAGATATTGAACATAGCGTAGAAGTTAGCTGCCTGACCGCTAGATGTGAGCATAGCACCTACACCGCCTTCGAGTGTGCAGATCTTAGCTGCTACCGCATCGTTGGTGGGATTCTGCAGGCGGGTATAGAAATAGCCCTCCTTCTCCAGGTCGAACAACTTTGCCATCTCCTCAGAGTCGTCGTACTTAAATGTAGTACTCTGGATGATGGGCAACTCAATTGGTTCTCCGTTCTTGGCCTTGTAGCCGGCCTGTACACATAGTGTACCTTGTCTTAGTTTCTTTACCATCTTGATCCTCTTGTTTTACAATTTGCCGGCAAAAGTACAAAAAAGATATCAATATGCCAAATTTTGGGCGTTTTTCTTGCATAAATTGAAAGAATTGTTTATCTTTGCAACAGAAACATGTCCCCGTGACTATCTATTAACTTTATGACGAAAACAATTGTACCACCACCGTTTCTAATACCGGGTGATAAGGTCGCATTGGTGTCGCCTGCCTACAGGGTAGATGAGGCAGTGATAGCCGAAGCCGCAGCAGTTATCGAGAGCTGGGGCTTACAACCTGTTATCGGTCCTCATACCAACTGTTTGAATGCTGATGTGTATGCAGGCACAGCCGATGAGCGTGCAGCCGATATGATATGGGCACTGCAGGATGATAGCATTAAGGCCATCATCTGTAGTCGAGGTGGTTACGGCTCTATCCATCTGCTTAACCGTATCAGTAGGGATAGTTATCGTCAGCACCCCAAGTGGCTGGTGGGGCATGGCGATATTACCACACTGCTTTATGCTGAGGCTGGGGCAGGGGTGATGAGCATGCACGGACCGATGGCATTCCAGTTGGCAGGTAATCTGGAGCCCTGTTCTACGTTGATGCGCAATATGCTGTTTGGCATGGTGCCGCTTTTTAAGGTGCCTGGTAATCCAAACAACCAATGCGGTCATGGCGAAGGTATTCTGATAGGTGGAAATCTGTCGAGCTATTCGGCCATCGCAGGAACAAAGTTCAACCTGCCCGAAGATCAGGACATTATTCTGTTTCTTGAGGAGATGGAAGAGTCGTTGCACGATATCGACCGTTTGTTCTATATGTTGCGACTGCAGTTAGATTTCTCGCGTGTAAAAGGTATTATCTTCGGTACTTTCAGTTCTATCAGGTTCGATATTCAGTACGATAGCGTTGAGCAGATGCTTATTGCGCATCTTAACGATCTGGATATTCCTATTGCCTGCGGACTGCCCTTTGGTGCTAACAGGTGTATGCCGCTGTATGTGGGAGCTACATGCACACTTGATGTAACACCCGATGTAACTACGCTTGCCTTTGATGTTGAGGGCGACGTACAGACTGTTGATGTGGCACCTGCCGATCAACAACTCTTGAAATCACAAAAAGATTAAGTTCTTACCACAGGTAATCTTCTACCTCCCCGTCGAACTTGATGGGGCCTTGCCAGTTGTTGGCACGCATTACCTGTTCTATCACCTTTTGCTGGTCGGGTGTTATCAGGCGTTCGCCCTTACGCATCTGGAAATACTGCTTGCGCCCGAACTTGGCAATCAGCTGTCGACGTATCTTAAACTCCAGGTGCCAAGGCATGTCGTAATACATGTTGGTAAAGCCTTTCTTCTTGATAACACGTATATCTTCGCGATACAACGGACAACTGTCGCTTCCCATCAGTGGGTTATGTGGGTTAACTGCCAGGTATGTTTCTCTACTGGTATCGGCATAACGGCCTACCATCCATCTCAAACAGTGCCTGTGCAACGGGCAACTGTCTATAAAACATATAGTATAGTGGTCAACTTTATCTTTCATGTGGCAAATATACAAATAAATACCGAATGTGCATCACTTTTTGCAATAATTTTTCTATCTTTGCGGCATGATTATGAAAAAAATAACTATAAGCCTAATGGTTTTGCTGTTGTGCGCGGTTACTAGTATATTCGGATGGTGCCACGCCAACTACTTTCTTGAATACCTTTGAGAAGTAGTTGGGGTCGGCAAAGCCGCAGCTGTAGGCTGTTTCCGAAACATTATGTCCGTCGGTAATCATCTGGCAAGCCTTTTGTATGCGCTTGTGGCGGATGTAGTCGCCAGCCGAGGTGTTCATCAGATTCTTCATCTTGGTGTGCAACAGACTGCGACTCATACCTAATTCGGTGGTGATATCGGTAACCGAGAAGTTGGCGTTGCCGATGTTGCTGTCCACCAGTTCCATCAGTCGCTGGATAAAGTCGCGGTCGAGCTGCGTCAGACTGTCGTTCTGTTTCAGCGATTCTTCACCGTCATTAAAGATGGATTGCTGACGGTTCTGTATCAGTTTGAGCAGGTTACTGATCTGTAGCGAAAGCGATTCGGGGTCGAAAGGCTTCAGTACATAGGCATCGGCACCGTTGCGATAACCATCCTTCACGTCCTCGGGATCGCCCTTGGCAGTGAGCAGAATCACGGGTATATGACTGGTGCTCATGTTGCCTTTTATCATGTTACATAGCTCGGCACCGGTCATCACAGGCATCATCACATCCGATACCACCAGGTCGATATCCGAACGACTGATGGCGATGTCCCATGCTTGCTGTCCGTCGGGCGCCGTTATCACGTTGTAATCGGCAGCAAACAGCTGCTCCAGGAATTTCAGCATATCCTCATTATCCTCAACCACCAGCAAGGTATGTTTATGTGTTGCTGAGGCCGATGGGGCAGCAGTGGCCGAAACGGCACTGCCCGCAATGGTAACGGGTGTGGCATCGAGTTTACTGAGATAGTTGCTTACCGTGGCTTGTTCGCTATCGCCGGCAATCTTGTTCTTATCCGAGAATGCGTTGCCTGAGATGTTCAGCAGTATCGTAAACGTGCTGCCCTTGCCCAGCTCGCTCTCTACCGATACCGAGCCTTTATGGATCTCAACCAGTCGGCGGATGAGCGCCAGACCGATGCCCCAGCCACTGCTGTTGGTGCTGTAGCCGCGCTTGGTTTGGTAGAAACGTTCAAATATATTCTTCTGCTCGTCTTTGATAATGCCGATACCGGTATCGGTTACCTGCATCTTCAGGAACAGGTCGGGCGAATCCGCCGTCTGTGTAATCTCGGCATGGATGGTGATGGCGCCGCCGTTACCTGTGAACTTGATGGCGTTCGACATGAGGTTGTTCAGTATATGCTCGATATACGAGGGCGAGAACCAACCGTCTTCGCCGTTGTCGATGCAGTTCACGGTGAGGTGTAAGCCCTTGGCCTGAACGGCCTCGTTAAAGTTATCGGCCACCACACCCACAAACTCCACTGGGTTGCCCTGCTGTACGTAGAACGGGAAATTGTCTGACTCAATCTTGTTGAAGGTCACCAGCTCGTTAATCAGGTGTTCCATCTTAGAGCAGTTGCGAATGGCAAGGTTCAGCGATTCTCCCACCTCCTTATCCACCTCGCTGGCGCTGATACTCTTTAGTGGCGCGATGATGAGCGAGAGTGGTGTCTTGAGCTCATGTGATACCATCGTGAAGAAGTTCGACTTCATGCGGTCGATCTCCTCAACCTTGGCTTTCTCCATGTTGGCATAGCGCACCTTGGCCTGCTCTTTCATGCGGATATTGTAGAGCGTGAGTCCGCCCCACACCAGTGCGGCAAAACATATAAAGTATATAATGTACGCGAGGGTGGAGAGATAGAACGGTGCCTTGATAACGATGGTAAGCGTGCGTTCAGGACATTTATCCCAGTCGCTGTCGCAGGTGTTTGCCCTTACGTGCAGCTGGTAGGTGCCCGGACTGAGCAGATAACCATAGAACCGGCGTTCGGCACCTACACTGCGCCATTCCTTATCAATGCCATCCACCTTTATCTGATACTGTATGCCCTGCACATTCTCGGGCATCACTACACCATACTCGATGTGGAACGAGTGCGACTCTTCGTAGGTGAGTGTGATGCAGTCGGTATAGTCGATCTGCGAGCGTACCTGATCGTTTACAAACAGTTTCTTGAAATGCACATACATGTTCCTGGCCTCGGTGTGCATCTGTTTGGGCTGGAAGGCTATCAGACCGTCGAAGGTACCCATCAGCACGCGTCCGTCGGTGGCCAGATAGGTTGATGTAAAGTTAAACTGGTTGACGGGCAGTTCGGCACCTGCCGAGAAACAGCGGGTATGCCCATCGCTCAGTCGGTGACTGAACAAACCTTGGTCGGTACCAATCCACAAGCTACCCGTTTTATCCTCAACAATGCTGCAAACCGTACATTGGCGGGGTATCCATGTGCCTGCCTGATGAATTTTGCCGTTCTTGTTGTCGAGCCAGAACAAGCCGTTATTGTTAGTGCCTATCCACAGGCGACCTTTCGAGTCCTCGAATGACGATATGATGTAATTATCGGTCAGTCCGCTGCCGTTATCCCTACTGTAACTTGTTACCTTGCCGTTGCTGATGCAATACAAGCCGCAAGCCACCGTGCTGGCCCATAACTGGTTGTGGCGATCTACAAACAGCGAGTAGATAAATGTGCGGTCCAGCAGGTCGTCGCCTATCGTGCAGAACGTATCCGATTGCTCGTCGTAGTAGCGCAGTCCCTCCATGGTGGCTATCCACAAGCGTCCGTTCTTATCGCGGGTCAGGTAAAAAATACCCTCCGATGTAAGTCCCTTGGTACGGTAATACTGGGTGGTTTTGCGGGTTTGCAGGTTGTAGCGGTACAACCCTTTGAATCGTGTACCAATCCAGATGTCGGCAGTCTTGGCATCGTAGTAGATGCTGTGCGTGTTCGAGTCGAGACCAGGAATCTCGGTAAAAGGTGTGAACAGACCTGTGATAGAGTTGTAGATGTTTACACCCTGGTCTTCGCTAGCAATCCAGAAGATGCCAGGCGATGTCTCGGTAATCATGCGTGGTATGCGCGCCTTTAACTCGCCTTTCGCGGCACTGGGCTCGAAATGGCGGAACTGCGGTTTCTGAGTCGACAGATAATCTACGCCACCGAAGTATGAGCCTATCCAGATGTTGTTCTGACGGTCGGCCAGGATAGTATATACCGCATTGTCCGACAGACCGTCGCTACCATAGTGCTTCTGTGTGAGTATGCTGCTGCCATCGGGATTCAACGTCAGGATGCCGTTCTCGGTACCGAACCAGATGCGGTGCTGCTTGTCCTCGATAATCACACGGATGATGCCGCCGGTTAGTTGGTTGGCGGTATAACGCTGTTGGGCATGACTCTTCAGATTGTAGCAGATGGCACTACCATCGTTGCAGCCCACCCATAGGCGCTGTTTTGAATCAACTAGCAAGGGGAGGATGGCGTTATGGCTTACGGGCTGTCCATCGTTCAGACTGATGTTTAGCGGTAGTATCTTTGTGAGGTTAGCGCTCATCGAGAATATCATCTGACTGGCCGACACGTAGATGTTGCCAGCCCTATCCTTAGCCAGCGAGGCAATGGTGCCGGCATTGAGCGATGGAATCACTACAAACGAGTCGGTCTTGGCATCGTAAGCATACAACTGTCCCGAGCCGGTGAGTATCCTGCCATCGTTGGTTTCTACAAAACTGGTACAGTAGCCCCGCACGTTGAAATAGTTACGGAAGTCGTTGGTTTGGGGGCGATACATGCTCACACCGTTCTCGGTACTAATCCAAAGGCGGTGCTTGCTATCCACAAACAATCCATGAACAAAGTTATGCACTAATGAGTTGGGCTGTCCCTCAACATGGTAGTAGGTATCTACATTATAACCATCATATCTGGCCAGTCCGTTACGTGTACCTATCCATATATAGCCGTTGTTATCCTGCACCATGCACTCTACCTGCTGGTTGGGTAAACCGCACGAGGTGTTCAGATGCTGGAACTTAAAGTCGGCAGCATTTACCATGACGCTGGCAAATATCCAAGTAAGGAGTAACGTTATATATCGCATTGCTTCGTTTTTATCTGTGTGCAAATTTAGCGATTAATTCTGATTTTAACCCTATTTTTGTGCAGTAATTCTGTACTTTTGACGATATTACCCGTTTTCAGAACAATATTACCCGTGCCTAATAATCCTTTTTATTACTTTTGCCGCCGAAATCTTTATTACCAACCCAATTGTAACTAAATGTATAAGAAAGCCAATTTAAGATTATCGATGACTCTGATGGCAGTACTTACTGTTTTACCATCATGTAGTTCGAACGACACGGGTAGCGCAGTAGCACCTGTGCCCGAGAAACCATCTGTACCCCAACAGGAAGTGCTGACTGAAGCCGACCCCACCATTTTTGTGGATACCGATGGCACCTATTATTTATATGGTACACGTAGCAACTCGGATACTGGTTTCTATGTATACCGTTCTGCCGATATGAAAACCTGGCAGGGACCGGTTGGTAATACCAATGGGTTCTGCTTAACGGGGGCTACCTCGTATGGTACTACAGGTTTCTGGGCACCACAGGTAGTGAAACGTGGCGATACCTATTATATGTTCTACACAGCCAACGAGCAGATTGCCGTAGCAATAGCCACCTCGCCCAAAGGACCTTTTACCCAGCAGGAGAAAAAGTGCATTGCTACCCCAGGAAAAGCGATCGATCCTTTTGTGCTGTTTGATACCGACGGTAAGGTTTATCTGTATCATGTGCGATTGCAGGATGGCAACCGTATCTTTGTGGCCGAGATGACCGACGACCTGATGGGCATTAAGGAAGAAACAGCCCAGGAGTGTATCCATGCCTCGGAGCAGTGGGAGAATACGGCACAGGCCAGTTGGGGAGTAACCGAGGGTCCTACTGTACTGCATCTTGGCGATACCTATTATATGTTCTACTCGGCTAACGATTTCCGTAATATCGACTATGCCGTTGGTGTGGCTACAGCCTCGTCGCCTTTCGGTCCTTGGACCAAATCATCGCAGTCGGTTATCAATCGTGCCAACATAGGCTATTACGGCACCGGTCATGGTGATATATTTAAGGATGCCCAGGGCCAGTGGAACTACGTGTTCCATACCCATAACAGCTTTACCGAGGTGAGTCCCCGAAAAACAGCCGTTGTAGGATTATCACAGACCAGTCAAGGTTTTGCTGTTACCAATGGCACGTTCCATTACTTATATAAAGAGTAACCCACGCAAGCAACCAACAAAAACTTTTATTATATGTTCAACAAAACTTTTTTATTAACAGTCTTTGCTGCTTTATCGATGAATGCTTCTGCTATCAACATCCAAACGCAGATTAGTATCAAGCAGCCAGGCAACGAGGCAAAAGTTATCCAACTGCAGGCTGATGGCAATCAGCTAAAGCCTGCCGATGGTAAGGCATTGCCTTTGCACATCAGTGCGCAGTTGGCAAACGATGGCAACGATCAGGTTTATACCGTTACCATCAAGGCCGATGCCACTACGTATTACAACTTCGGTGCGCAGCTTGCCACAGGCATCAAGTCGGCCGATAGTGAGTTCTATCTGCCAGGCTTCTGGTATCATCGCAACCTGCGCTCGCCCAAGCAGGCGCCGGCTTTCCACACTTCAAAGAGTTGGAACTTCCGCGAGGATCGTCTGTCGTCGCCCATGACGAGTGTCTATGATGAGGCTAATGGTAAATCGGTATCTGTGATCCGACTGCTCGATAGCCCCAAGGAGTGCCTGACCACACATCAGCAGGGTGAAATCATTCTGAGTGGTGAGACTTCTTTGGGTTATTTAGGTCTGGATTGCGAACAGCAGGAGGCTAAACTTACCTTCGGCTATCCTTATATCGAGACCCCTAAGCGCTATATTCGTAAGCTCACCCTGGCAGCTCCGGTATTTGCTTTCGCTAAGATCGAGAAGGGTGAGACCAAGACTATCCAGTGGCGCATCAGTGAGACCGAGGCCAAGGACTTTGGCGAGCACGTAACACTGATGTGGCAGCGCTGCTTCGATAACCTGAAGCCACAGGCATTGAAGCCACTCTTTACGCCTGAGGAGATGAAGAAGGGACTGACTAACTATTTCCGTCAATCGTATGTAAGCAACTATCCCTTGAAGTACAACTCGGGTCACACCTTGCTTACCAGCGATTGTAAGCCTTTCCCCGAGGCACAGGTAGGTTTCTGTGGTCGTGTGCTGCTGAATGCCTTCAATGCTATCGAGTACGGCGAACAGCATGGCGAGCAGGATCTCGTAACCATGGGTAATGAGATTCTGGAGAGCTATCTGCAGCATGGTCTTACCAGTGCAGGTTACTTCTACGATAACGTGAACTTTACACGTGGTTTCCCAAGCGATGATAAGGTAGTACATTCTATCCGTCAGCAGTCAGAGGGTGTTTATGCCATTCTGTTATATCTCAAGTACGAGAAGGCACACGGTCGTCGTCATCCCCAGTGGGAGGCACGTATAAAGGGTATCCTGGATGGATTCCTGAAACTGCAGAAGGCCGATGGCAGCTTTGCCCGTAAGTATCACGACAATGGTACCGACGTGGATGGCACTGGTGGTAGCACACCATCGTCTACCTCAGCCTTGGTGATGGGTTACCGCTACTTCGGTAAGAAACAGTACCTGGAGGCTGCCCGTCGCACTGTTGACTATCTGGAGCAGAATATCATCTCAAAGAGCGATTACTTCTCATCAACCCTCGATGCTAACTGCGAGGATAAAGAGGCTGCCATTGCTGCTGTTACTGCTACCTATTACCTGGCAGCTGTAACCAAGGGTAAGGAGCGCCAGCGTTATATCGACCTGTGTGAAAAGGCTGCTTACTTTGCCTTGTCGTGGTATTACATGTGGGATGTACCCTTTGCACAGGGTCAGATGCTGGGCGACTTAGGTTTGAAGACCCGTGGCTGGAGTAACGTATCGGTAGAGAACAACCATATTGATGTGTTTGTATTCGAGTTGCCACACATTGTAAAGTGGTTGGGCCAGCAGAAGGGTAACCAGCGTTTCCTGCAGATGCACGATGTGATCTTTAACTCGCTCTCACAGCTGATGCCTACACCCGAGCGCCTTTGTGGTATCTCAGTACCCGGATTCTATCCCGAGGTAGTACAGCACACCACTTGGGATTATGGTATGAATGGTAAGGGATTCTATAATAACCTCTTTGCACCAGGCTGGACTATCGCCTCGCTCTGGGAAATGTATTCACCAACACGAACAGATGATTTTCTGAAGAAATAAACAAAAACAATTAAACCTAAACATCAAGAAATGGAAAAAAGATTAATTACCTCGTTGGTAGGCGCAGCTATGCTGATGGCAGCTTCGCCAGCTTTAGCCGAACGAAATCTGGCCTTATCGGTTCATTCCAGTACTGTAGCAGCCACTCAGCAGCAACGTACTGTTACTGGTACGGTGGTTGATGCACAGGGTGAACCCCTGATTGGCGTTACCGTTAAGGAACAGGGCACGCAGAATGCCGCTGTTACCGATATGGACGGACGTTTTAAACTGCAGCTCAGTAAGAGCGATGCACAAGTGGTGTTTACCTATATCGGTTACGTAGATGTGACTGCTCGTGCAACCGATAACATGGTAGTAACCATGAAGGAAGACCGCAACGAACTGAACGAGATAGTAGTAGTGGGTTACGGTACCCAGAAAAAGGTGAACCTGACAGGTTCGGTGGTATCGGTAAACCTTGAGAAGGAAGCCAACTCGCGTCCTGTTACCACTGTGGCCCAGGCATTGCAGGGCATGGCTGCCGGTCTTGATATCCTGCAGGGCTCAGGTAAGCCCGGCGCCGAGAACTTCTCGGTAAACATCCGTGGTGTGGGAACCATGAACGATGCCAGTCCGCTGGTATTGGTAGATGGTATGGAGATGAGTCTCTCGGATGTGAACCCCATGGATATCGAGAGTATCTCGATCCTGAAGGATGCTGCATCGTGTGCCATCTATGGTAACCGTGGTGCTAACGGCGTTATCCTGGTTACAACCAAGAGTGGTACCGAGGGTAAGGTGAATGTAACCTATACCGGAAGGTTGTCGATTAACAAACCGTCAAAGCTGGTTCGCTTTATGTCGAATTATGCCGACTATATGGAGATGGTGAACGAGGCCAGCGAGAATATCGGTACAGCCGGAAAATATCCACAAAGCGTGATTGACCAGTGGCGTCAGGCTGAGGCTAATCCTAATGGCATTGCCGAGTCGGGCTATCCCAACTACGTGGCTTATCCTAATACCGACTGGTATGATGAAATTTACCAGACCAAGGTAATGCAGGAGCACGCTATCTCTTTGTCGGGTAAGGACACCCGCACACGTTATAACCTTGGATTAACCTATCTCGATAACCCTGGTATGATTGTTCGTTCGGGCGAGCAGAAGTACTCTATCAACCTGAAGCTGATTTCGGATGTAACTAACTGGTTACAGCTGGGTGCTCAGGTATGGGGTACACACAGCGATCGCGACCGTAACAACGTGGATGCCCTATCGAGCTGGGAGTTCCTGAAGACCGTGCCTGGTATCTATCCTTATTACGATGGTAAGTTTGGTGGTATCGAGACATCGGTTGAGGATGGTGCTGCCCACAACCCCATGCAACTGTTGAATGGCGATGGCGACAGTTACTATAAGACTACCCACGCTTACAGTACCGCCTATGCTCAGGTGAAGTTCCTGAAGGATTTTACCTTCAAGTCAACCTTTGGTTACGACTACTACAATGCCCGTCATAAGTACACCGACGGACAGAACGAGAGCTATAGCTTCAGTCGTAACGAGGTGGTGGCATCGCCTGCTGCACTCGAGGCCCTCTCAAGCTATATGTACTATCACCACTACTATAACTGGAAGATTACCAATACCCTGAACTGGGCCCACACCTTTGCCCAGAAGCACGATGTAGGTGCGTTGGTAGGTTTCGAGGAAGGTAAGAACAGCGATGGTAATACCGATGTGAAGAAGATGGGTATGATTGATGCCACACTGACCGACCTGAATACCCTGACATCGGAGGAGTACACACGTGGTAACTTTACCGGTTATACCTATCGTTCTTGGTTCGGTCGTTTGAACTATGCCTACGATTCACGTTACCTGTTAGAGGCTAACTTCCGTTATGATGGCTCGTCGCGTTTCTCACCCGATAACCGTTGGGGCTTCTTCCCCTCTGCATCGGCAGGCTGGCGTATCAGCGAGGAGGCTTTTGCCAAGAACTCATTCCTCAGCGTATTCGATAACCTGAAGCTGCGCGCCTCTTATGGTAAGCTGGGTAACTCATCGGTTGATAACTATGCTTATCAGTCGTGGTACGAAACAGGTTACACCACCATGGGTGGCAAGAAGGTGCCTCGTTTCTACCTGAAGAACCTGCCTAACATGAACGTAACTTGGGAGACTACCAAGACCTTCAACCTGGGTCTCGACTTCAGTACCCTCGGTGGTCGTCTGTCGGGTGTTATCGACTACTACGACAAGCAGACCTCTGGTATCCTCTACCGTCCGTCTATCGGACTGATCTTCGGTGATAAGGTGGCTCCATTGCAGAATCTGGCTGGTGTTAGCAACCGCGGTTTGGAGATGACCTTCCGTTGGGAGGATAAGATTGGCGATGTAACCTATGGTGTGGCTGTTAACGGCTCGTTCAACAAGAACAAGGTAACCGACTATAAGGGTGGCATCATTCAGGGATGGGGTGCCGATCCTAACAATCCCGATCCTAACGTGTACTACTCTAACCTTGGTGAGGTTTCATCGGGTGGTACCCAGCGCCTGGTTGAGGGCCACATGATGAACGAGTTCTATGTATATCCTATCTATAGCGGTAACGGAACCTATTACGATGCCAACGGTGTGGTTAACCCCAATGGTGGTCCACGCGATGGTATGATCCGTACGCCCGAAGACCTGAAGTGGGTACAGGATATGATTGCTGCCGGCTACTCGTTTGAGCCACAGCACGCTGTTACCCAGAATGCTATCTGGTATGGTGAGTATATCTATGCCGATACCAATGGCGATAAGGTTTATGGTGGCAGTCACGACCAACAGTTCATGGGCGAGTCGAACGTTCCTAAGTTTACCTTCGGTATGCAGATGCATGCAGAGTGGAAGGGTATCGACCTCTCGATGAACTGGGGTGGAGCCACAGGTTTCTCAACCTACTGGCGTGAGATTGGTCAGAACTCATCAAACGTGGTATTTGGTTTGAGCATCCCACAGTGGATTGCCGACGATCACTACTTCTATGATCCCAATAACCCCAACGATCCTCGTACCAACATTACTTCGAAGAATCCACGTATGTCGCTCGAGAATCCAAGTATGAGTGATGCCCTCGACAATACATTCCATCTCTATAGCTGCGATTACCTGAAGCTGCGTAACCTTACTATCGGTTACACATTGCCAAAGAGCATCAGCAGAAAGATCTATGCCGAGAACCTGCGTGTTTACTTCTCGGGCGAGAACCTGTGGACTATCACCAGCTTCCCCGGACTTGATCCTGAGATGCGCTCTGGTGAGGGTTATGCTACCATGCGACAGCTCTCATTCGGACTGAATGTAACATTTTAACCATCAACAATGAATAACCAATATGGAAAAGAAAATAATTAATAATATGTGTCGCAGTCTTATCTTGGCTGCATCGAGTATCGCACTCACGGCTTGTAATGCCGATTTCCTGGATACTCAACCTTCCGACCGTGTAGGTACCGACTTGGTATGGAGTACCTATAACATGGCTGATGCCGTGGTGAATGGTGCCTACGAACGTTTCTACTGGGAGCAGCAGGGCGAATGCCCCGACTGGCAGAACTTTGATGCTGCTACCGATGTTTGCGACCTGGATGCTAACTGGGGTGGTTACGATTGGGCCCGTGGCCGTTGTAATGCCGGTTACTGGGGATTCAACGACTGGTGGAAGCGCTTGTATGAGGAGATTTATCGTACCAGCAACGTGATTAATAATCTGGATAGATGCGAGGCCATGGCGGCCAGCGAGCGTGCCCGTGATATTGCCGAGTGTAAGTTCCTGCGTGCCTGGGCTTACTATCGTGCCAACGTGCTGTGGCGTGGTGTGCCCATCTACACCGAACCTGTAGAGTATGGCGAGGACACCAAGCCCCGTAACACTGCCGATGAGGTATGGCAGCAGATTATCAAGGATTGCTCTGAGGCTATCAACGAGCCCAGTCTGCCAAATAAGTACGCCACCTCTGATAAGAACTACGGTCGTGTAACCAAGGCTTGTGCTTACTATCTGCGTGGTCAGGTTTACATGTGGCTGAAGGACTGGGATAAGGCAGCTGCCGATTTCACTGCCATCACCACCATGGGCTTCCAGTTGTTCCCCGACTATAAGAATATGTTCAAGGCTGCCAATGAGCGCAACGATGAGTATATCTTCCAGTATCAGTACACCGACGAGGAGGGTATGGGCTCGCTGTTAGGTCGTACACATGGTAACCGTAATACTTATACCGCCGATGGTTTTGGTTGCTGGAACAACCTGATTCCTAATCCTTACTTTGTAGATTCTTACGAGTATGCCGATGGTAAGCCATTCAATATGGACGAGGTGTTCCCTGGTTACTCAAAGATGGATCCTAAGGCCCGTTCGGTTTACTTCCTGCGTGATGGTCTTGATCCAAATGCTGCCAGCGATAAGCTGAAGGCCGGCTACCAGCAGATGGTAACCTACGGTGCCGACATGAGTCAGTACGATAAGGATGGTAACGAGGCCCGCATTCTGGCTATCTATCAGAACCGCGACCCCCGTATGCTGATGAACTTCATCACCCCGTACTCTACTTATAAAGGTGGTTCAACTGCCGACTGCTGGGATTATACCCTGCGTTGGCCTTACATTGGATCGGATAATGCTGCTCCTTACGACCTGCGTACCGATACCAACGACCGCTTCTACTACCTGTGGCGTAAGTTTGTGCCCGAGGGTCGTGAAACCAAGAACGGCTTGAACAGTGATATCGATACACCTATCTTCCGTTATGCCGGTGCACTCATCTCTTTGGCTGAGGCTCTGAACGAGCAGGGAAAGACCGATGAGGCCGTGAAATACATCAATATGGTTCGTGCCCGTATTCCTGGATTGGCTCTGCTTAATAGCAACGAGTACACCAAGGTAACTGGTCAGGACAACATGCGTGAGCGTATCCGTAACGAGTATGGCTGGGAGCTTTGTGGCGAGGGCCAGCTCTACTGGAAGCAGCTGCGTTGGGATACATGGCTCGATCGTAAGTTGGGCACCAACCGCGCACTGGTTAGCGATCCTTCACAGCTGAATGGTGCTAATGGTATGACCGAAATCTGGGGTACCAAACGCTACACCAATAACTATATTGGCGAGCACGTAAAACTGTTTGCTGTGCCACAGGGCGAACTGGAGCGTAATCCTAATCTCACACAAAATCCTGGTTGGTAATATGTTAGTAAAGAATAAAAGAAGTTACATGTTTTCTATAGTTAGTATAATTGTTGGCTTTATGCCTATTCTGGGTTGCTCATCGTCGGACGACGGTGGGCACTCTCAGGATAACAAACCTATCCCTGTTGTTCAGAAGTATCGTAATCCTATCATTGCAACCTCGTTGCCCGATCCCTCTATAGTAAAGTCGCCCGATGGCGTGTTCTATCTCTTTGCTACCGAGGATATCCGCAACCTGCCTATCTATCGTTCTACCGATTTGCTGAAGTGGCAGTATGTGGGTACGGCTTTTACTGATGAGAGTCGCCCCAAGTGGAATCCTGGTGGTGGTATCTGGGCACCCGATATAAATTATGTTGATGGAAAATATATGCTCTATTACTCTAAGTCGACTTGGGGTGGTGAGTGGACTTGCGGTTTAGGTGTTGCTTCGGCCACCCAACCGCAGGGACCTTACACCGATCATGGTGCACTGTTTATCAGCGAGGATATCGGCATACAGAACTGTATCGATCCCTTCTATATCGAGGATGGTGGTAAGAAGTATCTGTTCTGGGGCTCGTTCCATGGTATCTATGGTGTAGAGTTGAGTGCCGACGGACTCACGCTTAAGCCCGGTGCCAAGCCTGTACAGATAGCTGGCAACCAGATGGAGGCTACTTATATCCACCATCGCGATGGCTATTACTATCTGTTTGGATCAAACGGCTCGTGCTGCGAGGGCAACAACAGTACCTATCAGGTTATCTACGGACGCTCTGAGAATCTGTTCGGACCGTATGTTACCAAGGATGGCAAGCGTATGTTAGATGGTGCATTCGATGTGCTGTTGCATGGCAGTAACAACGTGGCAGGCCCTGGCCATAATTCCGAGTTTGTTACCGATGATGCCGGTCAGGACTGGATGATATATCATGGTTACATGAGGAGCGATCCCGATGCTGGCAGACAGGTGTTGATGGATCGTGTTGAATGGGTTAATGGCTGGCCTTTGATAGCAGGCAGCCAGTCGTCGGTAGAAAGTAGTTATCCGACGTTTAATTGTAAGTAATTGGTTGGATGGGAGACTTTAACCGGTCTCCCATTTTTATGTATATTTGTGCAAAAATTATAAAAAACCTCAAAATAATACCATACACCCAATAAAAATGCTTATCTTTGCCCGAAATATAACGTAAACAATTATACGATAAAGCATCATGATGAACAACGACAAGCTGATGTTGAATGCCAACCCTATTGTAGAGGCACTTCAGAAACCCGCGGCAGAGTTTACTAAAGCCGACATTATTGATTACATTGTGAACAACGATATCCGCATGGTTAACTTTATGTATCCAGGCGGCGATGGCAGATTGAAAACCCTTAACTTTGTAATTAACGATCTGGCTTATCTTGATACCATACTTACTTGTGGCGAGCGTGTGGATGGCAGTAGCTTGTTCTCGTTTATTCAGGCTGGCAGCAGCGATCTGTATGTGTTGCCACGCTACCGTACGGCTTTTGTCGATCCGTTTGCCGAGATTCCAACTGTATCATTGCTCTGCTCGTTCTTCGATAAGGATGGCAATCCGTTGGAGTCATCGCCCGAGCACACACTCCACAAGGCTGCTGAGGCTTTCCGTCAGGTAACAGGTATGGAGTTCCAGGCCATGGGCGAGTTAGAGTATTATGTGATTAGTAACGACGAGGGCATGTTCCCTGCTCAGGACCAGCGCGGCTATCACGAGTCGGCACCTTATGCCAAAGCTAATGAGTTCCGCACCCGTTGTATGAAGTATATTGCCCAGGCTGGTGGTCAGATTAAGTATGGACACTCTGAGGTAGGTAACTTCAGCTTGGATGGTAAGAACTACGAGCAGAACGAGATTGAGTTCCTGCCTGTGGCTGTTGAGCAGGCTGCCGACCAGTTGATGATTGCCAAGTGGGTTATCCGCAACCTGGCTTATGAGTTGGGTTATGATGTAACCTTTGCTCCTAAGATTACCACAGGTAAGGCTGGCTCTGGTTTGCATATCCACATGCGTATGCTGAAGGACGGCAAGAACCAGATGCTGGAGAATGGTGTACTGAGCGAGGCTGCCCGTAAGATGATTGCTGGTATGATGGTGCTGGCACCTTCGATTACCGCTTTTGGTAATAAGAATCCAACCAGCTACTTCCGTCTGGTTCCCCATCAGGAGGCGCCCACTAATGTTTGTTGGGGCGACAGAAACCGCAGCGTATTGGTACGTGTGCCATTAGGCTGGGCTGCAGATGTGGATATGTGTCATGCTGCGAATCCGTTGGAGCCACAAACTCGCTATGATACCAGCATCAAGCAGACCGTTGAGATGCGTTCACCCGATGGCTCTGCCGATCTCTACCAGTTGTTGGCTGGCTTGTGCGTAGCCTGCCGTTATGGTTTTGAGTTGGATGGCGCACTTAAACTGGCCGAGAAAACTTACGTGAATGTAAACATCCATGCTGCCGAGAATGCCGATCGTCTGGCTAATCTGGCACAGTTACCCGATTCGTGTGTGGCTTCGGCCGACTGCTTGAATCGTCAGCGTAGGGCCTACGAGGAGTATGGCGTGTTCTCGCCTGCCATGATAGATGGTATCATCGAACAGCTTCGTGCCTTCGACGATAAGAACCTCCGTCTTACGATAGAGAATTATCCAGAGGAAATCCAGAAGTTAGTTACCAAGTACTTCCATTGTGGCTGATGCTATGCCACGGGTATCTCGAAGATAAACCGGCTACCCTCATGGTAGGTGGTGTCGAGTATCAGGTTTCCACCCAATGTTTCTGCATGACGTTTAGTAAGGGGCAGGCCCAGGCCTAAGCCCTCGCTAAAGTCGTCCACCTTGGTAAAGAACTTAAAGATATTGTCGCGGTCGGCTTCGGCAATACCATTACCTGTATCCTGTACTACGAAACGTACAAACTCCTCGTTACGCGTTACGTGTAGCGAGATGTGCTGCTGGTCGGAATAGCGTACGGCATTGCTGAGTAACTCCTCCAGACTATATTCCAGATAGCGGAAATTGGTGTGGATGCAGAAATCATCAGCCAATTCGGTCTTGTATTCTACAGGTATGTCAGGATGATTCTTGGTTGTGAATTTTAGCGCTACCTGGCACACATCGTTGCATGCCACCATCTCGCGCTTATCACAATTGGCAGTCTCAGCCTTGCCGTTTTCAGAGCTGTCGAACAGCATCATCACCATACGTATAAGCAGTCGACTGTTGTGCGTCATGGTGCTGGCAATACTCTTAATCTCATCCTGTCCTAACTCTTCGCTCAGCGATGTGTCGTCGGTAGGGCAATTCAGTATCTGTGCAAAGCCCATAATGATATTAAGCGGTGTGCGTATCTGGTGTGTAACGTTCTGGATGAAAACCGTTTTCTGATGCTGGGCCTCTACTGCCAGTTGGGTGGTATGCTCCAGCTCACGGTTGTAACGCTTGGTCTGATCGGTAGCGGTACGCACGCTGTTGATATAATAATTGAGCGACTCCAACATGGTGGCAAAACTGTTCTGCAATCCGCCTATCACATCCGTTCGCTTGGTATGGGCTATATCCACATCTAAATGGCCGTTGCTAACTGCTTTGGTCTTTTCAAGCAGTTGCTGTAGCGGACTGAGTGAAACGGTTACCGCCTTGTGACAGTTGATAAAGATAAGCAGCAAACCTACAATCAGTAGTGCCACTACAATATAGGTAAGACGGTAGAATCCTCTCAAGATATCGCTATGCGGACAAACAATAGCCAGGCTCCATGGAGTGCCTTCAACGGGCATATAGCATACCAGCGATTTTTTGCCATTGATTTTTACCGACATGCTACCTTTATTACCCTTTGTCATCTCGTAACCTAAGGCTATCAGGTCGGCCTGATGTTGTGGGTCGGCCACGCTGAAGATAGTTTGGTTGAATAGGCGGGTAGAATCGGGATGACCCACATAACGTCCTTTCTCGTCAATCATCACATAGTACGAGTGCGGATAGGGTCGTACCTCGGCCATAATATTGGAGATGTGCTGCAATGAGAGCCAGATTGAAATAACGCCAACAAACTTACCTTTCTTGTTGAACAAGGGGTGCGTATAGGCGGCTATCGTAGCATCTTCGTCGGTTTCCTGTTCCCTGTTCTTGTCGTTAAACACCACCCAGGTTGGTTTGCGCTGTGTACGAGGAATACTGTACCAACGTTCCTGGAAGTAGCTGTGGTCGGGCTCAATAAAGGTATTGACGCTGTCTTTGGTATTGAACGAAACCGACATGAATCCATCGGGATACTGGGGGATAACACCTGGCTCGGTGCTGATGGCGCAACCATCGGTATAGGGATTGGTGGTTGCTATGCGGTTGGTTATGGCCTGTATCGAGTCGGGGTATAGTGATTGCTCAACTATCCAGGCATTAGTATGACTTGCCGTCTTGGTCGTTATCAGATAACGGTTAATACGGTGCATGGCACAAGCCAGTACATTGCTGGCTTTATCAACAGCTTCGGCACGTATCAGTTTGTGCGACTGCCAGAACAGTACACCTACCGATGCCAGGAAAACTGGTACTGCTAACAGCAGAACCCACATGATGACCTTTGCCGAGAATGAACGACGAATATTCATCATAACTTACCTCCTTTCTCCTCCAGGTCTTCTTCTTTCTCCGAGAGGTTGATCAGATTATTCAGTATCTGCGTAATGGTGTCGCCGTTTTGCTGGATGTCCTCCACTAACTGGCTCACCGTCTGGGTGCTTGTTTTTTTATCAAAATGACTTAATGCCGACACATCCTCGTCGATGGCAAACGATGGGGCCAACATCTGGTCGGTCATGTTATGCAGGAAAGCCGTCTTCATTCGGTCGGCCTTCTGAGCTTGCTCGTAAGCCTCATGTAACTCTTTACTGCGTTCCTGTATGGTTTGGGTTAGTTCGTGCAGTTCGTTGATGTTGGCTGCCACCGAGCGTTGCATCTGCTGGAAATGGCCTTGCAGCAGACCTATCTCGTCCTTGTTCCGATGGCGTGAGGGTAGGGGCTCGTTATAATGTCCATGGGCAATGCGATCCGTAAGTTCTGTAAGCATCCTGAGTGGCTTTAAGCGGTGACGGATAATCAGACGGGTGTGCAGATACATCAGTACCATGCCCACGATGGCGATGATGATTACAAAATTGAATAGTGCATTGTACTCGCCAAAGATGTCGTTTTCTGAGAATGCTACGCCGATACTCCAACCAGGATTGGTTATCAAGGTGCGATAGGGCACTTGGGCCATCCTGAATGGTTGGTAGAACAGATAAAACTTGTGTCCGTTGAGTTCGAATGGCAGATAGCCTTTATTACCCGACGTCATTGTTTTTACGGCCTCCTGAACTGAGTTGCCTGGCAGGTTGAAAGCCTTTGTTTTTGAGAGATAGCTGACAGTGGGATCAACAATAAACGATCCGTCGTTATCTAACAGCGCACAATAGGAGTTGGGCGAAGGCCTGGCGGCTGAGATAATGCTTGAAAGCAGTTGTAGTGGCACATGTACGCTGATAACACCTATCGGACTGTGATTAGCGTCGAGTATAGGCGCACAGAACGAGGTGAGTGGCTCTATGTCCGACTTCATGCCGAGTAGCGGGTTCATCCACATGGCTCTGTTCTTACCTATCGGACGATTAAACCATATCTGTTCGGTATAGGGCTTGGTGCCGAAACTGTTACTGTGAACAATGTTGGCTGTGGATTGATCCTGATGGGTACTATCAGTACTATGTGCATATACCATAAACAGGTCGTGTCCCTTAAAGTATCCGGGCTTAAAGGCGATGACACAGCCCGACACGTATGGGTTGGTTTCTACAATCTTATGTGCATAGGTGTACATCCGTTCCGGATCATCAAACTTCATGTTGAAATATATGTTGCCAGCCGTTTCCTCTACGCTCAGCAGGATGTTATCGATGTTGTTGGTGGCGCGATCGAGTGTATAGGTGGCTCTATTCAGCGCATCATCTTTCATAGAGTTACGCGAAGAATGAAGCATGACAAGCAGTGTTACTGTTAACAGCAGCGCCATGGCAAGCACTATCATCAGACTGATGCGTAATGGCAAATCACGTTTAATCTTTGCAGTTAGTTTCGACATGTTTTGGACTATGTTAATAGATTGGAATTGCACTTGTGCAAAGGTATGAAAAATATTTTTTCAAACCAAGTTTTCTGTTTAATTTTTTGTTTATTTAGTAAAAAGCCCTGCTAGCAATCTGATTATTGCAGCAGGGCCTGTATCTCATCGCAGTACTACGCCTGTTTGTTTCTTACCATCCATCATGATTTTCAGCGGATGGTCGAAGCGCACGTGACGTACGAACTGGGTTTCTTCTATAGCGGGCATCTGGTCGAGCAGCTCCTTCTGGAATACCCCATCGCCCGTATAGGTGTTGATGGTGAAGTAGCCCACACCAAACGAGGTGAGGTTCTGGAAGAAGTGCGTGCCCTGCGAGGGGTCAACACGGTAGTTCTTCAATCCTACCTCAACAATCACCCTTGCTGCTGATATGTGAGGCCATTTTACTGGTATGCCCAACCAGTAATCACTCGAACCCCAGCGGCCTGGACCAATCAGCACATAGTTCTTGTCGGCCTGTAGGAACTTGCGGTTAATCTCCTCAATCTCGCTGGCGATAGTGGGATTGTTTACAGCGGTAAAATCGTCGTCGGTCTTTACATATACCACATCCACCACATCCTCGGAAATACCATGCCCCAGTGAGTTGTTCGAGCGCAGCAAGCAGTCGCTATCGGGTATCTGTTGCAGGTCTTCATCCAGCACCTGCTTGGCATCTACGATAGGACGTATCTGCAGCAGGTAGAACTCGCCTGTACGGTCGTCGTTCAGGTTGCAGGCAAACTCAATCTCTACGGGGCGCTTCATCTCGTCGGCACCCAGCTTCTGTGCCATCTGCAACAGCTCGGGTAATGGGAATACATCGTGCTGCAGCACACCGCAGAACGAGATTACCTTTCGGCCGCCCTCGTAGATACCATCGCGGATAATCTGATCTACGGGGTCGTAGGTCGAGGCCAGATAGGTCAGGGCTCCATCTTCGGCTGCCTGCTTTACACGTACCTTCTTGATGTTAAAGCCGTCGTCAACCTTAAAGTCGTCGCCTACATGGGCCATGTCCAAGGCGTAGAATCGGGTTTGGGTCTCGCTCAGGGCAGTCTCCATCTCCGATGTCTGCAGCACCTGCTTGGGGTGATAGGGCGAAACGCGAAGGGTTTGACCGCCATCAACAATATATTTACCTAATCCTACTGCCAGCGATGCAATACCCTCTTCGGCAGTCTCGTCGCCGATGGGGTAGTAGTTCAACGAACGTAGCACACCACTGAAGTTGGGGTAGTACAGGTCGCCATACTGCTTGCCCACTACCTCCTGCAGAATCACAGCCATCTTCTCCTGGTCGATCACGTTCTGTGTGGCCAGCATGTAGGCCTTCGAGTCCTTATAGTAAACCGAGGCATACACACCCTTGATGGCACAGGCCAACATGCGCAGCATCTCGTACTTATCATCCAGATATGGAATCATGTAGGTAGAGTAGATACCTGCAAAGGGCTGGTAGTGCGAATCCTCGAGCAACGAACTTGAACGGATGGCGATAGGACTCTTTACGGCATCAAAGAAGGTAAAGAAATCGGCTATCAGCGAGTCGGGCAACTGGGCACGCATAAAGTGCTGCAGTATCTCCTCGTCGCTGGCATCGCTCAGGGCAATTGTCCACAGGTTGTTCTTCTCCATAAACTCGTCGAAGAAATCGGTACACAATACCACCGTTTTGGGAATCGATACCTTGGCCTGTTCAAACTGGTTCAGCTCGGGGTGGCGCTTGATAATGTTATCAAGGAATGCCAGACCACGACCTTTACCGCCCAAAGAACCTTCACCGATACGGGCAAAGTGGGCATAGCGGTCGAACTTCAATCGGTCGAACACAGCTACCACACCAATATTCTTCATCCTTCGGTACTGTACGATGGCATCAAAGATAATCTGTCGGTGGGCATCCACGTCCTGCAGCTTATGCCAGGTAACATGCTTCAAGAAGGCCGAAACGGGGAAGATGGCACGTGCTGTAAGCCAGCGACTCATGTGGTTACGACTCACGTGGTAGAGCATCGAGTCGTAAGGAATCTTGAAGATGTTGTCCTGCAGTTCCTTCAGCGACGATACACGGAACACCTCTTCCTTGGTTTTCGGATCGCGGAATATAAAGTCGCCAAAACCCATGTGTTCCTCCATCAGGTGGTGCAGGTCCACATTCATCTTGGTCGAGTTCTTATCTATAAAGTGGAATCCCTCAGCTTCGGCTTTTTCTTTGTTGGTTATCTCCGAAGAGTCGAGAATCAGGGGCACGTACTCGTCGCGACGGCGAATCTCCCTCAGCAGTTTCAATCCTGCCTCTGGGTCGCCATCCTCTACGTGGCTCAGTCGGCCCTCGTGTACTTGCATGGGGAATCGGGTATCACTAATAACACCTAAGGTGTTCTCGTGATACTTCTCGTACAGCTGCATGGCCTCCTCGTAGGTGGTAGCCAGTACCACTTTGGGGCGTCCGCGTTTACGCTGGGCAGCCGCATGCGGGTTCAGCGCCTCGGTCGAGAAACGCTTACTCTGAGCCAGGATATAGTTATAGAGGTTTGGCAGCACACTCGAGTAGAAGCGGATGTTATCCTCAACCAGCATAATCATCTGTACGCCAGCCTCCTTGATGTCGTGCTCGATGTTCATCTTGTCCTCAATCAGCTTGATGATGCTCATGATGAGGTTGGTGTTACCCAACCAGCAGAACACGTAGTCGAACACCGACATATCCTCGTCCTGAATACGTTTGGTGATACCATGCGAGAAGGGTGTAAGCACCACGCAGGGAATGTTTGGATGCTCGGCCTTGATTTCTCGTGCCACGGTAAAGGCATCGTTGTCCGCATTACCAGGCATACAGATTACCAGGTCGATATCCGTGTTGTGTAGCACTTCGTGTGCCTCCTCGGTTGTCGACACCTGTCGGAACGTGGGTGGGTATCGCATACCCAGCTCCATATACTCGTCGAAGATCTTCTCATCCACACGACCGTCGTCTTCGAGCATAAACGCATCGTAGGGATTGGCCACAATCAGCACATTAAAGATGCGTCGTGTCATCAGGTTCACGAACGACACATTCTTCAAGTAGAATTTGTTCCACTCCTGTGGTATCTTGCTTACTTCTTCCATATTCGGCGACAAAGTTATAAAATTTTCCCCAAAGAGCGTTGTGCTTTTGGGGAAATTTTATTTTTGTGGAATTTTACCTACTTAGATAATCTTCTCGTAAGGCAGACCGAATACATCAGCCACAGCCTTGTAGGTTACCTTTCCTTCTACAATGTTCAGTCCCTTAGCCAGTGCTGGGTCGTCCTTGCAAGCCTGCTGCCAGCCCTTATCAGCCAGTGCAATGGCATAACGCAACGTAGCATTAGTGAGGGCGAGGGTAGAGGTGTTAGGAACAGCACCTGGGATGTTGGCTACGCAGTAGTGTACAATGCCCTCCTCGGTATAAACGGGTTCGCTATGCGTGGTGGGTCGCGATGTCTCGAAACAGCCACCCTGATCGATGGCTACATCAACCAGCACTGTTCCAGGCTCCATCAGTTTCAGCATCTCGCGTGTAATCAGGTGTGGCGTCTTGTCGCCTGGTACTAACACGCTACCTATCACAATGTCAACCGTTGGCAACATCTGTCGGATGTTATGCTCCGACGAATACAGGGTATGCACGTTGGCTGGTGTCTCAATATCTAGTTGGCGCAAACGTGGCAACGAGATATCGGCGATAGTCACGTCGGCCCCCAGTCCTGCGGCCATCAAGGCTGCTGCCTCGCCAACCACACCGCCACCAAGTACCAGCACCTTAGCCGGACTCACACCTGGCACACCACTAATCAGTTTACCCTTTCCGCCTTTGGTTTTCTGCAGATAATAGGCACCATTCAGTGTGGCCATGCGTCCGGCCACCTCGCTCATAGGCTGCAACAGGGGGAGCGAACCGTTAGGCAGTTGTACTGTTTCGTAAGCCAGACAAACTGCTTTGCTCTTCAGCATCGCCTCTGTAAGCTCCTTTTCGCAGGCAAAGTGGAAATAGGTAAATAGCAACTGTCCCTCGCGAACCAGCTCATACTCGGGCTCAATGGGTTCTTTTACCTTCACAATCATGTCGCATTCACGATACACAGCCTCGATGCTAGGCAGTATGCGCGCACCAGCTTTCACATAGTCGTCGTCGCTGAATCCGCTACCTTCGCCAGCCGTATGCTGCACACTTACCTCATGACCGCGACGTGTAAGTTCGGCCACACCTGCAGGCGTCATACCAACACGGTTCTCATTGTTCTTAATCTCTTTTGGAATTCCTACTTTCATAAGCTCAAGGTTTTTAGTAATACATGTTTTATGGTGCGAATATACGAAAAAATCTGTTTGGTGGTGCAGTCTTTCCAACTTTTTTTGTATTTTTGCAACCGATATCAATCATGCAACAATAAAAAAGCTATAAGTTATGAATTCATTGAAACCGTATTATCGTCTGCTGGCCTACGGATTGGGAGGCTTTGTGTTTATTCTGATTCTGTTTACTACCTGCTGTACAGTAGTTGATTCAGGTGAGGTGGGTATCCGTTTCCACAAATGGTCGCTCAACGAGCAGGACTATGGTGGCGTTGAGGGCACTTGTAAAGGTTGGGTGTTCTATAATCCCATCACCACCAACGTGTTTACCTATCCTACGTTCACCCAGCGTAAGCAGTATGAGACCTTCTCGGTAAATGCCAAGGATGCTTCGCTCTTTGAGATGGATCCTACCATTGCCTACCGCATCAATCCCGACAAGGCTTGCGACATTTTTACTAAATATCGTGTGGGTGTTAAGGAACTCGAGGAGGGCTATATCCGCACCTGTATCTACGAGGCCTATCGTACCTGTGCTAACCAGTACACCTCTGATTCACTCATGTCTAACCGTGCCAATTTCGAGCGCGATGTGCGTGCCCGTTTGGAGAAGTCGCTCATGAGCGAGGGCTTCCTGGTTGAGGAGTTCACCTCAAAGATTACCCCACCATCATCGCTTCTCTCTATGATTGATGCCAAGAACACCGCCATCCAGAGTGCCCTGAAGGCTGAGAACGAGGTGAAAGAGGCAGAGGCCAATGCCAAGATTGCTGTGGCCAAAGCCGAGGGTAACGCCAAGGCCATGAAGATTAAGGCCGATGCCGAGGCCTACTACAACCGCACCATCGCCGCATCACTCTCGCCCATGATTGTTCAGGAGGACATGATTGAGAAGTGGGATGGCAAGATGCCCCAGATCATGACTGGCAACGGCGGCATGATGATGGACATCTCGAAAGTCATCGGTGCCAAGAAATAAATAATGAATATTTAATGCTTCACATATTAAGATACTTTACTGGCTTAACATTCTCTGTTATAGCCTGCGCTTCTATGCAGGCGCAAGAAATTCTGCCACTGATACAAACCCAATGGGGACAAGCCGCACCTTATAATATGTTCTGCCCTAAGGAGTCGCTGGCAGGTCCTAATAGTCTTGCTGGCTGCGGCGCTCTCGCTATGGCACAGGTTATGCGCTACCTGCAAGAGCCGTCAGTATCGCCCAAGGGCGAGAAATATCAGTGGGACTTGATGCCTCAGCGCCCGTCTACACCTGAAGAGGCACGTGCTATCGCTCGATTGGTTACCGATTGTGGCGTCAATGCTTTTACTGCGTACGGCAAAAACAGCAGTGGAACCAATCCCTTCAACGTGCTTTGTGCGATGAAGAAGTGCTTCGGATTAAATCCGTACATCTATATCATCATGCGCGAACAATATCCTGGCGATGAAGGCAGAAGGCTTTGGCGAAGGCTGATTATGGACGAGTTGCAGGGCGGCCGACCGGTCATGATGATAGGCTCACTTCTGAATGGAGACAAAAATCTAGGCCACATATTTATTATTGATGGAGTGCGTGGCTCGCGTGTACACGTGAACTTCGGCTGGGATGGTAAAGGCGACGGTTATTATGCGCTCGATGATCTTGGGGGATTCAACATTAACCAATCTGCAATTATAGGAATAGGTAAGGCCGACTATGTGCCAGAGTCTAAGGTGGTAAAGACCGAGCATGCCGGACAGTTGGCCGAGCTGCTGCCACAGAACGAGTGGAAACAGATTCGACATCTGCGCGTTAGCGGACCACTCGACAAGAGCGACTTCAAGGTATTGCAGCAGATGGCACAAATGGATCGTTTTGTCGGCAAGGGAGGCGACCTGCACACACTCGATCTGAGCGATGCCGAGGTGGAATATCTGCCCGATTCCGCATTATGCGCTACGCAGACGCTGTTCTATGTCCGTCTGCCTAAGAAGCTCAAGCAGATAGGGCGTGATGCGTTTAATACTTGTATAATGCTTAATGAAGTCGACATTCCCTCGTCGGTATGGCGTATACGTAAGGGGGCATTCAATTTTTGTCCCAATCTGTTGAGTATCCACATCCCTGAGGGTGTGCGTAATATTCTGAGTGGTACATTCTGTGGATGTAAGAACCTTACCGAAGTGACGTTACCAGAATCTATCGACACGCTGGGAGCTGGAGTATTTGAAAACTGCACCCTGCTGGAGCGCCTCTATATTCCAGCTTCTACTCATCAGATAGGTGTCGATCTTGTGAAAGGTTGTCCTAATCTTCGCGAGGTGATTATCGACCCAGCCAACATGGAGTTTGCCTTTCGTGATGGCAAGATTGTTGGCCTCACCAAGCGTGCTCAGGAGCAGTTAGGCCAGATTTCCCTCCCATCTGTTGATCCTAAAAACTTCAACCAAATAGGCACCCGCCGCGTACGCAAAGTAAAAGCAGTAAAGCGCAACGGCAAATGGGTAGAAGTGAAGTAAAAGAGGCACCTCAAAAATTCCTAAGGACTTTTCAATTGCAAAGTACTTAGAGTGCAAAATTTCTTTAGGTACTTTGCAAATTTTACTTTATCTCTACCACTGTTAATACATTATCTGCAACCTTAAAACGGATGTCGAAGGTGAGGAACGGCATGCCGTAGATGCGGTTGGGATCGTTGTGATAACGGGGACGGGGGTCTTGCTGCAGGGTGGCAATTAAGGATGCTACCTGATCAGTTGGGATTTTGTTTTCCAACTCTTTTGGAAGTTCTACTTTTAAAGGTTCCCACTCAGTGTTATCCACAAACCCACTACGGGCTTCGGGGTGGGCATCGGCATAGGCCACATAGGGCTTGATGTCGTAGATAGGGGTGTGGTGCATCAAGTCGGCACCTTTAACGTAGATGACAGGGCCGAGTTTGGCATCGTGCTCAATGCGATCGATACGCACACACGACAATCCGAGATTGTTTGGACGGAATGGCGAGCGGGTGGCAAAAACACCCATGCGCTGGTTGCCGCCTAAACGGGGTGGACGCACAGTGAGACTCTTTTCGGCATCGCGATTGGCCGAGAACTCCCAGATAATCCACAGGTAATCGAAGGCTTCAAGTCCGCGAACGGCCTCCATCTGTCGATACTCTGGTTCAAACACGATACGCCCCGTCAGGTCGGGCACCAACCCGCTCTGACGAGGAATACCAAACTTGGTGGGGAATGGTGATTCAAACCATGCTATGGGTTGTATCTCCATGTATTACTCTGAGTATTGAAATGCGAAATCCAACAGGGTGCACAGCGACTTCTGCTTGGTATTCGACTTGAATACAAAGTAGATGGCGTGCTTTCCTGAAAGCTTGGCCAGCTCAGGCAGGTCGAAAACGGCTTCGGTTGCCTCCTGTGGCATGTCGGCCTTGAGTTCGAAGCAACCAAGAAGTTTGCCTTTCTGCGATGTCCAAGGACGATCGAGCATCAGCTGGATGGTACCATCGATACCTGCAGGGATGAGATTCAACGACAGCTTCAAATTATTCTTGCCCTTGCTCTCGTTGAGGTTAAAATACTTGTAGCCTACGATTGAACCATCGGTATTGTTAACCACACGGTTGGTATTGCAGGCCAAGGCATAAGGATCGTCGAAGTTCTTATCGTTACCATACGATACCTCGACATACGAACCCGAGAACTTGTTGTTAGGCCACTCGTGAACGGCAGGTGTAGGACCAGTAAGCCAGCAAGCAATACCGGCTGAGTGGCGTTCGAATGGATTCAAACCAGCGAGTGCAAAACCCTCGGAGTTATATTCGCCCTCGGTAATCTCTACCTTACCACCTTCGCCTTCCTCGACAGTTACCTTGATAGGAGCCACCATGGCCTGGCGTGCATACTCGTTGGTGCCTGTCTGGCGGTGATAGAACACATACCACTGTCCGTTAATCTCGCAGATACTGCCATGGGTGTTGCCATCTGGAACAGCCGATGCTATGGTGTCGCCTTTCTCGTTAATCTCGCGACCACGAGCATCGATAATGGTACCACCATAAGTCCAAGGACCTAATGGCTGGTCGCTATAGGCATAGGCTAAGTTGTAGTTGCTAGTGGGCAAACCAAACTCGCCATCCTTGGTAAAGCGACTGTAGATAAACACATATTTATCTTTTATTTTACGGATGCTCGATGCCTCGAAGAAACTGAAGATACCCTCTTCGTTGCGGCCTGATACCATGCCATCGATAATCTCCGTGCCAGGTTTAACGGTACACATCGTGGCAGGATCAATCTCGGCGGCGTATGAGTGCTCAAAGCCCCAATAGCCATACACACGACCATCATCGTCAACAAACACAGCGGGGTCGAAACCATAGATTCCCTCAACCTGGTTGGGGTTCTTCTTGCTCCAGTTGCATACTTCGAAAGGCCCATCCGGACGGTCGCTCTTGGCAATCAGTGCATTGCGGTAGCCTGTCTGGTCGTTGGGGAACAGATAATATGTCTTTTTGCCTGTGCTATCGGTTACAAAAGTGATATCGGGTGCATACAGCACGTCGGCTGTAGCTGCTGAGTCGAATACCTCGCCTCGGGCATTTCGGTTTACGGTGAGGATGATGCCATCGTAACGCCAGTGACTCAGATCGTCTGTTGGAGCCGACCATACCACTTGGTCGCGACCACAATAGGCATCCTTCAGGTTATCGTGCGAACCATAGATGTACACACGCTGCTTACCTGGGTTATCGGGATCGTCGAACACGTAAGGCTCGCCATCAGGAATATGCTCCCACAATGGCAGATAGGGGTTTCCAACGGTGTTAAGTGTTGTGAGTTCCTGACTTTCTACTACTGCTGCCTTTTGGGTGCACGATGCAGCCAGTCCCATGCAACAAACAGCTGCTAAACTGTGTTTAAGAACATTCGTCTTCATCTTGTTCGTATTGTTAGGTTTATTATCTGGCTGCAAAAATACAAAAAAAATCCGAAAGCATGATACTTTCGGACTTTTTTTATAATGTGATGCTTGGATTATCCGAGCTTGCCGTCTGAACCGAGTACGTTCACAATCTTGTGGATGTACATCTTCTTCATGTTCTCACGAGCGGGCTTCAGGTACTGGCGAGGATCGAAGTGATCGGGGTGCTCAGCCAGGTACTTACGGATAGCAGCAGTCATAGCCAGACGAGAGTCAGAGTCGATGTTGATCTTGCAAACAGCGCTCTTAGAAGCCTCGCGGAGCTGCTCCTCGGGGATACCTACAGCGTCGGGCAGGTTACCACCGTACTTGTTGATAGTGTCAACCTCGTCCTGAGGAACTGAAGAAGAACCGTGGAGAACGATGGGGAATCCAGGAAGCTTGTTCTCGATCTCGTGCAGAACGTCGAATGCGAGTGGGGGAGGAACGAGCTTACCAGTCTTAGGATCGCGTGTGCACTGCTCGGGCTTGAACTTGTAAGCACCGTGAGAAGTACCGATAGAGATAGCCAGTGAGTCGCAACCTGTGCGAGTAGCGAAGTCGATAACCTCCTCAGGCTTTGTGTAGTGGCTCTCCTCAGCTACTACCTCATCCTCAACACCAGCCAGAACGCCGAGCTCAGCCTCTACAGTTACGTCGAACTGATGAGCGTACTCAACAACCTTCTTTGTCAGGGCGATGTTATCCTCGTAAGGCAGTGAAGAACCGTCGATCATAACGCTTGAGAAACCGTTGTCGATGCAGTCCTTGCAGAGCTCGAAGCTATCACCGTGGTCGAGGTGAAGAACGATCTCGGGCTTCTCGCAACCCAGCTCCTTAGCATACTCTACAGCACCCTTAGCGAGGTTACGCAGGATGGTACCGTTAGCATAGTTACGAGCACCCTTTGAAACCTGCATGATAACAGGTGACTTGGTCTCAACAGCAGCCTGTACGATAGCCTGCATCTGCTCCATTGTGTTGAAGTTGAAAGCGGGGATAGCGTAGCCACCAGCTACTGCCTTCTTGAACATCTCGCGAGTATTCACGAGTCCTAATTCCTTGTAATTAACCATAATATCTTTAAATTTAAATGAATAATTGTCGCTTTAACGCCTGCAAAGGTACAAAAAAAAGTAAAAAGGAAAAGAAGTAAAAGGGTAAAAGTTATTAATGATTTCTTAAATTATCACTTTTTTACTTTTCTACCCTTTTACTTTTTTACCTTTTGTAAAACGCAGTTTGCAATCTTACACCAGCGTATGCTCGTCGAAGTACTTCTGAACCTCTTCCTTGTAGTTGTCGGAGATAGGAATCATCACATCGTCGAACACAATGCGGAACTTATCCACGAGTGGTGTCTCCTTCATATGTACGATGAATGAACGGTGGGTACGAAGGAACTCTGGCTTAGGCAGATATTCCTCGAGTTTCTTCATCGACATCAGCGACATAATCTTATCGCCGTTCTTCAGGTAGAAGCGTACGTAGTCCTTTAATCCCTCGACATACAGGATGTCGTCGAGGTTAACACGCTGCAGCTTGTAGTCGCTCTTTACGAACATAAAGCGGTCGCGGCGGTAAACGTCCTGACGCAAGGCTACGGTAAACCACTCGATGGCCTTGTCGGTAGCCTTAATGAAGTCGTCGTACGAAATGGGTTTCAGCAGATAATCCAAACCATTAACTTTAAAGCCCTCGATAGCATACTGAGGGAATGCGGTAGTAAAGATTACCTTTGTGTCTTTGGGGAGAATCTTGGCAAACTCGATGCCTGACAGTTCGGGCATCTGAATGTCTAAGAACAACAGCTGTACGGGGTTTTCACGAAGATCCTTCATGGCCTGTACGGCACTGTTGTAGGTTCCCTGCAAACTCAGGTAAGGAGTTTTTTTGGCGTAGCTCTCAAGCAGACCTGCTGCCAGAGGCTCATCGTCGATGATAGCACAAGTAATTGTCATAACTGGATATGTATTGTTGATGTGTAAATATTTCCTTCTTTATTAACGCCCTTCTCCCAGGTGTAACGTCCGGGATAGGACAACTCTAAGCGGCGCTGCACCTGACTGAGACCGATGCCATGGCCACTACGGTCGTCGTGCGACTTGGGGTGGTTCGAGTTCTCAATCTGGCAGGTAATGTCGTGTTCTGTGGCGGTAATGCTGATGTGTACAAAACTGGGCTCAACAGGACTTACGCCATGTTTAAAGGCATTCTCGATAAGCGAGATGAAGATAAGTGGTGCCACCTTAATACCAGGCAAGGCCACCTGTCGATGGAACGTTACATCCACGTTCTGCGACAAGCGGATCTTCATCAGCGCAATGTAGTTCTCGATAAACTGCATCTCATCCGTGAGCGTTACCTCGCGTTCCTGATTATCGTATAGCAGATGCCGCAGCATTTTTGACAGCTGTTGGATGGCATTCTGGGCGCGTGTCTGGTCGATGGCTGTCAGCGCATAGATATTGTTCAGTGTGTTGAGCAGGAAGTGGGGGTTAATCTGCGAACGCAGGTTTTTCAGTTCGCTCTGGATGCGTGCAGTCTCAGATTCTCTCAGCTTCTGTTCGGCAGTTACCCATTTGCGTGCCAGGGCTAAAGCGGTAGATCCACCTGCGAAAATGCAGAAGTTCAGTCCCTCGCGCAGAATGTTGGTTACGTCGTTAATCGTGTCGTCGAAACGCTGGCGTACACCGAAGAGATCGTTGGTAAAATCGGTCCAGTAGTGAAGGGTGATACTGAATACCGAAATCATTGCCAAGTTGATGAGCAGGTCGTAGCGATGCTTACCTGCCACAAAGAGCTTGGGAGCCAGATACAGATAATTGAGATAGAACACTATCATCAGCATTGCTGGCTGCATGCAGTACATCAGGTACTGCATAAACTTGATTCCTGTGCCTCGCCAGAATGTAAGAGGCGACAGGAACATAAATGCCCAAAGGGCCACGTGGCATAGGCCTGCTAAATGTTTATTCATGTCTTATAGCTTCTATAGGATCCATATTTGCTGCTTTCTGTGCAGGAATGTAACCGAATAGTACACCGATAAACACACATACCAGGAACGATACGTAGATACTCCAGGCGGGTACGCTTGATGGCATGCCGAACGATGCTAAGAAGGTGCTGGCGCCTACGCCTACAATCACACCTATCAGTCCGCCTGTAAAGGATATCAGCACACTCTCTATCAGGAACTGTAGCGATATAACGGGTCCGGTAGCACCTACCGCCATGCGCAGTCCAATCTCCTTGGTGCGCTCGGTTACACTTACCAGCATAATGTTCATAATACCAATACCAGCTACCAACAGCGAGAAGGCTGCAGCCACTACCAGAATGATGGTAACGGTGTCCATCGTACTCGACATGGTCTCCATCATCTCGGCCTGCGAGCGGATGGTAAAGTCGTCGTCGGCATCCTCCTTCAGCTTGTGGTTGTCGCGTAGTATCTGTGTGAGCTCCTCGATGGCAGCATCACTCAGCTCCTCGGTTACAGCCGAGCAGACAATACTTGAGAAATAGGTCTGGGCAGCAATACGCTTCATCACTGTGGTGTAGGGAGCGATAATCACGTTGTCCTGGTCCATACCCCACGAGTTGTAGCCCTTAGATTTCAGTACGCCCACAATACGCATGGGGATACTCTTGAAGCGGATGGTCTTACCGATACACTCGGCACCTTCGCCAAACAGCTCCTTAACGATGGTAGCACCAACCACGCACACCTTCGAGGCTTTTTTGATGTCCTCCTCGGTAAAGCACTCGCCCTCTTCGATGGTCCACAGTCGGATGTCCAGATAATCTATCGATTCGCCATACATCGAGGCGTTGGTGTTCTTGCTGCCATAGATGGCCTGACCGCTGGCTGTTACCTCGGGCGATACCTTGGTAACAAAACGCTTCTCACGAACAATACGCTCGTAGTCGGCCATCTTCAGCGTCTGCATGCTCGACGGATCCTGTCGTACGCCACCTCGCATATCGGCACCAGGACGGATTGTGAGCAGGTTGGTACCCATTGTCGAGAGTTCGGCACGGATGCTCTCTTTCGAGCCCTGACCGATGCTCATCATAATAATCACCGCTGCTACGCCGATGATGATACCCAGCATCGACAGGAACGAGCGCATCTTATTATTCGCTACGGCCTTCAGACTTACTTTAAACAGATTCAGTATATTCATTAATCTTTAATGTTTCATGTTTAATGTTTAATCATCCTGCGGAGCAGGCAACTGTGCCAGTGCCTCGGCTGCCGACTTGATATTGGTATTGATGGTATCCTCGCGAATCTTACCATCGCGCAGGTTGATATTTCGACTCGAATACTCGGCAATCTCAGGGTTGTGGGTCACAAAGATAATAGTGTGGCCCTGCTTGTAGAGCTCCTGGAACAGTACCAGCATCTCGAACGATGTTCGTGTATCAAGGTTACCTGTTGCCTCGTCGGCCAACAGCACAGCGGGATCGTTAACCAGCGCACGGGCGATGGCTACACGCTGCATCTGGCCACCCGACATCTGGTTCGACTTGTGATACATACGGTCTTCAAGTCCCACTGCCTTCAGGGCTTCCATGGCTTTGCGACGACGCTCTGAGGCCGAAATCTCAGAGTTGTACATCAATGGCAGTTCCACATTCTCCAAAGCTGTGGTCTTGGCCAGCAGATTGTAATTCTGGAACACAAAGCCAATCTTGCGGTTGCGCAGTTTGGCGCGCTGGGTCTTCGACATGGTGCGCACGGCAATGCCATCCAGCAGATACTCGCCGCTGGTAGGCGTGTCGAGACAGCCCAACTGGTTAAGCAGCGTACTCTTACCTGAGCCCGATGTACCTTGGATGGTAACAAACTCGCCCTCGTAAATCTTGAACGAGACACCTCGCAAGGCTTTCACCGTCTCACTGCCCACCTGGAAGTAGCGCTTTACGTTCTGCAGTTCAATAACTACTTTCTTCTCTTCTTCCATAATGCTTATCTTTGTGGTGCACCACCGCCAGCTTGTCCGCCTTGCTTGTTATTGTTGTTATTTCTGTTTCCACCTGGACGTGGCATGAATGGGTTGCTGGCCTGCTGCTGTTCAGCCTCGCCTGCTCCGCCACTGATGTTAAAGTCGGTAAGAATCTCTGTGCCAACCTTCATGCCGCCGGTAATCTCGGTCATGATACCGTTGCTGGTACCAACCTCAACCTTATGAGCCTTGAATACAGTTCCTTCCTTGGTCCACAACTTGTGGTCGCCCTCGCAATCCTCGATGGTCTCACCCTTCTGCAACAGTGCCTCGTTGGGGTGGAATCGCAATGCCTTTGAAGGAACGGCCAGTACGTCGTTCTTCTCTAAGGTAAAAATGGTTACGTTGGCTGTCAAGCCAGGCTTCAGCTTCAGGTCGTTGTTAGGAGCCGAAATTACTACCTCGTAGGTTACCACATTGCTCTCGGTGGTTGCCTGCTGGCGAACCTGTGTTACGCGACCCTCGAACTGATCATCGGGGAAAGCATCTACGGTAAAGCTTACACGCTGTCCCTCCTTAACACCACCTATGTCGGCCTCGTCGATATCGGCAATCACACGCATGTCGGTCAGGTCCTGAGCAATCACAAACAGCTCTGGGGTGTTGAATGAGGCGGCTACGGTCTGACCTTCTTCAACTGATTTCGACAGGATGACACCATCGATAGGCGATGTGATAGTGGCATAGCCCAGGTTAGTCTGAGCCTTCTGTACGCTCTCCTTCGATGTGTTTACCTGCTCCTTGGCCTGCAGATACTGCAAACGGGCGCTTTCGTACTCATCGGCGCTTACTAGTCCCTTGTTGTACAGTTCCTTATACCTATTATAATTACTCAGCTGGTAGTTCAGCGAGCTCTGGGCACTGCTCAGGTTAGCCTTGGCTGTGTTCAGTTCGCTAATCAGGTTGGTGCGGTCCAACTCGGCAATCACCTGTCCCTTCTTTACCACGCTGTTGTAATCTACATACAGATGACTTACAATACCACTCACCTGGGTACCAACGGTTACGCTGGTTACAGGCTCGATGGTTCCAGTAGCTGTAATGCTGGTCTGGATATTTGTTTTCTCTATCTTTGCGGTATCAAAGCTAATCTTCTCTTCTTTCTTGCCACCTGTGCATTTTACCAGGGCAAAAATTACGATAACGGCCACAACGCCGATACCAATCCATCCTTTCTTACCGATCTTTTTCATATCTCTAAAATTCTCAATTTTCAATTGTAAATTGTCAATTATTACATCTCTCCCGTTTCGTAGAACTTCAGCATCTGCTGGTTGTAGATGGTCTGATACTTCGACTGCAACTGGTTCTGCTGAGCCGAGAGCAGGTTGTCCTTACCAGTCATCAGTTCCACGATGTTCTTCAGTCCCAGACGGAACTGCTCCTGCAGCAGATCGAAACTCTGCTGTTCGCTCTCAACGGTAGCGCAGGCAGCCTTGTACTTCTGCTGGTTGGTTTGAGCATTCAGCCAGTACTCCTGAATGGTAGAGTAGAGGGTCTTCTGCTGGTCTAGCAGGTCGAGCTGTGCCGACAACTGCTGTATCTTAGCCTTGTTAACCGATGTCTTGGTAGATCTGCCATCATAGATGGGTACACTAACCGAAACACCTGCCATCGCATCAAAGTTGGTTTTCATCTGCTTGCCCCAGCCGTTCGAACTCAGCGAGTTGGTGCTGGTGCCGAAGCTACCTGTCATACTAACGGTGGGAAGCCAACCGGCCTTTGCTACCGAGAGGTTCACGTCGCTGCTCTTGATGGCTAACTTAGAGCGCTCAATCTCAGGACGGTTCAGCAGTGCCTGCTCGTAAACACCCTGCAGGGTGGGCACCTCTTTCAGTACCATCGTGTCGGTAATCTGAGGGATAGCCACGTCAAACTCTGTCTCGTCGGTAATCTCCAACAACTGCTTCAGTTGCAGTTTATAGTTCAACAGCTGACTGCGAGTCTCTACAATGTTATACTCGTCGGTGGCTCGCTGGGCACTCAGCTGGGCAAGGTCGGCCTTGCTCATCTTACCCACGTTTACCATCTCCTGTCCGCGCTCCTCGTTTTTCTTAGCGGTTTCCAGCATCTGCTCGTTCACCTTCACGTTCTCATCCAGATACAGTATCTGGGTGTAGAGTTGGGCAATACGCTCCTGAATGCTGTTTGCCGTTTCCTTGCTTTGCAGTTCGGCTTCGTCTTCGGTTATCTTGTTTAACTTGATGGTATTGGTATTCCGGTTGCCGTTCCAAACTGTCCATTGGGCGTTAACGGCATACGAACCATTATAATACGTCTTGTCAACCTTGGTGTTTACCATGCCATTGGTAACAGTAGATACACCTGAATCCTTCCAGGGCTGGTAACCCACGCTCTGGTTGGTAGATGCGTTAAGAGTAGGCAGCAATGCAGCCTTCGAACCCTTCAGGTCTTCGGTTGCACTCTGCTTCTGCAGTTTTGACTTCTGCAGAGTTATGTTGTTGGCCATAGCATAGTCGATACACTCCTGCATAGTCCATTTCTTCTGAGCTGATATCGTCAGCGTCAGCATCAACATACTTAATACAACTAATCTTTTTTTCATCCCAATCATATTTGATTTCGTCGGCAAAGGTAATAAGTTTATCGATAACTTCCAAATAAAATAGACAAAAAATTGACGGTTAGTAGATTTTAACCGCCAATTAGTGGATTATTTCAATATTTTTATAATATTTTGTTAACTGTAAGATGCTATTGTATGTTACCTAACTGCTTGATACGCCGTTCGAAACTCTCGCGATTGTCTAATGCACCGTTTTTGATACGCGCACGATAATTATATATGGTATTTACACTGTAATGCAGGAATTCGGCAATCTTCGACGAGTCTTCGATTCCCAGTCGTATCAGGGCGAAAATTCTTATTTCTGTGGTCAGTCGGTTCTCCTCCTTGGGGTGTACCTGCATATCGTCCTGTAGCAGGGCGTTAAAGTCGTTCACGAAATTGGGGAACAGGTGCAGAAATACCGAGTCGAAGTTCTGATACAGCTCTTCCAGCTCTTTCTCCTTGAGTTCGGTAGATTTCGACATACGGAACAGATCCTCCAACTCCTTGTTCTTCATCTTCTTGTTCACCATCTTTCGATAGTCGTCCAATTTGTCGATATACTGCGAACACAGACTCATGAATCGGCCGATATACTCCTCTTTTACGCGGTTACTCTCGGATAATTGAGAGTTGAGAGATGATAATTGAGAGTTAAGCGTTGACAACTCTTCGGTTTGTGTGGCTAACTGACTGTTGGCTGTGGCCAGTTCGTCGTTCTTGCCTTTCAGAGCCATACGGGCAGCATCCAACTGCAGGTTGCGGCGGCGCAGGAAGAACAGTACGCCTAACAGCAGTAACAGCAACAGGCTGATGGCAACCAACAGCATGCGTAGCTGGTTGGTGGTATGCTCGCTCTTGGTTTTGTAGTTCTTGGCAATCGTAGTCAGGAGCGGGGCTATCTGCCAGTTGCGTTGGCGCGATCCGTAGCGGTTGGCGCAGTCGCTGGTAAAGCTGATGTAGCTCGATGCCTTGTCGATATCACCGTTCAGCATCAGTTCGTTGGCCAGTTCCCACATCGATCCCTGGTCCATGGCGGCATTACGTATATCGGCTAACACCGATTCAACCAGCCAGTGCATCATTTGGGGCTTGTCGCCTCTCAGTTTGTATTCTATATAGCGGTATAGGGCTACCATCGCATAGGGATGACTGCCTGGCTCAACGGTTTTTAGCCATGCATCGTTAATCTTCATCGCATCGTCCAGTCGGCCTTCGCCCTGCGCAGCCTGTTCCAATCTCAGAAAACGGGTTTCGTAGGTGGGGGGCAGAATGTCCATCATCAATTGTTTGTAATGGTCGGCTTTGGCCTGGTACGTCTGTCGCATGTGCTCCAAACGAGTGTAGTAGGCCAGCTCGCTATATACATTATTATATGCCTCGTAGTAAATACCTAGCGAGAGTGTGTCGATACCCACGGGATGTATCGAGTCGAGTGTGTTCAGTGCTTCATCATACATACCGATGTTCGAACATCTGATAGCCATCAGCGCACGGCATTTTACGGCACCCGATGCATCGCCTAACTGGTCGGCCAGTTTTATACACTCCGTCAGGTGATACATGGCCGAGTCGCTTACAAAAGCACGGTACAGTTCGTAAAGCTGAAAGTTTATCTGATATTTGTTCTTGGGTGTTGTTTCGAATGCCAGTGCCCTTTTGGTCTCGCTAATTTTCTTCTCGTGTGCTGCCACATAGTCGGCAGAGTGGGCTATAGCATGGTCAATCTGCTGGCAGTAAGCCTCCAGATTCAGTTTCTCATCGGCCAGCATCGTGTTGGTAATAGCCAGCAATAAACATAGAAGTAGTTCTTTCCTCATCTTTTAGTTAATTGTTTTGGCTGCAAATATACCTATTTTTATTTTAAAGACCAAGTAATTTGCCAAAAAAGTTTATTCTTACCTCTCTCGGCTCTTAATCCTCGAACGCATGCTTCTTACCGATGTACGCTTTACATTCAGGGCATTAGCGATGGCTTCGTCGTCGTAGTGCAGGTCGTCTTGCATAATCAGGAAGATGTATTGTGCCGTGGATAGACTGCTGTATTTGCGCTTCCACTCCTGCCAGCGTTTGGGGCGCAGCTGGGTAAAGTAGTCAACCAGACTTTGCTGTTCTTTGGCTGTAGCCTCGGCTATACATTGGCGCTGCTGCAACTGGTTGTACATCTGTGTGCCAATCAGCAGTGTATTGGATATGCGCTCCATGCGGTTCTCAAGTAGTCCCATCTTTGAACGCAGCTCGTTGGTGCTTTGTGCATCTTCGTCCAACTGGTGGCTCAGTCGGCGCACCTTTCGGCGGTGTAGCCACAAGCCGATGCCTATGGCCAGTGCTGCCAGTATGACTATCATGGTTATCACCCCTTGCATCCATGCCGTTTGCCTGTAGAACTCCTGAGTTTGCTGGCGCTCATCAAATGTGTTTTGCCAGTCTATCATTTGCATGCCCAGCTTGACGTATTTCATAGAGTCTTCGTACTCTTTTAGCTGCATTTTGGTCTCTTCTGCCTGCTTCTTGTCGCCTGTCTGTTCGTATAGTTCGGCCAGCAGCTGCATGCTTTTCATGCGTGTCTTCTGGTCTATATCGGTCATACCTACCTTCGCAAGTTCTATGGCGCTATCATATTGCCCTTGGGCTTTACGGATGTAGGCCATCGTGAGATACCATCTGATACCGTTGGCATCTACATCGACCAACCGGAACCAGTCTACATCCTTCTTCAGCTTTATACCTTTCTTTATATAGGCGTATGCGCTGTCCATCCTGTCCATGTCGGCATGGGCGGTGGCGCACATCAGCATGCTTTTCAGCATCATGGTGCTATCGTTAAGGTGGGTGCTGCTGTTCAATAGCTTTCGTGCATACTTAATGACCGAGGTGTTGCTGCCGATATAGAAGTTGGCATAAAACAATCGTTCGTACACCCGGCTTTTCAGCTCTTCGTCGTTGGATTTCTCTGCAATCGTTTCTGCCACTTTAAAGTCGCCCACGGCCTCGGGGATATTACCGAATTTAAACATTCTGACGGCTCCGCGATAGAAATAGGCACGACCGCGATGCCAATCGTCGCCATGCTGATTATAATAGGTAATGCTGGCCGATATCAGCGAGTCGTTTTCAGGTTTTCTGCTGGTTTCATAGTCAACGATTGCACTCAGCAGTCCATACTCGGCCTTGTCGCTCTCCGACAAAGAGTTGTAATGCACCTTGGCCAGAATGGTTCTGGCTGCTTCGGGCTTGTCGTCTATCTCCTGCCAAGCCTGCTTGATGAGCGGGTTCTGCCACCCTGTACAACCTGTCACGACAAGCATGATGGTTAATATGATTAATGGTTTCTTCATATTGATTAATATTTGTGTGCAAAAATACAGTCTTTTCGTAACATGACCAAGAAATTTCGGTGTTTTTTGCTTATCAGCCCGTCCCTCTCAGCCACTTTTTTGATGTTGCTGTTTTGTTTAACTGTCATGTTATCAGATGTTTAGCTGAAAAACGCTTGCAACACCCCCTATTGCAGTTTTCCTGAAAAACACTTGCATCATTCACCTTTTTATTCATATCTTTGCTGTCGGATTCAACCAAATTTTGTATCATTATGAAAAAGAAAACTATTATTACCGCAATGCTCGCCCTCATCGCAATGATGGGACTGGCGCAAACCCAAACCGCAACAATCACAGGTGAAGTACCAGCAGTTAAAGATGGCACCGTAATTGGTCTTGCCACGGGTTCTCTTGGACATGACGTAGGGACCGTTCAGAACGGCCGCTTCTCGCTATCCGTTCCTGTAGAAGATGTAACCTTGGTTAGTCTTGACTTTATGGGCGAAGGCTGTCCCAGCCGTACATTTAATGTCATACTGAGACCTGGCGCTCATGTTAAGGTTTCTGGCACCGATTGCCTCTACCCGTTATGGAAAGTAGAAAGTGATGTGCCTGAACAGCAGACTCAGAACCGTCTTGTTGACCATTGTCGTGATCTGCTGGAAAAATGTATGAAGCTGGAGTTGGCTGGTGCCTGGAAGGAGACAGAGCCAATACGTTTAGAGATAACCAAACGCGAGCTCGATATCCTACCATTGCTGCCCATAGATGCAGCCTCGATAGAAAAGCTTTACGAGATTTCCATATCGGCAAAGGTTACTAAGGACTTCCCTTATCTGGAGCAGGCAAGGGCTCTCGAGAAGCGTTTTGCAGCCCATGCGCCCCAAGCACTTAAAACCCAAATGGACGAGATTCATGCAAATCTCTATCCGCCACGTCTTTTGCAAGTAGGCAATCAAGCCGTTGATTACGAACTCTTCGATTTGCAGGGCAATAAGCATTATCTGTCAGATGCCTTTGCCGATGGGCGCTATGTGCTGCTCGATTTCTGGGCAATAGGTTGTGGTCCATGCAGAATGGCTGAGGCTGAGATGAAAGATTTCTACGAGAAGATGAAAGGTAAGCTTGAGATAGTAGGTATCAGCTTAGATGATCTTCCGCAATGGAAAGAGCACGAGTTCAGTAAGCGTATCGCCTGGAAGAACTGGAACGATGGCTTCAAGGGTATTAACATCGTGAGCAGTTATTGCGATGTTCATGCTAAGCCTTATTATGTATTGCTCTCGCCTGATAAGCGTATTGTTTGGAAGGCCATGGGCTATGTTCCCGGCTATTTTATGGGCATGTACGATGCGCTCAATGGTCTGCCACAAGACAATACTTCTAATCTGGCACTCGTTGTGACGAAGGTGGAAGCCGATGCCAACGCCACCAAGGTTAGTTTCCGTTATTACACATTGAAGGAGTATCCTTTCGCTGTGGCCAGGCAATCCTACATTGCGGCTAATGGCAAGAGATATAAGGTGACAGCTGCCGATGGCATCACGCTCGACGAACGCACCTTTGTTAAGGTAAAAGCCCACACTGCCACAGAGGGTACCTTGGCTAACATCTATTACAGTGATTTTACCCTCACTTTCGAGCCGTTTGATACTAAGCCTGCTACCTTTGATTTCAGGGAGGGAGATGGCGAGGATGTGTTCGTGATACGAAATATTAGTCTGTAAAAAAAGAAGCTTGCTCGAATTAATCGAGCAAGCCTTTTTCTTCGCGGTGGATGGTGAGGCCGAAGCCATAAAGACCAACCACGATATAACAGAGTAGAGGGATGATGAAGGGTACTATCATGTCGGTGGCATCGGCTATGATACCTACCAGCAGGAAGCCGCATCCGCCTACAGGGGTCATCATCAGAATGCTGGAGGCACTCTTGGTAAGTGAGCCTAATCCGCGAACTGCGAGTGAGAAAATGGTGGGGAACATGATCGCCTCGAACAGATAGTTGCCTAACAGACCTATCATCGACAGCTTACCAAAGTTCATCAGTACCACCATGGTACACAGCACACAACCGCAACCACAGATAAGCAACATCTGCTCGGCAGGTACCCAGCGCATGATAAAGCTACCACCAAAACGGCCTACCATAAAGAAGGCTAAGGCTCCAGTGAGCACCATCGAGGCCGTGCGATCGTCCATCCACCCCATGCCCGTAACATAGTTGATGAAATAGCTGTTGATAGAAATCTCGGCTACCTCGTATGAGAACAGGGCAATAAGTCCATAGACAAAATACTTATGACTCCAGATGCGCTTCAATGGCTCGCGACCGTACTTGGCTTTCTCCTCCAGGCCGTCGTTATGGCGTATCTCTGGCAGATCAACACGGGCAAAGATGCCTGCTATCACCAATACCACGAATCCTAGGATAACGTAGGGTACCTCTACATTGCCACCACCATTGCTGAACAGGAACTGGCCTACGGCAAAGGTGGCAAACAAGCAACCCAAACCATTGAACGACTGCGAGAGGTTCAATCTGCTGGAGGCCGTTTCCTTACCGCCGAGTTCTGTTACATAAGGATTGGCAGCAGTCTCCAGGAATACCAAGCCTACGCTGATGATGAACAGCGCAAACAGGTAAGCATCTAAGGTACCAGCCTCGGTACAAGGCACAAACAACCATGAGCCCAGACCGAACAGTAGCAATCCGAATACTACGCCGCGACGATAGCCGAAGCGGTTAATAAACAAACCTGCGGGGATAGCCATCAGGAAGTAGCCCATATAGGTGGTTACCTGGATGAGGCTCGACTGGGTGATAGAGATGTGCATCTCGTTCTGGAAGTGTTTGTTAAGCACATCCAAAATGGCACGGGCAAATCCCCACAAGAAAAAGAGAGTTGTAATCAATACAAACGGCACCAAATAGTTGGCGCCGTTTGCCCTAAAAAGTCCGTTGTTTTGTTTCACTGTAGTTAATTTCCTTTTTATATATTTATTTATCTGAATCAATCAGTTTCCAGATACCTGCAGCACATGCACCACCAACAAAAGGACCAACAATGAAAATCCAAAGATTAGACAAAGCTGTGCCGCCCTCGAAGATGGCAGGAGCGATAGAACGGGCAGGGTTAACCGATGTGCCTGTATAGCGGATGCAAACCAAGTGAACCAGAATAAGCGACAGACCGATAGCCAGTCCGGCAAAGTTGTTGGTAGCACCATTGGTCTTGGCAGTAGCGCCCAGTACTACGAGCACAAATACACAGGTAAAGATAATCTCGGCCAGCAGTCCGCCCAGCACGCTTACGTTAGCCTGCAGATCATTGGCACCAGTACCCTCCAAACCAGGTACATTCTCGGTAAGTATATACAATAGCAGAGAGCCGATGAAAGCACCAATCACCTGGAATAGCATGTACATGCCACAATCCTTGCCACTGATACGGCCACTGAGGAAGCAGCCTAAGGTGATGGCAGGATTAATGTGGCAACCACTGATGCCACCGATGGTATATGCCATAGCCACCACCGATAAGCCAAAGGCAAATGCCGTTCCTACCACAGCGGGGATGTTGTTTACTGGGTCGCAACCCAAACTAACTGCTACACCGCAGCCCATCAACACGAGCACCATAGTGCCCACCATTTCTGCTAAATACTTTTTCATAACATAGAAGTTTAAAATGTTGATTGATATGTAGATTTTTGCTTGCAAAGATACAAATTATTTCGTTCCGTGCAAATTTTTTCGCGGTAATTTTGTAATTTTGCACCATGATGGATTTATTTAAAGGTAAAAAAGTAATGTATGTGCATGGCTTTGCCTCGTCGGGGCAGAGTGGCACTGTAACTCGTATCCGTGAGGTGTTGACCGAGGCCGAGGTGATTGCCCCCGACCTGCCCATCCACCCCGAGGAGGCGATGGCTCTATTATATAAGATATGTGAAACCGAGAAGCCCGACCTGATTATCGGTACCTCGATGGGGGGTATGTATGCCGAGATGCTGCATGGCTATGACCGCATTCTGGTGAACCCTGCCATGCAGATGGGCGACACCATGAAAGAGCACGGTATGATAGGTGCCCAGCACTTTCAGAACCCACGACAGGACGGCGTGCAGGATTTTATCGTTACCAAGGCCCTGGTCAAGGAGTATAAGGATATCACCGAAAAGTGCTTTGCCGATACCAGCGATGCTGAACAACAGCATGTCTGGGGCTTGTTTGGCGACGAGGATACCACTGTGAATACCTACGACCTGTTTCGCAATCACTATCAGCAGGCTGTGCGTTTTCATGGCGAGCATCGTATGAACGATGGCTCGTTTATGCACTCGGTGGTGCCTGTCATCCGTTGGGTGAACGATAAACAGGAGGGTAGGGAGCGTCCCATTGTGTATATCAGCACCAACACGCTGATTGATCAGTATGGCAAACCACGCAGTTCGTCGCAAAAAGCCATCCGCCAGTTGCTCGAAACCTATCAACTCTACTTTGTGGCTCCTGCTACGGTAGATGCCAAGGATTATGCCGATGTGAACGCCTGGCTGTATGAATACATCAACGTACCAGCCTACGGACATACCATTTTTACCAACCAGAAACAACTGCTCTATGGCGATTATCTGATTGATACACACAAGGTTGATGGCATGGCTACGCTGATAGAGTTTGGTAGCGATACCTTTAAGACATGGGATGATGTGATACCCTACTTTGAACGTCTGGGCGGACAATAAATAAGATTTAGCATTATTTAGAGGAAAGAATTTGGTGGTTACATAAAATCTTCATATTTTTGCAGAAAGTTTTAATGACTATACTTTACAGATGAAATATATCGCCTTACCTACTAACGAACCCCGTCGCCTAAGTTTCTATCTGGCGATGGAGGAGTATGTAGCGCGAAATCTGAACGAACCCGACTGCTTTTTTATGTGGCAAGTAGAGCCCAGTGTTATCTATGGTCGCAACCAGGTGGTTGAGAACGAGGTAAACTTGGCCTATTGTCGCGAGCATGGCATCCAGGTGTATCACCGTAAGAGTGGTGGTGGATGTGTGTATGCCGATATGGACAACCTGATGCTCTCGATGATTACGGATGGCGACAATGTAGGCTTTACCTTTAACCGTTTTGTAACGATGGTGCAACTGGTGCTGCATAAGATGGGCGTCGAAGCCACCAGCACCACGCATAACGATATTATGATAGGTGATAAAAAAGTGTGCGGCACGGCTTTCTATCAGTTGCCTGGGCGCAGCATCGTTCATAGCACCATGCTCTACGACACCAATATGGAGCACATGCTGAATGCCATCACGCCTGGGCCGGAGAAGTTAGAGAAGAAAGGCATTCAGAGCGTGCGGCAACGCATCACCTTTTTAAAAGACCACACCACGTTATCGCTCGATGAGATAAAAACAATGATACGGCAAACCCTGTGTGATGGCGAGGTGATGCTCACAAACCAACAAATTAAGGACATTGAACAAATAGAATCATTAAAATACAATAATTAAAAATACAATAATCTATGGCAATAAAACAAGAACTAGAAAAGAAAGAAAAGCGTACTTGCTTGTACGACAAGCATCTACAGCTTGGTGCCACCATGGTAACGTTTGGTGGTTTTGACATGCCTTTGCTTTATCAGATGGCTGGTATTGCTCCCGAGCATACGGCCGTTCGCGAGCATGTGGGCTTGTTTGATGTTTCGCACATGGGCGAAGTAACCGTAAAAGGTCCTGATGCCGAGCGTTATGTGCAGCACATTTTTACCAACGATATCGCTGGTGCTCCTGTGGGCAAGATCTACTATGGTATGATGTGCTACGAGAATGGTGGTACGGTTGACGATCTGTTGGTGTATAAGATGGGCGAGAACGATTTCTTCCTGGTCATCAATGCCGCTAACATCGATAAGGACTGGGCCTGGATGCAACAGAATGCCGAGGGCTTTGATATCGACCTGCAGAACCGTTCCGACTTCTATGGTCAGATAGCCGTTCAGGGTCCTGAGAGCGAGCATATCGTTGAAACGGTATTGGGCTTGCCTTGTGCCGAACTGGTGTTCTATACTTGTAAGACTATTGGCGATGTTATCATCTCTCGTACCGGTTATACCGGCGAGGATGGATTTGAAATTTATGCCAATCACGACTATATCCGTGAGTGCTGGGACAAGCTGATTGCAGCAGGTGTTCAGGCTTGTGGACTGGGTTGTCGCGATACCCTGCGCTTCGAGGTGGGACTGCCGCTCTATGGCGATGAGCTCTCTGAGGATATCACGCCTATCATGGCTGGCTTGGGCATGTTCGTCAAGTTGGATAAGACCGAGTTTATTGGTAAGGAGGCACTGGCCAAGCAAAAGGCCGAAGGTCCTGCTAAGAAACTGGTGGGTATCGAACTGATGGATAAGGCCATCCCCCGTCATGGTTACACCGTGCTGAATATGGCAGGCGAACCTATCGGTGAGGTGACAACTGGCTATCACACCTTATCTACGGATAAGAGCGTGTGTATGGCACTCATCGATGCCGCATACGCCAAACTGGATACCGAAGTGCAGATTCAGATTCGCAAAAAGGTATTCCCTGGCAAGGTGGTAAAAAAGCAATTCTATACTAAAAATTATAAGAAATAAATATTATGGCTAAAGTAATTGAAGGACTCTACTACTCAGAGTCTCACGAATTTGTTAGAGTAGAAGGTGATTTTGGTTTTGTAGGTATTACCGACTATGCTCAGAATGCGCTGGGCAATGTGGTTTATGTAGATATGCCTGATGTTGACGACGAAGTTGAAGCAGGTGAGGAGTTTGGTGCCGTTGAAAGCGTAAAGGCTGCATCGGATCTGATTTCGCCCGTTAGTGGCACCGTTGTAGAGGTTAACGAAGCTCTCGACGACCAGCCTGAACTCATCAACCAGGATGCCTTTGAGAACTGGATTATCAAAGTACAGCTCAGCGATCCTTCTGAGGTTGAAAACCTGATGGATGCCAAGGCCTACGCTGCTTTCTGCGAAAAATAATTATTAGGCACGGATTAACACGGCTTTATAAATAAAGACGCGGCTCTTTACAAAAAAAAAGCAGTGCCTCTCTAAAGAGAGCCGTGTTAATCCGTGCCAAAAATATACTATCTATGGATTACAAGTATTTTCCGCATACAAGCGACGACTTGCAGGCGATGATGGAGAAGGTGGGGGTGACAGACTTGGATGGTCTGTATGCCCAGATACCCGATGCCATCCGCTTTAAGGGCGACTACCAGTTGCCCTCGGAGATGAGCGAGTTGGAAGTGCGCCAACTGTTTGATAAGTTGGGTTCGCAGAACCAACAGCTTACCTGCTTTGCTGGCTATGGTGTTTACGATCACTATATGCCATCTGTTATCCCAAGTTTGCTGCAACGTTCAGAGTTCCTTACCTCGTACACCCCGTACCAGGCTGAGATATCACAGGGCACTTTGCACTATATCTTTGAGTATCAGAGCATGATGGCCGAACTGACAGGTATGGACATCTCTAACGCTTCGATGTACGATGGTACTACCGCTACTGCCGAGGCTATGATGATGGCTGTTGCCGCAGGTAAGAAACAAAACAAGGTGCTGCTATCAGCAGGTCTGAATCCCAAGACCCGCGAGGTGCTCGATACCTATGCCCTGCATCAAGGAATCGAACTCGAAACCATCCCTCTGAAGGATGGTGCTACCGATCTCTCAATGCTCAAATCTCAACTCGCAAATGGTGGTGTGGCTGGTGCTATTGTGCAACAGCCTAACGTGTATGGTATTGTTGAAGACTTTACCGGTTTTGCTGAGGCTTGTCATGAGCAGAAGGCTCTGTTTGTCATGAACAGTGTGATTGCCGACTTGGCTGTGCTGAAGACACCAGGCGAGTGGGGGGCTGATATTGCTGTGGGCGATGGTCAGAGCTTGGGTATCCCCATGCAGTTTGGTGGTCCTTACGTAGGCTATATGTGTTGCACCGAGAAGTTGATTCGTAAGATGCCAGGACGCATTGTGGGTATGACCAAGGATAATCGCGATCAGCGTGCCTTTGTACTCACTCTTCAGGCTCGCGAACAGCATATCCGTCGTCAGAAAGCCACTTCAAATATCTGTTCAAACCAGAGTCTGATGGCGCTCTTTGTTACCATGTATCTGTCGTTGATGGGTAAACTGGGAGTGAAAGAGGCCGCAGAGCTCTCGTATGCCGGTGCACATTATCTGTGCGACGAACTGGTTAAAACTGGTAAGTTCCATCTGGCTTTCGACAAACCATTCTTTAATGAGTTCTTCGTAAAGTATGATGGCAATGTTGATACTCTCTCTAAGCACTTGCTGAATGCAGGTATATTGGGTGGCGTAAAGCTGGGTGATGGCATTCTGTTTGCCGTTACCGAGAAGCGTACCAAGGAAGAAATTGATAACCTCGTAAACATTGCTGCCCTATGAACAACCGATTATATGGAAATCTGATCTTTGAGCTCTCAAAGGAGGGCCGCAAAGGCTATAGTCTGCCTAAGAATCATTTTGGCAGTTACGAGATACCTGCAGAGATGAAACGTGCCGAAGAGGCTCAGTTGCCTGAGTGCGACGAGCTCACCGTGGTGCGCCATTATACCAACCTCTCTAATAATAACTTTGGTGTTGATACGGGCTTCTATCCGCTGGGTTCATGTACCATGAAGTACAATCCCAAAATCAACGAGGAGATGGCCGCTCTGCCCCAGTTCCAGAATCTGCACCCTGAGCAACCTGTCGAAACGGTACGTGGTGCGCAGGCTTTGGTAACCCTGTTGGAAAAGTCGCTCTGCGCACTCACAGGTCTGGCTCACTTCACCTTTAAACCCTATGCTGGTGCCCATGGTGAGTTAACGGGACTGATGACTATCGACAATTATCATCGTAGTCGTGGTGATATGGCGCGCAAAAAGGTGATTGTGCCCGATAGCGCCCATGGTACCAATCCTGCCTCGGCCGCTGTGTGTGGCTTGGAGATTGTTGAGGTGAAATCGTTGGCTAATGGTCAGGTTGATTTCGAGGATCTGCAACGCTTGGTAGCTGAGCAGGGAACTGAGATTGCCGCTATGATGATGACCAATCCTAATACCCTCGGACTGTTTGAAACTCGTATTCCTGAGATTGCCCAGTTGATTCATGACTGTGGCGGATTGATGTATTACGATGGTGCCAACCTGAACCCGATGCTGGGTGCTTGTCGTCCTGGCGATATGGGCTTTGATGTGATGCATATTAACCTGCATAAGACCTTCTCAACGCCTCATGGCGGTGGTGGTCCTGGTGCTGGTCCTGTGGGTGTTCGCGAGGGATTGCAGGATTGCTTCCCATTTGTGTCGCCCTATCAGGGTAACTATGGTGTGATGATGCGTGCCTATGCTTACATCCTCTCGTTGGGTCGTGAACATGTCAAGGAGGTTGGTCCGTTAGCCACCTTGAATGCCAACTATATCAAGGAGTCGCTCAAGGATGTGTACGAACTGCCTATCAACACCATCTGTTGTCATGAGTTTGTGTTCGACGGACTGAAGGATAAATCGACGGGTGTTACCACGATGGATGTGGCTAAGCGATTGCTCGATTACGGCTATCATGCGCCAACCATCTACTTCCCCTTGTTGTTCCACGAGAGCTTGATGATCGAGCCTACGGAGAACGAGTCGAAGGAAACGCTGGATGGCTTTATTGCCGTGATGCGACAGATTGCCGAGGAGGCTAAGACCGATCCCGAACTGGTGAAGGGCGCTCCACACGATACACCTATCGGTCGTGTGGATGATGTCCTCGCCGCTAAGCATCCTGTTACGACCTACCGTCAACTCCAGGCAGAAAATGTTTAATGTTTAATCTTTAATGTTTAATGTCTAAGGTTGATTTGATTATCATCGGCGCGGGCCCAGGTGGTTACCGCGCCGCTGAATATGCCGCTAAGCAAGGCTTAAAGGTGGTCATCTTCGAAGGTTCAGAAGTGGGTGGCACCTGCTTGAATGTGGGTTGTATACCCACCAAGACCTATGTGCATAGTGCTACCTTTGCTGAGGCTCGCGAACGCATGGCAACAGTTGTTAGTCAGCTTCGTCAGGGTGTTGAGGGCATCCTTTCGCATCCCAATATCACGTTGGTTCGTGAGAAGGGTGTGTTTACAGATGCTCATACCGTTGGCGATTATACTGCCGATAACATCATCATTGCTACCGGCTCCGAAACCAAGTGGCTCCCCATCAAGGGTGTTGATAAAAGGCTACGGGTAGGCGAGCAAAGCTCGGGAATTCCTCGTGTAGTCGACTCTACTGGCTTGTTGAATCTCGAAACCCAGCCCAAGCGCCTGGCTATTATTGGTGCCGGTGTGATAGGTATGGAGTTCGCCTCGGTGTTCAATCGCTTTGGTACTGAGGTAACGGTGATTGAGTATCTGAAGGAGTGCTTGCCAGCCCTTGATAGCGATATTGCCAAGCGCCTGCGTAAGTATCTTGAAAGGCCACGGGTAGGCGACGGAACGTCGGGAATGAAAGGCGGTATTACTTTCAAGATGAAGACTGCTGTAGAAGATATCGCAGATATCGATGCCGATGTTGTCCTGATGGCTACAGGTAGAAAACCTCGTGTGCAGGCTGACTTTGCCAATGCTGGTATTGAGTTCGATGAGCGCAAAGGCGTTACCGTAGATGATCACTTCAAGACTACCGTTAATGGCATCTTCGCTATTGGCGATGTAAATGGCAAGCAGATGCTGGCTCATGCCGCTGAGATGCAGGCCATCCATGTGGTGAATCAGATTATCGGCAAACCCGACAATATCCGTTTTGATATCATGCCTGCGGCCATCTTTACACAGCCCGAAGCCGCTTGTGTGGGTCCAACCGAAGACCAGCTCAAAGCCGAAGGTATTGCTTATGAGTGCAGAAAGTCGTTCTGGCGTGCCAATGGTAAGGCTTTGGCGATGGGCGAAACAGAGGGTATGTTGAAGTTGTTCGTGTCACCTGCTGATGGTGCCATCTTAGGTTGTCATGCCTATGGCGCCCATTCGGCTGATATTGTACAGGAGGTGAGCGTGCTGATGTGCAAACATACCACAATCGCCGAACTCGCCGATATGGTACATATCCATCCCACACTGTCAGAAATATTAAAGTCCGCTGTAGAGTAACAACGGACTTTATAACTTTACAGATTGTTTAATACTTCCTCAACAACCTTGGGGAAGTATTTCATTTCCAGTTGGTGCTCTTTCTCGGCGATGTCATCTACAGTGTCATTGGGAGAGATGGCAACCTTGTATTGGGCGATAATCTCACCTGAATCGCATACAGGCGTTACCCAGTGTACTGTCATACCCGTCTCGGTCTCGCCAGCAGCTTTTACTGCCTCGTGCACGTGGTGGCCCCACATTCCTTTGCCGCCGTACTTGGGCAATAGGGCAGGGTGGATGTTGATGATACGATGTGGATAGGCATCTATCAGAAAACTGGGAACCAATGGCAGAAAGCCTGCTAATACGATAAAATCGATGTTGTACTTCTTCAGCAGAGGTAGCATTATTTTAGGGTCGTTCAGTTCGGCTTTAGGTGTTACAGCTGTTGGCACATTCAAACGCTCGGCACGAACCAATGCGTAGGCATCAAACTTATTGCTGACTACGAGAGCGCAATTCACGTTCTCGGAGCCAGCAAAATATTTAATCAGGTTTTCGCAGTTGGTACCGCCACCTGATACGAAAATCGCAATGTTCATTTATACGAGATGCTCAATAAGGTCGGCACGGTCACCAGGCAGCATATCAATGACAGGAATCTCTACCATTGTGTAGCATCCGGGTTGCAGACGCATAGAGGCACGAGCAACGTTTACCAGAACCTGACCAGTGAGTGCAGGGTTGTTAATGCTCATGTTGAATTCCAGACGCTGGTTCTGAGTCTTACCGCTCACACCCTTGCGTACCAGGTTTACACCATGTCCCATATCGCGAACGTCGTCAACGCTCTCTACCTGGAACACGTGAGTCTCGTCAGAAGCGAAGTAAGGATCGGCCTTGATAGCCTTTGTTACCTCTTCGAGCTTAGCGCCCTCTTCCAGCTCTACATATACCATACGGCGGTGGATACCCTCGCCCAAGGGGATAGTCATGCTCAGTGCATTCTTAACACCCTCCTTAGAACGTACGCATACACTGTGGCCCATCGACATACCAGGACCGAAGTTGGTGTAGCTCAGACCCTTTGGAGCCAAGCTCTGCATCAGGGTGCGTACGATTGAATCAGAACCTGGATCCCATCCTGCGGCAATCACACTAACGGTGTTTGTCTCTTTGTTCAGCTTCATCAGACGCTCACGATAGCCACGAATCTGTGTGTGGATATCGAAAGAGTCAACAGTGTTAATGCCCAATGGCAGAATCTGGTTAGCATACTCCTCACAGCTACGTGTTGGGGTAGCGAGGATAGCTACATCTACATCCTTCAGGTCGCGGATATCCTTCACAACCTCATACTGTGCCAGCTCGGCGGGCTTGTTCTCAGCGCCATTACGACGCACGATACCAGCTACTTCAAAGTCGGGAGCGGTCTCGAGAGCCTCAAGCGCATACTTACCGATGTTGCCGTAACCTACTACGGCTGCTCTGATTTTCTTCATGTTTTATTTATTCTTTTGATGATTATTTCTATGTTTGCGGTTGCAAAAGTAATGCTTTTATCTCGAATTACGTAACTATCTGACGTGAAAATTATCTAAAAACTTTCAATTTGTGACGAATTGAAACTTTCTTGCCTTAAAATACAATAAATTGTAAGGTTTCTACGTTTATTTAGATGTATATATACAAAATAGTAAGTTTATGATTGAATACATTAAGGGAGAACTGACCGAGTTGACTCCCGCTTTAGCAACTGTCGAGGCATGTGGTGTAGGCTACGGTCTGAACATATCACTGAATACATTCAGTGCCATCCAGGGAAAGAAGGAGGTAAAACTCTATGTTTACGAGGCTATTCGCGAGGATGCGCACGTGTTGTTTGGCTTTGTAAACAAGAAGGAGCGCGAGATGTTCCTGTTGTTGATAACCGTGAGTGGTGTGGGTGCCAACACAGCGCGTATGATGCTCTCGGGCATGAGTGTGGCCGAGCTTTGTAATGCCATTTCAATGGGCAATGCCAAGTTGATACAGGGCATTAAGGGCATTGGTAAGATGACGGCCCAGCGTATCATCGTTGATCTGAGGGATAAGATAGTAACGTTGGGTATCTCGGACGAGATACCGGCAGGTGGACAGATAGCGGCACCGGTAAACAACCAGGTAAAGGACGAGGCTATCGCAGCACTCACCATGCTTGGTTTTGCCCCAGCCCCCACCCAGAAGGTGGTGCTCCAGATCCTCCAGGCTAACCCCAACGCTCCCGTTGAGGAGGTTGTTAAGCTCGCCCTTAAGCAAATCAAGTAATAAATATAGGCACGAATTACACGAATTAACACGAATAATTATATTCGCGACATAAATTCGTGAAATTCGTGTAATTCGTGCCATTTATCTTTGGATATGAAGCGGATTGTTGGATTGTTGATGGTGGCTTTGTTCGCGTGCGCGGGGGCGCATGCGCAGACGAAGAACTACCTGAAGACACCCGACAATATCCGCGAAACGGTGGAGTATAACGATTCGCTGAACGTTTATTACATCGGACAGAAGATGGGCGATTCGTACCTGAGTGTGCCCACGCTGATGACACCCGAGGAGTATCGTCAGTATGTTGAGAAACGTGCCTTGCACGATTTCTTTCACAAGAAAAACGAAGAGAACACCCAGAACGCTGGTAAGGATAAGTTCGACCTGATGGATATGCACTTCGACCTGGGACCGGCCGAGAAGATTTTCGGTCCTGGTGGTGTGCGTATCAAAACCCAGGGTACCGCCGAACTGAAGATTGGTGGTAACATCAAGAAGATTGATAACCCCTCATTGCCCATCCGTAACCGTAAAACTACCTCGTTTGATTTCGACGAGAAGGTGAATCTGAACCTGAACGGAAAGGTGGGCGATAAGGTGAACATGAACCTGAACTACAATACCGATGCCACGTTTGATTTCGATGCCCAGAACCTGAAATTGAAGTACGAGGGTAAGGAGGACGAGATTATTAAACTGGTCGAGGCTGGTAACATCACCTTCCCCAGTAACAACTCGTTGGTAAAAGGTGCCAGCAGTTTGTTTGGTGTGCGTACCGATATGCAGTTCGGACGACTGAAACTCCAGACCGTGCTCTCGCAGAAGAAATCATCATCCAAGAGCGTCTCATCGAAAGGTGGCACACAGACCACTGCTTTCGAACTCGATGTGGCCGATTACGAGGAGAACCGTCACTTCTTCTTGTCGCATTACTTCCGCAACCGCTACGATCAGGCCATGAGCACCCTGCCAAACCTCACTACCGGTATCGAGATAACCCGTGTGGAGATTTGGGTAACCAATAAGACCGGCACCACCTCGAATACCCGTAACATTGTGGCGGTAACCGACTTGGGTGAGGGTTCGCAGCGTGTGCCTGATAATGCCGCTAACAACCTGTATAACACCCTGACTACCCAGTATGCCGATGCGCGTGATATCGACCAGACCAATAGTGTGCTGGCTGGTATGCCCGATTTTGAGAGTGGGCGCGACTACGAGAAACTGGCCAGTGCCCGCTTACTCACCTCGTCCGAATACACCGTTAACAAGGCCTTGGGTTATATCTCACTGAAGAGCGGACTCCAGACCGATCAGGTGCTGGCCGTGGCTTACGAGTTTACTTTGGGTGGTGTGACCTATAAGGTGGGCGAGTTTGCCGCAGATATTACCGAGACCTCCAAGGCACTCTTTGTGAAGTCGCTGAAGAATACCTCGAATAATCCTTCGCAATCCAACTGGAAGCTGATGATGAAAAACGTGTATTATCTGGCTTCGAAGGTCGAGAAAACCAAGTTCCGTCTGGACATCAAGTTCCAGAGCGATACCGCAGGTGTGTATCTCACCTATATCCCCGATCAGCGTGTGAAAAACACAACGCTCCTGAAGATGCTGGGTTGCGATCGCCTGGATAATAACAATAAACTGCATTCTAATGGCTACTTCGACTTTGTTGAGGGCTACACCATAAGCGATGGTCGTGTGTTCCTGCCTTCTGCCGAACCCTTTGGTGACTACCTGCGCCAGCAGTTGAAGAAGAACGGTTTGCCCGCATCCGAGGCCGAGAAGTACGTGTTCAGCGAACTGTACGACTCAACCAAGACGGTGGCCAAGCTGATTGCCGAGAAGGATAAGTATATGCTGGTGGGCCAGTATAAAGGCTCGTCGGCCAATGTCATCTCGTTAGGTGCCATGAACGTGCCTCACGGCTCGGTGGTGGTTACGGCAGGTGGCATGGTGCTGACCGAAGGTTCCGATTATTCGGTAGATTATTCGGCTGGCGAGGTAACCATCCTGAACCAGAGCATCATCGATGCGGGCACCAACGTGAACGTGTCGCTCGAGTCGGATACCGAATACGGTATGCAGCGCAAAACCATGTTAGGCGTCAACTGGGAGTACGAACTCTCCAAGAGTCTCACTATCGGTGGTACACTGATGCACCTGAGCGAGCAGGCACTTACCTCGAAGGTAACCATGGGTGAGGAACCCTTGAGCAACACCATCTGGGGTCTGAGCGTAAACTGGAAACAGGAGAGTCAGTGGCTCACTACCATGCTCAATAAGATACCTTTCCTGCATGTAAAAGAACCCTCGCACATCTCGTTTACAGGCGAGTTTGCCCAGTTGATAGCCGGTCGTGCCCGTGGCACGCAGGACAACGCCTCGTATGTGGATGATTTCGAGAATACCAAGAGCTATCTGGATATGAGCAACCCCAAGGAGTGGACACTCTCGAGTGTGCCCTCGATGTTTGTGGAGAGTGCTGATAAGACCGGTGTTTCGAGTGGTTATAACCGTGCCTTGTTGGCGTGGTATAATGTCGATCCCATCTTTACCCGTCGCAGTTCTACGCTCACCCCTGCCCATATCAAGAGCGACCTGAATCAGCTTTCCAACCACTATGTGCGCGAGGTGTACGTCAAGGAACTGTATCCTAACCGCGACCAAAGTACCTATAATGGCGCCACCTCAACACTGCCCATTCTTAACCTGGCTTACTACCCCCAGGAGCGTGGTCCTTACAACCTCTCGTTGGGACTTAACAGCGATGGTACCCTGCAACAGCCCGAAACCAAGTGGGGCGGTATGATGCGTAAGATTGATACCAACGACTTTGAGCAGGCCAACATCGAGTATATCGAGTTCTGGTTGCTCGATCCGTTCATCTATACCCGCGAGCAGGGTAGGGCTTCGGATTATGCTGGCGACCTGTATTTTAACCTGGGTGAGATATCCGAGGATATCCTGCGCGATGGCAAGAAATTCTACGAGAGCGGCATGCCCGTGGATGGCAGTAACAATTTTACCACCACTCAGTGGGGAAAGATACCCGTGCAGGCCACCCAGACCTATGCTTTTGCTACCACCACCGGCTCGCGTAAAAAGCAGGATGTGGGTTACAATGGATTAACGGATGAAGAGGAGCAACAGTATGGTGCCTACCACGATTGGTTGAATGCTGTGAGTGGTGTGGTAACCAACGACAGCACCCTACAGGCCTGGCTACAGGACCCTGCAGGCGACGATTATCACTACTATCGTGGCACCGATTTCGACAACGAGCGCAAGAGCATCCTCGAACGCTACAAGCGTATCAACAACCCTCAGGGCAACTCACCCGAGACCGAGGACCAGACCGAGAGTTACGATACCAGCTATAAGAGCGGTCCCGATGTTGAGGATATCAACCAGGACTACACCCTGAACGAGTACGAGCGCTACTACCAGTACAAGGTGCGTATCAGTCCCGAGATACTCGAAGCCTACCGTAATGGTGTGCCCCCTGCCGATTGCTTTATCACCGATATGCGTACCAGCAGGGTCAAGTTGCGTAACGGCGATACCACCAGCGTTAACTGGTACCAGTTCCGCATCCCCCTTACCGAGTACGAACGCAAGGTGGGTAGCATCAGCGATTTTACCAGTGTGCGCTTTATGCGTATGTTTATGACGGGCTTCCAGAAGCCTATCGTATTGCGTTTCGGTTCGCTCGACCTGGTACGTGGCAAGTGGCGCGTATATAAGCAGAGCTTAGGCACAGGTGCCGAGGGTGGAACCATCGAGGTGAGTGCCGTGAATATCGAGGAGAACAACGATAAAACACCCGTTAACTACGTGTTGCCCCCAGGCATCAGTCGTGTTACCGACCCCTCACAGCCCCAGTTGGTTGAGAACAACGAGCAGTCGCTCGATATGGTGGTGAAGGATTTGCAGCATGGCGAGTCGAAGGCCGTTTATCGTAACATGAACCTCGACCTGCGCCAGTACAAGCACATGCAGATGTTTGTGCATGCCAACCACCTGGTGCCCGATGCCACCCAGTTGCAGAACGGCCAGTTGGCTGTGTTTGTGCGTATGGGTAGCGACTATAAGAATAACTACTACGAGTACGAGATTCCCCTTCAGCTCACCCCCGACCGTAGCGACTATAGTAAGTATGCCACGGCCGATCGCCGTATGGTGTGGCCCGAAGAGAACATGCTGGATATCAATCTTGATGTGTTTACCAAACTGAAGAAAGCCCGCAATCAGGCCAAGGCACAGGGTATCGGTAGCTTTAATCAGGTTTATAGCGAGCCCGACCCTCGCAAACCCAACAACACGGTACGTGTGCAGGGTAACCCTACTCTGGGCGAGGTGAAGGTGATGATGATTGGTGTGCGTAACATCTCCGACCAGGTGAAGTCGGGTGAGGTATGGGTGAACGAGCTCCGATTGATGGATGCCAACAACAATGGCGGTTGGGCGGCATCGGGCACCATGAACGTGCAACTGTCTGATTTCGGTACCGTGAACCTCTCGGGCCGATACATCAGCGATGGCTTTGGTGGACTGGAGGAGAGTGTGATGCAACGCTCTACCGACACCCAGAAGGAATACTCGTTTACCGCCCAGTTAGAGTTGGGTAAGTTCTTCCCCGACAAGGCCAAGGTAAGTGCGCCATTGTACTACTCGGTGAGTCACGAAGAGGTGCGCCCACGTTATAATCCGCTCGATTCGGATATGCGCCTGAGCGATGCCTTGGAGAGTGCCGCCAACCAGCACGAGCGCGACAGCATCGAGAGTATTGCCGTTACCAAAACACGTAACACCAACTTCGCGCTGTCGAACCTGCGCTGGGGATTGAAAACCAAGCGTCATCCTATGCCTTACGATCCCGCCAACTTCTCGTTCTCGTACAGTCATGCCCATCGTAACACCTCGGGTAAGACCACCGTTTACGAGCGTGAAGACCAGTGGCGTGGCGCCCTGAACTACGCTTACTCGCCCGTGTATAAGACCTGGGAGCCGTTTAAGAAACTCAAGGGTAAGTCGAAGTGGCTCAACTTCCCCAAGTCGATAGGTCTGAACTACCTACCCCAGAGCATCTCGTTCAATACCGAGATGACGCGTAACTACTACGAACTGCAGGAGCGCGACCTGGAGAGTCTGGAGAATCAGAACCTGCCACTTACATTCTCCGAGCAGTTCCTGTGGAACCGTGATTTCTCCCTGCGTTGGGACTTTACCAAGAACCTGCATTTCACCTTCCAGTCGGCCACCCGTGCCGAGATCGAAGAGCCCTATACGCCGATCAACAAGGACCTGTATCCCGATCAGTATGTGGCGTGGAAGGATTCGGTAAAACAGAGCATCCGCAACTGGGGTACACCGCTCGATTACCAGCAACAGGTAACCGCTTCGTACCAGTTCCCGCTCAACAAACTACCCATCTTCGATTGGGTGAATGCCGACGCCTCGTATAGCGGTCGCTACACCTGGGTGCGTGGTACCGAGTTAGAGGATGGCACCAGTCTGGGTAACACCATCACCAGCAACCGTCAGGTAAACATGAACGTGGCGCTTAATTTCGTCACCCTCTATAACCACATCCCCGCTCTGCAAAAGGCCAACAAGAGCAACAAGGGGCCCCTGCGTGTGCTCATGATGCTGCGTAGCATGAATATCAGCTATCGCACCCAGTATTCGATGTTGTTGCCTGGCTTTATGCCCAATGTGGGCGATATGTTGGGTCAGAACCGTACTGATGGATTGCTGACACCAGGACTGGATTTTGCTTTCGGACTGATGGGCGATGGCTATATCGATAAGGCCCTCGGTCGCAACTGGCTGTTGCAGAACGAAAGTGTATCCACCCCTGCCAATATCAACACCAGTAAGGATCTGCAGATAAAGGCGGTACTCGAGCCTATCCGCGACCTGAAGATCGATCTCACCGCCTCGCGTACCGATACCCGCGCCAAGAGTGTACAGTATATGTACGATGGCATGCCCACCACCTTGAGTGGTACGTTTAATATCACCACCATTTCTTTGCGAGGGGCACTGGCAGGTATGGGCAATGCCAACAACGGCTATCGTTCGGCCGCTTTCGACCATTTCCGCGAGCTCATCCCCGAGTTCCAGCAAAGGGTAGGCGAGGAGTATTCACCCCAGGTGCTTATCCCGGCTTTCCTGTCGGCCTATACCTCGGGTGCAGGCAAGTCGCTGGCCATCTTCCCGTCGCTGGCCCGCTTGTTACCCAACTGGAGTGTGCGTTATGGCGGACTGTCGAAACTGGCCTGGGTAAAGGAGCATCTGAAGAGTCTGAATCTGAACCATGCTTATAAGAGCATTTATAGTGTGGGTAGCTACGTCAACACCAGCTACTCTACCGTGAGCATCAACGAGGCCTTCTCGCCCTTGCTGGGTGTGGATGCTACCTTCCAGAACGACCTTACGGCAAAGCTGGAATACCGCACCACCCGTGTGCTCAACCTCTCGATGACCAGCATTCAGCTCAACGAGTCGCTCAGTAAGGACTGGGTGGTTGGTCTGGCTTATAAAATCCGCGATTTTAATCTGTTTGGTGCCAAGGGCAACCGCACCATCAGCAAAGCCCAGAACCCCCGCAAAAAGAATGCAGGCGATAGCCAAAATGTTCAAAACACAAAGCTCCAAGTTCAAAGCAGAAAGACCGGTGTTAACCACGACTTGAACCTGCGCCTTGATATCTCGTTGCGCAAGCAGGCGGCCATCACCCGCGATATCGCCACAGGTGTGTCATCAGCATCCAGCGGTAACTCGGCCTTTAAACTCTCGTTTATGGCCGATTACACACTCTCGCGTTTGCTCACCCTCACGGCTTATTACGATACACAAACAAATACGCCGTTGTTGTCAAGCAATAGCTATCCCACAACGACGCATGATTTTGGTTTATCTATGAAGTTCTCGTTAACCCGATAAACTTTCTTACGGTTTCATAAATACAAAATATACGGCCATCACCAGACAGAGTGCTGCGGCGGCATGGTTCCAGTGCAGTTGCTCGTGCTGGAAACAGAAGTTGGCAATCACGGCAAACACAACCAGCGATATGCACTCCTGAATCACCTTCAGCTGTACAAGGTTAAACGGACCGCCATTGTCGATAAATCCGATGCGGTTGGCGGGAACCTGACAGCAGTACTCGAAAAAGGCAATCATCCATGAGAAGGCAATCACCAGATACAGTGGCCAGTTGCTCGAAATGCCCGACTGTTGCAGGCGCAGATGACCGTACCAGGCGAAGGTCATAAACACATTGCTCAGAATGAGCAGTAAGATGGTATATATTCCGTTTGTCATAATGTTTTAGAATGCTTTTAACTTAAATCCAAATACAAAATAAGCGTGCTCGCTGGATGGGTTGCCTGTTATCTGGGCAAACACGGGCAGACTGAAGTGGTCGGTAATCTTGATATCACGATCGGCACGCAGTGTCACATTATTTATAATAAAGCCCTCGGCATCGTAAAAGGTGGTGTAGAAGGGCACGGCACCTATTGTGGCCTGCCACTGGCAACCACCCAGCTTAAAGGGGGCTGTGGCCTCTACATAACTGCTGTAGGCACGATGATCGCAACAGGTAAAGCCATCGTTACCCGCAATATTGGTGTACCACTGTAATGCCAGCGGACCGAAGTCGTAACCTACGTTGGCCTCAATCACATGGTTGGTTGAGTGTGCATTGTAACGGAAATAGCGGTTCTGCGGGTCAAGACCCTCGTTAAACCAGTAATCGCCAATGCCGAAATTAAATCCACCGGTGGTGTATTTCAAGGCCACGTCAAACTCGCGTGTGTCGTTGCTGTCGGTCAGTCCTACGCTGCCCCATGCTTCGAGTGTTAATCCCCTGTAACTCACGGCCAGTGTGGGCTGTAGCGATACATGTCCCAAGTCCATACCACGCCAGATATACTGACTTACCACGTCGGCCTCTACGGTTGTTTCTACCTTGTCCTGCGCTTGGATGGTAGCGTTGCCAAAAAGACACGCAAAAGCAATAAATATGTACTTTTTCATCTCAATATTCATTTTTCGGCTGCAAAATTACAACATTTTGGCATAATTAAGCAAACTTTCGTACTTATTTAATTGCACAAATTGCTCGATTTGTGCACATTCGGCGTATTTTTGTGCATTTTATTTGGCTGTGTGCTCAAAAAAGTGTATTTTTGCAGCCGATTTTGAAATTTCATTCACATTATTAATAAATATGGCTTTAAAGATTGTTGTGCTGGCCAAGCAAGTGCCAGACACCCGAAATGTGGGTAAGGATGCAATGACTGCCGAAGGCACCGTAAACCGTGCAGCCCTTCCCGCCATCTTCAATCCAGAAGATTTGAATGCCCTGGAGCAGGCCCTTCGCCTGAAGGAGCAGAACCCAGGCTCAACAGTAGGAATCCTCACGATGGGTCCTCCACGTGCAGGTGAGATTATCCGTCAGGGATTATATCGTGGCGCTGATACTGGTTGGTTGCTTACCGACCGTCTCTTCGCTGGTGCTGATACCCTCGCTACTTCTTATGCGCTGGCTACTGCCATCAAGAAGATTGGCGATGTTGACATTGTTATCGGTGGTCGTCAGGCTATCGATGGTGATACCGCTCAGGTAGGTCCTCAGGTGGCTCAGAAGCTGGGTCTCAACCAGGTAACTTACGCTGAGGAGGTTCTCTCAGTAAAGGATGGTAAGGCTACCATCAAGCGTGTGATCGACGGTGGTGTTGAGACTGTTGAGGCTCCTCTGCCAGTTGTTATCACTGTTAACGGAAGTGCCGCTCCTTGTCGTCCCCAGAACGCTAAGCTGGTGATGAAGTACAAGCGTGCTACCTGTCCTATGGAGCGCCCTGCCGAGGGTACTGCCTACGACTATCTGTACGAGCAGCGCCCTGAACTCACACTCAACCAGTGGAGCGTGGCCGACGTGGATGGCGATGTAAACCAGTGCGGTTTGAGTGGCTCACCTACCAAGGTTAAGGCCATCAAGAACATCGTGTTCCAGGCTAAGGAGTCGAAGACTTTGACGGCTTCTGATGCTGATATCGAGGGAATGATCAAAGAATTGTTGGACGAAAAAATCATTGGATAACGAGATATGGCTAATAACGTATTTGTATATTGCGAAATTGAAGGTACTCAGGTACAGGAAGTATCTCAGGAGCTGTTGACTAAGGGTCGCAAGCTCGCCAATGAACTCAAGGTTGAGCTCCACGCCATTGTTGCCGGTACTGGCATCAAGGGTAAGGTCGAGGATCAGATTCTGCCTTACGGTGTTGACAAGCTGTTTGTTTTCGACGCTAAGGATCTGTTCCCTTACACCTCAGCTCCACACACTGATATTCTGGTTAACCTCTTCAAGGAGGAGCAGCCACAGATCTGTTTGATGGGTGCTACCGTTATCGGTCGTGACCTCGGTCCACGTGTATCGTCTTCACTGACCTCTGGTCTGACTGCCGACTGCACAGAGCTGGAGATTGGTCCTTTCGAGGATAAGAAGGCTGGTAAGACCTACGAGAATCTGCTTTATCAGATTCGTCCTGCCTTCGGTGGTAACATCGTAGCTACCATCGTTAACCCCGACCACCGTCCACAGATGGCTACTGTACGCTCAGGCGTAATGCAGAAGGCTCTGTACGATGGCGAGTGCCGCAAGGAGGTTGTTTATCCAGAGGTAAGCAAGTATGTTAGCCCCGAGGCTTTCGTAGTAAAGGTTCTGGATCACCACGTTGAGGCTGCTAAGCACAACCTGAAGGGCGCTCCTATCGTTGTTGCTGGTGGTTATGGTGTTGGCTCTAAGGAGAACTTCGACATGCTGTTCGAGCTGGCTAAGGTGCTCCATGGTGAGGTTGGTGGTAGCCGTGCTGCTGTGGATGCAGGCTGGTTGGACCACGACCGTCAGATTGGTCAGACAGGTGTTACCGTTCACCCCAAGGTGTACATCGCCTGTGGTATCTCTGGACAGATTCAGCACATCGCTGGTATGCAGGATTCTGGTATCATTATCTCTGTAAACAGCGATCCCGATGCTCCTATCAACAAGATTGCCGACTACGTAATCGTTGGCACCGTTGAGGAGGTTGTACCTAAACTGATCAAGTACTACAAGCAGAACTCGAAGTAAGATGAAAGCTTTAGATTATTTCCTCATTCTCTGTACCATCGTACTGCTCGGTATATCGTATTATCTGATGACGATCGACCAGCATGCAGGTGCTGCGATAGTAAACATCGGCGCTTATGCTTGCGGTATCCCCGTTGGTGCAAGAATAGGAGGTAGAATATATAAGAAGAATCAAGAAAACAAATAAGAAATTATGGCAAACTATTATAGCGATCATCCTGAGATCGGGTTCTACTTGAACCACCCCCTGATGGCTCGTATCGTTGAGCTGAAGGAAAAAGGCTTTGCTGATGCAAAGGAATATGACTATGCCCCCGTTGACCTGGGCGATGCCATCGAGAACTACAAGCAGATTCTCGACATCACTGGCGACGTGGCTGCCAATATCATCGAGCCAAACTCTGAGAGCGTTGACCTCGAAGGTCCACACCTCGAGAACGGTCGTATGATCTACGCCTCTAAGACTTACGAGAACCTCGACGCCACCCGTAAGGCTGGTCTGTGGGGTGTTTCTATGCCTCGTCGTTACGGCGGTTTGAATCTGCCTAACACCGTGTTCTCAATGCTGTCTGAGATGATTTCTTCTGCCGATGCTGGTTTCCAGAACATCTGGAGCTTGCAGAGCTGTATCGATACTCTGTATGAGTTCGGTAGCGAGGAGCAGCGCCAGAAGTACATCCCCCGCGTTTGCGCTGGTGAGGGTATGAGTATGGACCTGACCGAGCCCGATGCTGGTTCCGACCTGCAGCGCGTGATGCTGAAGGCTACCTTCGACGAGAAGGAGAACTGCTGGCGCCTGAACGGTGTTAAGCGCTTCATCACAAACGGTGATAGCGACATCCACCTCGTGCTGGCTCGTTCTGAGGAGGGCACTAAGGACGGACGTGGTCTGTCAATGTTCATCTACGACAAGCGCCAGGGCGGTGTTGATGTTCGTCACATCGAGCACAAGCTGGGTATCCACGGCTCACCTACCTGTGAGCTCACCTATAAGAACGCTAAGGCCGAGCTCTGCGGTAGCACACGTCTGGGTCTGATCAAGTATGTGATGGCTCTGATGAACGGTGCCCGTCTGGGTATCGCCGCACAGAGTGTAGGTGTTGAGCAGGAGGCTTACAACGAGGGTCTGGCTTACGCTAAGGAGCGTCAGCAGTTCGGTGATAAGATCATCAACTTCCCCGCTGTTTACGATATGCTCTCTCGCATGAAGGCTAAGCTCGATGCTGGTCGTTCACTCCTGTACGAGACAGCCGCTTACGTTGATATCTACAAGTGCTTGGAGGATATCGAGCGCGACCGCAAGCTCACTCCCGAGGAGAAGCAGGAACTCAAGAAGTACCAGCGCCTGGCCGATGCTTTCACACCACTGGCCAAGGGTATGAACTCAGAGTACGCTAACCAGAACGCTTACGATGCTATCAGCATCCACGGTGGTTCAGGTTTCATCATGGAGTACAAGAGCCAGCGCCTGTTCCGCGACGCACGTATCTTCTCTATCTACGAGGGTACCACTCAGTTGCAGGTTGTAGCTGCTATCCGCTACATCACCAACGGCACTATGCTCAACAACATCAAGGACATGCTGGCTGCACTGCCTGCTGAGGCTAACGCTGCTCTCAAGGCCCGTGTCGAGAAGCTCATCCCCGTTTACGAGGAGGCTCTCGCTGCTGTTAAGGCTCTCGACAATCAGGATGCTCACGACTTCCTGGCTCGCCGTCTCTACGACATGACAGCTGAGTTGGTAATGAGTCTGCTCATCCTCCGCGATGCTGCTAAGGCACCTGAGCTGTTCGCTAAGAGCGCTAACGTATATGTCCGCATGGCCGAAGAGGATATTCTTGGTAAGGCTGCTTACATCAAGGCCTTCCAGGTTGAGGACCTCGAGAACTTCCGTGCTAACGACGAGGAGACTGCTGAGTAAGCAATCCCTAAACGCTATTATAAATAGAGCATCCTGCATCAGGGTGCTCTTTTTTATTTGTTAATCTTCATTAACTATCGCAGGCGGCATTTTACTTTTTGCCCTCTCGGGTGTCAAACAAGTAACATAATAAACCTAACAATTGTTATAAATTTATGAAGAAAACTCTTTTATTAATGGCAGCTTTTGTGGCTGTATCGGCAAGCGCCCAAGTAACTGAAGACTTTAAGCCTGCAAGTACTAATCAGGAGGGAAAACAGTATCCCATGGTAAATTCACAGCGCATGGTTCGCGCTCAGATTTCGGCCCCCGAGGCTAATAGCGTCAAGCTTGATATCGGTGGTGTGAAGTACGAGATGAAGAAGGATGCTAACGGTGTGTGGACTGGTGAGTCGGCTCCACAGGACGAGGGCTTCCACTACTATCAGCTCAACATCGATGGTGCCTCAGTACCCGATCCAGGTAGCAAATACTATTACGGTGCCAGCCGTTGGGGTAGTGGTATCGACATCCCTGCTGCCGACGAAGACTTCTATACCGTCAAGAACGTGCCTCAGGGCTCTGTCAACGAGGTTTACTACTATTCATCAGTAACCCAGCAGATGCGCCACGGTTATATCTATCTGCCTGCTGAGTATTATGCTAATCCCACCAAGAAATTCCCCGTACTCTACCTGCAGCATGGTATGGGCGAGAACGAGACAGGTTGGGGCGCTCAGGGTAAGACAGGTATCATTATGGATAACCTCATTGCCGCTGGCAAGGCCGTGCCTTTCATCATCTTTATGGACAATGGTTTGAATGCCCGCAAGCCAGGCGAGCAGCCTCAGGGCTTTGGTGGTCCACGTCCAGGCGGTCCACGTCCACAGGGTGGAGCACGTCCAGCAGGTGGTCAGCGCCCCCGCATGAGCGGTGCCGACTTTGCTAAGATGGCCCGTCGCATGGGTGGTGCATTCGAAGAGGTGCTCATTAAGGATATCATCCCTATGGTTGAGAAAAACTACCGTGTGATTGCCGATGCCGATCATCGCGCCATGGCCGGTTTGTCGATGGGTGGTATGCAGACCCACGGCATCACGCTCAACAATCCTAAGACCTTTGCTTATGTAGGTATCTTCAGTGGTGGTACCATTGGTGCCGACGAGCTCACCGACGTGCCCGATTTCAAGGCTACCAACAAGGTGCTCTTTATGAGTGCCGGTGGTAAGGAGAAGGGCATGGCCGAAGGCGAGGGTAGCGTCATCAACGCCGCCGAGGGTCTGAAGAAGATAGGCATTAACGCCCACTCATACATCTCCCCCGAGACCGCCCATGAGTGGCAAACCTGGCGCCGCAGCCTCTACCAGTTCGCTCAGTTGCTGTTTAAGTAATCATAAACAGCACTTTTCTACGATTATCCTTGGGACGTACTGCCAAGTGCAACCATACGGCCCCATAACGATTCCTCTCAATCAGCAGTTCATCAAACTGCTGATTGTTTTTGTTGGCATAGTCTATCAATATGGCTGCATACTGTATGGCCTGTTCGTAGCCCGATGTGCGTATATCCACCGCGCACCCCGTTAGATGGTTCGAGTTCGCCGCCCCGCCAACCTTGCGATTAAGTTGAGGAGATCTGTACCCTGAGTTGATGATGATAGGTTGGGAGGACCTTTCTCGTAAAAACTCAAGCCATTGGCAGAGCTTGGTGAGGTTCGCTATCGCCTCATGACTGGGTATGTTATATACTTCAGGATATTTGCTCCTGGTAAACTCCCCGAGCACAAAATGCTCGGAGAGATTGGCATTGCTATTAAGCTGCACTATTTCCATAATAATGTTTAATGTTTAATCTTTAATGTTTAATGTATTTGTTACTGTGATACTGCGATTAACACATGGCACCAACCTTTCTGTAGATGGCCTTTGTGGTGCCGTTGTCAACAAACTCATCTGTCTTCTCAATCAGATGGTCTTTCATCAGACGGCTGATTTTTACACGTGCCACCGTGGGGTTCGAGATGGCAAAGCAAGTCATTACGTCGTCAACTGCAAACTCCTCGGGTAATCGGTTAAACCCATCGTACGTTTTCTGTCTTCGGTGGGTGGTAGTTAAAACATCACGCATCTGGTCGTCGAAGTATTTCTCGGCCATAGCCAAGAAGTAGTGGCGCTGACAGGCGTACTGTATGTTGACGATTAGCTCAGCCAACTTCAAATCCACCTCGTCGGTCTCAAACTCTCCGCAGTAGTAGGCACCATCCTGATGCATCTGTTCCCAATGGCGCATCACAATAAACGGGGCGGCAAAGTTTAGTCCGTGGTAGGCACAACGCTTCAGCAGCATCTCTTCGGCCTTCGAGTTGTTCTCCTTGGCATCGGCCATGCGACGTGCCGTCCAGTCGTACAGCTCATCCACAATCTTCTCTACACTCAGCACACCCTTCATACGGTCCAACTTCTCACCCCATTCCTTTAGTCGATGGTCGCTCTCACGGTCAACCACGCTTTCGCGGGTCATCATCTCAAAGTTAGTGGGAGGCAAGGGGATACAGGTTAATCGTGTGGCCAATCCCGATCCAAAGTTGCGTTCGTTTATTTTTGCCTTCAGGGCCAGTGGCGTGCCGGTATATATAAAGTTCCAGGTTACGCAGAAGTTCTCAATCACCGAGTCCATGTTCGAATAAGCCTGACCGTCCTCCTCGTTGTGGAAAGCTTTCAACTCCAGCGATTGCTTGTCAATCCAACTACCACCTTTCTGAATCGAGAGGGTATTGTCCAGCTCAGTATCAAAAGTGAGCATGTGCAACTGCATGGGCTCGCCATCCACCTCTTCAACCGCATTCACCATGTCCTGAATAAACTGGGCATTACTGGTGCGGGCAGGATGCACACGTACCACCACTTTGGGTTTCTTCGGTTTCTCCTTGTTGGCACCCTTGGTTTTCATCTGTTCGCGATAAGCGTTGATGGCATCCTTACCTATACGGTCGGCGGCGATAATCGGAGCTATCAGCAGTTTGTACAATCGGGTAGCAAAACTCTTTCCGCTGGCAGGATCGCCAATCACCATCACCTCGCAGTTCAGGCGTCGCAATTCTTCTGGTCGATGATAAAAGCTGTATCGGCATCGCGTCATCAGTGTCATCATAAATCCACCACTCACAAACAAGGCCGAAGCATACTGGTTGCGTTTAAGTCCTTTGCACACATCGCGTAGTATCGGAAAGTCGTCAAATAATCTCTCTATCTGCTCTCCCCAATCCCACAGCCATTGGTCGATATCGTGTTCTGATTGTTCAGACGGATTCTTATTCCCCTCCAGCACACTCCGCATGGCTTTTGAAAGACCTTTTGGCGTTTCCTTGCAGGCACTCTCCACAATGCTGCGAACCTCCTCTTCGCTCAGTCCCAGGCGTGGCATAATCTCCATCAGCAACTGTCGGTTGTTGTCGCAAATGGCCCTCAAACTCACCGCCAACTGGTACAGTTTTACATTCCTTTCGCCCTCCTGTGGCACCCCTCCATTCTGCCGCCACCACTCATCAATAATATCCGAATACGCAACCCCTTTGAAAGATTTTGCTGTGACTGGCGTGACTAGGGACTGGTCCCTGTCGCAGAATGTGACTGGGCCCTGTCCCTTGTCACGCCTTTCGTTGGCAACAGTCGTGTCATCCATTGCTAAATCCTCTCTCGTAGCCTGGCTATGACCGTCTCGATATAGAGCAGTATATCGCTCAGCAAATTCCTTGTTCTCATACGTAAAAAGTTCTTTGTTTAAATACAAAATATCCGATTCCTTACAGATGAAGCTCATACGACTGGCATCCTTGCAACTCTCATCAACCTCCACCCCAAGCACCTTGGCCATAGCATGCTGGTTGTCGATGAGGTTGCCTACTGCCACATCAGCTTTAAATACAACTTTCAGCCCTTTCCCGCTAGGCGTTATATACACCAAAAGTATTCTCCCAGCCGCGTCTTTATTTATAAAGCCGTGTTCATCCGTGCCTAATCCCCATTGGTCAAATACCTCACGAGGTTTTTCGACATGGTCGATATCCATCACCACCAATCCCGTTAACTGGGTGGCACTCTGTTTGCGCCAGGCACCAGCTTTGCCCGCTTTCGATGTGGTCTCGTCGAACGTAGCCTGGAAGATAAACGCAGGCAGTTTTCGCTTCAACGCAGCATCACCAGTTTCACGATACTTATCAATGTTCTCGTTCCATTTTTCTGCCCTGACGAGGGCCCAGAACTGGGCCTCGTCAACCGGCAACGTAGGATTACTAAAGTTCTTCTGATAACAAAATCCCATGTTTAATCTTTAATCTTTAATCTTTAATCTTTAATGTTTCATGTTTCATGTTTAAAGTCAACAGAACTCTTTGAGTTCTAAATCAATCAGCGCATCGTTGGCCTGGGCCACATGGTTGTTAAAGATGGCTATGGTTTGCGCTGTTCCCAACGCCTGTGGCACACTCAGTCGCAGAATGTTGTTGCGAATACTCTGTTTAAGTGCTCCCCATGGCAGTTTCTTAATCAGTTTGGGTTTGGTTCGCTGGTAGTAGCCAGGCTGATACTTGGCCAGGTTGTAAGGCTTGAACGTCAGATGGTGTGTGTGCTTGTCGATAAACATAACGCCCTCAATGGTAAGGCCTCTCGATGCACGGTTCATAACTACGGTGATGTCCTGAATGTTGATAAGTTTCTTTTTCATAAGTTAGTTAAAAATCGATGTTATAAGTTTTATGTTCTTTTAAATAGTTATTTCGCATCTCTTCGATCGGGGTGGGGGTGATGTTGTAACCTTGGGCTATCCACCTTTGCTCGTCCTGCGCTATCTCCATGGCATAGCGCAGATAGGGTTTGGTATGAATGTTGCCATATGGTGTACCGGCGTTCCTCAGGGCATGGGTCATGCGCCATTTGTTGCAGTAACCTTTCTCGTTGTTACGGAACAGGGTGCAGATGCGGTTGCCCTCACCATCGTACATCTTCCACTTACATGAGATACAGCCCTTCTTGACCGTTATTCCCCTTTTGTTCTTCTTTGCTTTCATGCAGCGCGTTCTTTAAATTAAACACTTGTGATTTCAGTTCGTTTACCTCTTTCTGTAGCTTGCGCTCCAGACTTCCATCGCCCATAGCCTTCAGTATCGCATCGCGTCCATACTTGGTGGTCGGACTCTTTCGTCCCAATCCCACATGAATGCAAACACCCTTTACCAGATCTAACGTGTTAAAGTATAAATACTCCTTCTCGTTTACTGTCAACGCATAGCCGTTGGGCTTGGTTGTAACCGTGATTTTTTCTTCAATTTTTCTCATACTTGTTCGCTTTAATTTCTTTTTGACGATGCAAAGATATGATGAAATAAATAGGTGGTGGGGCTGATGCGTCAGTGCGTCAGAATCGCGTCGTTATTTGCGTCGATGGGCGATAAACAGCGTCAGTTATGCGTCAGAATCTGTTGCATCAGTAGGTTCCAATAGGTGTCGCAAAGTTCGGCCCATGGGTTATTATCCATGTCGTAGTAAGCCTCCAGTCGGTCTTCGTAGGTCACACATCTACCAAAGTTACTCAGTGTACGTTCGCCTATCTGTAGCTCCCCGGGCCACCAGTCGCGGGTAAGGTTCATCATCAGTCGTGTAAATCGGGTTTTGCTTATTCGTCCATTCAGTCTGTCCTTGATCACCAGGTAGATACCCGCCCAATCGGTTTTCGAGCAGAATAGGTTGCGGTGATTGGTTAGCAGTAGCTTCAGACTGTTGGTTACTACCAGTTCCCGACCTTCCTGGTTCATGGCTTTGTATCGCTTCCTTGCCACATCGGCGTGATGGGTTTGGTCGCAGGTAGTGCCCTGTCCCATCTCCTTGGCTATGGGGATAGGTACCACGTGGTAATAATCACGTATCTCGTTTACCTTATATATATAGTTGCGGATACCATGGTTAAGGCCATGCGCCATCAACGAAAATAGATAAGGCTTAGCCGATTCGTAACATCCTGCTGTTTTAGCCATGCTAATCAGCAGGTCTTCGGGGATAGTAGCCCCGTCGTGCCAAATGTACTGCACTTCATTGTTGTTCTGCTTCATTGTTGTTAAAGTTTAAGAAACAGAATGGGCCCATGCCTGTCTCAGGTTTTTAATTATTGTTGTGCTCAGCGGCCGCAAAAATATAGCATCCGGCTGATATGCGCAAATAAAAAAACTGATTATTTCGGCCGAGTGCCGATTTGACCAGAATAGTTGTGATAAGTTCAGAAAAGTTAAGCGTTTTGGTGTGTTTAGATGACTGCTTCCTTAATCTGTTTGAATCTGATGTAGGCGTTTTTGTAGAGTTCGTATTTCTTGTATCCGTGATAATTTGGGTTGGTATAAGTGCTATACTGCTCTTTTGATACCAGATGACCACAGTTAAACACCGTAATAAAATCGTTGTAGCTTGGTTTTACTATCACCCCCGCATCCATAGCCGCTCGTAGTCCGCACATCAGCGCTTTCCTGTCTTTCCTGCCTTTGGTAAGTTCGTAGAGCAACGATATAACCATGCTGGCTTTGCGTTGGTCGGTTAAGGCGCTGGTAAACAGTTGTGCTGCTAATAGGGCATTCTCGTCATACTCATGTTTCATCGCGTCGCATGTACCAAACTGAAGGTTGAGTGAGTCTTCAAGTTGCTGGTTGATAATAGCACAAGCCGACATCAGGGCAAAGTTATCGGTTTGCTTGATGAAGTTGTAATCAGAACCTATAAATAATTGATGACTCGACAGACTATGGTTAAGCCCTCTGCACAGTATCTTCACCACGTCTTCAACCCTATCAAATGCACGCTCGTTATCCTCAACATAGAAACAAGTACCATCCTTTCTACTGACTATGACGATAACTGTAAAGAATCGGTCTTCCCAAGGCCGTCTTTTCCAGAATTCTTCGTCATCACTATCTACGTACCTGTTTGCTAGTTTAAGCACGGCTATGCCATCCTTGGGTTGGTATATGTATTTGTGCGAATAGATGTGGTTGCCGCTTTTGTCAGTGAATAGTAATTTTTTGTTCTGTCGTAGGAAGTCATCTCGCGTCACTGTCGCCAGGACTTCCTGTGGTTGAAAACCATCGGGCTGGGCGTACCATTTCTCGCTGCTTGCTATCCTGAATGGGCATATGTAATATTCCATATTGCAAAGGTATTGCAAAATTCTTAGATATACAAGATTTATGCGCGATTTTTGTTCTTATATATCTTTTTCCACGCAGTATCACAGTAACATAAGGATACTGCGAGTAGGTTAGGCGGCGATAGGTGGTAATATATATAATTATAGCATTATAAATATTATATATATTTAATATATATAATATTCAATATAGCCAGTTTTTCTGCAGAACAGGCAAAATCGGTTATGTTACTGTGATACTGCGTGCCTGGAACGAGGTGGCACTTATCTCATCGATATCCGTTAGATCGTAAATCACGAAGTTACGGATTGTGAGCGATGAAGTGGTAGCTGATTTTTGTTAACACTGTTTAACTAAGTGGAGGCCTAAAAAGTTTGTAGATTACATTCTATAGTAGTACCTTTGCATCGTCAAACTTAATAATTAACCCATTTAAAACCTTTTACACATTATGGCAAAGATCTTTTATCTGTTGAAGCAAAACAACATCAAGAATTCGAAGATTTTCGGTAAGTGGTTTGCCCACAGCAAGACCGTCGAGACGCTGAACACTCGTAAGATGGCCAACCACATCGCCGAGCACGGCAGTATCTACACTCCCGACGTGGTGTTCGGAGTGCTGGAGAAGTTCCGTAGTTGTCTGTTGGAGATGCTCCTGAACTCCAAGCGCGTCAAGATCGACGGTCTGGGCATCTTCTTTACCACCTTGGAGAACGAGAAGGGTGGTGCTCTGAAGAAGGAGGACTTTTCACCTCAGAAGAACCTGAAGGCCCTCCACATCCGATTCCTGCCCGATCAGGAGGCCGAGACCAACATCTCAAGCCGTGAGTTCATCAAGAAGGCCGAGTTTGTAAATGCCGAGGCGTTTGCTGGCCAGCTTATCGAGGATGATAAGCCAGGTAATACCGGTGGCGGCACTCAGGGTGGCAATACCGGTGGCGGTGGAAACACTGGCGGTGGCGGCAATACCGGCGGCGGTGGCCACGAGCCCATTGGCGACTAATGGTTGGGGCACAAGCCCCACCATTTTTACCATGAAACACAAAGTATTAACCATATAACCTAAACCATTATGACAAAGAAAGAAACACTGAAGTTCATCGTCCAGATGATTGCATCCATCGCTACAGCCATCGTAACCGCCCTCGGCGCCACCAGCTGTGTAGGATCGTAGAGCATCCACCCCCAAGTATCAAATCGCAATAGGCCAAAAACCTGTTGCGATTTTTTTTGTGCCTTTTTGTTTATATTCCAGAAAAAGTTGTATATTTGCAGCGATGACTTTCTAAATACAAGTATATGGAACAGAAAAGAGTGACGCCGGAGCGGATAACGGAGCTTGGTGAGAACGAGGTGTTTGTGTTTGGTAGCAACCTGGCTGGGGCGCATGGTGGCGGGGCTGCCTTGTTGGCCTATCGTAAGTTTGGTGCTATCTGGGGGCAGGGCGTTGGTCTGCAAGGGCAGAGCTATGGCATACCCACCATGCATGGCGGTGTTGATGCCATCAAACCCTATGTAGATGAATTCATCGAATTCGCCAAAACCCGTCCCGACCTCACGTTCTTAGTAACCCGCGTAGGTTGTGGCATCGCTGGCTTCACCAACGAGGAAATCTCCCCCCTCTTCGCCAAAGCTCACGAAGTCCCCAATATCGTCCTCCCCGCAGGTTGGTAAATTTTTCCCTAAATATTTGCAAAGTTCACGTTTTTCTTCTTATCTTTGCCGCAGAAATATAAAGGTAATGCGAAGACCAGAGATTGTAGAACGAATAAAACAGACCATCAAAAAGACCGAGCCCACGGCAACGGCAATTCTGTATGGGTCTGAAGCACGAGGTGATGCTCGTGCCGATAGCGATATTGATGTGCTCGTTCTACTTGAGGGGGAAGCTAGAGACTTAAAAAGAGAGGAAGCTGTGTCAGGAGCCCTATATGATCTTGAACTCAGCACAGGTGTTCTCATCAGTCCTATGATTATGCTTCGCAGGCAATGGGAGAATCGCCCATTCAAAACACCTTTCTATATTAATGTAATGAACGAAGGAATTACGTTATGAACGAAACTCTTGATGCCCCAAGCCGCGATGCGCTTGTACAGTACAGACTTGATCGAGCTGACGAGACGCTGAAAGAAGTGGAGATTCTTATGTTTAATTGGCCTCTCGATCCATAATCCTTTGTTCTTCAATCTCATCAGCTTCCATTTCGCATTTAATGTCCATCCGCACCAAATAGAGGTCGTTCAGTATGGAATGAAGATAAGTAAGTAAATTGGGTATTTCTGCCATGAAGGGCACGGTATGACTGGCTTCGGCATACATCTTATTAGTAACGCAGTCGATCGTGTATACAGTAACGGCATCATGCTCCTGATTCACTTTGTTTACAACCTCGCGTAGTTGGTTTACTTTATCCATGTCGTTTAGCGCCACATTGTATAGGCTATAGTGGTTTTCTAATAACACTTTCTTTGTTACTTCGAAAAAGGTTGCACGATACGTTTCCGTCTGGTAATCAAAAACGATGCTTTCACAACGCGATTCCTCGTCCTTCCATGGTTCGTAATCGCACCCCATTTCCCTGATGGTTTTAATAAACAAGTCTTTGGTTTGGGTAGATTCGATGTCTATAGGTTGCCATTTGCCTGACTTCTCATTCTCGTTATCTTTCTGTAGAGCTTCGTTCACCATCTCGTAAATACGTATCAACTCTTGAAGTTCAGAACGCAGGTAGTCCTCGATATTAGGAATCTCCTCTATGAATAGTATTTTTCTGCGATAATAAGTAAATTTTACCGTTGTTGAGATAACTACATCACTGTTCCTGTTCACCTTGTTGATAATCCTCCGCATCCTTAAGGCTTCCTCGGCATCGTGAAGTTCTTTCCAGTCCATATACTCCAGGGTTATGTACCTACCTCCCTTATCTTCTTCTGCTTCAAAGTCCATATCCTGGTAGTCAAACCAGATGGTATCTTCGTAGTTGTGGCTCTCATACTTGATACCCATATTAATGAGTGTATTGAGAAAAAGCTCCTTTGCCGAATGTATTCTTTCCATCCCTAAACAGTTTTATTGCGCAAATATACATATAAATTTGAAAACACCAATAGTAATCTCATTTTTTTGCAGCATAAATTTATGTCAGATTGTGCACCACAAGCCTTGTGAAATACACATTTCTCCAAAAATTCTCGTAAAAGTTTGTTTGGTTCAGAAAAACTCGTTATCTTTGCAGTGTCTTCATACCGAAGCCCCGCTTGCGGGTGGGTCTGTTTCTGGGTGGAGACCTATATATAGGATAGGCGTTACTTGACGCTTTGTACTTGACCTTTCGGAATCTGGCAGTTCCAAACTAACAGTCGAGGAATCAAAGCAACAATGACGCCCATGGGTATGTAATATCCTACATCGGTTATGCTGACAGCCATTATTGGCTTCAAGCAGAAAGGTGTGTTTATATACATATCGGCGTGGGCTTCGGCGTTGCTCGTTCTGACTGTTAGGGCGATGCCAGAGCCTCGGAGGGTGGGACGAGTAACAAGGAGATTCCCACGCTTCTTTTATATGTAGTAACCAATTACAGAAAATCGCCAAGTTCTGGGATTCTCCTTGGATGATAGTATACTAATGTGAAGCAATTAGAAAGGGCAAGTATTATACGTATTGTTTCTGACATGGTAAAAGCTGATGCCATCATTGATATGCAAGAAATTGTATATCTTAATTGCATTCGTCAAAAATATAATATTAAGCACGAGGATGAGGTTGTCGCAGAAACGATAACTTTAGCAGAGGCTTTTCAAACTTTAAATGATGCCTCCGTTAGCTTAAAACAAGATTTATGGGGTGACTTTAAAGGTATGGTGCTTTCTGATAATGCGTGTTCGAGGGAGGAAGCTTTGTTTTTAATTGCGATAGTGTCATGTCTTTCTGAAAGATTTCCAAATAATTCTATGGTTTATTCCGTTGAACTACCTGAGAATATTAAGCTTGATAACTCACAAGTATTATATGTTGAAGGTGAATATTACAAAGAAACAAATCGTGAGATATTGGTTCACTATCGTGAAATATTAAATGAGTTGCGACTTATTGGATTTAACTTTGTTTATATTCCAAAAGTTGGTGAACATTATAGGGCTCTAGCACAAGAAGATTTGCATACGCTTATTTCCTTTCTTTACCCTTCTGCAACAACAGCTCAGATAGAACTTTTTGCAAAGCAATTAATGGCACTTAGTACATCTGATTTCTGTAAGAACGAGATCGTTGGAAAGATGAAAATGGACGGTCTTGCTCATTCTCTTCCATCGATTATGTTCAGAATAGGCATATCCTCTATTAAAGGTAGAAATATTGATAACTTCCTAGTAATGTCTATTGAAGAAGAAGCATTGGTTGCGGTTCGTCGTTTCGTTGATACCTTTGTTTCAATGTATAAACCTCGTATTCTAAATCCTGTTTACGAGGGGAAACAACGTTTTGTATATAATGGTTTTTATAAGCAAATATTTGATTCTTTTATATATAAAAAAGGAATAAGAAGTAGTGTTGTAATAGATTTGATGCATGGAGATATTCTTTTGCCAGAAGCGGATAGTAAAATTACTGGTTTACATCGTCGCGAAAAAGCCTTGTATGCACTTTTTTTATTAGAGTCATCAAGTGGAGGTATTAATTTCAATAAGCCTAACGGGGTGAAGTCTTTAGATAAGTACAAACATCGTATTGCCGCTATCCAGCGAAAATATGAAATAATATATGAAAATTTTGGTGGAGAACGTACAAAAGCCCCTCAAATAGAGTTGCCAGAGAATCGTCTACCTATGATTAGTCTTATTAAAAGACAATTTCGACAGTTAGGCGACTTGCTAAATCAGGCTGATGACTATTTGGTTCAGCGTAATATGTTCGGTAATTATTGTGTGACTATTCCAAAAGAACTCTGCTTGTGTTATGATCCTGTAACAGCAAGAGTATGTTCTTTCGAAGAGTCTGATTTCTGGGGTCGATTGCTTGCTATGTAATATTGCATGGATTCTTCTTCAATCTATTGATATACACTTGCAAGGTTGCAACAATCCAGATGTTTATAATTAATTGATTTATATTTGCACCATAATTAACATTTATAATATAATAAAGTAATTATGGCAATATCTTTGGAAAAAGGACAGCGTATTGAAATTGGTCTGTCAAAAGTTAGTGTAGGACTCGGATGGGACCCCAACGAAGGTACCGGTTTTGATTTTGATTTGGATGCTTCGGCGTTTATGCTGGGAGCAAACAAAAAACTTCCTAAGGACGAGTACTTTGTATTTTACAACAACCAAAAGTCTCCTGATGGAGCGGTTGAATCTACTGGTGACGATCTTACTGGTGGTAATAGCGATGGTGGCGATGATGAAACTCTGAATGTTGATCTAACTAAAGTAGACCCTCAAGTTCAGGAAATTATCTTCACAGCCACTATCTACAAGGCTGAAGAAAGAAAGCAGAACTTTGGGCAAGTGAGAAACTCTTATATCCGAATTTATAACTCGATCACTAATGAGGAAATCGCTCGTTATGATCTTGATGAAGACTTCTCGATTGAAACTGCCGTGGAATTTGGCCGACTGTATCGTCGTAATGGTGAATGGAAGTTTGAAGCAATGGGAATCGGTAATAAGGGTGGTTTACAGGCTTTGGTTAATAAATACCAGTAATTATGGCTATTGTCCTCGAAAAGTCAGGTGACCAGCATCGGATTAATCTTGAAAAAGGTTGCTCCTCTTTCTCTGGTGAGATTATTATTAATCTCGACTGGAGTAAAGGAGGCTTTTTAAAGCAGATGTTTGGAAATCCGGTTGACCTTGATTTAGGTTGTTTCTATGAACTGCGTGATGGGTCTAAAATGCTTATTGATGGTCTACAGTTCTCACGTAATCGTGGTGGTAACCGTCATCAAGTAACGCGTCAAGGTTGTTATGACCAAAAGCCTTTTATATGGCATCAAGGTGATGATCGTGGCGGAGGTTCGTCCTCTGGAGAAACCATCCTCGTCAATCCTAAAGGCGTGAATGACATTAAACGAATCGTAGTTTACACATTCATCTTTGAAGGTGTTGCAAAGTGGGCAGAAACAAATGCAGTTGTAAAGGTCAAGGTACCAGGCAATGAAGATATTATTGTAGAAATGGGACAACAATCAAGCAGCAAACGCTTTTGTGCCATAGCTGAACTTGATTTTGGAGGAGATAATTCTATTACGGTAAAGAAACTTGTAACTTTCCACGATAGTCACAGTGACTGTGATCGTCAATATGGTTGGGGATTTACTTATAAACCAGGTAGTAAGGACTAAAATAAACGGATATGGCTATTAAACTTGAAAAAGGACAACGCATCAACCTTGAAAAAGGAAGTGGTGCAAAACTAACCAACTTTTGTGTTGGATGTAACTGGGGAGCTATTACTAAGAAAGCTTTCTTTGGAATGACAACAACTACTGTTGATGTTGACTTAGACTTGAGTTGCTTGTTATTCAATGAAAAAGGAGAAGTTGTCGATCACATTTGGTCTCCCTTATATAATTTGGGAAAAATAGGACTTCCCCAAGGTAAGCTTGATTCAAATGACCGTGCACTTCATCATACAGGTGATGACCTTACCGGAGATCAAGATGGTGATGATGGCTTGGATAATGAGATTATTACAGTTGACCTTGCTCGTGTAAGCAGTAATGTTAACTCAATTGTTTTCTTCTTGAACATATATAACAACAATGATTATCAGGGAGATTTCTCAGGCATACCCTACGCATCTATTCGTATGTATGAGGGAACACCAACCAAGGTGAAAGAAGTTTTTGCGCAATATGACGTTGCAACTAAAACTGACTGTGTAGGAAAGAGGGCTTTAGTAATGGGTAAACTCTATCGTCGAAATGGCGAGTGGAAGTTTGCTGCTATTGGAGATGCTTTTGAAGACCGCTCAATCGCGCTTACGATTGCGAGAGTTGCTAAGGATTATAACAAATAAAGACAACAAAATATGAGAAGATTACCTGTTTATTTATTGCTTGATACCTCTGGTTCCATGTATGGTGAACCTATTGAGGCTGTGAAGAATGGCGTTCAGACGCTTGTCTCAACACTGAGAAGTGATCCGTATGCTTTGGAAACAGCATACATTAGTATTATTACCTTCAATTCGAGTGCTCAACAAATAGCTCCGCTAACCGAATTGGCTTCGTTTCAACCGCCTGTAATTGATGCGAGTGGCTGTACAGCCCTAGGCGAGGCGCTGAATCTACTGGCTCAGAAAGTTGATACAGAAATTGTAAAGACAACAGCTGAAGTTAAAGGCGACTGGAAACCCATCGTATTCATTATGACTGACGGAGAACCAACAGATGACTTGCAGAAGGGGCTGAATGAGTTTAGAAAGCGTAAGTTTGGTATGGTGGTCGCTTGTGCTGCTGGTCAAGGTGCAAACACCAACACTTTGAAGCAAATTACAGAGAATGTGGTACAACTTGACACTGCAGATAGTGCTACAATCAAGGCATTCTTCAAGTGGGTAAGTGCAAGTATCAGCACTGGAAGCCAAAAAGTTGAGGATACTCACGGTGATGTTGCTACTATGAGCGAGTTGCCACCGCCACCTCCAGAGGTAAACATTGTTGTATGATAATAGATGATATGAGGGTGTGCCTGCTATTGTTACATCCTCATATTGTTAAAGATTAGGAAATATGGCAAATTACGATTTTGAAAAACTAAATAGAGTTATTGAGGGGCAGGAAGTCCCTTCTAATGCTGAAGATAACAGCAATTATATACCCCAGCAGGAAGGAAATCTCGTTTTTGCAATTATTGCCGGACTATTGTCTAGTGTTTTAATTGCCAGTCTCTGGGCTTTGATTACGGTAAATGCTCAAAAGCAATGGATGATTATGGGTATTTTGGCGGGTTTTGCTGTTGGTTATGTAGTTCATCTTATAGGGAGAGGTCGAACAATCCCTATTTCACTCATTGGCGGATTTTTTGCCTTATTGTCTTGTGTATTGGGAGATTACTTCACGAATGTTGGTTTTATAGCCCAGGAAGAAGGACTTGCCTATTTCGAGACATTAACAATGATTGACAATACTTATTTCTTTGAAATTGCATTTGCTGATTTTGATTTCTTTAGTTTAATTGTTTATGGAATTGCTGCCTATGAGGGCTTTGCAATATGTTATAAAACAGACTCATGAGACATTTACCAGTTTATATATTGATTGATACTAGTGGTTCTATGAAAGGTGAACCAATAGAGAGTGTTAAGGTAGGGCTAGCTGATATGGTTGCAACCTTGCGCCAAGACCCATATGCTCTTGAAACAGTATGTATTAGTATAATTACCTTTGATAGAGAAGTAAGTCAAGTTCTACCTCTTACGGAGCTCGAAAACCTTCAAATGCCTGATATCCTGACTCCAGATACAGGTCCGACGCACCTTGGTAAAGCTTTAAAAATGCTTTGTGACAAAATTGCTGTGGAGGTAAAAAGGGGTACTCCAGAACAAAAGGGTGATTGGCGTCCACTTTTGTTTATATTGACAGATGGAAAACCCAGTGATGTACAAGATTATAATCAAATTATTCCGAAAGTAAAGAGTTTAAATTTTGCTAGTATAGTAGCTTGTGCAGCAGGCCCAAAAGCGAAGGTTGAACCACTTCAGCAGTTGACAGACCAAGTATTCAGACTTGACACTATGGATGCTACTTCTTTTAAGAAGTTCTTCGTATGGGTATCTGATGTTATTGGACTTGGTGGAAAGAGCGTTGGTACTACAGATTCAATAGAACTGCCCGGACCACCAGAAGAAGTTAATATCGTAATTTAGTAGAAATATGAGAAGATTACCAATATATTTTCTGATTGATGTATCAGAGTCAATGGTGGGAGACCCCATCACACAAGTAGAGAATGGAATGAGGAATATCATTCAGGAATTGAGGACAGATCCTTATGCTCTTGAAACGGTTTTCGTGTCCGTCATCGCCTTTGCTGGTAAGGCCAAGAGCCTATCTCCATTGACAGAACTATATAAGTTCTATCCTCCAAAATTCCCGATTGGTGGTGGTACTTCTTTAGGGACTGCCCTCAATTATTTGATGGATGATATGGAGAAATCTGTTCAAAAGACTACATCAGAAATGAAAGGAGACTGGAAACCAATCATCTTCCTGTTTACAGATGGTACACCTACAGACAATCCCAATCCTGCTATTGAAAGATGGCAAAAGCTATATCAAAAAAAGTGCAATCTTGTTTGTATTTCATTAGGAGATAATGCTGATACCCATTTATTGGGGAAACTTACTGAGAATGTTTTACGATTGAAAGAGACCGACGAGTATTCGTTCAAGGCTTTCTTTAAATGGGTGACAGCATCGATTAAAACCAGTAGCGTTTCAGTAACAGATGCTGGTATTGATGATTTACAGCTTGCTCCGATGGATGGCATTAACCTGGAAAAAGTAAATACAGAAGAACAGTGTGTTGTCGATGAGAACTTTGCCGTTCTTATGGGAAAGTGTTCAAACACAAAGAAAACATATCTTGTAAAATATGCTAAACGTATTGGAGATATTCGCGGATTGGAAAGCCTTGGAATAAAGGCGACTGATTATAAACTCGTTGGTGCATTTCCTGTTGACGAGGAAATTTACAACAGTTTGAGTGAAGGTAAATCTAACCAAAATATTAATACGATGTCACTGCGTGGAGTGCCAACATGTCCGTGTTGTGGCAACCAATATGGAGTAGTAGTATGCGATTGCGGTAATATCATGTGTTCTGATGGTAATACTCAGGCATGCCCTTGGTGTGGAACGGAAGGTGCTCTTGGTGAGATTGAAGAAGGAGGAATGAACATTACTAGAGGACGAGGATGAAAGACTATTTTTTAGAAGTATTGCGCCGTGCTGGCATAGAACCCACAGATTGTGAATTTGAAGACTTTGAAAAAAGACTTGTCTGTGGATTGTGGAACAAGATAAAAAATGAACGTATGGACGAAAGGCTTATAATTAAGAATGCTGTAGATTCTGCTCCAATAATTTTACCTAATGGAAGAGTTGGAGAGCAGTATAAAACTTCTGTTGATTTTAAAGTAGATGGTGTTGAAGATTACGAAATAATCGGACTTGATGCTATCGGTTTGAATTTTGAGAAAACAGATACCGGGTTTATTATTTCCGGAACTGCTCAGCCAGAGGATATAAAAGGTGGAGATTTTATTCTTTTCCTTAGATATAAACCCAAAGGAATCCTTGAAGGTGAAGAGTGGTTGGAGAGAAAATTGACTTTTATATTAAATCCTGATCCCAAGACTCTTTGGAAAGATATTCCAACTCCTAGAGACACAGAATATTACAAAGAGGATTCACAGATGCAATATGTGAAAGTTGAAGAAAAAGACGGTGTTCCCCGAAAGGATATTGTAGCAGCAAGTCAACGTGGTCGTTCTCATGCTCATGAAGGTAAGCCTCGCGATGATCATTTTCTCTTGCATTACTGTAAGGATACAGAATGGTATATTATGGCAGTCGCTGACGGTGCAGGTTCTGCAAAGTATTCTCGAGAAGGTTCAAGAATCGCTTGTGAGACGGTAGTAGAGCACTGCATAAATGCCCTTATGGATTGCGCTGATTTCGAAGAGGCCATAAAAATATATTCAGAAGACGAAATGCAATTGAGAGGTGTGAGGGATTTTTCTTATAAAATTCTTGGGAATGCAGCATTAAAAGCTTATAATGCCATCAAGAAAGAGGCCGAAAGAAAAGAAGGCGCAAAGATGAAGGATTATGCAACGACGTTACTCCTTTCTATATGTAAACGATTTGATTTTGGTTGGGCGGTTGCATCTTTTTGGGTTGGTGATGGTGCTATGTGCGTATATGACGCAGACAATCACACTGCAGATATGTTAGGTATGCCAGATGAAGGGGAATTTGCAGGTCAAACACGTTTCCTTACAATGCCAGAAATATTCAGCGATAGCAATTCTTTTTACAATCGATGCCGCTTTAAGATTTATCCAGACTTCACTGCGCTTATGTTAATGACTGATGGCGTGAGTGACCCAAAATTTGAAACAGATGCCAATCTCCAAAATATAGATATGTGGGACGAGTTATGGAAAGACCTTGCTGATAATGGTGTTGAGTTAACTGATGACAACGAGAAATCGCAGGAACAGCTTCTTGGCTGGCTTAACTTCTGGGATAGAGGTAACCATGATGATAGAACTATTGCAATATTATATTAGCCTATGGCACAGAAAATAACATTGAAAGCCGCTGATGGCAGTACCGTTGAATTCATAGACGAAATCAAGGCACAAGGTGGAGTGAAAGATGTTTATTTCAGTCCAGATAAGTCGTATGTTGTAGCATTTTACAGAACACCTGTAAATCCTAATGATAAAGAAAGAATTAATAATATCGTTGGTATTTATCGAGAAAAAATATTTAATGGTCCAGGTGGAGATTATTGGAAACAGATGTTCGCTTGGCCAACAAAAATGGTTGAATGGAATGGTAAGATGGGAATAGTCATGCCATTCTACGACCGAAAGTATTTTTTTGATGGTGGTCCGTTTGATGGCAAAGAAAAGGAAGGGAAATGGTTTGCTTCTGCAAAATTGAGAAATCGTTTCTTACCTGCTGATCAAAAGGGTACATTCTTGACGAATCTACATATGTGTATAAAAATAGCAAGAGCAGTCCGAAGGTTACATGCAGCAGGACTTGCACATTCCGATTTGTCATATAAGAATATATTGGTTGACCCAATTACTGGAGCTGCATGCATTATAGATGATGACAGCCTTGTTGTTCCAGGAAAGTTTCCACCAGAGGTTTTAGGAACTCCCGACTTCATAGCTCCAGAGGTTATGGAAACAAAAGGGCTTCCGCTTACGGATAAAAATCGGAAATTGCCAAGTATTTACACAGACCGCCATGCCTTGGCTGTCTTGATATATATGTATCTGCTCAATAGACATCCACTTCGTGGTGGTAAAGTTCATGATGTGAATGACGCTGGACGAGATGAGGAGTTATCTATGGGTATCAAAGCTCTTTTTATAGAACACCCTACAGACAATTCCAATAGAGTTAAACCCCAGCAATTGGCTCCATCAGAACTTCCACAGGGTGACCCTTCAAAATTGCCCTATACAATTTGTGGACCTTATTTGAAGGCTCTGTTTGACCGTGCCTTTATCGATGGACTTCATGACCCTATGAAGCGACCAAGCGCAGCAGAATGGGAAGATGCTCTTGTTAGGACTACAGATCTTGTCCAACCTTGTCAGAACAGTAAATGCGAGGCCCATTGGTTTGTTTTCGACAACACGAGGAAACCACGTTGTCCTTTCTGTGGTCAGGAGTATCATGGTCAGTTACCTGTTCTTAATCTCTATTACTCTCCATCAAAAGGAAAGTTCATACCAGAGAATTATCGCCTAATGGTCTATGACAAACAGACTCTTTATATGTGGCATGTTAATCGATACATTGCAGCTAATGAGAAGACTACAGATGAGAACAAAAGGCCTGTAGGCGATTTCCACTTTCATAACGGTCAGTGGATTCTCATCAATCGCAGGCTTAATTCTTTGTGGGATAAGACAGAAAACAAGCAGATACCTGTTGGTGGCTTTGTTCCTTTGACTGATGGCCGCCAAATACTCCTTTCTACAGAAGATGGGGGCAGATTGATTGTAGTTCAACTTGTAAATAATTAATATTATGGAATATATTAAAAGGACATATAAGGATGTAAAAGGAGACTTTCTATACAAAATAGGTAAAGCACAACTCTTTGGAGAATCAGATTGGGTTGGAATCAGTCAGCAAGGAATTTATCTTGCGGACAAAAATGGCTCATTAGGATTCTTCGAGTGGAATTGGATTAAGGAAATATATTTTTCTTCAGAACTAGAGGTGATATACATTTTTTTCTATGATTTGGATTCTATATTGAATAAAGTTATATGCCAAGCTAAATTTTGGTTTAAGATGTTCTATATCAAATCTAAATACAGTGAAAAATCTATGATTTGGGGATTGCAGGATACAGAACAACCAGATGCAATTTTTGACGTTGTTCAGTATATCGAGTCTAATAATTTTTGTAAGATAACTAGAGTATAATAATGTTATGGCAATAAAAGATCAGTGTTTACAATGCATTCATTATGCATCTGGTATATGTAATGTAGATAATGCATCACCAAATTACAATCAGATGTCGTGTGAGTCATATAGAAAAGTTGGAATTAGTTTGGAAAAAAATACAGATGATAAATCTGTTCTTTCTAGTCCAAATGAGTCTTCCTTATCTCAAAATGAAAGGCAGAGTATGTTTGCTCATCCATTTTCATTTGAAGGTAGAATTCGACGTACAGAATATTGGTTATCAACCATAATAGTTTATATCTACGCTATTATTGTTGGTTTTATTGTGGGAGCTAATAATGGGAGTGAAGGAATGATGTATTTCTTTTTAATTCCTGGTTATTGGTTTATATGGGCACAAGGAGCGAAACGATGTCATGATCGTGATAATAGTGGTTGGTATCAAATAATTCCATTTTACGGGCTATGGATGCTCTTTGGAGATGGTGATGCGTATGAGAACAGTTATGGCCCAGACCCCAAAGGACGAAATGTAATGTCATGAATATAAATATTATAAGAAATAACAAACCATATGGTCCATACGATGAGCATACGTTGCTTTCGTATGTAAACACAGGTCAGATACTACTCCATGATAAAGCCATTGCTGTTGGGGAGAGCATTCCTCAAACCGTTGGCTATTATCTCAAAAGGGCTAATCTAAAAGTACATCGTCAAAATAAAGGCAACATCCTTTCACAAATTGCAGCAATCGGAGGAGAGCTACTTTTCCCACGGACGACACTCTTTTCCAAGCAATTCTTATTTGACCAACGATTCTTGATTTTGGCATTAGTAGGGTTGTTACCTATGCTAATCATGCAGATACCACTTGGCGGATTCTTTGTCTTTTATGAAGTATCTCTCTATTTCTCTGTTATATGGGGATTGTTTTTCTATGACTGTTTTAAGACTCCACAGGTTGGACTTAAAACGACTTTAGCCGTATTCTTTATTACACAGGCTTTTGTTTTTGCTGCTTGGGGGGTTGGCTTGCCCAATTTAAACCCATTCTACTCGTTTACAGAAACAGTCTTTCCTTTGAATATTATAGGATATACTCTTGGAGTGGGCTTTACCGAAGAATTGGCTAAAGCAGTTCCTCTTCTTATTATTTTATATAAAGCAAAAGAGCCGCTTATTCCACAAACAGTAGTTTATTATGGTTTGATTTCTGGCATAGCCTTTGGTGTATGGGAAGGTGTGCAATATCAAATGACTGTCAATGCTGAACAAGAATATACGGTATCTTTTTATCTGAACATATTACGTTTAACTAGTCTACCATTCCTACATGCTTGTTGGTGTGGTATTACTGGCTACTTCCTCTCATTTGCGAATCTCTATCCAAAGTATCGTAAGGGATTGTATGTTCTGGCTTTCACAATACCGGCACTGATTCATGGCCTGTATGATTCTATTTCTTCATGGCCTTTCGTTTCTTTGTTCTTGGTATTCATCGGCTTAATGCTTCTCATGGTATATTTGAAACAAACTGTAAACTATCAATCAAAACTCAGACAATAATATGGCAAAAAGATCAAATGGAACAGGAATTCCTGGATTAACTTTTTCATGGAAAAGGGCTTTGGGAATAACGCAGGCAAAGCAAAATGTTGCCAGACGAACAGGCGTACCTACGTCGAAGGCTGGTTTGGAACGCAAGATTGGCAAAATGCTTTTGGATGCCCTCTTTAAGAAGTGAAATTGATTCGATGCAACCTTGCAAACTAATAAGTGCAACAATTCGTGTAGGAGTATTGCAATGTTTGGGAATTACGAAAAGAATAAAAAAAAGGATGTACCTTTGCACTATCAATAATAACAATCAAAAAAAAGACATGAATATGAAAAAGCTATTATTAATGTTTGTCCTTACAATGGGACTGATCGTAAATGCTAGTGCTCAGGGTTGGTATTCTGACAGCGACGTTTCATCATCTCATAAAGCATCGTTGACGATAATGAATCGTTCGTCGTATTCCTTGACGGTTAAGATTATGAGAACGGGAGAGAGAGGGTTGTATCAGATTCTTTCTATAGCTCCCCAATCTTCAGGTTATGTTACGTTTTCAAAGAGTGACACTTATTTTACCAAAACGAAAGCAACAAAAGGATTTGAAACCCTTTACAAGAAATCTTCTCCGTTCTCTGTCCAATGTGATGCTGCTGGTTATTCACAAGGCACCTTAGAGTTCTTTGTGTCATCAGGAAGAGGAGGAATGGGACAAGGTATATCTAAAGCAGAATTTGAGAAAAACAAGTAGGCTATGAATAAGTGTTATGCTTTCACCATGATGGAGTAGCAAGATGGTTATCGGAATAAAAGTTGATTAAAATATGAAGAAAAAAGTATTGCATTGTTTTAGTACCGCCTTATATTGGATTGGATTTTTCATTTTGACACTAATATATCCCCAATTAGGTGATTTCTTAATGTTTGCAATACTACTTTTTGCCCTTATTTCAATAATATATTGTTGTAATTACTATTTAAAGAAGTTCATTAAAAGAAATAATTAGATGAGAAAAATAATTCCTATCGCATTTGTATTAGTATTCTGGGGCCTATATTATATAGGTATCACATATCCGGGAACTGGAGAAGTGATAGCAATAATTGTAACTCTGATAGCTCTATTGTACCTGCTATTCAACATCAAAGGATGGCTTAAGAAGGTAGTTAACAATATCAATTAAATGAAGTAACATGGAATAAAGACACAAAATATGAATATGAGCAGTTCTGTTTCTAAATCAGGTCTTGAACGCAAAATAGGTAAAAAGACTATTATGCGAGATAGAATACAAGATTGTTTGGTGCTTTTTGGGCATTTTTACAAAGTTTTTGGGGTTATCGCCTCAATTCTGATTTTTTTGGCAATATGTAGGAACAATACTGTAATAGCGTCATTATTAATTTCAATCTCTGCTGGAGTTGTTGTTACTCTTGCTTGGATGTGGTTTGTGTTATCGACTGTATCATACATAGCGTTATTCACTGCAGGTGGTGTTATTTGGGGTATTTGTGTTTCAGATTATGCTATTTGCGCAATATCCTTAGGTGTTGGTGCGGTTTATTATTTTGCATATAAGTTATTTAATAAATAAAAAATCTATTTATGAAACAAAATCATTACACTGGCTTAACCGATGCCCAGGTGCTCGAAAGCCGTAAGAAACATGGCGCGAATCGATTAACTCCACCAGAGAAAGAATCTCTGTGGAAAATGTATTTTGAGAAGTTTGAAGATCCCTTGATTGTAATATTAATGGTAATCGGTATCTTCGCTATTGGAGTATCCTGTTATGAATTCTGGGGATTAGGTGAACCTTTTCCTGTTTTCTTTGAACCTATTGGAATCTTTGTTGCTATCCTGTTAGCTACAGGTCTTGGTTTCTATTTTGAATTAAAAGCTCAAAAGGAGTTTACTCTTTTGAATCAGGTTAATGATGAAGAGGTTGTACTAGCTATTAGAAACGGTAATGTTGTAGAAGTACCAAAATGCGACATTGTTGTTGGCGATATATTGGTTCTTCAGACAGGTCAGGAGATTCCTGCAGATGCGAAACTGTTGGAAGCCGTTAGTCTGAATGTTGACGAATCATCTCTTACTGGTGAGCCTGTCCATCCTAAAACAACTAATGAGGCAGAGTTTGATAGCGAAGCGACATACCCCTGTAACCAGATATACCGTGGAACCCAAATTATGGAAGGTCACGGTTATGCAGAAGTTTTTGCAGTAGGAGATAATACCGAAAATGGAAAGATAATGCAGTCTCTAGTCGGTGCAGATTTTGATGATGAAGAAGAGGATGACGAGGCTTTGGTAGGCTTGGATGAGAAGCAAAAGAGAGCTGTCAAACTGCAAAGAAAGAATAAGGTGTCTAAGAAGGTCAAGACTCCGCTGAATGAACAGTTAGATGGTCTTAGCGATCTCATTACGAATATTAGTTATGTGTTTGCTGGTTTAATCATCGTTGGTAAACTCTTGGTTTATTTTGACTGGGCATTACCTGTTTGGGGATTGATAATTCCTACTGCCATTTTCTTCTGGCTTGTTATTAAGAAGTTTGAAGATTTCAGCAAATGGCAGTGTATGACGACGATTGTTGTATTCTTCGCAATTTTTATAGGTGCAGTAATCGGACTTCATAATTTACTCTTGCCAGAAGCTGAGATGTCTCATTTGATGGCATACTCATTAGAAACGATAATGATTGCTGTTACCTTGGTTGTTGTCGCTGTTCCAGAAGGATTGCCTATGGCCGTGTCACTTTCTCTGGCAAATTCTATGCGTAAGATGCTTAAGACGAATAATCTTGTTCGTAAGATGCACGCCTGTGAGACTATGGGAGCGACCACTGTAATTTGCACAGATAAGACCGGAACTCTCACTCAGAATCTGATGCAAGTTAAGGAAAGTGTTATTGACGAGGATGCTTTTGTATATGAAGCAATGGCTGTGAACTCCACAGCTTCGCTTGATTTTTCTGAAGGAAAACCACATGCAATTGGCAACCCGACTGAGGGCGCACTTCTTCTTTGGCTCTACAATAAGAAACAGAGTTATCAGGAACTGCGTGAAGCTACAAGTCGTTTGGCAGAAGTACCTTTCTCTACAGAGAGGAAGTATATGGCTACAATGGTGCAATCAGGCGTCAAGGAGGGAAAGAAAGTGCTTTATGTTAAGGGCGCTCCTGAGATAGTATTAGGTTTATGTAAACACATGCCGTCAAATCATAGCAAAGAGGATTATGAGAAGACGCTTCTTGACTATCAGAAGAAAGCGATGAGAACCTTAGGTTTTGCTTACCAGATTATTGAAGATGATCAAAAGGTCATCGAGAATGGCAAACTGGTTGCGGATGATTTAACGTTTATGGGTATCGTAGGCATTGAGGATCCTATTCGTGAAGATGTTAAGGATGCTGTGGAGAAATGTCTGCATGCAGGTATTGACGTTAAGATTGTTACTGGTGATACAATTGCAACGGCTCGTGAGATTGGTCGCCAGATTGGTATCTGGAAGGATTCATATACAGAACGGAATATTATTGACGGACGTACTTTTGCTTCTCTCTCTGAGAAGGAGTTGTTGGAGAGAGTTAATGACCTCAAGATTATTGCTCGTGCACGCCCAATGGACAAGAAGAGACTTGTAGAAGCCTTGCAAGCAAAAGATCAGGTTGTTGCTGTTACAGGTGATGGTACCAATGATGCTCCTGCACTTAATGCAGCCCATGTTGGTCTTTCTATGGGTGCAGGAACTAGCGTTGCTAAAGAAGCTAGCGACATTACCATCATTGACAATTCGTTTGCAAGTATTGCCCGTGCAGTGAAGTGGGGACGTTCACTTTTCCAGAACATACAGCGTTTCTTGCTATTCCAGCTTACCGTAAACGTTGCAGCTTGTTTCCTGGTTCTTTGTGGTGCTTTTATGGGAACAGAATCCCCATTAACTGTTACACAGATGTTGTGGGTCAATCTAATCATGGATACATTCGCTGCATTTGCACTGTCTGCTCTACCTCCAACAGATAGAGTAATGAATGATAAACCAAGAGATAGAAAGGCCTTTATCCTGGATAAGTCAATGCTCGCTAATATCATTGGTGTTGGTGGTTTCTTCTTCGTATTATTACTTGGATTCCTCTATATTTTCCAGCATAGTGATATTCAGCAGCTCACCGATCTCATGACATTATCACTTACTCCAGAGAAGAATGCTGTGACACCTTACGAGTTAACATTGCTCTTTACAATTTTTGTGATGACACACTTCTGGTATATGTTCAATGCCAGAGCGTATAAGAGTGGCGGTAGCGGTTTGAATCTCAAAGGCTGTGACGGATTCATTACCATTACCATTATTATCTTGGTTGGTCAAATCCTCATAGTTCAGGCCCCGTTCCTTAACAGCTTCTTTAACGTCGTTCCACTTAAGATGGTTGACTGGGCTATCATTATTATTGGTTCTGCTTTGGTAATGATTATACGTGAATTGTTTGCATTAATAAAGAAAATCTAAAATGTAAAATTATGAAATCTTTAGAAGAATTGAAAAAAGAATTGTTGGCAGATGGTATCATCGATGCTGACGAAGTAAAAGAACTGGAAGAGGTCTTGTATGAAGACGGTGTGATTGACAAAGATGAAGCAGACTTCCTCTTTGAGCTCAATGATGCTGTAACTGGTAAGGCCAATGATCCTTCATGGGAGATATTCTTTGTTAAGGCCATCACTTCATTTGTTCTTGATGACGAAACAAGTCCAGGGGAGATTGATGATGATGAAGCTCAGTATCTCTATGATAAGATTAAGGGGGACGGTCAAGTTGATGGCACAGAAAAAGCACTGTTACTGAACATCAAGGCAAAATCTAAGAATTTTCCGAAGATTTTGGAAGACTTACTCTGATATTTAGATAGGATTAGAGGCACTTATTTGTGCCTTCTAATCCAATTTAATTAATAAAAAATTTGAATACTATAAATTATGTTTAGGGCACCATTTTATTCAAACGGAAGAATTGGAAGAGTGGAATATATACTATCTCTTTTGATTTTTATCGGAGCTGATTTTATTTGTAGACTTATTATTGGAGCACCAAGTAATAATGGGGCCTATGCTATTATACTGATAATCCTGTGGGTATTCATGTTAATGCAGGGAGCTAAAAGATGCCATGATATTGGGAATTCTGGCTGGTGGCAACTAATTCCTCTATATTTCGTTTGGCTTATGATTGCCAAAGGTGATGATGGAGAAAATGAGTATGGCAAACCTGAGTGATAACCTATAACGATATACAGTTCATAACAAATAAGAACAATGAAGCGAATATTTCCTGAATCAGAATTGATAATTAATTCAGATGGATCATGTTTCCATTTGCATTTACGTCCAGAGCAGTTGGCTGACCGTATTATTCTTGTTAGTGATCCTGCATCAGTTAACTTGGTCGCAGATAATTATGAAACCCGAGAGTGTGAAGTAGAAAGCCGTGAGTTCCATACCATCACAGGTACATATAAAGAAAAAAGGATTACTTGCTTGTCATATGGTTTTGGCTCAGAGAATATGGACATCGTTATTAACGAACTTGATACACTTGCAAATATCGATTATGTAACACGAGAAGAAAAAGACGAGCACCGTACTCTAACGATGGTTAATGTCGGAATAAGTGAAAGCGTACAGCCAAATATTAAACCAGGAACGCCTGTTGTTACACAAAAGGCAATTGGTTTTGATGGTTTACTGAATTTCTATGCTAATAGAGATACTGTATGTGATTTATCATTAGAAAAGAGTTTCGTAGACCATATGAGTTGGAATCCTATTAAGGGCTCACCATATGTTGCTACAACAGTGAAAAAACTAATTGAGCAGGTCGCTCAAGATGATCTTATGCGTGGATATACAGTCTCTTGTATAGGATTCTATGCTCCACAGGGTAGAGGACTAAGACTTCCATTAGAAGACAAAATGCTTAAAGAGAAATTAGCGTCATTCGAATTTGAAGGAGAACGTATATGTAATATAGACATGGAGTCCGCTTCAATAATAGGACTTGCATCATTGTTGGGGCATAAAGCTATTTCTTGTTGTATTGTCGATGATGCGGGACAGATTTCGCATCTTGATAAGAATGAATCGTTTAATTCGCTGATTAAAATTGTAATGGATAGAATTTAGGACGTGTCAACATATAAAAACTTGTAGCATGAAACAATTACTATTAACCTGTCTTTCTGTAGTTTGTTGTCTTCAAACTATAGCTCAGAACATAAAGCGCCCAGAAACATATAATTACTTAAGGGGGCATGAGGCTATTCAGGAGCAGAAATACGAGGATGCTCTTGATTATTTCAACAAAGATGTACAGGAGAATCCTAAAAATGGATATTCGTTTGTGTGGATAGCTTCGTTAAGAACTCGTTCAGAGGAATATGGTAGAGCGCTTACTGCTGTTGATTTGGCAATAAAATACCTTCCAAAGAAAGACGTGGATTACACTTCGTTTGCACATACCACAAGAGGAGACATATATCTACATTTGGGAGATACCATCAAAGCTTTATCTGACTATACCGAAGCAATACGTTTGAAACCCAATGAAACAAAACCTTATGAGGATAGGGCGCAGGTATATTACGAGCAAGGTGATTATGCTCGTTCTGATGCAGACTATCGGAAGATGATAGAGCTAAAGCCTGGTGATGTTATGGGGTATATGGGGATTGGACGTAATGCTAATGCCCAAGAGCAATGGGTGAACGCTATCAAGCAATTTGATTATGTAGTCAAGTTGGACAACAATTACTCATCGGTTTATTCATTTAGAGCTGAAAGCTATATTGGCTTAAAGAAGTATAGTGAGGCTATTGACGATATCATTGCTGCGTTGATAATAGATGGCGATCAAAAAGCGTATTATCTTATGCAAAACATCGTGGATGATGCTTTCGCACTACTCAAGACGAAATTAGTAATTCAAAGTAATAAGAATCCTAATGATCAGGCATGGCCTTATTATTTGGGAGTGGTATATGACCGGAAAGGTGCTACGAAGAAGGCTATTGAGTATTACAAAAAGGCGGCAGAGATAAATACGACTTCTGTGATATTCAGAAGTATTGCTGTATGTTATGAGAGTATTGGTGAGTACGATTTGGCTTTGACGTATTTGGAAAAAACGCTCCAAATGGATCCTAAAGATGTTAGAGCTCAGGCTACCAAAGCAGATGTGTATTATGAATCAGGTCGTGTTGACGATGCAATAAGGGTTATGGATGATATTATAAATAGTTATCCCGAATGGGATTACGCATATCATCGCAGAGCATGGTTTAAAGAGAATGGGGGATATACCGATGGCGCTATAGATGACTACACAATAGCTGTAACACTTGACCCAGAGGATGCATATTCCTATTTCTGTAGAGGTAAAATGTATGAGAAAAGAAAGGATTCTGATTTGGCAAAAGAAGATTTCTTGAAAGCTATAGAACTGGATGTTGAGCCAAGCGATCACTCTGTAGCTCAATTTGCTTTTTTCCATTTGGGGGAAAAGGAGAAAGCTATTGATTTCATGAACAAGATTATTGAAAAATCAAATGATTCTTATTATGATGCAGCATGTTTGTATTCGTTGATGGATGAAAAAGAAACAGCATTGAGCTATCTTAGAATGGCTTTTTCACACGGATATAGAAGATTTGCACACATTGCGATAGATAGAGACTTGGATAATATTCGCAATTTATCTGAGTTTAAAAGTATGGTAAATGAATACAAAGAAAAGCATCAAAGAGAACTGAAAGAATACGAGGACGATTCCGTTGAAAGCAAACAATCAGGTAAAACAGAAGTTACTGAAGTCCCCTTTACCAAAGAAGGTGGGGTGTGCAAGGTAAAATGCACAATTAATGACTTACCTCTGCACTTTGTGTTTGATACTGGGGCAAGTGATGTTACTTTGTCGATGGTTGAAGCCACCTTTATGATGAAGAACGATTATCTTACAGATAAAGATGTCGTTGGCAGTCAACACTACATGGATGCCAATGGTGAAGTAAGTGTTGGTACTATTATCAATTTACGCAAAGTAAACTTTGGGGGATTAGAATTAAAGAATGTTCGTGCCTCGGTGGTTAGAAACCAAAAAGCACCATTGTTGTTAGGCCAGAGTGTGCTTGGAAGATTAGGTAGAATAGAAATCGATAATGGCAGGGATGTTCTAAAGATAACACAAACTACCAATCCGTAATAGTAATTATCTTGTGAGCGAAAAACTCCAAAACTTATGAAAAAGTTAATATTAGGAGTGATATCAGGGGCAGGCATCATATTGTTGTTGATGTGCTGTGCTAAAAAGAACCATCAGGTTAGTCCGCAAAAGGTGATTACTTGGGAGAGGTTGGACACGTTTGTGTTTGTGAATCCAATGTATAGGGTAGTGTATCCAGATTACTTTGAGGTTAATACTGCAGAGCAGGATAGTGGGCATGCCTCGTTCTACTATACTATCAATGGAAATAATGTTGCGCTTAGGACTTTTTCTATTCCAAGATATGAACTCTGGGACGTAAATACATTCGCTAATTCTGTAGAAAGATTTATCATGGAGATTGGGAATGATACTATTACCATGAAGGAATTGCACTTAAACTATTTCTATATGGAAAGCAGAGCGAAAAACAATGAATATAAATGCTATGAGAAATACGTATTGGGTGATGAAGATATCTTTGTGCTCGCATTAGACTATCCTGAGGGAATCGAAGATAATCAAGTGGAACGCCTGAAGGAGTTGGTGCATGATTGGAACCCGAAATAATTAACCTTCGCAAGGCTTGCGAGGAGTGGAAGGGTTGATTGTTTCGAGGATTATTTGTATCTTTGCAGCAGTAATATTTTGAGGTATGGGTGAAGAGATATTAGATTTTGGTCCCGTAAAGGATACGATGCAGGGCATCATCAAGGTGATTGGTGTTGGCGGAGGTGGTTGCAATGCCGTTAGGAATATGTATAACGAGGGCGTTGAGGGCGTGACTTATGCGGTTTGTAATACGGATAGTCAGTCGTTGTCGCGTTCGCCTGTGCCTGTAAAGATCATGCTGGGTGAGAGTGGCCTGGGAGCGGGTGCCAATCCCGAACTTGGTAAGAAGGAGGCTGAGGCTAACATTAACGATATAATGAAGCTACTGAGCGATGGTACCAAGATGGTGTTCGTGACTGCTGGTATGGGTGGTGGCACTGGTACTGGTGCGGCCCCTGTGGTGGCTGGTGTGGCCAAGGAAATGGGCCTGCTTACGGTGGGCGTGGTAACCATCCCTTTCTACTTCGAGAAAAAACGAAAGATTATCAAGGCACTGAAGGGTGTTGATGAGCTGCGTAAGAATGTGGACGCTTTGCTGATTGTGAACAACGAACGCCTATGTGATGTGTATGCCGATTCAGAATTGTCGGTAAAAGAGGCTTTTCAACGAGCAGATAACATCCTGATGGATGCTGTTAAAGGTATCTCAGAACTGATTACCATGCCGAGTGATGGGGGGATAAAAAGTGACTTTCGTGATGTGGAAACAACGATGCGTAATGGTGGTGGTGCCATTATGGCGATGGGACGTGCTAGTGGCGAACATCGTGTAGAAAAGGCTATCTTGGATGCGCTCGATTCTCCCTTGCTTTATGGCAACGATATCGGTAAGGCCAAGCGTATTCTTTTTAATATCTATGCCAGCGATGAGTATCCGATTTTTGTGCGCGAACTACAGGAGATAGACGACTTTTTTGACCAGTTGGATCCTAATATTGATGTGATTTGGGGTACGGCAACTGATGATACCTTAGGCGAAGATGCCAAGGTGACGATATTGGCTACGGGACTGGAGGACGACCTGAGCAACGAGGTAAAGAAAGAGGTGCACCATGATGAGAATGACTATTATGAAGATTTGATTCCGAAGCTATATAAGCCCCAAAAGCCCACCACTATGGCGGAAAGAATTATACAGACAGAAATAAAGTTCGACGTGGAACCTGCGCCAGCCCCCGAGCCACCAGTAGTAGAACCCGAGCCCCCTGTAGTAGTTGAGCCTGTGGTGGAAGAGGAGATTGTGCCAAAGGAGTCTACCACGGTAACGAAACTGAAGGCTTGGTTGGATAAAGTGATGAAGAGCGTAACAGAATGAACCACGAGGCACCATATACGGTAGAGGAGATTGCTGAGCAGGTGAGTACATTGGCTAAGCAATTGCATGCAGCAGGGCGAAAAGACCTGTTGCTAAAGGCTATTGGTGCACCTTTACTGGAGGAGCTACGCATAGAGGCGTCTAAGGCCAAATTGAGCCGGCTTATTATTACGGAAGATTATCGCTTTATTTTGGCTGATTATCAGAAGGAGATAGAACTGCAACCTGTGCATAAGGCGGTGTATCTGCTGTTCTTGGCGCATCCTGAGGGTATAGAGTTTAAACGATTGGCTGATTATCGCGATGAACTAATAAAGTACTATACTGCTACGGCCAAAGGTTTGGATAGGGATAAGATTATTGAGGGCGTTGACCATCTGGTAAACCCTCTGGATAATGCCATCAACGAGAAATGTTCGCGCATTAAAAAGACGTTCCTGGATATGATGGACGAATACACGGCCAGCTACTATATTATCAGTAGTCACACGCAGAAACACTTTGAAGGCTCAAACCGTATCTGGTACGAACGCCTGAAAATTATTACCTTGCCTAGGGAATTGGTTGTACTTTTGCATAATTAATTGTTATTTGTTTGGTGTATTGTCTGATTTGTGCTATCTTTGCGCCGAGTTTTTATAAACAGGTTTTGATAGAAGATGATGACAGATAAAGAATTAGATGAGAGAGTTAATCGTGCAGTAGATAATTTTATGCAAGGGTATGGCTGTTGCCAGAGTGTGGTGGCGGCGTTTGCCGACCTGTATGGGCTTGACGATACCCTGGCTAAGAAGATAGCCGCAGGATTTGGCGGTGGCGTGGGACGCCTGCGTATGATGTGTGGTGCCGTATCGGGGATTGTGATGCTGGTGGGCCTGGACTGTGGACAGACCGAAGGTAGCGACCGCGAGGGCAAATCGGCCTGCTATAAGGTGGTGCAGGATTTGCTGGCCAAATCGAAGGAGGAGAATGGCAGTATCATCTGTGCGGAGATTCTCGGACTGAAAGGCTACGAGAAAGCACACAACAATTATGTAGCTTCGGAGCGTACTGCGGAATATTACAAGTCGCGTCCTTGTGCTGCGAAAGTGGAGAGTGCAGCAAGGATATTTGCTAATTATCTGAAGGCAAAAGGCTGCTGAGCAGTTTCTCAATAAGTCGGGGCTTGGCGTAATCGTCGAGCTCCGATTCTTTTATCCATATATAATCAGCAGGTAGCTTCGGGCGCTCATCTACTTCTAAAAGATAGAAGTCGGCATAGAGCACTCGATGGGTCAGCACGTGCTTCACATTCTTACGCAGTATCACAGTATCATGAGGGATTTGGGTTGGTGATTCTACCAGCCAGGGTTCCCACAACCCTTGCCAGATGTCGCCGGGACCACGGCGATGGATGGCGGTTTGATAATTGCACCGGATATAGACATAGGCCAGATGACGCTCGGTAACTTTGAGCGTTTTGAGTTTTACAGGTAGTTCGGCTACCGTACCTGAACGGAAGGCAACACACGACTCTACGAGCGGACAAAACATGCAGTTGGGCGATGCGGGGGTACACTGGATGGCACCGAAGTCCATGATGGCCTGATTATATTCAGAATTGACAGTTGATAATTGACAATTGACAGTTGGGAGTAGCTCCTGGGCCATGGCGGCGAAGAGTTTTTTGCCCTCGGTGGTGTTGATGGGAGTGTCGATGCCGAAGTGGCGGGCGAGCACACGATAAACGTTGCCATCTACCACTGCTGCAGGGATGCCAAAGGCAAAGCTGGCAATGGCCGCGGCAGTGTAATCGCCAACGCCTTTCAGCTTCTTGATATCCTCTAACGTATCAGGGAAATGCCCCATGGCCACAATCTGCTTAGCGGCAAAGTGCAGGTTGCGGGCACGACTGTAGTAGCCCAGACCCTGCCACTCGCGTAGCACCTCATCCTCGGTAGCCGACGCCAGCGCCTCTACAGTGGGCCAGCGGTGCATAAAGCGGGTCCAGTAATCCCAGCCCTGCTTTACCTGCGTTTGCTGAAGGATGATTTCGGAGAGCCATATGGCGTATGGATCGTGAGTTTGCCGCCAGGGCAAATCACGACCGTTCTCACGATACCATTCCAACAAAACGCTTGCAAACTCCATAGAGTGCCTATTATTATTGCATCACTCCTTGATCGCCCAGGTAGCTGTCCTTGAATCCTAAGAAGTAGAGTACGCCATCAAGACCGATGGTGTTAATGCTCTGTTCGGCATTGGCCACCACACGGGGCTTGGCGTGGAAGGCGATACCCAGACCGGCCTCTGAGATCATTGGCAGGTCGTTGGCGCCATCGCCCACAGCAATGGTCTGTGCCAGGTTCACCTTCTCAACCTGGGCAATCAACTTCAGCAGTTCGGCCTTGCGATGGCCATCTACTATCTCGCCCACATAACGACCTGTGAGTTTGCCGTCGGGGCCAATCTCCAGTTCGTTAGCATATACATAATCAATACCATAACGGCGCTGCAGGTATTCGCCAAAGTAAGTGAATCCTCCTGAGAGAATGGCAATCTTATATCCATAGCGCTTCAGGGTAGTCATCAAACGATCTACACCCTCGGTGATAGGTAGTTTCTCGGCTATCTCCTGCATCACGCTCACATCGAGACCCTTGAGCAGACTGACACGACGGGTGAAACTCTCCTTAAAGTCGATCTCGCCACGCATGGCACTCTCGGTGATGGCGCGTACCTGTGCACCAACGCCATTGCGCTCGGCCAGCTCGTCGATACACTCGGTCTGAATCAGTGTAGAGTCCATATCGAAACAAATCAGACGGCGCATGCGACGGAACATGTCATCGAGCTGGAACGAGAAGTCGATCTCCATCTCGCTCGACAGTTTCATCAGTTTCGACTGCATTTCCTGACGGTCCTTGGGCTCGCCACGCAGCGAGAACTCGATGCAGGCACGGGTGTGCTTGGCGGGGTTCTTGATGCTCTTACGACCGGTAAGACGGATGATAGAGTCGATATTTAACCCCTGCTCGGCAATCACCGAGGTAGCGGCCTCAATCTGGCGTGCCTCTAACTGGCGACCCATCACGGTGAGAATGTAACGGTTCTTACCCTGATGGCCTACCCAGTCCTCGTACTCATTGTCGCTAATGGGTGAGAAACCTATCTGCACACCCAGCTCGGTGGCCTTGAAAAGCAACTCCTTCATTACCTGACCTGAGTTGGTCTCGTCCATACGGATGAGGATACCCAGCGACAGGGTAGAGTGGATATCGGCCTGGCCGATGTCGAGAATCTGTGCATCGTATTTTGCGAGGATGCCCATTACTGAGGCGGTAAGGCCTGGGCGATCCTGACCTGTAATTCTAACTAGTATCTGTTCTTTCTTCATGATAATCGTTAATCTTTTAATGTTTAATCTTTAATTTTTAATGTTTCATGTTTAATGTCATTTGCACATCGCTGTGCATACTTTATCCTGAAAGTTACGTCCTTGATCGTTCTTCATAACGCCTTGATTGATGATGGCAAATGCCAACACATGGTTGTTGGTGGCTACAGCATAGCCTGCCAACGATGATATACCAGTGAGGGTACCCGTTTTGGCACGCACGCTGATTTGTGCAGGGGTATCCTTCATGCGTTTCTTCAGAGTGCCATCCTCGCCTGCTACGGGTAGCGATACGTACAGGTAGCGATAGATGCTGGGGTGGCGATAGGCATAAACCAGCAGTTTGGTGAGCAACTCGGGGGTTACATAGTTGTAAAGCGAGAGTCCGCTACCATCGGCTATCTTATAATGCGAACCTGTGATGCCGGCCTTATGCAGGGTGCGCTTGATGGCGTTGCGGGCATGCGATGACTTGGCCGGACGGGCGCCTGTAGCGGCACCAATCTGATAGAATACCGACTCGGCATAGAGGTTGTTGCTGTCCTTCATCATCGGTACCAGCACATCCTCTAACGAGTGGCTACGCTGGCATAGCAGAACGGCATCCTTTGGCAGGGCTGCATATTCGGCAGGGCCATCGGGGAAGATGCTGTCCTTGTCGAGCTGTTGTGCGAACTGACTGATGAAATCGTCCTTGCCATTGATGAGCAGCGAGCTGAGCGATGGGTTATCATCATCCCAACACCAGCCTTCGCCCAGCAGGTCCTGATCCTTAAAGGTATTTACATCTACCAGTTTGCCTTTCACCGTGTGGATGCCTAATGCCTTAACACTGGCCGAGAAAGCCTTCATATCGGTAGTGTCGAACAAGGGATCCATACCGCCCTCACAATACAGATCGCCTACCAGCACGCTATCCACTACCTCGCCTGTGTAGTAAAGTGAGGTGCGGAACTTGTGCTTAATGCCTAACTGATCGAGTGCGGTGATGGCTGTGAGCAGCTTCATGGTTGAGGCTGGGCGCAGTATCTGTTTGGCACCATAGGTGTAAAGGGTTGAGTCGGCAGTGATATCGTAAACCATCAGGCCCAGTTGGGTATAGTCGAACATGCGGTCGCTGGTAAGCGTGTCTAACCGGGCCTGCAGGTTCTGTGGCCAGGGCAGTTCAACGATGGTATCTGTGGCGCAGGTATCTACTACGAGTGTATCGACCGTTTGCGCCTGCAAACTGCCTACCGTACCTGCCAATAAGAGTGAAAAAATCCAATTCCTTATATTCTGCTTCATTTTAAATTACTACCTAATCAATTGCGCTGGTAAGTTGATACCAGTTTGCGTATCGCTTTATCCAGCGATTCTGAGGGTTCTATAATGTTGTAGTTGTTCCAGTATTCTGGATCCATAAAATATTCTACCTTGTCGTAATAGGCATCGTGCGAGTCGAACGAGTTGCGACTGACGATGGGCTGTACACCTTCGGACTGGCTATCGGTAACGGCCATCTCGCAGGTGGCGGTAAACGATGTGCTGAACAGACGTTTCTTCCAGTCGCAGTTGAACTTAAAGGTGTTACGCAGATAGCTGATGCGTGTAATACCGTCGGTATAGCGATAATCGACTACACACGACAGTTCGCGTGGCTTGAATTTTACACCGAACGGCTTGCGTACCAGCATGGTACGGGTGGCTTTCTCCTTATCGCTCATGTCGAGACTGAGCTCGATGCGGGTAAATGCCAGGCGCTCGTTGTCGATATACAGTTTGCCATGATACAGCGCATACTCCTTGCTGAAGAGAGGCTCAATCAGAACCACCATCTGCAGGCGGTCGTTGATCATCTCGGGTGTGCCCCAGCTGTAGCTGTAGGCATCCATGTCCTCCTGGTTGAGCAGTAACTCGGTGTTCTTTACCACATCGAGCTGTACGGGCAGTACCGGACCGCCCATGACCTTTAAGCCCAGGGTGTCGCCCTGTTTCTGACTGAGCAGTCGGCGACCTTTGATGATAGCCACTCTGTCGCGACCTACACCGCGTGTGTAGCTGGTTTTGTACATGTCCTCCACGCCCTCGGCCACATAGATGAAGTGCTTGCGCTTCATGGCTGTTTCGCGATAGAACGCCTTGAGCAGCTCGGGCTGGCGACTGTAGTTCTCGGGAATCTTTTTGATGGCGATCTCTACAATGTCGCGTGGATTACCAGTACGTATCACCACCTCGCGCAGTTGTATGGTGGTGGGTTGAAGTTTTATCTTCAGGTTCTCGGTCTCGCCTGCGCGTAATGCCACTTTCTTGGTTTTGTAACCTAAGTGCGATACCGTGATGTTTGCGGGCTTATCGCCCAGTTTTAGAAGGAAGGCACCATCCTCGTTTGTGACCACAGAGATGCGGCCTGCAGAAACACTCACCTGGGGCAATGGGCGCCCCGATTTCTCGTCGATAATGGTTCCACCTACGGTAGTCTGTTGTGCCAGTGCCACCATCGGAACCATCAGCATGATTATAAGCGCTAGTTGTTTCATTGTTGTAATGAGTTTGGTGTCTATTTGCTGCAAAGTTACAAAAAAATTGATAAGATGCAAAGAATATTGGAAATTTTAAGTAATTTTGCAGCAGATTTGTGACAAAATATAACATCAGCACATGGTATACAAATATGATTTCCTGGTGATAGGAGCTGGCGTGGCCGGTATGAGCTACGCACTGAAGGTGGCTCGCGCCAACAAGGGTAGGGTGTGTATGATATGCAAGACCTCGCTGGATGAGGCCAACACATCGTTTGCTCAGGGTGGCGTGGCATCGGTTACCAATCTCGAACTGGATAACTTCGAGAAACACATAGAAGACACGATGATTGCGGGCGACTACATCAGCGACCCCAAAGCCGTAGAACAAGTAGTAAGAATGGCGCCCGAACAGATTAAAGAACTGGTAAACTGGGGCGTGAACTTTGATAAGAATCACGATGGCAAATTTGATTTGCATCGCGAGGGCGGACATTCTGAGTTCCGTATTCTGCACCACAAGGATGATACGGGTGCCGAGATACAGCGCGGACTGATGGAGGCTGTGCGCAACAATCCCAATATCGACATTAAGGAGAACCACTTTGCGGTGGAGATTATCACCCAGCACCACTTAGGTGCCAGAATTACACGTCGTTCGCCATACATTAACTGCTATGGTGCCTACGTGCTGAATCCTGATACCCAGAAGGTGGATACCTATCTGGCTAAGATGACCGTAATGTGTACTGGTGGTTGCGGTGCTGTGTATCTGACCACATCGAACCCCGTGATTGCTACTGGCGACGGTATCGCTATGGTGTATCGTGCCAAGGGTACAGTGGCCGATATGGAGTTTGTACAGTTCCACCCCACCGTGCTGCATAACCCTAACGAAACGCACCCAGCCTTCTTGATTACCGAGGCTATGCGTGGTTATGGTGGCATACTGAAGTTGCCTAATGGCGAGACGTTTATGGAGAAGTATGACGAGCGTCTGTCGCTGGCACCACGTGATATCGTGGCGCGTGCCATCGATAAGGAGATGAAGATTCACGGCTTGGATCACGTATGTCTGGATGTGACCCATAAGGATCCCGCCGAGACACGCAAGCACTTCCCCAATATCTACCAGAAGTGCCTGTCGATGGGTATCGATATCACTACCGATTATATCCCCGTTCGTCCTGCCGCCCACTATATGTGCGGTGGTATCAAGGTGGACCTGAACGGACAAACCAGCATAGAACAGTTGTATGCCCTTGGTGAGTGCTCGTGCACTGGTTTGCACGGTGGTAACCGCTTGGCCAGCAACTCGCTGATTGAGGCAGTGGTTTATGCCGAGACGGCCGCAAAGCACTCGCTGGAGCATGTGGATTTCTACGACTTCAACGAGAAGGTGCCTGAGTGGAACGACGAGGGTACACTGACCAACGAGGAGAAGGTGCTGATTACCCAGAGCGTGAAGGAGGTAAACCTGATTATGTCGAACTACGTAGGTATTGTGCGTAGCGACCTGCGTTTGCATCGTGCCTGGGACCGTCTGGATATGCTTTACGAGGAGACCGAGCGCCTGTTTAAGCGTGTAAAGGCCTCGAAGGATATCTGCGAATTGCGTAACATGATTAACGTGGGCTATCTGATTACACGTTGGGCTTTGGAGCGCAAGGAGTGTCGCGGTTTGCACTATACAACTGATTATCCTGTACACGCTTACGATAAGTAGGATGATTGACAGACAAACGATAGACAAGATTCTTGATGCCACGAACATCGTTGACGTGGTGGGCGAGTTTGTAACGCTGCGAAAATCGGGCGTTAACTATAAAGGCTTGTGCCCGTTCCACGACGATAAAACGCCATCGTTCATGGTGTCGCCAACCAAGCAGATATGCAAGTGTTTCTCGTGTGGTGAGGGCGGAACGGCCATCAACTTCCTGATGAAGCACGAGCAGATTACCTATCCCGAGGCCCTGCGCTGGCTGGCCAAGAAATACAATATCGAGATACAGGAAAAGGAACTGACCGAGGAGGAGAAACGTGAGCAGAGCGACCGCGAGTCGATGTTCATTGTTAACGAGTGGGCCATGAACTACTTTAAGGATGTGCTGAACAACGATCCCGACGGTGTGGCCATCGGTCGCCAGTACTTCCGTAGTCGTGGTATCCGCGATGATATTGTGGAGAAGTTCAACCTGGGTTTCTCGCTTTCAAAGCGCGATGCGCTTGATATTGCCGCTAAGAAAGCGGGCTATCAGGAGGAGTTCCTGATTAAGACGGGCTTGTGTATCAAAGGCGAGAAGGGTGTGTACGATCGCTATGCGGGTCGTGTTATCTTCCCCTGGTTCAACGTAAGTGGAAAGGTGGTGGCCTTTGGTGGACGACTGCTGGATGCGCGTACCAAGGGTGTGCAACAGAAATACGTGAACTCGCCCGACTCGGAAATCTACCACAAGGAGCGCGAGCTGTATGGTTTGTACCAAGGTAAGAAAGCCATTGCCAAGGAAGACTGTGTGTATATGGTTGAGGGCTATACCGATGTGATTGCCATGCACCAGTGCGGACTGGAGAATGTGGTAGCCAACAGTGGTACGGCTCTCTCGAAATATCAGATAAAACTTCTGCGACGATTTACGCCTAACATCATCCTGCTGTATGATGGCGACGAGGCCGGTATCCATGCCGCCATGCGAGGAACAGATATGCTGTTGGCCGAAGGCATGAAGGTAAAAGTGCTGTTACTGCCCGATGGCGACGACCCGGATTCGTTCTCACGTAAGCATACCGCCCAGGAGTTCAAGGCGTATATCGAAGAGCATGCCGAGGACTTTATCTCGTTCAAAACCAAACTGACGGTTGAGAACGTGAGCGACCCCGTGAAGCGTTCGGAGGCTATCGGTGGTATTGTGAAGAGTATCTCGGTGGTGGATGATAACCTGTTGCGCGATGAGTATCTGACCCAGTTGTCGCGCCGTTTGGGCATCAAGGAGGAAACCCTGCTCCAATCGATGAACGGCATGATTAGTCGCGATCGCGAGGAGAAGGAAAAGGAATACAATCGCGAGCAGACACAGAACGCCATCCAACAGGAGCGCGAGGCGCAGGGCAAGCCCATGGCTATCGGTCTGCATACCATCAGCGACCAGATTCAGCAGGTAGAGGACCTGTTGATCAAAACCATTGTTCGCGATGGCGAGAAGATTATCTACGAAAACCTTCAGACCGAAGACGGGCAAACCATCAACCTCTCGGTAGCACAGTTTATCAGCTACGATATGGGCGAGGACGGACTGAGTTTCAGTAAGCCTGTATATAACAAGATTCTGCAAGAGGTGGTGGCTCATTGCGGCGAAGAAGGTTTTAAGGCCGAGGAATACCTGACGCGCCATACCGATTACGAAATCAGTTCGATAGCGGCCAGCATGGCTGTGGATTCATATCAGCTGGGTAAGGGATTCCAACTGAAAGAACGTGAGGGCGGTTTGCGGTCGCATGTGGAGCATATTGTGCTCGACTTCCGTTATTACTGCCTGGGTGCCAAGGTGAAGGAACTGTTGGCCTCTATCAAGAAAGGCGAGGGCGATGTGATGGCAACGCTGGCCGAGTATCAACATGTTGACTTGATATATAAGGAAGTGGCAAAGAAATTAGGACGATGAGTTGGCTGAATATCATATTCATAGTGTACCAGATCATTGCTATCATGGCGGTGGTACACGTGATTATGGACAACCGTCAACCTGCAAAGACGATGGCTTGGGCGCTGGTGATTTATTTTGTGCCAGTGGTGGGCATCGTCTTTTATTTGTTTTTTGGCATTAACCATCGCAAGGAGCGCTATGTGAGCGAACGTTCGATGAACCAGCTTACCAAGCGTTCGATGCTGGAGTTTGCTGAGCAACAGAACCTGCGACTGCCCGAGCGCCACAAACCATTGATTGACTTGTTTATTAACCAGAACCTGTCGCTGCCTTTTAAGGACAACCTGGTGGATATCTGTACCGATGGCTATCAGTTTATAGCCGAGCTGATGGAGGATATCGGCAAGGCCAAGGATCACATACATCTGGATATGTATATTTTTGCCGACGACGCCCTGGGCATGTTGGTGGCCGATGCCTTGATTGACAAGGCCCGTGAGGGTGTTGAGGTAAAGGTGATTTACGATGATGTGGGGTGTTGGAATGTGCACCATCGCTTTTTTGAACGGATGCGCGAGGCGGGTATCGAGGTGCGCTCGTTTATGCCTGTGCGATTCCCGTCGTTTACCAGTAAGGTGAACTATCGTAACCACCGCAAGATTATTGTGATTGATGGTCTGGTGGGCTATATCGGTGGTATGAATATTGCCCAGCGCTACGTAAAAGGTACTGGCGATATGCCTTGGCGCGACACCATGCTGAGGGTTAGCGGAGGTGGTGTGCATGCCTTACAGCGTGCGTTCCTGGTTGACTGGTATTTTGTGGATCGTACCTTGTTGTCGGATAAAAAGTACTATCCACGATGCGAGGATATCAACAACAACTGTCTGGCACAGGTGGTTACCAGCGGTCCTACCACGCCTTACCCTGAGATTATGCAGGGTTATGTGCGCATTATCTTAGGTGCCAAGCGTTATCTGTATCTCGAAACGCCTTATTTCCTGCCTAACGATTCGGTGCTGTTTGCCCTGAAAACAGCCGCTTTGGGTGGTGTGGATGTGCGAGTGATTTGTCCGTTACGCAGTGATGCCAAGTTTGTGGAGTGGGCTAGCAGGAGCTATCTGCGCGAGGTGCTTGAGGCAGGTGTACAGGTTAGCTTGTACGAGGCTGGTTTCCTGCACTCAAAAATGCTGGTGTGCGATGATGCTATCACCACCTGTGGATCAACCAATCTCGATTTCCGTAGTTTCGAGAATAACTTCGAGGCCAACATCTTCTTTTTCGACGAAGGTGTGGCTATGCGAATGAAAACCATTTTCTTACGCGACCTTGAGCAGAGTGTACTGCTGAAGGACTTGAAGAAACGCATGCGTAACAATTTCCTGGTACGCCTGTGGGAGAGTGTTACAAGGATGCTGTCGCCTCTTTTCTGAAAATCGAAAAGTTTACGCTACCATAGCTGCGATGCTCTACAAAGTGTGGGGCGTTAGAAAAATCGTGCTCCTTACCATGCTCGAACACCAGGATACCGCCATCCTTCAGCAGGTTCTTCTCGAAAATCAGTCCAGGGATGGTGGGCAGTTCCTTGAGTGCGTAAGGGGGATCGGCAAAAATAAAGTCGAACTGCTGTTTGCACGATTTGATATAGCGGAACACATCGCCGCGCAAGGGCAGGCAAACGTCGGTATCAAGCTTTTTCAGACATTCGGTAATAAACTTGTGATGGTCGCGGTCCATCTCAACACTTACCACATGTTCGCAACCACGCGATACCAGCTCGAGCGAGATACTACCAGTACCCGAAAACAGGTCGAGGGCGTTGATACCTTCGAAATCGATATAGCTGTTCAGTACATTAAAAATGTTCTCCTTGGCAAAATCGGTGGTAGGGCGTGCCTTGAACGAGCGGGGGATATCAAAATGTCGCCCCTTATAGATACCTGTAATAATTCTCATCGTCCGCGTGATATAAAGGTTATTAAATCGTAGGGCATACCCTTGATGCCGGTAGCGGGCGAATCGGGGAATTCGGCCGTAGCATTAATCAGGTAGGCGTTGTGCAGGAATCGCTTTAACTCCTGCAGCAACCACTCTTCTTCGGGTATGTTGCCTAGGATATGCAGTTCGTCGTGCTCAGGTTCCAGTCGCAGTTGCTTCCACACGTACATCAGATAGTAAAGAGCATCGTGTGCATGGGCAGCATCAAACGTGTTGCAGAACTTAAAGCGGTTCTGCTGGAAACTGAAGATATGAAGCTTTTTGCTGTTGAAGTAGCCATACAGCTTGTTGCGATGACCAGTAAAGCTACGCTGATGCAGTTGGCGCCAAACAGGCGTAAGGGCATGCACAAAGTTATAGCCACTTTCAAAACGGTCCTTGATAACCGTATCCAGATTCTTGTTGATGGCGAAGACGCAAACGGCCTTCAGGTCGGGCAATACATTGTACAGTATCACACGCTTTTCCTGACCAGGAGGGTACGAATACGAAAAGAGCGCTTCCATGTCGTTCTCGTCGAACTGTTCGATGGGTACCAGCAACGAAGGGGTATCTACCATGATAAAAACCTTGGCAGTATCCTCGTCTACATAGTCGCCTGTCTTGAATGCCTCGCGCAGATTGGCCGACATCGAGATACCGCCGCGAACCACGTACGGACGATAGTCGATGGGGTGCACGGTGTTGGCAACATCGAGTGCGGTGAATGAGAGCGTGTTGCGCCCTATGCGTATGATTGTTGTCTTCGCGTCCATCTACTTCACGTTCATCACACTGGCCACGCACAGCGCAAGCAAGCACGCAGCTATCACAGCCAGCACAATATTCACTAATTTGTTGTTGATATGCATATCTGGGTGCAAAGATACTACTTTTTTTTTAATGTTTAATGTTTAATGTTTAATTTTTCGTACCTTTGTGGCCGAAATGATTAGCGACGAGTTTAAATTCCGCATTCGGGAGGCTATGGGCATGGTGCCTACGGCCGAACAAGAGCACGCCATCGACGTGTTCTCGCTTTTTATGACCGACCGCGACGACCACGTGGTGATGATTCTGCGTGGTTCGGCAGGTACGGGTAAAACCACCTTGGCGGGTGCCATCGTAAGGGCGATGAATGTGTTGAAACAGAAGATGATTCTGTTGGCCCCAACAGGCCGTGCAGCAAAGGTGTTTGCACTCAACGCTGGTCATCCGGCTTACACCATCCATCGTCGTATCTATCGTCAGAAATCGGCTGGCGATATCTCGGCCTTTAATCTGAACTTCAACAATAACCGCGATACCTTGTTTATGATAGATGAGGCATCGATGATTGCCAACCAAGGCTATGGCGAGAGCGCGTTTGGTAGCGGATGCCTGTTGGACGACCTGATGCAGTTTGTGTATAGTGGACAGAACTGTCGTATGGTGCTGGTGGGCGATAAGGCCCAGTTGCCACCTGTGGGCGAGGATGAGAGTCCGGCGCTGATGAGCGATGTGCTACGTGCCTACGGTCTGAAAGTGTACGAGTGCGACCTGAACCAGGTGCTGAGACAATCAGAGGATTCGGGTATACTTTGGAATGCTACCCGTATCAGAACGCTGATTGACGATTGGATTCTGCCCAAAATCCGATTCCAGGGCTTTGCTGATATTGTGCGTGTGCCAGGCGATGAGCTGATAGAATCGCTGGCCACCAGCTACAGTAGGGTGGGGATGGACGAGACGATGGTGATTACCCGTAGTAACAAGCGCGCTAACATCTACAATCAGGGTATCCGAAACACGGTGCTGGATCGCGAAGACGAACTGTGTCGTGGCGACCAACTGATGATTGTGAAGAACAACTATTACTGGACTGAACAATCCAAGGAGATATCGTTCCTGGCCAACGGCGATATCGCTGTGGTGCAGCGTGTGCGCAATGTTCACGAACTGTTCGGGTTCCGCTTTGCTGATGTGACGATGACGCTACCCGATTACGATAACTACGAACTCACGGCTACCGTGATTCTCGATTCGCTGACTACCGAATCGCCTGCTCTGTCGCGCGAACAACAGGAACAACTGTATAATGCGGTAATGGAAGATTATGCCGATATTCCCCTGAAGGCCGACCGCATTAAGCAACTGAAGAAAGATAAATACTTTAATGCCCTGCAGATAAAGTTTGCTTATGCCGTTACCTGTCATAAGGCGCAGGGCGGACAATGGGCGCATGTGTATATCGACCAAGGTTATATGACGGACGATATGTTGACGCCCGACTATATCCACTGGCTTTACACCGCTTTTACACGTGCTACCGAAAAACTGTTTTTGGTAAACTGGCCTACCACTCAGATAGAGGAGAGTACAAACGTAACATGACAACCTGGTAGATTCTTTTCTGCCAGATCCAGCATGCCACCTTGTTGTATCATCATTCGTCGGCTTAACGACAAGCCGATACCGCTACCTGTGCGCTTGGTGGTAAAGAATGGCACAAACAGCGACTGGCGGTTTTCGGCAGGGATAGGACTGCCATCGTTGCCGATAAGTAGGGTGATAGGTGATGGGTGTTGGGTGTTAGGTGATGGCTGGTTGGTGAGTTCAATGATAATCTTGGTGGCTTCGGCCTCGATGGCGTTCTTGATGAGGTTCATCAATATCTGTCGCAGCATGCCCTTATCGGCTTTTAAGATAGTATCGGCAGGCACATCGATGGTCCAAGCCAACTGCTGATAGGTTTTGCAAAGCTCGTCGAGCATAGGGTGCAAGGGCACTTCGGAAAGGACAGGCTTTTCGAGCTCCGACATCTTACGATAATTGGTTACGAAATCGCTCAGATGGCGCGAGGTGTCGTAGATGGCTTTGATACCATCTTCGAGGAGTGTGCCCTTTACGTCGGGACGGCTCAGTAACGACTGACTGATGCTGGTGATAGGTGCAGTGGCGTTCATCATCTCGTGGGTAAGCACACGGGTTAATCGCTCCCACGATTCTACCTCGTTCTTGTTCATCTGTTGACGGATATTCTCGCCCAGCTCGTTGAGCGCTTCCTGCATGGCACGCTCGCCAGGTAACAGATTGTTGGTGGGCAGGCGAAACGAGAAGTCTTGATTGCGTATGGCCTCTTTCATCAGGTGGGCACGCAATCGCAACTTATGCTGGTGGTGCACAATGGCTATCACCAACACTACCAGTACCACACCTATAATAATACACAAGGTAACCATAACTATCAACTGTCAACTATCAACTAACTAAGTCGCTTCATCTTGTTGTAAAGAGTCTGACGGGTGATACCCAACAACTGGGCGGCTTGAGTGAGATTACCATGACAGTGGTCGATGGTGCGACGGATATGCTCCTGTTCCACTTCGTCGAGACTGACGATTTCGTTCTGCATATCCAGCACATCTTTCAGTTTGCGTAGCAGTTCGTCGTTATCCCAAGGCTTGGTGATAAAATCGGCGGCGCCGTTCTTCAGTCCCTTTACCGCCAGGTTAATGTCGGCATAGGCTGTGAGCAGTACCACAGGTGTTTCGGGGTGCTGTTTGCGGATGGTGCGAAGCCAGAAAAGGCCCTCGTTACCATTGTTTACACCAAGGGTAAAGTTCATGTCGAGTACTACGATGTCGATGGTTTGCTGGGCCATCAGTTTCAGAATGTCATCGGGGTTGGTCGAGGTCAGCACCTGTTCGAAAGTGCCGTCAAGCAGATAACGCATAGCGGTAAGGATGGCCGCGTTATCATCAACGATTAATATGGTTCCGTACTTGTTCATAATGTAATTTTTGTGTGCAAAGATACGAATAAGTGAGCAAAAAGCCAAATTTTATTTGAGCTTTTTCGAACGAAAGTATCTTCGGCGAAGCCAGAGATACGAAGAATTGTATAAAAGTCATACAAAAGGGTGTATAAATTTTAGACAATCAGCCTTTGGAGCCCTATTTTTGCTTGGCAGGTAATATTTATTACCCTATCTTTGCATCAGAAAAAAATGATAAAGCGTATGAAAGCATTATTGAAGATATGTTTGGCAATGGCCGTCCAGCAAGCCTCGGCTCAGAGCGATTGGACCATGCAGCAATGCATGCAGTATGCGGTGCAGCATAACCACGAGGTGAAACAGGCCGAGTTGGAACTCGACAACTATAAGGCATCGAAGACCGGTGCTATCGGTAATTTCCTGCCTTCTGTGGATGCTGGCATCGGTGCCCAGTATAACTTTGGACGTGCCATCGACCCAGAGACCAACGGCTATACCGATGTGAGTACCTTTTATAATGGCTATCAACTCTCGGCGTCGTTGCCAGTATTCGACGGATTCAGTCGTCTGCATGCCCTCAAGGCCGCTAAGGCCAGCGAGTTGATGGGACGCGCCAGTCTGCGCCAGCGTCAGGATCAGACGGCACTCGACGTACTGCAGGCCTATACCAGCGTGGCTTACTACGATGGTTTGGTAAAAATGGCCGAGGAGAAAGTAGAAGAAACGTTGTTGTTGCTCAAGCAGGTAAAAGTGCTTGAAGAGGTGGGGCGAAAGAGTGCTGCTGATGTGGCTCAGGTGGAATCGCAACAGGCTGAGGCCGATTACGAACTGACACGCCAGCAGAACCTTTATGCCTCGGCTATATTGGAACTGAAAAAGGCCATGAACTATCCCTTGGGTGATAGTCTGAGCCTGGAATATATTCCCAACGTGGGAATGTTTGATTCCCAGTGTGGGAACAATTCATTCCCAACGTGGGTAATCGGCTCGCCGCTTGCTACCAACGGGACGCAAGAAAAAAATCTGGATAACGAGCGCCATCCAGAACTGCAGGTGGCCCGTTATCGCATGCAGGCATCGAAACATGAGTGGCATCAGGCTCGCGCTTCTCTTTACCCATCACTCTCTCTCAGTGCGGGTCTGAGCACCACTTATTACAAAACGCTACATAACGATGCTGCGGAGACATTCCGCAATCAGATGAAGAATAATATGGGTGAATACTTTGGCGTATCAGTCAACATCCCCCTGTTCAACCGTTTGCAAACCCTTACCAGCATCCGCAAGGCCAAGAACAACTACAAGATTGCCCAGGAGGCTTACGACCAGAAACAACTGGAACTGGCCAAACTGAGTAGCGAGGCTTGGCAGGACTGGCAGGGCTATCAGAAGCAGACCATACAGATGGAGAAGAAGGTTGAGGCCGATAGCATCGCCTATCAGCTTACCCGTCGACAGTTCGAAGAGGGACTTGCAACAGCCATCGATCTGCACACCACATCGGCACAGCTACTCAACTCAAAAGCCACCCTGCTGCAATGTCAGCTCATGGCTATGGTAAAGGAACAATTAGTAAGATATTATAAAGGAGAAACAATATGGACAGAGTAATCGAAAAAACTAAGAGTCAGCAACTGAAGAAGTATTGGCCATACGCAGCAGGCGGTAGCTTGTTGTTAGTTATGTTAGCTTGGCTGATTTTTGGCAACCATGCCTCGACGCTCAAGGTGAGCAAGGACGAGATGACCATCAGCGAAGCACAGCGTGCTGAGTTTAAGGACTATGTACGTACCAACGGACAGGTGCTGCCCATCCAGATAGTACAGATTTCGCCCGAAGAAGGTGGTATCGTGATGGAGAAGGTGGTTGAAGAAGGTACGATGGTGCACAAGGGCGATGTGATTGTTCGATTGAGCAACTCGAACCTCGACCTGCAGATTCTGAATGCCGAGGCCGAACTGGCCGAGAAGCAGAACCTGCTGCGTAACACCCAGGTGGCTATGCAACAGGACCGTTTGAACAACCAGACTGAGCAGGCTCAGTTGGATATGGACACCCATCGCAAACAGCGCACCTACGATCAGAACAAGCGCCTGTATGCCGAGAAGCTGATTAGCAAGGAGGATTACATCAAGTCGCAGGAGGATTACCAGCTCTCTGCCAAGAAGCGCTCGCTCATTACCAAGCGCCTGAAGCAGGACTCTATCTATCGCACCGTGCAGATGGACCAGATGGAGGACAATCTGCAGAACATGCGTAAGAACGTGGTATTGGTTCGCCAGCGTAAGGATAAGCTCGAGATACGTTCGGCTATCGATGGCGAACTGGGATTGCTGGATGTGGAGTTAGGACAGAGCATTCAGCCTGGACAGAAGATTGGTCAGTTGAACGACCTCTCTGACTACAAGGTGCAGGCCAGCATCGACGAGCATTATATCGACCGCGTTCGTCCAGGTCTTTCGGCTACCTTTACCCGTGGCGACAAGCAGTACCAGTTGCAGGTGCACAAGGTGTACCCCGAGGTGCGCGATGGTAAGTTCCGTTGTGATTTCGTATTCAAAGGCGAGCGCCCTGAGAACATCCGTTCTGGTCAGACCTATTATATCGACCTGGAACTGGGTCAGCCCGAGCAGGCCATCATCATCCCTCGTGGTACCTTCTTCCAGACCACAGGTGGACAGTGGATATTTGTACTCGACAAGAGTGGCTCTAAGGCTTATCGTCGTAACATCCGTGTAGGTCGCCAGAACCCTCAGTACTACGAGATTCTCGAAGGTCTGGAGCCAGGCGAGCGCGTGGTTACCAGTGGTTACGAAGCATTTAAGGATAACGAAGTGTTAGTGATTAAGTAAAGCGTTATGAAAAGCTATTTTAAGTTCCTGGGTCGCCATCGCCTGTTTACCATTATTAATATTGTGGGCCTGTGCCTGTCGATGGCCTTCCTGTTGCTGTTGGGCGACCTCATCTACCGTCAGACATCAGTAGAGAACTACCAGACCCGTGGCGAGCGTATCTTCGCATTGGGTAACGAGGAGTTCACCATGTCGCACTTCCGTGTGGGTCAGAAATTGCAGGACCGTTTCCCTGAAATAGAGGCGTGGTGCTCTGTCTCTGGTTATGATGCCTCCTTCGATATCCGAGGCATGGAGGCCAAAACCAAAATCCTGGTGGTGGCACCTAACTTCTTTGAGTTCTTCGACTACCAGTTGCTGACTGGCGACAAGCATAAAGTGCTCGAAGCCCCCAACCAGATGGTGGTGAGCAAGAAGTTTGCCGAACGCTATTGGCCCGAGGGCGATGCAGTAGGCAAGGAGGTGGTGCTGGGTGATAAGAACGATCCCGACGGGCATGTCACCTATACCATCAGCGGTGTGATGGACGATTTCGACCGCTCTGTCATCCCCAGCAGTCACGAGTGCGTGGTGAACCTCGAGAGTCATAAGCATTTTAACTATTCGGCTTATACCGAGGAGATGACCAATGCCGGCAGTACGGTACTGTTTCTGATGGAGAAAGAGGGTTGCGACCTGCGCAGTAAGGCCGATGCCATGCGCGAGTATATGAAGACCTTCTTCTGGCTCTATCGCATGGAGGCTGTTAAGAAGGTGGTGCTTACATCGCTGACCAATCTGTATTACGACGCCAAGGAATGCTCATTCCAGTCGGGCGACCTGAACCATGGCAATCGCGATATGGCTCACCTCTATGTGGTGATAGCCCTGCTGGTGCTGGTGTTCGCTATTTTTAATTATGTCAACCTGAGTGTGTCGCTCACTACCGAGCGCTCGAAGGAGATGGCCACACGCCGATTGTTAGGTCTCTCGCGCCTGCAGGTGTTCCTGAAGCTGATAGGCGAGAGCATCTTCTTCACCGCCATCGCCTTTGCTGTGGCCTATCTGGTTGCCCTTGCCCTGCAGGATAAGGCTATCGAGATGGCTGCTTGTCAGATAGATCTGCTCAAAGATACTGGTATTGTTACCATCATTGGTTTTGTGGTGATGATAGCTTTGGTGGGGGCGTTGGCAGGTTTTGTGCCCGCCTCGATACTTAGCGGCTACCAGCCTATCGATATCGTTCGTGGCACCTTCCGTCGCCGTGTGCGCCAGCGCTGGAGTCATGTGCTGATGGTGATTCAGGCTGTGTTTGCCATCGTGATGCTCACTGTAACCTTGTTGCTCAGTAGCAATATCCGCGAAAAGATGCATCAGCCCTTAGGTTACGATTACGAGAATATTCTGGAAACCTGGGGACTTCATAACCTGAGTTTGACACAGCGTCAGACCTATCGTCAGAAGTTGTTGCAGATGCCCGAGGTTGATGGCGTGGGCTATGGCTATGGTACGCCGCTCGATTTCTTGGAGAACAACACCACCCAGGCCGACGATGGTACAGTGGTAAGTATGCGCTACCTGATGGGCGACAGCTGTTTCTTCAATATCTTGAACCTGCATCCTGAGAAGACTTATTCGGATAATGGAGTAGGTGTGAACCACCAGTTACTGCGCCAGTTTGGTAAGAGTGATGATACCCGAGAGATAGTGAGCACCAGTGGTCACTTCAATATGACTATTTCGGCTGTTTATCCCGATATTATCTATCAGACCGTGATGAACGAGGAGATGCATCCCACACCTATCATGATGTTGAAAACGGATGAATATGTTAACGACACCACCAGTTTTGTGCAGCGTATGTACGGCTCGCCACGTATGACGATTGTGAAATATCATGGCGATCGCGAGCGGGTAGAGGCAAAGATGAAAACCTTGTTCCAGGAGCTGACTGGTCATGAGGCTTCCGAGGTTCATTCGCTGAGTCAGAAGCATCAGGAATGGTACGAGGATTACGAGCGATTCCTGAGTGTGCTTACCGTGTTTACGTTTGTGGCCTTGCTGATAGCTATCCTGGGACTGATGGCGATGAACAGTTACTTTGTAGGTCAGCGTAGGCGTGAGATTGCTGTGCGCCGTGTGTTTGGTGCCGAAGTAAGCAGTATCACCCTGCACTTGTTACGAACGGTGTTTGTACAGTCGCTGGTAGCCGCCATCATTGCTATCCCGTTGGCTTACTGGCTGGCACCTACGGCAGGCAGTATATCAGGTTTGCATGTAGAGATGCAGTTCACGCCGTTGGTACTCTCGCTGATCATCGTGCTGGTAGTAAATGTGCTTACTGCCGCCCTGCAGGGATGGCGCGCCGCAACCGAAAATCCTATCAACAACATTAAGAACGAATAAACCATAAAACCGCATGAAAAGTTACTTTCGCTTCCTATCGCGCAACAAGCTCTACACATTAATCAATGTGGTAGGGCTTGTCGTGTCGTTAATGTTTATCATCCTGCTGGGCGACTACACCTGGCGCCAGTACAGCATCGACTCGTGGCACAAGAATGCCGATCGTATTTATCTGGTGGGGGACCAGACAAGTTTCTCCATGTGGCCTCAGGCTGGAGATAGGATTAAGGAGATGTGTCCTGAGATAGAGCAGAAATGCTGTGTGATGAGTGTGAGGGGAAAAATCAAGTATGGTCGGCAGGAGGTGAAGGACGGCGAAAACGAAAATGGCATCATCATGGTGGCAGACTCCACTTTTTTCCAGTTCTTCGACTTTGAGTTGGAGACAGGAAGTCGTCAAACAGCCTTAAACTCCCCAGATAAATGTGTCATCACAGAACGACTGGCTCACCGACTGTTTGGAGATAAGAATCCTATTGGCGAATCAGTACAGATTGTAGGCGAGTATGATGTGGAGCCTGGCAATACCGTTTACGACAGCACGTTGGTATATACCGTCAGTGCCGTTGCAAAGGACTTCGACCATACAGTGCTGCCTAACGAGACGCAGATCATCGCTAATATGAAACGCTATCCACAGATGCTGAGTGCAGAGTTTCCTAGCTACTCCTATGCATTCAGTAATGCAGGTGCCTGCAAGGTGTTCTTCATGCTCCGTCCAGGGATGACTCTCGATAACAAGAAGAAAACCATTGATAACTATATAGTCAATAACTATTTCATTCCTTTCGGAGAATATAAGGTGAGTGTAACGCCGCTCAAAGAAGTGATGTTTGCACCTCAGAATGATGGAAAGGGTCTGCAGAAAGGCGACAAAACACGCCTGCATATTTTGATTACAGCCGTGCTTGCTCTGCTATTCTTTGCCATCACCAACTATATCAATCTAACTGTAGCCAATACGGGATTCCGATCCAAAGAAATGGCTACCCGACGGCTTTTCGGTAGTAGTCAACGAATGATTGCGTGGAAGCTGATAGCCGAATCGACATTGATGGTAGCACTTGCTTTTGCTATAGGATTGGCTTTGGCGCTGTGCTTCCAGGATGATGCCATCAGTCTGTTTAAAGGTAAGATAGCCATCACAGATGATATCAATATTGTGAGTGTGAGCCTCTGTCTTGGAGGTATCTTCCTGGTTGGTATTGTTTCAGGTCTTTTGCCCTCATGGCAGATGACCCGCTATCAGCCCATCGATATCGTGAAAGGTAATTTCCGCTTTCGTTCCAAAATGGTACTTGGTAAGGTGTTCATCATCCTACAGAATGTTATTACTGTTACGATGCTCACGGCCAGTTTGGTTATCTGGCTTCAGTTGCACCATCTTATCCATGCCCCCCTTGGCTTTAATACAGAAAATCTCTTCTATATCATCAGTCCCGAAGGGAAGGAGCAGGTTGTCAGAAGTAAGCTGAGAAAGATGCCTTTTGTAGAGAGAATAGGACCTTTAACGGGTGCACATTCAATCAGTTTCATACAGGTGTTTATATCATTGTCCGTGACGACAAGTTTGTATCTATGTTTGAGACGGATATGGACAAGACTACTTTCGAATTGTTGGGACTGCAAATCAAGCATAATCATGGAACCAGTAATGACGGTATTTATCTGAATGAAGAGGCACTACGGCAGTTAGACAATAAAATCGATGCCCGAGAATTAGGTTGGTATGATGGGGGAAAAGAACCGGTTGCTGGAGTACTCGAAGAGTTCCATTCTGTCAATGTTCTTTCGCCTATACAACCATTTGCTATCCGAGTACAGAAGGACAAAGAGTTCCCAATGTTTCTGGTAAAAACAAATGGTGATAAGCAGGCAAAGGCTGCCTTTGATGAGATGATGAAAAAACTGAATGGATCTGCAGAAAATAGCGTGCAGAGTATTGAGGAAAGCATTGCTGAGACATTCAAGGATCAACAACATACGCTGAAGCTCATCACGCTCTTTACGCTCATTGCCATCGTGGTGTCTGTCTTGGGCTTTATCGGCATGTCGCTCTTCTTCATCCGTCAGCGACAGAAGGATATAGGTATTCGTAAAATTATGGGTAGCACCTCAAGCGAGGTTATGATGCTGATGCTGCGCACTTTCTGTGTGCCGTTGCTGGTATCGTTTGTGATGGCCATCCCCCTGTCGTGGTATGTGATGAACGATTGGCTCTCGAACTTCAGTTATCGCATCAGTCTCAGTCCATGGATATTCGTCGCCACTTGTGCTTTCTCCCTTTTGGTGGCTGTCCTTTCTGTCAGCATTCAGATTATGAAGGCTGTGCGTACCAATCCTGTTGAGAGTATCAAAACCGAATAATCAGGGTAGTGTAAATAAATCATACGATAGTGTGTATAAAGATTAGACGAACGCCCTCCGGGCACTCAAAAAAGCTTGCATATAATATGAAATGATCGTAACTTTGCAATGTGAAAAGAAAAAAACAAAGTAGTAACATTTTAAATAAGTACGATTATGAAAAAGTTTATGATTAGCTCGATGATGTGCCTGATGGCTCTGACCTCAAATGCACAAGTAATGACATCTGCAACAGTCGATAAGATTTTCGACACAGTCTCTCAAGCCTCCGACGCAGAGTTTGTTTACAATGCTGATCGTGATGCCGATGGTAAGATTGCTACGATGGTGGTATATCAGGAACAGCCCCAGCGCAAGGGTAACTTCACCCTGAAGCCCATCTACCGCTACCAGTACAACTATGCTGCCGATGGCATGCTTACCAGTCGTACTAAGTACGTATGGCGCAAGAACCAGTGGCAGTGCGCAGGTCGCCACAGCTACTCGCTGGATGCCGGATTCTACACCGCCACTTATAGTCGCTGGAACAAGAAGAAGGCCGACTTCGACGAGCCCGTAGGTAAGATTACCTATACCCTGATGCCCGATGAAAGCATCGCCAGCGTGGCTTGTTACACCCGTCAGCGTAGCAAAACCGATTTGCAACTGGAGTGGCAGGCACCTGTTGAGAGCCATACACTGAACATGGATTATTATCTTACACAGAAATAAAAAAATAAAGAATAAAAAATGAAGAGTTATTTCCGTTTTCTCTCACGCAACAAGCTCTACACATTAATCAATGTGGTAGGGCTTGTAGTGTCACTCATGTTTATCATCCTGCTGGGCGACTACACCTGGCGCCAGTTTACTATCGACTCGTGGCACAAGCATGCCGACCAGATTGTTCTGATAGGTAGTCAGGATAATTTCTTTATGTGGCCTCAGGCTGCCACCGATATCAAAGCGATGTGCCCTGAGGTGGAGCAGACTTGCTGTGTGATGAGTCAGAGTGGAAAAATCAAATATGGCGACCGCGTGGTGGAAGATGGCGACGACAAGAGTACGATCATGCTGGCCGACTCTACTTTCTTCAACTTCTTCGACTATGAGTTGACGCAGGGTAACAAGCGTTATGCACTTGATAAACCCGATAAGTGCGTGATTACAGAGCGACTGGCTAAGCGCTTGTTTGGTGATAAGAACCCCATTGGTGAGTCGGTTCAGATTACTGGCGAGCGCCACGTGCGTATCGGGCACGACGACCCTTACGACAGTACGCTGGTCTATACCGTTAGTGCGATAGCAAAGGACTTTGATCATACCGTACTGCCTAACGAGACGCAGATTATCGTGAGCATGCAGCGCTATCCGCAGGTGATGGGCTATCAGCTCGAGAATTACACAGCGGCCTATGGCCCCAATGGTGTTAGTAAGGTATTCTTCATGCTGCACCCAGGCACCAGTCTCGATAGCAAGAAGTCTGTTATTGCCGATTATCTGGATAAGAATTACTATGGTAAGTGGGAGGCTACGGAGCTGACCTTTACGTCACTCAAAGACATTATGTTTGCGCCACAGAATAGTGGAGCCGGTATGCAGAAAGGTGATAAGTCGCGACTTCGCATCCTGTTGGCTGCTGTGCTGGCCATCCTCTTCTTTGCCATCAGCAACTACATCAACCTGACGGTTGCCAACACAGGCTTCCGTGCCAAGGAGATGGCCACCCGAAAACTCTTCGGTAGTAGTCAGAAGGATATCTCGTTGAAGTTGATTGCCGAATCAACCCTGATGGTAGCTGTATCGTTTGCCATCGGTCTGGCTTTAGCCTTTGCCTTGCAGGATGAGGCTATCGATTTGTTTAAGGGCAAGATCGACCTTGCTGGCGATATCAGTCTGGGTACCGTTAGTGTTAGCATCGCTTTCATCCTGTTGGTGGGTATCATCTCGGGCATCATGCCTTCGTGGCAGATTTCACGTTTCCAGCCTATCGACATCGTCAAGGGCAGTTTCCGCTATCGCTCCAAGATGGTGCTGAGCAAGATCTTTATCATTCTGCAGAATGTGGTAACCGTGGTGATGCTTACGTCGGCCCTCGTTATCTGGTTGCAACTGAATCATCTGATTCATGCGCCGCTGGGCTACAACACAGAGCATCTGTTTGTTATCGACGCTCCCGATGGCAAACATCAAACTGTGAGAAACCTCTTGGAGAAGATGCCTTTTGTGGAGAAAATAGGTAGGTTCGAGAAAACCTCGCTGGCTACTGGTAGCTGTAGCATGCAAAGTGTGACGCGTAACGATAAATTGGTGACTCTCTACTTATTAGACCTTGACAAAACGGCCTACGACCTTTATGGGTTTAAGAAAAAGAAAGACTATGGACAAACCAGTGATGGTTACTATCTGACGGAGGAGGCTATGCGCCAGATGGAATATACCGACACCACCACACAGACTGTTTGGAATAAACCTATCGCTGGTGTGCTTAACGATATCCATCGTATCAATGTGTTGCAAGGTGTTGAGCCTTTTGTCATCCAATTCAAGGATTCGTTCAACTATCCTTCGTTCCTGGTGAAGACCAATGGCGACAAGCAGGCCAAGGCGACTTTCACAGCCATGCTGAAGGAACAAGGTGTGCCCGAGGCCGATATGGAATGGTCTGTGCAGTCGCTGGAGGAGAGTATCGCCGAAACCTTCGCCGATCAAAAGAATACGCTCAAGATTATCTCGCTCTTTACCATTGTGGCGATTGTAATTTCGGTGATGGGCTTCATCGGTATGTCGCTTTTCTTTATCCGTCAGCGACAGAAGGAGATTGGTATCCGCAAGATTATGGGTTCAACCTCGCACGAGGTGATGGCACTCATGCTGCGCACCTTCTGTGCACCATTGCTGGTATCGTTTGTCATCGCTATCCCGCTGTCGTGGTACGTGATGACCGACTGGTTGAGCAACTTCAGCTATCGCATCAGCTTGAGCCCATGGATATTCGCCGTTACCTGTGCTTTTGCCCTGCTGGTAGCTGTACTCTCGGTTAGCATCCAGATTATCAAAGCCGTGCGTACCAACCCGGTTGAGAGCATTAAAACCGAGTAACTGGTGGCAAGTGTATAAAAATCATACAGTGAACCGTATAATGTTTAGACATACCGCCTACGGGCCGTGCAAAAAGCTTGCAGATATTGGTTAATAGCCGTATCTTTGCAGCGTAAACATCAACAAATAATGCATATGAACGTTATCAAATCTCTCAATCAGCGTGGTCAGCACAACTGGATTAAGATTCTCTGTCTGGCTGTTGGTCTGGCTACTGGTATTGTATTAATAGGTAAGGCTGGTTTCGAACAGTCGTGGGATAAAGACTTCGATACGAGCGACCGCATCTATGTGCTCTATGAGGATATCATCCGCGATGGTGAATATCAGCATTACTCACAAACATCGGGTGCTATCGCTCACGGCTTGAAGCGCTACTGCCCGCAGGTTGAGGCCGCTACCCGCTATACAGGCTTTGGTTGGGACCTGCCACTGGTTACCGAAGACGATAAGCGCATACGTACCAATTTTTTCTTTACCGATAGCTGTTTCTTCGATGTGTTTCCCTACCGTATTCTGGCAGGTAATCCAAAGAAAACGCTCAGTCAGCCCAACTACTGCATGATTCCGCAGTCGATAGCCGAGAAACTGGGGGGCGACGTGATTGGTAAGAAGGTGTATTATAATAAGCGTGGCAATCTGGCACTCACTATTGGCGGTATCTACGAGGATATCCCCCTGAACACCCGACTGCACGACTTGGAGGTGCTGGTATCGATGCCTACACTGCCCCAGATAACCTGGGATGGTCGCGACAACTGGGTGGGTAACGATCGCTACTTTGGCTATGTGCGATTGGCCGAGGGAATCACTCCCGACGATTTGAAAGCACAGATTGCGAAGATGCGACGCGACAACCTGCCTGCCGACGAACTGAAGAAGGCCGGTGTGGATCTCGATTACTCGCTGCGCCCGTTGGCCGACTATCATACACAGGACGATGCTACACGTCGTATGATATGGATTATCTCGTTGCTGGCCATGGTGCTGATTGGCTGTGCGGTGATGAACTATCTGTTGCTGGTGATTGGTGGCATTAGTCGCCGCGCTCGTGAGATGGCTGTACACCGTTGCTATGGTGCCGAGGTGCGAAATATCTATGGTCGCGTGATGATCGAGAGTGTGCTGCACCTGCTGTTATCGTTAGCGCTGGCCGCAGGCTTGCTGTTCGTCTTCCAGGATACCATCCAGGAACTTACGGGCACGCCACTACCGGTCATCCTTACTACAGGTCATAACATTGGGTTCATCGCCCTTACTTGTCTGGTGGTGCTGGTTATCACAGGTCTGGTGCCCGGTTGGGCTTACACCCACATCCCCATGACTGCCGCCTTTAAGCATTACAACCATTCGCACCGTGCGTGGAAAATGCTGTTGCTGGGATTGCAGTTCGGTTCGGCCACCTTCCTCTTTGTACTACTGCTAGTGGTAGGTCGCCAGTATCAGCTGATGGTGAACGATAATCCAGGTTACGACTATTCAACCCTGGCCGATCTCAATACCGACGAGCTCTCGTTGACACAGAAACGACTGGTGGTTAGTGAGCTCAAAAAGCTGTCGGGTGTGAAAGGTGTTACCACATCTTATGCCTACCTGCCTGAGATGCAGAGTGGCGATAACATCTTCCTGCCAGGCGATGACAAGGAATACATGAATGTGGCCGACCTGTTTGATGTAGGCGATGATTACTTCGAGGTGATGGGCATACCCGTGATTGCTGGTCGTACCTTTACGCAGCAGACCGACACCATGCGCGAGGCGATGGTAAGTCGTAAGTTCGAGGAGAAGATGAAGCAGTTGGCTGGTTGGGATCAGGCTGTTGGCAAGCAGGTAATCTGTACCTCTTACGAAGGTCCTTACACCATCGTGGGTGTGTTCGACGATCCCCGTATCGGTAGTATCACCCATCCCGACACGCGTCCCAGCATCTGTTTCTACGACCAGAACATGAGATACACCCACCATATCACCGTGCGTTTCCACGATATGGGTGCGCTCGATGCCGCCAACAAGCGTTTGCACGAGCTGATTCCCGAGAATCCCGATGTAGTCATGCGCCCCTATACCATGTTAATGACGCAGCTTTATACCGACGCCCACCGTTTCCGCAGTACCGTGATGATTGGTGGAATGGTAGCTTTGATTATTGCCCTGATCGGACTGATTGGTTATCTGGCTGGTGAGTTGGCTCGCCGACAGAAGGAGATTGCCGTGCGCAAGGTGAACGGCGCGCATATCATCGATGTGTTGCAGCTCTTTATCCGCGATATTCTGCGCCTGGCCTTGCCTGCAGTGGTTATCGGTGCCATCGGTGGCTGGTATGTGTCGCGCTTGTGGTTAGAGCAATTCAGCGAAAAGGCTGTCCTGTTGCCAGTACTCTTCGGTCTTTGTGCCCTGGCAGTAGTGGTGGTTATCCTCTCGGTAGTTTGCATCGGCTGTTATCGTGTGGCCAGCAGCAACCCGGTAGATTATCTTAAGAACGAATAAATAGTGAAATAGTAAATAGTCAAATAGTACAATAAGCTTATGATTAAGTTAGAAAACATTCAGAAGGTGTTCCGTACCGAAGAGGTGGAGACCGTTGCATTGGGCGGTGTATCGCTCGAAGTAAAGAAAGGCGAGTTCGTGGCCATCATGGGTCCATCGGGCTGTGGTAAATCAACCTTACTTAACATTCTGGGTTTGCTCGATAATCCTACCAGTGGTCAGTATCTGCTGGATGGTCAGGATGTGGGCTCGCTCAAGGAGAGTCAGCGTACCAAGGTTCGCAAGGGCCAGATTGGTTTCGTGTTCCAGAGCTTTAACCTGATTGATGAATTGAATGTTGAAGAGAATGTAGAGTTGCCTCTTACTTATCTGGGTGTGCCCAAGAAGGAACGCAAGGCAAGGGTAGAGGAGGTACTGCGCCGCATGGCCATCAGTCATCGTGCCCACCACTTCCCCCAGCAGTTGTCAGGAGGTCAGCAACAGCGTGTGGCCATCGCCCGTGCCGTAGTGATGAATCCTAAGATTATCCTCGCCGATGAGCCCACTGGTAACCTCGACTCAAAGAACGGACTTGAGGTGATGCAGCTTCTTACCCAGCTGAATCAGGAGGGTACCACCGTGGTAATGGTAACCCACTCGGAGCGCGATGCCGGTTATGCCCAGCGCACCATCAACCTGCTCGACGGTCAGGTAGTGCCTGAGGTTACGCTGTAAGCGCCGCATTGTCATAACAGAAAAACGACCCTTCCTCCGAAAAGGAAGGGCCGCTTTTTTTAGTATGCTTGTTCATGCACGCCTTTGGAACGTGAAGGCGTTCCGTTAATAGGCCTGCTCATGCACGCCTTTAACGGCACGTCCCGAAGGATCGTTCATATTCTTGAAGGCCTCGTCCCATTCCAGGGCGATGGCGGTAGAGCATGCTACGCTGGCCTCGCTGGGCACACTCAGGGCAGCTGAATCGCTGGGGAAGTGCTCGGCAAAGATAGAGCGGTAGTAATACTCCTCTTTATTTTTTGGTGGGTTGATTGGGAATCGTTCGGCGGCGTGGGCCATCTGCTCGTCGGTAACGGCCTCGGATGTAATCTGCTTCAGGGTGTCGATCCACGAGTAGCCTACACCATCGCTGAACTGCTCCTTCTGGCGCCAGGCTACGGCTTCGGGCAGCATGTCGGCAAAGGCCTCGCGTACAATCTTCTTCTCAACGGTTTTGCCTGGGCACATCTTAGCTTCGGGGTTGGTGCGCATGGCCACATCCAGGAACTCCTTGTCGAGGAATGGCACACGACCCTCAACACCCCATGCCGAAAGACTCTTGTTGGCACGCAGGCAGTCGTAGAGGTGCAGCTTAGAGAGTTTACGGACGGTTTCCTCGTGGAAGTCCTTGGCCGTTGGGGCTTTGTGGAAGTACAGGTAGCCACCGAAAATCTCGTCGGCACCTTCGCCGCTCAGCACCATCTTGATACCCATCGACTTGATGACACGCGCCAGCAGATACATAGGTGTTGAGGCACGTACGGTGGTCACGTCGTAGGTCTCGATAAAGTAGATTACGTCGCGGATGGCATCCAGACCTTCCTGTATGGTGTAGTTGATTTCGTGGTGAACGGTACCGATGTGGTCGGCCACCAGCTTGGCCTTGGCCAGATCGGGTGCACCCTTCAGTCCTACGGCAAACGAGTGCAGGCGGGGCCAGTAGGCTTTGGTTTTCGAGTCGTCCTCGATACGCATCTCGCTGTATTTCTCGGCGATGGCCGAGATTACACTCGAGTCGAGTCCGCCCGACAGCAGTACACCGTAAGGCACGTCGCTCATCAGCTGGCGCTTAACGGCACCTTCGAGTGCGTCGTGGATAGCCTCTACCGATGCGGGGTTGTCCTTCACGGCATCGTACTCCATCCAGTCGCGCTTGTAGTAACGCTTCTGTCCTGGGTCGGCACTCCAGTAGTAATGGCCGGGCAAGAAAGGCTCGTAGTGCTCGCACTGGCCCTCGAGGGCTTTCAGCTCCGAGGCTACGTACACCTTTCCGTCGGCATCGCAACCAATGTACAGTGGGATAACGCCAATAGGGTCGCGAGCAATCAGGAATTCGTCGGCTTCTTGGTCGTAAAGGGCAAAGGCAAAGATACCGCTCAGGTCTTCCAGGAAATCGATACCTTTTTCGCGGTACAGGGCCAGGATTACCTCGCAGTCGCTACCCGTCTGGAAATCGTACTTACCGGCATAGCGGCGACGTATCTCCTGATGGTTGTAAATCTCGCCGTTAACGGCAAGCACCTGTTTGTGGTCGGGCGAGAACAGGGGCTGACCACCCGACTCTGGATCAACAATACTTAATCGCTCGTGGGCTAAGATAGCCGAGCCGCCACAGTAGATACCACTCCAATCGGGACCACGATGGCGAATTTTCTGACTCATCTTCAAAGCCTTCTGTCGCATTTGCTGCGACTGCTCTTTTACGTTGAAAATACCTACTATTCCACACATAATATTTTATTTTTTTATAGTTGTTTGAATGTTTGCTTTTTTAAAAGAGTCCTTGGACTCACGGCTGAAGCGTGAATCCAAAGACGAAGTATGCCTTTTGGGCACAGGGGTTAGCAGCCACCTGGGCGAACACTGGGATGCTAAACGAATCGGTTACTTTAATATCCTTTGTAGCTTTGAGTGCCAGGTTGGTGATGGCAAAGCCATCGGTACCATAGAAACTGGTGGCGTAAGGCACAGCACCTACGGTTGCGCTCCAATCTACTGCGGCTACTTTGAAGGGCACGCCCAGCTCTACGTACGAACTGTAGGCACGCTTACCATCCTTGTTTACACCGTCGTTACCCGAGAGGTTGGTAAACCACTGGATGCTGGCGGCACCAAAGTCGTAACCGATGTTTGCCTCGAAGATATGGTTGGTGCCATGGGCATCGTACTTAAAGTAGCGACCCTCAGGATCCAGTCCGGCGTTGAACCAGTAGTCGGTCAAGCCGATGTTGAAACCACCTGCAGTGTAGGCCAGTGTCAGGTCGAACTCCTTGGCATCGTTGGTGTCAACCAGTCCGTAGCTGCCCCATGCTGTGAGCGAGAGGCCTTTGTAGCCAATGCCCAGTGTAGGCTGGATGGCTGCACTTCCGCAATCCTGGCCACGCCAGATATACGAGCTTACTACATCTGCAGCTACTGTTGTCATTCCCGAGCTGCGCTCGCCTACCCGTAGCCTTTCAACTTCATCCTGTGCCGAAGCACCCATTCCTGCGGCGAACATAAGCGCCATTAAAACAATCTTTTTCATAATTCGTTCACTTTTAATTTTTAACTAATGGTAAAATCTCTCTCTTTAATTTTCAATTTTCAATCTTCAATCAGTTATAGCACATTTCTCCGTGCTCGTAGATATCCAAGCCCTCTTCCTCGATACGCTTGCTAACGCGCAGACCGTGAATCTTCTTAATGCTGTAGAACAATACTACACCACAGGCAGCAGCCCAGAGGTCGATAACCAGAACACCGAACAGCTCAGCACCGAAGAAACCGAAACCGTGACCGTAGAAAGCACCGTTTGAGGTTGACAGCAGACCGGTCATCAGGGTACCCAGGATACCGCAAACACCGTGTACTGACGAAGCACCTACAGGGTCGTCGATGTGCAGCTTGTGATCGATAAACTCGATGGCGTAAACCAGTACGATACCGCAAACAAGACCGATGATAACTGCGCCGAAGGGTGATACCAGGTCGCAACCGGCGGTGATACCAACCAATCCTGCCAGCACACCGTTAAGGGTGAGTGAGAGTGATGGTTTGCCATACTTGATATAGGTAAGGAACATGGTAGCAGTTCCACCTGCTACAGCAGCCAGGTTAGTGGTAAGGAATACGTGGCTGATGGCAATGCGGTTAACCTCGCCGCTGGCAGCCAGCTGTGAACCGGGGTTGAATCCGAACCATCCCAACCACAGGATGAATACGCCCAGAGCAGCCATGGCCAGGTTGTGACCAGGAATAGCGCGGCTCTTACCGTCCTCATCATACTTGCCTACACGGGGACCAAGGGCGATAGCACCTACCAGGGCCAGCACACCACCTACGCTGTGTACGATAGCCGAACCGGCAAAGTCGTGGAACACATCACCAAAGGTAGTCATCATAAAGCTATCGGCAGCATCGTTGCAAAGCCAGCCGCCACCCCATGTCCAGTGACCCTCTACAGGGTAGATAATCAGTGAGATAACTGCACTGTAAACCAGATACATCGAGAACTTTGTGCGCTCGGCCATAGCACCACTAACGATGGTTGCGGCAGTGGCACAGAATACGGTTTCGAAAATCAGGAAACCCTCTACAGGCAGGTCGCTCTCGTAAAAGCTCAGGTCGCCCCAGTTAGGCATACCGATAAAACCGCCCAGCACGTCGCCACCAAACATAAAGCCGAAGCCAAGGAAGAAGAACAGCAGCGAGCCGAACATAAAATCTACAAAGTTCTTCATCAGGATGTTAGCGGTGTTCTTACTGCGTGTAAATCCAGCTTCACACAGCGCAAAACCTGGCTGCATCCAGAAAACCAACATAGCTGCCAATAGCATCCATACGGTATCGAGTGAAATTCCAATTTCGTTCATAATCCTGAAAATGTTTAATGTTTAATTTTTAATGTTCAATATTTAATGTTTAATGTTTAATGTTTAATGTTTAATATTGAACTATTTCTTATCTCTCAATACGGTGTCGCCGTTCTCGCCTGTGCGAATGCTCCAAGTGTCAATCACATCGCTTACAAAGATACGACCGTCGCCGATTTCACCTGTGTGAGCTACCTGCAGAATAACCTTTACGGTTGGATCGAGGAATATGTCGCGGCACACAATGGTGATGGCCACACGCTCGATCACGTCGGTACTGTACTGTACACCACGATAGATGCGCTCCTGACGGCTCTGACCAATGCCGTGAACGTCGTGGTACTCAAACCAGTCGATGTCGGATGATAGCAAAGCAGCTTTCACCTCCTCGAACTTAGTCTTTCGGATAATCGCTTCAATCTTTTTCATACCTCTTAAACTTTTACCTAATTATTATAATAAATTGTTAAATTGATGACACTTTGTCATTTCTTGGGTGCAAAGTTAATGCATTTTGTAAGTAAAACAAGTGCTTTTTGTTTCATTTTGTTATAAAAGATTTTGTGTCGTTATCTTTTTGTTAGCGTTAACAGTGTTTTACTTTTAAATTGTAAGCAAAACAACTATTAATGCTTACAAATTGTTACTTTTCATTAAATCGAAGGTGATTATGCTAAGTATTTTTTGAATTTTCTTCCAAAAAGTGCTACCTTTGCACCCGAAATTAAATAGGTTTATATTATATGGCATTAGTAAACGACCACTTCTTGAAGCTGCCGAACAATTATCTGTTCGCCGACATTGCAAAAAAGGTAAACGCCTTTAAGGCCATGCATCCCAAGGTGGATGTCATCTCACTGGGCATAGGCGATGTAACGCAACCACTGGCACCAGCCGTTATCGAGGCTATCCACAAGGCTGCCGACGAAATGGCCACCCGTCAAGGGTTCCGTGGCTACGGACCTGAGCAGGGCTACGATTTCTTGCGCGATGCTATCTTGAAGAACGATTTCCTGCCACGTGGTATCCATCTGGATCGCGACGAGGTGTTTATCAACGATGGAGCCAAGAGCGATACGGGTAACATTCAGGAACTGGTGCGCTGGGATAACTCTATCGGCGTTACCGATCCTATCTATCCTGTTTACATCGATTCGAACGTGATGATTGGTCGTGCGGGAGTTCAGGAGAATGGTCGTTGGTCTAATGTGCTGTATATGCCTTGTAATGCCGAGAACGGTTTTGTACCCCAGCTGCCCGACCGCCGCGTTGATGTGATCTACCTGTGCTATCCTAACAACCCCACAGGTACCGTTATCTCTAAGGCCGAGCTGCGCAAGTGGGTAAACTACGCGCTTAAGAACGATACCCTCATCTTCTACGATGCTGCTTATCAGGCTTACATCCAGGACGATGAGATTCCTCATAGCATCTACGAGATTCGTGGTGCCCGCAAGTGCGCTATCGAGTTCCATTCGTACTCCAAGACGGCAGGCTTTACCGGTGTGCGCTGCGGCTACACCATCGTGCCTAAGGAGGTTACGGCTGCCACGCTCGATGGCGAGCGCATCCCTCTTAACCCCCTGTGGAACCGTCGCCAGTGTACCAAGTTTAATGGTACCAGCTACATTTCGCAGCGTGCTGCCGAGGCCATCTATACCCCCGAGGGTAAGCAGCAGGTTAAGGAAACTATCAACTACTACATGCAAAATGCCAAGAAGATGCTTACCACCCTGCGTGGCTTAGGCTTTGAGTGTTACGGTGGCGAGAATGCCCCTTACATCTGGGCTAAGACCCCCGAAACCTCAAGTTCTTGGAAGTTCTTCGAAGAGATGCTGTACGGTGCCCATGTGGTTTGTACGCCAGGTGTGGGCTTCGGTCCATCGGGCGAAGGTTACGTACGATTCACGGCCTTCGGCAGTCACGAACAAACCGACGAGGCGCTGCACCGCATCGAGAACTGGTTAAAGAAGTAAAGAACGAAAAAAATAGGTTCCAATCGGAACCTATTTTTTTGTTACCTTGTCTACATAGTTTATAAACGCCTGGTTTACCAGTCTTACGCCACCCGGAGTGGGGTAGTGGCCTGTAAAGTACCAGTCGCCTGGGTGGTTGGGGCAAGCCTTGTGCAGGCCCTCGATACTCTGGAAAACCAGTTCGATGGGTGCCTGCATGTCGGCTGGTCGCAACATCTCAACAATTTTCTTATTAATCTCATCTACTGTAAACGGCTCGTACACGGCGCGCACGCAGTTTTGCATCTCCTCCTTGGGTTTCTCCAGCTCGCGTTTGCAGGCCAGGTAAGTGTCGTTTACCAGCTGCCACATGCCGCGCTCCTCAATCAGGGCCATGGTGGCACGGAAGGCGCAGAACTCCTCCAGTCGGGCCATGTCGATACCATAGTAGTCGGGGTAACGGATCTGTGGCGAGCTCGATACCATCACAATCTTCTTGGGGTGCAGACGGTCCAGAATCTTAAAGATGCTCTCCTTCAGGGTGGTGCCGCGCACAATCGAGTCGTCGATAATCACCAGGTTATCCACACCGGCCTGCAAGCTGCCGTAGCTGATGTCGTAAACGTGGGCAGCCAGATCGTTGCGCTCGCTGTTGTCGGTAATAAAGGTGCGCAGTTTAATATCCTTCCACACCACCTTCTCGGTACGCACGTCGCCGTGCAGCTTACGGAATCCGTCTGTCATCCCATAAAAGGCCACCTCGGCGGTGTTAGGGATATAGGAAAAAACTGAATGGGTTACATCGCCGTCGATGGCCTTTAAGATGGGTTGAGTCAGCTGTTCGCCCAGTCGTTTGCGCTCCTGGTAGATGTCGCAGTCGGAACCGCGACTAAAGTAGATGCGCTCGAACGAGCAGGCGCTCAGTTTCTGGGCAGGCATAATCTGCTCCAGTCGGCTTTCGCCGTTTTTATGTACTATCAGTGCCTGACCTGGCAGCAGCTCATGCACGTCGTTACTATCAATATCAAATGTGGTTTGCAGCACGGGGCGCTCGCTGGCCAGGGCTATAATCTCGTCGTCGCGGTAGTAGAAGGCGGGTCGTATGCCCCAGGGGTCGCGCACGCTGAACATCTCGCCACTACCCGTGAGTCCGCACATCACAAAACCGCCGTCGTAGTGCTGCATGGTGGTGCGCAGTACGTTGGCCATCTCAATGTGGTTGTCGATATAGTTGGTAATGTCGATGCCCGTCAGACCCTGTGCGGTGGCCTCCTGATACAGGCGCTCCACCTCGCGGTCCAGTCGGTGTCCCATCAGTTCCAGGGTGATGTACGAGTCGCCGTAGATACGTGGACTCTGTCCCTGGGCGGTCAGGAAGTCGAACACCTCGTCGATGTTGGTCATGTTAAAGTTACCGCAAAGGCACAGGTTCTTGGCGCGCCAGTTGTTTCGGCGAAGGAAGGGGTGAACAAACGTCAGTCCGCTCTTGCCGGTAGTCGAGTAGCGCAGGTGGCCCATCAACAGCTCGCCCTTCATCTCCTCGGTAACGCGACTGAATATCTCGGTAATGGCATTCTTGCCCTCCGCCTTTTCGCGGAACATATACTCGGTGCCGGGCTTGTTGTTCAGGTTTACGCTGGCTATACCGGCGCCCTCCTGTCCGCGGTTGTGCTGTTTCTCCATCATCAGGTACAGCTTGTTAAAACCATAGGCCCAGGTACCGTATTTCTTCTCGTAGTAATCCAGCGGCTTCAGTAGGCGAATCATCGCCACTCCGCACTCATGCTTCAGTTGCTCCATTAATGTTTACTCTTTAATGTTTAATGTTTAATCTTTAATGTTTAATGTTTGCATTCTGCAATGAAGCTCATAAACAGTGGGTGTGGGTTCAGTACCGTAGATGAGTATTCGGGGTGGAACTGGGTACCGATGTACCAGCGCTTCTCGGGTATCTCTACGATTTCTACCAGGTTGGCATCGGGGTTGATACCTACGCACTTCATGCCCTTGGCCTCGTACTCCTCCTGGTACTTGTTGTTAAACTCGTAGCGGTGGCGGTGGCGCTCCTTGATGAGTGTCTCCTCGCCGTAGGCCTCGTACACGCGGCTGCCCTTTACCAGCTCACACTCGTAAGCGCCCAGGCGCATGGTGCCGCCCATCTCGGTAATATTCTTCTGCTCCTCCATAATGTCTATCACGTTGTGTGGCGTGTTCTCGTCCATCTCCATGCTGTTGGCATCCTTGTAGCCCAGCACGTTGCGGGCAAACTCAATCACCATCATCTGCATACCCAAGCAGATACCGAATGTGGGGATATCGTTGGTGCGGGTGTATTCGGCGGCAATGATCTTACCCTCGATACCGCGCTGTCCGAATCCCGGACAAACCACGATTCCAGCCAGACCCTTCAGCTTCTCGGCCACATTGGCTTTGGTAATCTCCTCGCTGTTCACAAAGTGCATTTTTACCTTCACATCGTTGTAGATACCAGCCAGATTCAGGCTCTCGCGAATACTCTTGTAAGCATCCTGCAGGTCGTATTTTCCTACCAGTCCGATGTGTACCTCGTTGGTGGCACGGCGCTGCTTGTCAAGGAAATCGCGCCAGGGCTTCATGGCAGGTGTCTCGCCTACGGGAATACCAATCTTACGCATAATGGCTGCGTCAAGTCCCTGGTGCTGCATGTTCACGGGCACCTCGTAAATGCTGGGCAGGTCCTCGCTCTGCACCACGCACTCCAGATCCACGTTGCAGAACGATGCCACCTTCATGCGCATGCCGTCGTCAAGATGGCGCTCGGTGCGCAGTACCAGGATATCGGGCTGAATACCCATACCCTGCAGTTCCTTCACGCTGTGCTGTGTGGGTTTGGTCTTCAACTCGTCGGCGGCTTTTAAGTAAGGTACATACGTAAGGTGTACGCATACGGCATTGCGGCCCAGCTGGTAACGCAGCTGTCGGATAGCCTCCATAAATGGGGCACTCTCAATGTCGCCGATGGTGCCGCCCACCTCGGTAATGATAAAGTCGAAGCCTTCGTCAAGGCCCTCGCGCAGCATGCGGTGCTTAATCTCGTCTGTGATATGTGGCACTACCTGGATCGTTTTACCCAGGTAGTCGCCGCGACGCTCACGGTCGATTACCGTTTTGTAAATGCGTCCTGTTGTTATGCTGTTGTTTCGTGTTGTGTGTATGCCTGTAAATCGCTCGTAGTGTCCCAGGTCCAGGTCGGTCTCAAAGCCGTCGGCTGTTACGTAGCACTCGCCGTGCTCGTAGGGGTTCAGCGTGCCCGGGTCGATGTTAATGTACGGGTCGAATTTCTGTATAGTTACTTTGTAGCCGCGTGCCTGCAGCAACTTTCCAATGCTGGCCGATATAATTCCCTTGCCTAATGAGGAAACCACACCACCTGTTACGAAAATGTACTTTGTTTCCATAAAAACCTTATCCTTTTTATGGACTGCAAAGGTAAGCATTTTCCCGTTTCCAGTCAATATTAGGGCATAATTTTAAATCTTCATTTTGGCTCCAACTATCAACCTGAAAGCAATCGCTTTTATTTTGCTTACAGATTAAAACAAAAACGGCCACCAATCACATTGATTGATGGCCGCTCCGTTCACATGCTCATGCAGCTCCGTTCACATGCTCATGCAGCTGGTCGTGCCCAGCGCCGTTACTATCGCCGTAGCGATACTTGCAATCATTTGCACGATAAACTTGATGGTTTCTCTCTTACTCATAATGTTTAATGTTTGATGGTTAATAATTTGGCACGGATTACACGGCTCTCTTTTAGAGAAACGCTGCTTTTTTTCGTTGATAACAGCCGTGTCCTTTTTTAAAAAGGCCGTGTTAATCCGTGCCTAAAAACTAATCGCCGATTGGTTCATTGCTGTGACCGCCGCCTCCGGTGTTACCGCCCTGGTTTCCGCCTCCGGTGTTTCCACCGTTGTCGCCATTGGTAGGCTGGTCGGGGTCCTCCACGTTACCATCGTCGGTACTGGTCACGCGCTTCACCTCCTTGCCGTCGCGGTCAAAGCAGGTAATCTGCACGGCCGTCTTCGACAGCTCCTCCTTCAGATCGGTGTCGGGGGTAAAGATAATGCGGCGACTCGAAATCAGTCCGGCCTTCACCTCGTCCACCTTCTCAACGCTCTTGGCGCGCAAGCCGAATCGCATGGTACCCAGTCCGGGCAGCGCAACCGAGTGACCTTCGGTGGCCCATGCCTTAATCACCTCGCCAGCCGCATCCCAGCAGGCCTGCATCACACCCTTGCTCACGCCGCTGCGCAGAGCAGCCTCCTTAATCACCTTGTCCTGAGTCAGAGCCGTGTACAGCTCCGGCATCATCACGTAACGATACTTACCAGCATACTTGCCGATGTTCTGCAACTGTTCCTTAGCTTTTACTTTCAATGCCATAATCTTTAATGTTTAATGTTTCGCTCGACATCCCGTAGGGTGGCGCTTGCTACCGAAGGGACGCAAGAATGTTTAATGTTTAATCTCTCGCTGTCTCATTTCAATCGAAAAATCGCCTCCCCCGTGGGCCCGTAAATTTTTTCTCGTGGGCGCGCAAATTATCTCTCTCAAATCAACGATGCAAAGGTACAACATTACCATTGCGGTTCACGAATATTTAATGTTTAATCTTTAATGTTTAATGTTTAATGTTTCATGTTTAATGTCGCATCGCGGTCGCGATGGTCAAAGTCATTTTGGTCAAAATCGAAAACCAACTGTCAAATTCCGCCACTATAATATAAATATTCTATTTATATATAGTGAGCAATGACCGCGTTTCCGAAAACGAAAATGACCACTTTGACCTTGACCACCATGACCACCGAGCAATCATAACCCCTCTCTCCGATATCTGCTTATTTTAAAGGGATGTCGGCGGTGTTTTGTGCTACGAAACTTAGAAATATCTATTAGATTAACAAAATTTAACTCGGGGGGGGGTGAATGCAGCCGAAAAATTTTTTACCTTTGCAGCAGAGAACCCAACGACATATTTTTACCGAAATAACAATTTTAATATTTAAACGATCTAATCATGACAAAGAAAAGTATTTCAAGACTGCTGCAGGCATCGCTGATGTGCTGCTTGGCTGTGCTCTTTACGGCTTGCGACGACATCTTCGCCAGCGAAGACAATCCCATACCGGCTTACCTCTCAATGAGCGACAAGCCCGTAACCCTCAAGGTTGGCGATACCTATAGGCGCAAAGCTATATCGGTGACCACAGCCGTGGTAGAGTACACATCAAGCAAAACCGATGTGGCTACGGTTGACAACGAGGGCCTTGTAACCGCCAAAGCTGAGGGCACAACTACCATCACCGCTACCGCTACTGGCTACAGCACCGGCGGCAAGAAAATCTTCCTCACCGATTCGAAATCCTACGTGGTAACAGTTAAACCAGCCACCCTCCCAGCTGCTACTATCACTACTGATCCTGTAGCAACAGCGGGCGACATCCTCGCAGGCTCAGCCACAGCCCTTGTTACAGCAGGCGAGGCCGACGGCGGCACGATGATGTATCAGGTGACTGAGACTAACACGCAGCCCACCACTACCGATGGCTTCAACGCCACAGTGCCCACGGCAGCAACACTGGCAGCAGGCACCTACTATATATGGTACTACGCCAAGGCCGATGCCCAGCACGCCGACAGCGAGATTGCAGCCACAGCCATCAAGGTGACCGTGAAAGCGATCTATCTGAAGTGGGATAACACGATGAAGGAACTGGTGGCAACACTGATGCCGGATACTTATACCACGGTGGAGAATGCTAGCGGGAATGTCAATTGGGCAGCTGGCACCTATGTGGTGGAAGGCAATGTCACCATCAACGGAAATATCACATTAAAGGGTAATGTCGAACTGATTATCAAGGACGGCGCCAAGTTGACTGCCAACCTGATTAATGGCGGCCAAAGCTACAGTCTCAGCATTTATGGCCAAGCCAATAAGACAGGCCAATTGGTTGTTAATTGCCAAAATGGTGATGCCATTAAGTACATAACCACATTGGAAGTTCACGGCTGCCAGGTAAAATCAACTACTTCTTCTGGAAATTGTGGCGGCTTCTATGGTATAGATACATTTAACGTATATGGCGGGTCGATTGATGCCGAATACACATACACAGGTTCTAATTACGGTTACGGAATTCATCTGGCTTCCAATGGCTCAATGAATATCTACGGAGGCGATGTCAAGGCCGTAGGTAAGGGAAACAGCAAAGGAATTACGGGCGGCACCAATTCAAACGTCACCGTCCATGGCGGCAAGCTGTGGGCTGAATGTGCCGGGGGTAAAGCTTTTAACCAAGTCACCCTCACCAAGGATGCCGGCTACACATCCGGCAAGATTGAGACCTGCGACGATGGTACATCTTGGACAGAGTACACTGCAGCTACCACACCAACTACAAAATACGTAAGAGTAGGCTATTAAAGTCACAATAAGAACGTTATCGTAATTTTAAGTTCAAGTGCTCTGCGCCGCGATGGCGCGGGCACTTTTTGTGTGTGGGCGACTTTTTTGTACATAAAACGGCTGATCGCTTTCTGACGGATAAAAACCAGTGCCCTGAATCAGGGCAGTGGTTTGGGGGGGTGCCGTCGCGATTCGCGACACTGCCCGGTTTTAGCGGGGAATCCGCCTGAACTGGCGGTTGTTTTTTGTGCTATAATTTGCTTATTCGTTTTCGTAGCAAATCACAATAGGCTGCCTTCATCTTATCTGGCAAGAAGGATTGGCTGACAAGCTCTTCCCATACGGGGAGATTGCGCTTCATGCGATCTATCATTTTAGATGCAACGGCAACAGGAATACCACTCTGGGTAAAAGCAGTCATGAAGGTATTGCGGTCGAACCCTATTTTCTGGCCACCCACCGTAAATGTCATTGCCATCTCGTCGGTATCCGCAGGGTCGGCCAGCAACACGGCAAGCAGGTCGTAAGCTGGAGCCAAAGCATACTTACCGCCTCCTGTATCTATCAGCGAGAAGTTCTTGCAGTGCATGTCTGAGTTGCCTGTTATCCAAGAGAATAACACCACTTCCCAAAACCGCTGTACGTCGAGCATGGGGGCTGATGAATATTTCTTGATGGTATCGGCCAATTGCTGGTAGGTGCCGTAATACTTATGTTCTGTAAGCCGGTTGGTAAGTTGGCACATATCAAGCATCGAAATCTTCTCGCCTTTCCGCCCACGGTCCATACGGAGCGTCAGATAGCCCAGTTCGCCATCAGCCAGTCGGATCAGTGTATGTCGGGCTGTACGGATACGGGCAGCTTCGGCCATCTTCATCGTCAGGTCTTCTAATTCAGGCAGACAGGGATAATGCCCGCTTTGCGGCTTGAAGATATACTTACCCCAAAGTCCGACAATGGTGAACTTGGCCGGTTCTTTTCTGCTGCCACGATTCACGTCGAGCGACATTTTTGCCTGCACACCCGTAACAGATGCACTGGTACGAATAACCTGTCGGGCCAGTTCCGACATGTTATCACGAGTATAAGGAATGATGGGCACATCAGTACTGCCGAAAAACTTTCTGGCGCATGCAGGATGAACGTCAATCTGGCCTTCTTCCAGTTCTTTATAACAAAACAGGCACTTACTCATGGCTCATTGGTTTTACACTGATGTTTCCAATACAATCCTTGCAACATGCCATTAAGAGCGACATCCTGTCGCGTGGATTAATCTTCCACGACGAAGAGGCAATATCCAGCAGCCATCCCTCAGGTATGAGTCCGTCGAAAACAGGGAACATCATTTCCTTGTCGTATTGCCGTTGCGTAAGAGGCATAGTGGGACTTACTGGGGCTGCATCCTTACGTTCAAGATACGATTTGTCGTAAGCAAAATGAAACCCTTCTTCGTCCTCTGTCAATATACCACAAAAGACGTCGTTTACAAAAATACCTGCCTGTTTCATACAACGTTAGTTTTTACTGGTCCGAGACATTCGCCAAACAGGGCCAGCACGTCGTTAACCTTGTCCATTCGCAAGGTCTGCTTCCCCTGTTCCAAGTCTCTCACAAACCTGAGACCTACTCCGGCCCTCTCTGCTAATTCAACCTGAGAAAGGCCGTTTTCTTTCCTTTTTTGCTTAATATACTCCGATAAAGTCATTATCATTATACCTTAACGGGTACAAAGATAAGTATTAAATCGTTTGATTATATCAATACGGGTATAATTTTAAGTAATTATAACAAAATTATACCCGAACAGATATAAAAATCCCTTTCGCAGAGTTATCGCATCGCAAAAAGAGAGCCGTGCCGCTGGGGCATGGCTCTCTGTATTTTTTGCTACGCTTGGATGGCGATAACCTCATATATAAATGGTATCACAGTGCTGGCGTAATATACTATTCGAGACCATTCTTCTTCATCAGTTGCTTCAGTTCCTTGTCTGTTATGTTGACTTGGTCAGACTTGTCGTAGATAGTAACAAGCTTGATGTCTGCACCATCAGACTCCACAAGCACAGTATGAGTGATAACCCTAGCGCCACCACTCTTCCCCCTGGCCTTTGATGCAATTGAGAAACGGACCTTGCGTAGGTGTTTGCCAAGCGGCTCGCCCATGAGGGGTGACTTGCGTAGTGCATCGATGAAGTTACGATAGTCGTCCTTCATCGAGGGATAGCGCTTGGCGAGTTGTTTGAGTTCGCGGGCAAAGTCTGGGGTTGCTTCAATCTTACAGTTCATTAAGCAAATCCTCCGCATTAACACCTTCCAACTGGCCGTCTTTCATTTGACGCAACTGTTTGAAAGCGTGGTCAACCTTGGCGAGTGTCTTCTCCTTGGGTGTGGCAGCTGACCGCACAACATCGGTTTCGCTGTACGTCCACCCCATCTTCGCCATCATCTTCTTAAAGAAGCTGACTTCGTGATTGGGAATGTTGATAGTAATTGCTGTCATAATGCGATAAATTTGTCTTACGGTTGCAAAGATACGAAGTATTTTTGAAACGTGCAAGTTTTTCAATCAGAAAATAAAAAATCGCAAAACGAGAGCCGTGCCGAAACCTGTCAGGGGACGGTTCTGTGGCATCAGGTAATATGGAACCGTTTGTGTAACATTTTTGATTTTTTGCATGCTTTATTGATAGAAAAGTATTATTTTTGCAACCGAAAAGAATGTTACTATACAGGATTTTATGGAAACTCAGATTTTAAAACTGGAAGCGCCCTTCGACTACATCTATTGTAATGGCGAGGTGGGCAAGCATATAGCTACGTACATTGTGGGCGAAAGCCGCATCGGTGAGGACGGCAAATATACGTTGGAAACGCACAGTCATCCGATTGTGCAGTACAAGCATGGCGCAAAAGGTGTGGTGTGGAACCGTGCGGAACTGACCGACTGCGAAGTGCTTTGCAGCGAGGACGACATGCGCATAGACGTGCAGAAGTTCTTCCTGCTGTGCATCCAACGCGCAACACAGAAAGCAAACGCGGATGGTGACGATCCTTGGGGATACGAAGCCTGGGAAAATTCTGCCGAAGAGGCCGAACCGCTGAAAGAGAAACTGCGCGAATATGGCATCGGCTTCAAGTCGAAAGAACCGGTTGTCGAGGTTGGCATCGAAGTTGGCGGTTGTAGTGACGGCTACTTTGCACAGCTCATGGAGTTGACAATCCTGAATCTACACCACATTGAGCCAACGCTTGAAGAATTGGGCAAACGTCTGACTGAGGAACGTGAGTACTGGGAGGACTTATACGACCACGTTATAAAGATTAAATACACTCCCGAATCATCAACGGCAGAAGGATTTGTAGAGAACCTATAGGCGTGGCGACAACGAATACACAAGGCATTAATCTTGAAGGCATCGAGGATGTATTCAGGATTTGTGGATGGCAGACTGGAAAGGCTGCCCTTGAGCAGCGTATAACCGATTATATCGAGACGCACGACCCGAGGATTCTCAGTTTTCTTAAGGATATGGAGAGATACGATAAACAGCGGCTGCAAGGATCGCCTGCCTCTGACAACAACAACAACGGCAGGGTGGTTAAAATACCCGCCAAACGTGGCCGTCCAAAGAAAACCAGCGAGAAGATTGGCAAGACGTTCTCGTACAAAGCCAAACGTGGCGAGACGAACGACAGGCTTCAGAAACTCTATACGGCACTGGTTCAGATGGGCTGGATTGCAGCCAATACGCAGCAGCGCGACTTCATCGACTTGTTCTCAGGCCAGGAAAGCTACGCCCGTGTGGTTTGGCTCGACGATGTGAATGTGCTGGCCGAGCTGTTCCGTGAATTGGTGACCCGCAAGAAATACGTTGGTCTGCCCGAGGGCTACAGCATTTGGGTGATGGTTAACGCTCACTTCTGGAACAAAGAGGGTAACAAGGAGTTTGGTAACGACCGCCTACGCTGTACGACGGCTCCGATAGACAAGATGGAAACCATCAAGTGGCTGGTGCGTTTGCTGGATCCCTATCAGGATTTAGACGCGCTGTTCGATGAAATGACCGCTTAGCGAAAAATAGCCTCACTCAGCGTTTGCGGCTGAAGGCAGAATTTTTTTTCGATTTTTTTTGAGATTCGCAGAAAACCTTTATAGCAAGGATTTCTGCGTTTTTTTTTATGTGCTATACCCAACTTTTTCGCTCAGCGTTATTTCTTTTTTCCAATTAACGCTGACTCCCCAAACATTATTACTATAGAAGCACCTCTGGCGAGAGGCACATACTTCGAAAGCGTTCTTTGACATGTTGATACTTCGAAACGCACGGGTAGGCCCGAGCGTACACAGCACATATGCATACACATGCGTACCTTAGTTATTCTAATCCATGACTGATGCACAACAACAAACATTAATAACAATTTATCCCCGCTGAAAAGGCAGCGGGATGCTGAGTGAAGTGAGCAGAAGGAATCTCATGAGACAAGCTGGCCAGCGTTTCAGATGCCTCTTCCCTCGCTAAACTCACAACAAAATGAAAACAGCAATACAGATTTTTACTAGTGAAATTTTCGGCGAGATTCGTACTTGCCAGGTTAATAATCAAATCATGTTTGTGGCTAAGGATGTTGCCACAGCATTGGGGTATACTAATACCCCGAAAGCTATTCGCGACCATATTGACGACGACGATAAGCTGACCGAACGATTCGTTCTGTCAGGTCAAGTTCGAAGTGTCATCATCATCAACGAGAGCGGACTTTACGCACTCATCCTCTCATCCAAGCTTCCACAAGCCAAGGCCTTTAAGCACTGGGTTACCAGCGAGGTGCTGCCACAGATTCGCCAGACGGGCGGTTACATTCCAACCCGCGCTGCTGATGGCCGCGACCTTTCTGCCGTTGAAATCCTGCACCGAGCCGATGCGATTGTTGGTAACACCTTGCGCATGCTGAACGAGCCCGCCGAGGATACACTGACGGCTACGCAGGTGGCCAAGACGTTTAACATGACTACCTACGACTTTAACGCCATTCTGCGCGACATGGGCATACAGTACCGCCGCGATGGGCATTGGAACATCAGCGACGATCTGGCCGACCGCAACCTTACACGCCTGCGCACGCACGTATCCTATAGTTTAAAGGGCCAGAAGAAAGTAAAGGTTTATATGACCTGGACCCTTGATGGCGTGAGATTCCTTAATTCTAAACTTGGTTATCCTAATTTCTAATAAATATATTTAGCAACGGACTACAGGACTGACAAGATTGATTAGAAAAATCGTAAAGTCCTGTTATCCGTTGCAAAAAAATGAAAAACTATGAGTGTACATGTAATTTATATAAAGGATGGGGCGAAGATGATGCGTCCCGTCCTAACGAGAGAGGAGTATTTGAGTTTGCGAAATGGTGGCGAGCAACAGCAATTGGTGCAGCGGATACGCGCAGGTGAGGAGGCTTTGAAACACAAGCTGCTGCAGATGAACTACAGCTGTCTGCCTAACGATGATGGCAGCCTAAAGGGCAGCACCCGAATGAGCACCACCGTTGGCATGGATATCGACCACCTGACACCCGATGAGATGCCCGCCGTACGTGAGCGCATCTTAGCTAAGAAAGATGAGCTGGGATTGAAGATGATGGAGGAGAGTGCCCGTGGTGGTGGCTACCATCTGGTGTTTGCGCGAAAGCCCGAACTGAGTCAGGAGGAGAACCTGAAATGGGCGAGCGAGTTGATATCTGTAGCTTATGATAGTGGGGCTAAGGATATCACCCGCGTGTTCTTTACTACATCGGGCAATGAACTGATTTACTTGGATGATGAACTGTTTGAGATAGATTTAGCCGCTCGAGCTCCGCTCGCTTGCTACCGGGGGGACGCAAGAACGGACAACAGGACTAACAAGACTGATTCTGTTGACAATTCCCTCGAAGGAAAAATCCTAAAGTCCTGTGTTCCGTTGCAAAAAAAATATCCTACGCAGTACCACGGGATACCGTTTGATAGGATTATCAAAAAGTACTGGGAGGTGAACAACCAGGGCTATGAACCTACCGAGGGCGACCGCGATACGCTTACCTACCAACTGGCCTGCGACCTGCGCCATATCTGTGGCAAGAATGCCGACTGGCTGGATCAGGTGATACCCTGCTACGATGGCTTTACCCCCGAGGAAAAACGCGAAAAAATCAAGAACGCCCTCACCTCGGAGTACAACGGTTTCCCGCTGCGATTAAAAAATGTGCTTAATTGTTTAGCCACGGACAAGAGGACTGACAAGACTGATTGTATAGATGCTGAAGAAGTTGACTTGGGTGAACAAAACCTCCTAGAGTCCTGTAGTCCGTTGCTAAAAATCCCTAAGCTTCCGCAGGGAGTGAAGGACTCTGTAGATGCCGTGGGTGCGGGACTGGCGATGCCGGTTGTAACGGCCATCTGCCCTTGTATCGGTACGCTGGCTACGGGCGTACAGTTGGATGTGCACGGCACCAAGCGCGGACTGAATCTGATATCTTACATAGCCGGCGACTTTGCCAGTGGTAAGGGGAGTATCGACCCTGTGGTAGAGGCCTGGATGAGCGAGGTGGCTGCGCTCGACAAGATGTACCAGCAGCAGGAGGATGAGTGGCGCGCCAAGAAACGTGCCGCCAAAAACAAGAAGGAACAGCCCGAAGAACCAAAGCTGCCCGTGCGCTGCCTGACGCTGAACAACACCGTGGCCAACCTGGCCGAGCGACTGGCCAACACCGAGGGTAAGCACGGTTTTTCGTTCACACCCGAGGCGGATACGGTAGCGCAGAAATGGAAATCGACCATGAGCGACTTTTCGGTGATGCTGCGACAGAGTTACGACGGCAGTAAGTACGAACGCGAAGCCCGCAGTGCCGATGCCGTTAACGTACATATAGAGCACCTGCTGTGGAACGTGTGTATGTGCGGTACGCCCGATGCACTGTATCGTGTGGTAAACAACTACACCGACGGATTCCAGAGTCGTATTGCCGTGGCCCGCACACCCGACAATACCTTTGCACCGCTGGAGGATAAGCCTAACGTGTTGACCGATCGCCAGCGCGACCGCATACAGCAGGTGGCACACTTGCTACCGCTGATGTTCGGCGAGGTGGTGCTGCCCAAGCTGGAGGCAAGGGGTAGGGAGTGGCTGGAGAAAATACGACTGGAAACGATGAAGAACGACGATAGGACCCGTGCCCGTCAGCGTTTCCGCGTGTGCGTAACAGCCCAGCGAATGACGTGCTGCCTGATGCTTTGCAAGGTGTGCGAAACACTGATACAGAAGCACGGCTTGACCGGTGCCGAGGCAAAGCTGAAACAGCAGCCCGGGCTGTGGAAAGAGCTGCTGCTGAAAGCACAGACACCAACCATGCTGGATGCCTACGATGTGATAGCCGACCAGCTGCTGGAGAATGCCCTGTACTTTTTCCGCGACCGCATAGAGAACGCTTTCCAGAGTCGTGATTATGCTGGCGGTATGAATGGTGAACGCACCAAGCGTGGCAAGAACGACTCGATTTTTGGGCGACTGGACTGCCAGTTTACGTTCGATCAGGCCATGCAGCACTCGGTGGCCATCAAGGGTGCCCAGGTTAACATCAACACCGTGCGCCAGATGCTGAAAAACTGGCGCAAACAGGGGCTGGTAACAATCGATGAGAATGGTAATTATCGTAAGGTGTCATAATAGTCATGGTTAAAAATGTCAAAGTCAAAATGGTCAAAATCGAAAATAATCAAGAATGTTTTGTGCAGCTCTGGCGCAAGCTGGAGCGCACAAGGCGCCTGCTGGGCGGGCAGTGCAAGCGCTTCTGCATACGTAACGTGCTGAAAGCATGGTTCGGTGCTGCGGCCAACGATGATATGATATGGCACGTGTGCCATCTGTGCGAGCAGGAGGGCTGGAACGAGCTGCCTCTGCCCAATCTCTATCCGCGCAAGCATCGCGAGCTGCTGCGTGCCATCGTGGCCGTAAGCACCGGCATCAGCTTCTGGCGCATCGATCTGAAGGCGCTCGACAGTGCCTATAGCGTAGCCTTTCCGCATAGCACACCGTTAAATGTTAATAAGAAAAAGAAAAATTAGTTTCAATCTGTAAGCATTTCAATGCGATTTGCTTACAGATTGTTATTTTCGACAAAAATGTAGATAAAAACGTCAGCGTTTCGGCTTGTTTGATAGCAAAACGTTATACCTTTGCGGTCGAAATCGGACAAAATGTAAGATTAACAAAGGATAATATGACAAAAAGAAAGCAAACTCAACCCAAAAAAGGACTCTACCAATCTGACTATGAGCATGATGCTTGCGGCGTGGGTATGGTGGTTAACATACACGGCGGAAAAAGTCATGATCTGGTTGACAATGCACTGAAGGTGCTTGAGAACATGGAACACCGTGGCGCCGAGACACGCGACAAGACCGGTGATGGTGCGGGTATCATGGTACAGATACCCCACGAGTTTATTTTGTTACAGGGTATCCCCGTGCCCGAAAAGGGTAAGTACGGCACTGGTCTGGTTTTTCTGCCTAAGGACGAGAAGGCCCAGCAGCAGATTCTGAGCGTGATGATTGAGGAGATTGAGCGCGAGGGCCTGCAGCTGATGCACCTGCGTACGGTGCCCACCAACCCCGAGGTGCTGGGTGTGGCTGCCCGCGAGGTGGAACCCGACATTAAGCAGATATTTGTAACGGGCGTGTCGGAGGATAACGTGCCCGTGTTTGAGCGTATATTATATAAGGTACGCAAGCGCATTGAGAACCGCATTGATGATGAGGACTTCTACTTGTGCTCGCTATCAAGCAAGAATATTATCTACAAGGGGATGCTTACCAGCGGACAGCTGCGTCGCTATTTCCCTGATCTTTCGAACGATTACTTTACGAGCGGACTGGCCTTGGTTCACTCGCGTTTCTCGACTAATACATTCCCAAAATGGAAGCTGGCACAGCCTTTCCGTCTGCTGGCCCACAACGGTGAGATTAACACCATTCGTGGTAACCGCGGCTGGATGAAGGCAAGAGAGAGTGTGCTGAGCAGCGAGGCGCTGGGCGATATCAAGGACTTGCGCCCGATTGTGCAGGACGGCATGAGCGACTCGGCCAGCTTGGACAACGTATTCGAGTTCCTGATGATGAGCGGACTCTCGTTGCCACAGGCCATGGCCATCCTGGTGCCCGAGAGCTTTAACGATAAGAACCCTATTTCAGAAGATTTGAAAGCCTTCTACGAATATCACTCTATCCTGATGGAGCCGTGGGACGGTCCTGCCGCACTGCTGTTTAGCGATGGTCGCTACGCAGGCGGTATGCTGGACCGCAACGGACTGCGCCCCAGCCGCTACACCATCACCAAGCAAGGTATGATGGTGGTAGCCTCTGAGGTTGGCGTGATGGACTTTGAGCCCGGCGACGTGGTTTCGAAGGGACGCCTGCAGCCAGGAAAGATTCTGCTGATTGATACGCAGGAAGGCAAGATTTACTACGATGGCGAGATTAAGGAGAAGCTGGCCAAGGCGCATCCTTACCGCGAGTGGCTGGCCGAGAACCGCGTGCAGCTTGAGAAACTGAAGAGCGGACGTAAGGTGGATAACGGTGTGAGCGACTTGCAGCAGAAGCTGGTTACCTTCGGATTCGGTCAGGAGGATATCGACAAGACGATTATCCCTATGGCCACAGCCGGACAGGAGCCTGTAGCTGCCATGGGTAACGACACACCGCTGGCCGTTATCAGCGACCGTCCACAGGTGCTGTTCAACTACTTCCGTCAGCAGTTTGCACAGGTTACCAACCCTGCCATCGACCCTATCCGCGAGGAACTGGTGATGAGTCTAACCGAGTATATCGGCGCTGTAGGCACCAACATTCTGACACCCGACGCATCTAACTGTAAGATGGTGCGCCTGCCGCAACCAGTTTTAACCAACACACAACTTGATATACTTTGTAACATCCGCTACAAGGGCTTCAACACCAAGAAGTTGCCTATCGTGTTTGAGATGGCCAAGGGTGAGGAAGGCTTGCGCCAGGCTCTGGACGACCTGTGCCACCAGGCCGAAGCCAGTGTAGATGAGGGTGTGAACTACATTATCCTGAGCGACCGCGACCTGGACGATACCCATGCCGCCATCCCATCGCTGTTGGCCGTTAGTGCTGTTCACCACTACCTGATTAGCGTAGGTAAGCGTGTGCAGACAGCTCTGATTGTTGAGAGCGGTGAGATTCGCGAGGTAATGCACGCAGCCCTGCTGCTGGGTTACGGAGCCAGCGCCCTGTGCCCATACATGACGTTTGCGGTACTCGACGATCTGGTGAAGCACCACAAGATTCAGGAGGAGTACGCCACCGCCGAGAAGAACTACATCAAGGCCGTGGACAAGGGTCTGAAGAAGATTATGAGTAAGATGGGTATCAGCACCATCCGCAGCTACCGCGGTGCCAAGATCTTTGAGAGCATCGGACTGAGCGAGGATCTGCTGCGCCGCTACTTCGGTACCGAGGTGAGCACCATTGGTGGTGTAGGCCTGAAGGAGATAGCCCGTGATGCCATTGCGCTGCACGAGGCTGCCAAGGAGCAGACACTGCTGCAGAACCAGGGCCAGTTTGCATGGCGTAAGGATGGTATTAAGCACGCCTGGAACCCCGAGACCATCGCTAAGCTGCAGTTGGCTACCCGTCAGGGTAACTACGAAAAGTTCAAGCAGTGGTCGAAGCTGGTGGATGAGAAGGAGAGCCCCATCTTTATCCGCGACTTCTTCGGATTCAAGAAGGCTGCTAAGCCAACCCCAATCGACGAGGTTGAGAGCGTAGAAAGCATTGTTAAGCATTTTGTTACAGGTGCTATGAGTTTCGGTGCCCTGAGCATCGAGGCCCACGAGGCACTGGCACTGGCCATGAACAAGCTGGGCGCCCGCAGTAACACCGGTGAGGGTGGTGAGGACAACGCCCGCTACCACTCGGAGGTTGACGGTGTAAGCTTGAGCTCGAAGACCAAGCAGATTGCCAGTGGACGTTTCGGTGTAACCGCCGAGTACCTGGTGAATGCCGAGGAGATACAGATTAAGGTGGCACAAGGAGCAAAACCTGGTGAGGGCGGACAGCTGCCTGGCTTTAAGGTTAACGAGATTATCGCCAAGACACGTAACGCCATCCCCGGTATCTCGCTCATCTCGCCTCCACCACATCACGATATCTACAGTATCGAGGACCTGGCACAGCTTATCTTCGACCTGAAGAATATCAACCCCACAGCTGCCGTCAGCGTAAAACTGGTGGCCGAGAGCGGTGTAGGAACCATTGCCGCTGGTGTGGCAAAGGCCAAGGCCGATCTGATTGTTATCAGTGGTGCCGAGGGTGGTACAGGTGCCAGCCCTGCTTCAAGTATGCGATTTGCAGGTATTAGTCCTGAGATCGGACTGGCCGAGACCCAGCAGACACTGGTGATGAACGGCCTGCGTAACCAGGTTCGCCTGCAGACCGACGGACAGCTGAAGACTGCCAAGGACGTGATAATCATGGCTATGCTTGGTGCCGACGAGTTCTCGTTCGGAACACTGCCCCTGATTGTTCTGGGCTGTGTGATGATGCGTAAGTGTAATACCAATACCTGCCCCATGGGTGTGGCTACCCAGAACCCCGAGCTGCGTAAGCATTTTGAGGGTAGAGCCGAGTACGTGGTTAACTTCTTTACCTTCCTGGCCGAGCAGGTGCGCGAATACCTGAGTGAAATCGGCGTGAAGAGTCTGAAGGAGATTATCGGACACACCGAACTGATTGAGGTGAACACCGAGAACGCTACCGACAAGCAGAAGACCATCGACTTTGCACGCTTGCTGCACAAGCCTGCAACCGACAAGGCTCTGTACTGGGATCGCGGTGCCTACACCAAGGTGACAGGCGTGAAGGACGAGGAGATGATTAAGGCTGCACAGAAGGCCATCGAGAACCAGGAAGAGGTAACACTCGACTATGCCATCAAGAATACCGACCGTGCCGTGGGTACCATGCTGAGTGGTGTGATTGCCCAGAAGTACGGCGAGGAAGGACTGCCCGACGGAACTATCAAAATTAAGTTCAAGGGCTCGGCTGGTCAGAGTTTCGGTGCCTTTGCCGTGAAGGGACTGGATTTGCGCCTCGAGGGTGAGACCAACGACTACTTTGGTAAGGGCCTTTCGGGTGGTCGCATCTCTATTCTGCCTCCAGCTCGCCGCAGCGACGACTTTAAGGCTGAAGAAAATATTATCGCAGGTAACACCGGACTTTACGGTGCTACATCGGGCGAACTCTATATAAATGGTAAGGTAGGCGAGCGCTTCGGAGTGCGTAACTCGGGTGCCATCGCTGTGATTGAAGGTGCCGGCGACCACTGCTGCGAGTACATGACTGGCGGACGTGTGGTAGTGCTGGGTAAGACAGGCCGAAACTTTGCTGCCGGTATGAGTGGTGGCGTGGCCTATGTTTACGACCCCGATCACACATTCGACTACTTCTGCAACATGGATATGGTTGAACTCTCGCTGGTTGAGGACAGCGTATCGCGCAAAGAACTGTTGGAGCTGATTCGTGAGCACTATCTGCACACAGGCTCGGCCCTGGCAGGACGTATGCTCGACGACTGGCACCGCTACATCGAGGACTTTATCCAGGTTGTGCCTATCGAGTACAAACGCGTGCTCGAAGAAGAGAAGATGGCGCGCCTGCACGAGAAGATTGCCGACATCCAGCGCGACTATTAGTAAAATGTAAAAATTAGAAAATGTAATAATGTAAAAGTTGTCGCATTTCATTTTTAAATTTTTAAATTCTTAAATTTTTAAATTTTACACAATGGGAAATCCAAAAGCATTTTTAGAGATACACCGCCAGGAGGCGGGTTACCGTCCGATTCACGATAGAATCCACGATTTTGGCGAGGTAGAGCAGACGCTCAGCACTCGCGAACGCAAACTGCAGGCCAGCCGCTGTATGGATTGCGGCGTGCCCTTCTGCCACTGGGCCTGTCCGCTGGGCAACAAAGCACCCGAGTGGAACGACGCCCTGTACAAAGGCGACTTTGAGTTGGCCTATCAGTTGCTGAACACCACCAACCCCTTCCCCGAGTTCACAGGTCGTATCTGTCCTGCACTGTGCGAGAAGGCTTGCGTGCTGAACCGCTTTAACCACGAGCCAACCACCAACCGTGAGGACGAGGCTGCCATCACCGAGATGGCATTTCAGGAGGGCTTTATCCAGCCTAAGACCGACATCGTTCGCAACGGTAAGAAGGTGGCTGTGATTGGTGCCGGCCCTGCCGGACTGGCTGCTGCCAACGACCTGAACCACATGGGATATACCGTTACCGTGTTTGAGAAAAACGAAGCTGCAGGCGGATTGCTGCGCTACGGTATCCCTAACTTTAAACTGAACAAGGCCGTTATCGACCGTCGTATCGCCCTGCTGGAGCAGGAGGGTATCGAGTTTAAGTACGGTGTGAGCCTCCCCCTAACCCCCTCCAAAGGGAGTGGGGACACCGATGCACAGCAGCTCCCTCTCTTTTTGGAGAGGGCGGGGGGAGAGGCCTTTGATGCAATCGTGATTGCATCAGGTACTCCAACAGCCCGCGATCTGAAAGCCCCTGGCCGCGAACTCAAGGGCGTACACTTTGCTCTCGACATGCTGTCGCAGCAGAACCGCGTGCTGGCAGGCATGGAGTTCAGTAAGGACGAGCGCGTAACAGCCAAAGGCAAGGACGTGCTGGTAATAGGTGGTGGTGATACAGGTAGCGACTGCATTGGTACAGCCCATCGTCAGGGTTGTAAGAGCGTTACCCAGATTGAGATTATGCCTAAGCCCGTTGAGGGGCCCGAAGACCCACAGAACCCTTGGCCCGAATGGCCTCGCACCCTGAAGACTACATCAAGTCATGAGGAGGGCTGCACCCGCCGTTGGAACATCAATACCCTGGAGTTCCTAGGTAAGGACGGTAAGCTTACCGGCGTAAAGGTACAGGAGATAGATTGGAAACCAAATCCCGAAGGCGGTCGCCCCATCATGGTTGAGAAGGGTAAGCCCGAGATTATAAAAGCTGAACTGGTATTGTTGGCCATGGGATTCTTGAAGCCAGAGCATCCCGCTTATGGTAATAATGTGTTTGTTTGTGGCGATGCGGCCAATGGCGCCTCTCTTGTAGTGCGCGCTATGGCCAGCGGCCGCCAGACAGCCCAGAAGGTGAACAGCTTTTTAAGTGCAAAAATGTAAAAATGCAAAAATGTAAAAATTAGCATGAGCAAGATCCATTTCACCAAGATGCACGGCTGTGGTAACGACTACATCTACGTTGACACCACGCAGTACAATATACCCGACCCTGAGGCGGCCTCCATTAAGTGGAGCCACCGCCACAAGGGCATCGGTTCCGACGGACTGGTACTCATTGGCAAATCTACCGTTCCTGAGGCTGATTTTACCATGCGCATTTTTAATGCCGACGGTAGCGAGGCCATGATGTGCGGTAATGCCAGTCGCTGTATAGGTAAGTACCTTTACGAGCGCGGTATGACCGACCTGACCGAGATTCGCCTGCTCACCCTTTCGGGTGTAAAAGTGCTCAGTCTGCACGTAACCGATGGTTTTGTAGAGAGTGTTACCGTAGATATGGGCGAGCCTGTACTTGAAAACGAGTCGCAGTTCCTGCCATCGCGTAACCCTGGTCATGGCACATTCGTATCGATGGGCAATCCCCACTACGTGATATTTACCGATGATGTGGATCAGGTTGGCGAAGCAGGCCCCGCACTCGAATATCACCCTGCATTCCCACAAAGATGTAACATCGAGTTTGCCCGTGTAGAGGCTGACGGCGGCATCCGTACCCGTGTGTGGGAGCGTGGCAGTGGTATCACCCAGGCTTGCGGTACAGGCGCCTGCGCCACCGCTGTGGCCGCCGCACTTACAGGTAAGGCCAGTCGCACATCGCAGATTGTGATGGATGGCGGCACGCTTACCATCGAGTGGAGCGAACAGGACAACCACGTGTACATGACTGGTCCGGCCGAGTTTGTGTGTGATGGCGAAATAGCTTTATAAAGGTATTAGCTAAATCCCGTATTTTGATTACAATCTGTAAGAAAATACATATACAGAACTTACAATTTGTAATTTCGAGATAAAAACAAGATAAAAAGTGTCGATAAAATAGGTAATTTACTTTCAATTTGTAGTACCTTTGCATCGAAATCATAGCAAAGTGTAAGCAAATTGTATAACAACATAAACAGTAATTATGGAAGCATTAAGATTTCAGGTTGTCGGCGAGGCTTTTAAGAAGAAGCCACTCGACGTAAAAGCACCAAGTGAGAGACCTTGCGAGTATTTTGGCAAGAAGGTCTTTAATCGTGAGAAAATGTACAAGTACCTGCCAAAGGACGTGTACGAGAAAATGGTCGACGTAATTGATAATGGCGCACGTTTGGATCGTACTGTTGCCGACGCTGTAGCTGCTGGTATCAAGCAGTGGGCTACCGAGAATGGCGTAACTCACTATACTCACTGGTTCCAACCCCTGACCGAAGGTACTGCCGAGAAGCACGACTCGTTTATCGAGCATGATGGCAAGGGCGGTATGGTTGAAGAGTTCAGCGGAAAGCTGCTCGTTCAGCAGGAGCCTGATGCTTCTTCATTCCCCTCTGGTGGCATCCGTTCTACATTCGAGGCACGTGGTTATTCTGCATGGGATCCCACATCTCCAGTATTTATTATAGACGATACACTTTGTATCCCCACAGTATTTATCAGTTATAGCGGTGAGGCCCTTGACTATAAGGCTCCTCTGCTGCGCGCTCTTCATGCAGTCAACGTGGCTGCTACTGATGTTTGCCATTACTTTGATCCCGCAGTAAAGAAAGTAACCTCAAACCTCGGATGGGAACAGGAGTACTTCCTGGTAGATGAGGGACTGTATGCTGCACGCCCCGACCTGCTGCTTACCGGTCGTACCCTGATGGGACACGATAGTGCCAAGAACCAGCAGATGGACGACCACTACTTTGGTTCAATCCCCGAGCGTGTGGCTGCTTTCATGCGCGACCTTGAGATTCAGGCTTTGGAACTCGGTGTTCCTTGCAAGACCCGTCATAACGAGGTGGCACCTAACCAGTTTGAGCTGGCACCAATCTTTGAAGAAACTAACCTGGCTGTTGACCACAATATGCTGCTGATGTCGGTTATGAAGCGCGTAGCCCGTAAGCACGGTTTCCGCGTGCTGCTGCACGAAAAGCCATTCGCTGGCATTAACGGTTCGGGTAAGCACAACAACTGGAGCTTGAGCACCGACAATGGTGTACTGCTGCACGCTCCTGGTAAGACTCCCGAGGCCAACCTGCGCTTTGCTACCTTTATTGTTGAGACCCTGATGGGTGTTTACAAGCACAACGGACTGCTGAAGGCCAGCATCATGAGTGCTACCAACGCTCACCGTCTGGGTGCTAACGAGGCTCCCCCAGCCATCGTATCTTCGTTCCTCGGTAAGCAGGTTTCTGAGCTGCTCGACCACATCGAGACTGCCGATAAGGACTTCCTCGCTATGGCTGGCAAGCAGGGACTGAAGATGGATATCCCCGAGATTCCTGAGCTGCTCATCGATAACACCGACCGTAACCGTACATCACCATTCGCCTTTACCGGTAACCGCTTTGAGTTCCGTGCCGTAGGTAGCGAGGCTAACTGTGCCAGCGCTATGATTGCCCTGAACAGTGCCGTAGCCGAGGCTCTGGTTGACTTCAAGAAGCGTGTTGATGCCCGCATTCCTGAGTTCGAGAAGAAGTTGGCTGGTACTGAGCACAGCGCTAAGTTCCACGCTATCATCGACGTGCTCCGCGAGGATATCAAGACCTGTAAGCCTATCCGCTTTGATGGTAACGGCTACTCAGACGAGTGGGTTATCGAGGCCGAGAAACGCGGTCTGGACGTTGAGAAGAGCTGTCCAAAAATCTTTGAGCGTTACCTCGACGACGCCAGCGTTAAGATGTTTGAGAGCCTGGGTGTAATGACCAAGAAGGAGCTTGAGGCACGTAACGAGGTGAAGTGGGAGACCTACACCAAGAAGATTCAGATTGAGGCTCGCGTACTGGGCGACCTGAGCATGAACCACATCATTCCAGTGGCTACCAGCTATCAGAGCCAGCTGCTGAAGAATGTAGAAAATATGGTGGCTGTATTCCCCGTTGACAAAGCCGAGAAGCTGAACGCCCGTAACCTGAAGATTATCGAGGAGATTGCCGAGCGCACATCTGCCATCGAGAAGGGTGTTGAGGAGTTGGTTAACGCTCGCAAGCTGGCCAACAAGATCGAGGACGAGCATGAGAAGGCTATCGCTTATCATGATAAGGTAGAGCCAAAGCTCGATGAGATTCGCTATCAGATCGATAAGCTCGAACTGATTGTCGACGATGCACTGTGGCCACTGCCTAAGTACAGAGAACTGCTGTTCATCCGATAATCGATAAATCAAACAATTCTTTTTTTGGTTGTTTGAAAATCGCAAAAAGCGATTTATTGAAGTTTGCGTGGGGGATTTGATACTGTGAGAGTATTGAATCCCTCTTTTATGTGATAATTTTGTGTTAGTTAATTAGCAAAGGAGCCAGCATTGCTGCCGGCTCCTTTTGTGTTAATCCTGGTAAAACAATCATTTTGGAACTACTAATTACTAACTAATATCAACTATATGTGTACCTAAATATTTAAAATAACGCATGAATCTACTTCAGTTTGAATGTGTACTTGGTTGGGAGCTTATCCGAGGCTGTACCAATCAGGGCCTCGTAAGTGCCTGGCTCGGCACACCAGCTGTTGGCAGTCTCATCGTAATAGCTTACGGCATCGGCACCGATGGTAAGTGTTACGTTGCGGGTTTCGCCTGGCTGCAGATATACCTTCTGGAAGGCCTTGAGCTCCTTTACAGGGCGATCAACCTTGCTCTGCTTGGCGGCGATGTACAGCTGAACTGTTTCGCTACCAGCCACCTTGCCGGTATTGGTTACGGGCACGGTGAAGGTGAGCTTTGTGCTGGGTGTTAGGTGTTGGGTGTTAGTGGTTACCTTGCCTAACTTAAAGGTGGTGTAGCTTAAACCGTGACCGAATGCGAAGAGTGGCTTGAGCTTATTGGCATCGGTATAGCGGTAGCCCACGTAGATACCCTCTTTGTACTCCTCGTCGATAATCTTATAATCCTCGCGCCAGTTGCCGGGGTAGCTGCCTGTGGCATGGGCGCCGCACTGACCGAGCGATGCGTACCAGGTGAATGGCAGCTTGCCCGATGGGTTTACGTCGCCAGCCAGTACCGAGGCGATGGCCTCGCCAGCCTCGGAGCCGATAAACCAGGCCTGTACCACAGCGGGCACCTTGTTAATCCAGGGCAGGGCAGCAGCGTTACCCGAGATGTTTACATAAACCAAGCGTGGGTTTACCTTCAGGATGGCCTCAATCACCTCGTTCTGGGCGTAAGGCAGATCGTAACTCTTGCGGTCGTGACCCTCGCAATCCTGATAGTCGCTCTTGTTCAGTCCACCAATAAAAATCACGGCATCGGCCTGCTTGGCCTTCTCAACAGCCTCGGCAGTCAACTCGGCCTGTGTACGGGTTTCGTACAGCGAGCGACCTACGGTTACGCCGTTGTAACTCTGAACGGTATCGCCCACGTAACCGCGAACGAAATCCACCTCGGCATCAGCAAAACGGGCCTTGATGCCGTCGAGAGGCAGAATCTCCTTTTGGGCCTTGAGCGACGACGAACCACCGCCCACAGTCATCATCTTGATGGCATTCTCGCCCACAACGAGGATGCGCTTCATCTTCTGCAGGTTGAGCGGCAAAAGGGGTTCATTTTTTAATTCATTAATTTTATCATTTTTCAGCAGCACAATACCCTCCTGAGCAATCTTGAGCGCAGTCTGATAGTGACTCTCGCTGCACAGGAATCCATAGGGCTTGTGGCGGTTCATCGTGGTGCGATAGAACAGGCGCAGCACACGGCGCACCTTCTCGTCGAGCTCCTTGGTGGTATATTTTCCCTCCTGGATGAGCTTCTTGTATGGCACTGCCAGATAGTAGTTGTCGTAGGCATTAGAGGTGCCCTCGCTCAGACCGTTGGTCCATGAGCCGAACTCCAGGTCGAGACCGTTGTTGATGGCTTCCTCAGTGTCGTGGCAACCACCCCAGTCGCTGATCACCACACCGTCGAAGCCCCAGTCCTTCTTCAGGATCTTGTTCAGCATCGTGGCGTTATGACAGTTGTGCTGGTTCTGATACAGGTTGTAGGCACCCATGATGCTCCAGGCACCACCCTCCTGCACAGCAGCCTTGAAGGCTGGCAGATAAATCTCGTGCAGTGCACGGTCGCTCACAATCACGTTCACCTGATGACGATACTCCTCGTCGTTGTTCAGGGCATAGTGCTTCACGCAGGCTGCTACACCTTTCGACTGCAGTCCCTGTACGTAGGGCACCACCATGCGTGAGGCCAACCAGGGGTCTTCGCCCATATACTCGAAGTTACGACCGCCCAGTGGGGTGCGATAGATATTCACGCCAGGGCCCAGCATCACGCTCTTGTTGCGATAGAGTGCTTCTTCGGCCAGATTCTCGCCATACATGCGGGCCAACTGGGGATTCCAGGTGGCAGCCAGACAGGTGAGGGCAGGGAAGGCCACGCATGAGTCGTTGGTCTGACCGGCCTGTTCCCACTCGTCCCACAGTACATCGGGGCGCACACCGTGAGGACCGTCGTCGGTCCACAGGTCGGGGAATCCCAGACGTTTTACACCAGGGCTTGAAAACTTTGACTGCGCGTGAATCACGGCAATCTTCTCCTCGAGTGTCATTCGACTGAGTGCGTCGTCGATGCGCTGCTCGATGGGTTTACTTTCGTCGAGATACACAGGTATGCTTTGAGCCTGTGCCGCTGCAGTAGCGCCAATCAGTAGTGCTGACATGATAAATTTCTTCATTCTATAATTAGTTTTATTGTTCATTTTCTCACCTTCTCACCTTTTTTTTTCAATTTCCCCATCCCCATGCTTTGGATATACTCCGCCTGTGGTTTGCAGTTCTCGATGCGACAGTTCTCGGCAAACTGCTTGAGCAGCTGGCGGAACTGAGCCTGATTGGGGCGTGCCTCGCGCCATTCTTGATAGGTGTTGCGCGATGTCTCGGCATATTTCACCACGATGCTATCCCAACCCTTGGGGCGCTTGATGCCCATCATGCACGACTCATCTACCTTTTTATAAGGCCAGAAGGTGTAACCGATGTTGTTCTCCTTCAGCACCTTCACAAAGTCGCGCTGCCACTCCATGGTGTTGTGACCGAACTCGCCCATATACATCGGACGGTTGATGGAGTCGCGGAAATTGATGTAGTGGGTGATGGCCTCTTTGGTGGCAGGACCGCCGTAACGGTGGCAGGTGTACATCAGCTTATCGTCGTAGGTGCTGTCGTTCAGCATCCAGAAAAAGCTGTTCCAGTGGGCACCGCCCAGCAGGATGATGTGGTTTTTATCTACCTGTCGGATGGCCTCTACCGCCTTTTTATATACCGGCTGCAACAATTGGTAGAGCGAGTCCTTGTTGGCAAAATAGTGAGCGATGGGCTCGTTCATCAGTTCGTAGCCCAGAATGGTGGTCTCGCTGCGATAGCGATAGGCTATCTCGCGCCAGATATTGCAGAACTGCTGTTGGCACTTCTCACTTTCGAACAACCAGGGGTAACCGTGTCCGTCGTCGATGTTATCGCCCGTCTGTCCGCCTGGACAGTCGTGCATATCCAGAATCAGATACAGGTTGTTGGCCTTGCACCAGGTGATGACCGAGTCGATGCGTGCGTAGCCATCCTTCTTGCCTGTCTGTCCCATGTAATCCTCGTCGCAGAACAGCTTGTAGTTGAAAGGCAGACGAATGGTGTTGGCACCCTGATTGGCAATGAAGTCGATATCCTTACGTGTCACGTAGTTATCCTTGAACTGCTGCCAGAACTCGGCAGTGGCATCGGGACCCACGGCCTCTTTCATCATCAGGTCGATCATCCACGCCGAGTTGGTACGTCCGAAACCGAACATGTAACCCTCGGGGTTCAACCAGTTGCCCAGGTTGGTGCCCTGAATCAGGAGTTTCTCACCGTTGGGCTTGATGAGGTCGTGGCCGTTGATGGTGACGAACCCATTGGTATTGTTCTGCTTGCCCATGTTGCAGGCCATCAGCAGGAGCGCAAAGAGATAAACGAATGCTTTCTTCATTGTTTTGTTATGATTTGTCTGTTCTGGATGTATATTCCTTTTTTATTGGGTTGTTGCACCTTTCGGCCCTGCAGGTCGTAGAGGGTGCTGCTGTTCTTTTCTGTTGTCTTGGCAGGTGTAATACCGGTGGCACTCAACTTCTGGGCGAAGGCCTCCTGCAGGTAGGGGATATGAGTGTTCACAAACGCCTTCAGATCGCTGATGTAGCTGTCGTAGTCGTTGTGGTACTTGTGCTTCTCCCAGTCGTACACCTGCTGGTTGATGGGCCACACCTTGAAATTCTGAGCCTGTGTCTGCCAGATGGCACCACGCAAACTGTCGATAGATGCCATCAGGTGCTGCTGCAGTCCGGCTTCTACCAGCGCGTTCAGGCGGTCGTTGCAAGCCTTGGCAAACCAAGGGTCGAGCCACAGGCGCTGCAGAATTTTTTCGAATGGACGGTTCCACAAGCCTAAGTAGGCCTCCATCTGTCGCAGCAGACTCTTTTCCGAACTATTGTCGTAGCCCAAGTCAAGGTCCCACAGCGGTCCGAAGTGCATCTTCTGTTCGTCGGCCTCCTTGTACATGTAGATGCTGTAAAGTGCATCGATGTTGCCCGTGAGCTCAGCGCCTACGTACCAGTTAATAAAATCGGTCTCATCGATATAGGCGCGATAACCTTTCTCGGAGTCCTTGTAGTCATTGCTGGCCACAGCCTTCTCGAAGGCCTCCAGCCACTGTCCGATGGCGATGCGCTTATCCATGGTGAGCAGCTCGTCATCAGGATTCTTGATGTTGTACATGATGCCGTAGCGGGTGGATGTGATGTAGGGCTCCTCGCGCGAGTTCTCGTTGGCCACCTCCAGCAGCCAACCGTTGTCCTCATCTACCTCAACGCGCTTTTTGTGCACCTGCACCTGGTCGCTAATCTGGTAGGTTCCGCGGTATTTGCCATTAAGATAAAGATCGATGAACTTGGCAGCTGGACAGAACTTCATGCCGATGAAACGTCCGAGTTGATAAGTCAGGGCATTGCGAATCATGGTCTTGTCGCCGTGATTGGCCAGCAAGGTCCAACTTTTGGCTTTCGCAAAGTCCTCACCTAACAGTGTTTGCTTTTTGTCGAACTTAACTCGGTAGGGTTTCTTGTCAGAATTCCACCACGATGAGTTGCCTCGTCCTCTTATCTGTGTGTTCTCGAGTCGGAGCGTGTTGTCGCCATCCACCATCGTAAAGGTACATATGATGTACTCTTCCTTACTGGTGATGTTCTGACCGTTCTCCGTCTCGATATACACCGTTGGTACATCGGTGAGTTGTTGATATTGCTGGGCCAGCACAGGGCCAGCCCAGGCAATCGTCAACAAAATAGAGAGTATTAATTTTGGTTTCATTTATTTCTTCTGGAATACACGCACGTAATCTACTTCCATGGTGGCTGGCAATGCACTCTCGTCAACGCCTTGAGCGCCACCCCAATCGCCACCCCAAGCCAGGTTGAGGATCACGTAGAACGGATCATCGTAGGGCCAGTCGTCGCGACCCAGTCCGCGGTTGTCGTAGCTCAACTGAACCTTACCATCCACATAGGTGGTGATGTTCTTGGCTGTCCACAGGATAGCGTAGGTGTGGAATTCGCCTTCGGCACCATCGCACTTCATCTCGTGGGTTACCTGCGTATTGTTAGAGTGTACATGGGCATTGGCATGCAGACTTGATGATACGTAGTTTGGGTGATAGCCCACCTCTTCCATGATATCAATCTCGCCATCAGCAGGCCATGACTTGAAGTTCACAGGCATCATCCAGAAGGCAGGCCATGTGCCCTTGCCCTTTGGCAGTTTGATGCTGGCCTCGATATAGCCGTAGGTCCAGCCCTCTTTTACCTTGGCATACACACGACCAGAGTAAACCTTTCCGTTCTCCTTGCGTGCGGTGATGCGCAGGGTGCCGTTCTTAACCTCGGTCACCAACTGGCCCTCTGGCGTTTTTTGGTTCACATAGTTCTGCAGTTCGTGGTTCACCCAACCTGAGTTCTTCACCTCGTGGGTCCAGTCGGCGGCATTCAGCTGATTGCTGGTGCCTTCGAACTCGTCCTGCCATACCAGTGTGTAACCTTCGGGGGCGTTGTAGGCAGGCTTTGCAGCAGCGGCCTGAGTCACTGTGATGTTCTTACGGGCAGTACCCGACATAATGATGACGTTACCTGTACGCTCCGTGGTATTAGGGTTCTCGTCGATGGTCACAGCCACCGCATTGTTAGCATACTGAGCCGTGGCCTTCACGAAGTCGCCATCGGCATAAACACCCCACTCTTTTCCAGTGGTGGTAACGTTAATTGTGTAGCTGCCTCCTTCGGCAGGTGCATTGATGCTCTCCTGCGATACGGTGATCGTTGGAGCAGCGGGTTGTGGATCATCGCCACCCCCACCGCAGCCAGTAAAGACTGCGGTGAGCGCGAGCAATAGAGTGTTAAACATGTAACGTTTCATTAATTATTCAATTTTTTTATTTGTTATGCCTCTTTAAAGACAATCTTACTAATCTTCACCTTTGTACCAGGTGTTGATCCTCCGAAGTCGAAGAACAGACGGATTGCCGATGCATCAGTACCCTCCTTCAGTGTTGCATTCTTCAGTGTGAATGTGTAAGGCTCGTCGGCCTTGATGTCGTGACGACCCTCGCAGAAGAAGTTGCTATCGCCACTGTCGGTGAGCTTGATGGTCACGCCTGGGCAGTCGGCATCAGCAGTTACTACCACCTGGAAGTGATACTCCTTGTTGGCCTTGGCTGTCAGCTCGGTGTCGATATGGAACTGACCCTGCCACTGGCTGCCACCCATTCCTTCTGGGAGAGTGAGCTCAACAGTGTCGCCGTTGCGAGTAGCTACAGGCTGGTTGGCCAGCTCTGTCCAAGCGTCGTTAGCGAACCAGTAGGCGAATGTGCTCTTTACTGAACCATCGTCAACACCCTTCCACAGGTTGCTGGCATCGTCGTAGTTCAGAACTACAGCCTCTTCGAGATAGATCTTGCTGATCTTCACGTGAGTGCCAGCAGGTGTACCACCAAAGTCGAAGAACATGCGCAGCTGGTCGGCATCAGCACCATCCTTCAGTGTCAGGCCCTCGCGCTTCACGATGAGTGGCTCGTCGGCCTTAACAGGGATGCGCTCCTCGAGCAGGAAGTTAGAATCGCCACCGTCGGTGAGCTTGAAGGTAACACCAGCGCAGTCGTTGTCGGCCTCTAATACACAGTAGAAATTATAGGCCTTTGATGCACTTGCTGTAAGCTTGGTGTCGATATGGAACTGGCCCTGCCACTGGCTGCCACCGATACCATCAGGCATGGTGAGCTCGTAAGTGTCGCCGCTGTGTGTACATACTGGGCTTGTAATCTGTGTCCAGCTGTCATCAGCAAACCAGTAAGCGAACTCGCTAGCTACTGTACCATCGTCAACAGCCTTCCAAAGGTTGGCGCCGCTCTCATAGTTCCAATCCATCACAGGCTTCTCGCCCTCTTCGCCACCACCTGAAACGATGGTACCATCGTCGTTAGCGTGATCCTTGATAACCACGTTGCTTACGTTGATCTTGGTAGCACCGGTAGCATGACCGAAGTCGAATACCAACTTCACCTTAGAAAGGTCCTTACCTGCTATGTCGCTCTGCCAGAATACGATATCCTGACCAGCCTTGAGGTTCACGTCGGCTACGTCGATGATAGCATCGGCATCTGCCTCGTCGGTGAGCTTAACAGTCACACCGTCGATATCCTTATCAGCATTGAAGATAACAGAGAAGTCGTAGTTGGTTCCAGCCTTCAGATTCAGGTCGGTGTGGAGGTGGAACTGAGCCTGCCAGCGGTCTGAGCAAGCATCGGGAACTGTCACGGTGTAGTCGTTGTTTCCACCAGTGTAGCCAGCTTCCATCTCGCCAGTGCGCTCTGTGCCCCAACCTGGGTTGAAGTAGAATGTGGCGTTAGGAGTGATGCCCTTCCAGAGGTTGAAGTCGCTGTTGGCATCGAATCCCTGCTCCTCAACGAGGCGCTCATCAGGAGCGCTTGTCAGGATGTAGCGCCATGCAATACCGCGATCAGGAGCGTCGTAAACCAGCACCAGCTTGGTGGCTGTGAGGGTCTCGATACGGAACTTAGGATTCTCGTACTGAGCGTCGCTCGAGATGTAGGGGAATGCGGTGTTGTCGGCCAGCTGGATGTAGGTCTGCTTGGTCACGTTGCCCTCGGCATCCTCCCAGTCGTAGATCTCGAAGCTCCAGCTTGATGTCTGGTTGCCCACAGCTACATCTACGTCGGCATTGTCGTTCTGGGTGTTCCATTTGGTTACGCCCTTATTCACATAGGTGTTACCGTCGGCACCAGCATTGTAGGTATAGCTACCGCCCTTGCGTGTGGTGGCTGTAAAGGTGATGCGGTCGTCGTAAACACCAAAGTCCTTCTTATCGTTGGGAGCAGCACTCCACCATTCGGTGGCAGCTGTTCCGGCAGGGCCGCAGCCCAGGTGTCCCTGCTCCTTGTTGGCTATACGCCACTCCTTGTCGCAGATACGACGGAAATCGGCAGAGTAGTCAATCTTAGTCTCGTTGAAAGTGAATGTCTTGCTGATGACACCCTGACTGAAACCATTGCGGTTGCCCAATTTCATGTCGATAGTATAGGTGCCGGCCTCAGGATTCTGGAATCCCACCTCCTGCAGTGTAGAGTAGGTGTTGCCGTTGATAATCCAGATGGGGTATGTGCCTGGCTGTGGGGTGTAGTTGGCAATCATCTGGTTGGTTTCCTGATCGACGCTGATGTTGAAGTCAACACCGCTTACCGATGGAATACCATTGGGGTCGGCGCCGTCGAATTTTTCGGGCGAGCAGGCGGTCATCATCACACCTGCTGCCAGCGCACCCATTGTATATTTAATCAGATTCTTCATAATCTTTTTAATGTTTAATCATTAATGTTTAATATTAATAGTTGTTCTGCACCAGTGTTGGGTCGGCATCAAGCTCGCTCTGTGACAGAGGAATGTGCTTCTTGCTGGCACTCCAGGTGTTAGTACGATAGCCGTAGGTGTCGGGAACCAGCTTCAGGGTAGCCTTTTCGGTGGCACCGCTGATACCCTCGGCACGAACCAGGTCGAAGTAACGCTTGCCCTCACCGCAGAACTCCAGGTGACGCTCATTCAGTACGTCGTCGATAGTAACGCTGCTCAGGTTAGCAAGACCTGCACGTGTACGAACCTCGTTAACATAACCAGTGGCCTCGGTTGCGCTGCCACCTGTCTGCAACAGTAGCTCGGCTGCATTCAGCAGGGTCTCGGCATAGCGGTAGATGCGCTTGTTGTTATTGTAGTTCAGGTTCTTTGATGTAGGACAGTCCTGATTGTTGGCACTCTGTGGACGATACTTACCGTGCCAGATGTGAGTGTCCTGATAACGCTCGGTATAGGTGTAGCCACGAACGTCCCAGCAGGTAACATCGCGACGCTTGTCGTTATCGGCATACATATTGTAGGCCTCTAAGCGCATGGGCAGGAAGCCCCAACCGTCGTTACCGCTGTCCCAGCCTTCGCCACCAGCCCAACCGTTAGGCGAGCAGAGTGTAGGGAATACGGTACCACCTGCATGCAGTGGTGTGCCCCAGTCGCGCTGGGCGTTATCGTCGTCGTAAGTAATCTCAAAAATGCTCTCTGAGCACATCTCACCGTTCTCTGAGAACAGATCCTTGAAGTCGGGATTCAGCGAGTAGTTGCTGTCGCCGATAATCTGCTTCATGTAAGTAAGAGCAGTAGGATAGCGGGCTGCGTCGTTCTGGTACATTACCATCTCGGCATACAGCATGTAGGCCATAGCCTGTGATACGCGACCCTCGTTGGCTGCATCCCAACGCATAGGCAGCACGTTCGAAGCGATGATGGCCTCGAGCTCAGGCAGCAGCTGTGCATAAATCTCATCAGCAGTAATCTGTGGGGCTGTGTAAGGCTCGCTCAGGTTCTCCAGATAGAAAGGAACGTTGCCGTAGTAGTGCCACAGAATATTATAATAGTACACGCGGAGCAGACGGGCCTGCATCTCGTACGATGTGCGGTTCTTTTCGTTGCCGCCACCCCATGAGCAGTACTTAATCACGTCGTTACAACGCTTGATACCGCTGTAGAAGTCGCCCCAAAGAGTACCCAGGGTGTTGTTGCCGTCGCCCTCAAAGTTGAACAGCTTGTGCCAGTGCTGGTTGTCGCTGATGCTCGAACCACCAACCCAGAAGTCGTCGCCCATAATCTCGGCGTCGCAAGTCAGGTCGTTATAGGCTGTTCCGTCCCAGTCGGGCCAGTGCAGTGGGGCATAGGCCGATGTGCAAGCCTCGCTCAGGTGCTCGTCGGTCATGTAATATTCCTCCAGAGGCTCACCAGTGGGGTTCTCTACCTCCAGGAAACTGTCGTTACAAGCAGTCAGCGATACGGCTACTACTCCAGCGAACAGTGTTTTATATATCTTCGTATTCATAATACTTCAATTCTTTTATTTTTACATTATTACATTTTTACATTTTACAGCGAGAGGTTGCAACCTACAGTAAAGATGCGTGCCTGTGGATATACACCGTAATCTACACCCATTGATGTGCTGCCAGAACCGATCTCAGGATCGAATCCCCAGTACTTGGTCCAGGTGAAGAGGTTCTCGGCGCGAACATACACGCGGAATCGCTCGATGTTTACACGCTTGGTAAGCTGCTTAGGCAGTGTGTAACCCAATGAGATGTTCTTCAGGCGCAGGTAGCTGCCGTCCTGTACGTAGATGTCGCTAACCACCCAGTTCTTGCTGTCGCCCAGCTTCAGCATAGGAATCTTGTTTGATGTGCCCTCGCCGGTCCAGCGCTGCAGCACCCAAGTTGGGTAGTTACCCGATGCGATATCCTGGCGCCAGGTAGCGTCGAAGATATCGGCACCATAAACGCCCTGGAAGAAGATGTTGAAGTCGAAGCCCTTCCAATCGGCATTCAGGTTCAAACCGTAAGTCCAGTCGGGTGTTGGCTTACCAATCTTGGTACGGTCGTCGCTGGTAATGTAGCCATCACCGTTTACATCCACGAAGATCAGGTCGCCAGGAACCGACGAAGCGTGATTCTTAGCATTGTAAGCATCGGCCTCGGCCTGGTTCTGCAGTACACCTGCAGTCTTGTAACCATAGAAGTATGGGAAAGGCTGACCGTTCTCGGCACGTGTGCCACCATCGCTGAACTGACTGATACCGTAGTTCAGGAAGCCAGTATCGTTACCCAGGTTCTTCAGGGTGTTCTTCAGGTGCGATGCGTTGGCCTTAATGGCAAAGTGTGCATCGGCAATGTTGAACTTGTAACCCAGCTCAAACTCGATACCCTTATTCTCCATGTCGCCCACGTTACCGATAGGCTTGGTCTCACCTACGTAGCTTGGGATAGGCATGGTCATCAGCATACCATTGGTCTTCTTGATATAGTAGTCAACAGTAAATGTAAGCTTGTTGTTCCACAGGCCCAGGTCGATACCCAGGTCGGTCTGCTCACTCTCCTCCCACTTCAGGTTCTCGTTAGCCAGTCCGTTGGCCTTCGAACCGTAATTCATCACGCCCTGACGGCCAAAGTAGTAGTTGCTTGTGCCACCAGTGGTGGTGAGCACGGTGTAGCGGAAGTCACCGATGTTCTCGTTACCGTTCTTACCCCAGCTGGCGCGGAACTTCAGGTTGCTGAGCCAGTCGCTGGTGTTCTTCATGAAGTCCTCGTTCATGATGTTCCAACCGATAGAGAATGAGGGGAACACACCATATTTGTTGTTTGATCCGAAGCGGCTTGAACCATCGCGGCGGATGGTGCCCTGGAACATGTACTTCTCGTCGTAGTTGTAGCTCAAACGGGCAAAGAGCGAAGCCAGGTGATGCTCTACGTTAGGACCAGCCCAACCGCTAACCAGACTCTTAACACCTGTAATGTGGCCGTCGGCATCGGTAGTGGTCTCAATGCTACCACCAGTGGTGTAGTCAACATAAGGCTTGTTTACGTTAATCAGGTTCCAGTGCGATGCACCTACGTAGCTACCCTTGTACTTCAGGGCGCTCTGACCCAGTACTACACCGATAGAGTGCTTGCCAAACTCTTTGTCGTAAGTCAGCGTGTTCTCAACCTGCCACTGTGTAGCGTCGGCCTTCTCGGCTGAAGCCGATGTGTGGTCGCTGTTGTTGTTACCAGAGAGGTAGTACTTTGATACGGTAGCACCCTCGCTGCCCCAGAAACTCTGCTCGGCACTCCAGGTGAAGTGGTACTTCAGGTTGTCCCAGATCTGCAGATCGATAGCAAACTTAGGTCTGAACTTATGACTCCAGCCGCGGCTGGGGTTACCCTGCATCATGGCGATGGGGTTGTTCTGCTCCTGATAGCTACCTACGTAGTTGGGAATAGTATAAGGATTGCCGTTCTCGTCGCGATAAAGGTCGTAAGCGCTGTAACGGTCAATCATATCCTGAGCCACAGCACCAGTGAGTGTTACGGGCAGTGTGGGAGCCAGGTACAGGGCCGAACCCAGGGGCGAACCCCATGTAGAGTTGGTGTCGATACCTGTGCTATGTGTGCGCATATAAGAGAGGTTTGCGCTGATGTCCAGTTTGTTCAGGAAGTTGCGCTCCTTTGAGTCGTCGAACAGGTTGAACTGGTTGTTTGAGTTGATGGTCAAACGGTCGTAGTTAGAGCGGCCGTAGTTACCACCCACGATACCATCCTGAGTGTAGTAACCCAGCGACAGGTAGTAGTTTACCTTTTCGGTAGCACCGCTAACCGATACGTCGTGCTGTACTACAGGGGCGTTATCGTTAAACAGCAGTTCCTGCCAATCGGTACCAAAACCGGTAATCTTGTTACCGTTGGCATCGGTCAGGTTATAAGGATCGGCATACAAAGGAGCCTGTCCGCCGTTCACGTATTTCTCGTTCTGCAGGATGGCATAGTCGGTAGCACTGGTCACGTCGCGATGCTTCCAGGCGCTCTGCCAACCGTAGCTGAAGTTATAGTTGATCTGAGCCTTACCCACTTTACCTTTCTTAGTAGTAACGAGGATGACACCGTTGGCAGCACGAGCACCATAGATGGCACCTGATGCCGCATCCTTCAGTACCTCGATACTCTCGATATCGTAAGGGTTAACGCTCTCCAGACCGTACTGGTCGGTAGGCATGCCATCGATAATGTACAGCGGGTTGGTATCATTAATAGTACCTGTACCGCGCACGCGAATCATCGACTGTGAACCAGGCTGTCCGTTGGCAGATGTAACGTTTACACCAGCAGCCAGACCTTTCAGGGCATCATCGGCACGCAGACGTGTCTTACCCTCCAGGTCATCCGAGCTAACCTTGGCGATTGAGGCTGTTACCACGCTCTTCTTCTGCACACCGTAGCCGATAACAACTACGTCCTGCAGAGTCTGTGCATCTTCTTTCAGCACCACACGCATGTTGCGGGTTGCTTTTAGTTCTTGGGTTACATAACCAATGTAACTTACTACGATAGTAGCGCCCTCGTTAACCTTAATGGTGAAGTTTCCATTAAAGTCGGTAATAGTACCATTCTGAGGATTACCTTTTTCAACGACCGAAGCACCGATAACGGTCTCGCCCTGGTCGTCAATCACAGTGCCCACGATTCCCTGGGCCCAAGATGTCATGGTCACCATAAGTGCCAGAAACATCATTACTAACCTGCTTTTCTTCATACTTTGGTTTTATTAAATGTTAATGTTAAGTTAGAATATACCCTATTAGGATTTTCTGCTGCAAAGATAATTAATTTTAATGCTCGCATTTGGCAGCACAGAGCGAAAAGTGGACGAAATGATACGCTTAAAATGTCTAAAGTGCTGATTAACAGTGTGATAAGATTTTTAAAAAATCTAAAAAGAGTGGACGAAATATAGAGGTGTAAAACGTACATTTTACAGATTCTTTAACCAAAAATTCGCTTTAATTAGTCAAAAACGTCTTTCACTGCATTGGTCGTCAATCATGGTTATACGTTCCAAGCAAAGAAAAAGTCATAGTTAGTGTGTTTTTCGTGTTGTGTGGACGAACACAACCTCTTTTTAAAGTTAAATAGAGTTAACAAAGCAAAGAAAATGGAGAGAATATTTGGTTTGGTAGATTAAAATGCGTACATTTGCACTCGTACAACAGTTTTTTAAGTTTTATTGAACAATCTGATCTAGTTTACCTTTAATCTGACATGAAGTAATATACGGAACGAGTGAAAATGTGCGTGATTTCGAAAAACGAATGAATGCACATTTTTTTTGTGCAAAATTATAGGTTCATTTGGTCCTTATTACGAAGAAATTGCTTAATTTTGCAGCAAAATAAAAACAATACGACTTATGATTGTACTTTATATTATAATAGGTATCGCAGTGGGTGCTGTAGCGCTTTACCTGCTGATGGATCGCAAAATGGATCACCTCCGTATAGAGGGTGGCAAAACTGGCATGGAGCTGAAACTGAAGAATGAGCAGTTGGCAGAGAGCACCAGCAGAGTGCGCCACTTGGAGGGTGAGAACCGTGAGTTGCATGCACGTGCCGAAGCTCAGATGCGAGAGTTGCAGTTGCTGCATCAGCAGATGGCTGAAGAGTCGCAGCGCCATGAGGAGCGCTTTAAGAATATGGCTCAGCAACTGCTGGAGCAGAGTGCCCAGAAACTGAAGCAGTCGAATACCGAAACAATATCTGGCATCACGCAACCATTGAAGGATGCTATCGCCAACATGCAGAAGGCTATCAGTGAAAACCAAAAGGAGAGCGCAGCCCATTCGGCTTCGTTTCGTGAGCAGATGCTGCTGATGATGCAACAAACGCAGCAACTGGGTGAGAAGGCTGAAAACTTGACGAATGTGCTGCGACGCGATAACAAGGTGAGTGGTAACATGGGCGAGATTATTCTGGGCGACCTGCTGAATAGTCAGGGTCTGACGGAGGGCATCCACTACGAGGTGCAGGCCCGTTTGCGCGATGAACTCGGACGTCCCATGAAACACGATGAGACCGGTCGCGAGATGCAGCCCGACGTGATTCTGCATTACCCACAGGGGCAGGATGCTATCATCGATTCGAAGGTATCGTTGGTAGCCTACGAGAAATACGTGAATGCCGAGACACCCGAGGATAAGGAGCGTTACCTGCAGGACCACATCAAGAGTGTGCGTCAGCATGTAAACGAGTTGGCACGTAAGGACTACTCGAAGTATGTGAAGAATGGTCGCGATGTGATTGATTTCGTGATTATGTTCGTACCCTTCGAGTCATCGCTGCAGTTGGCATTGGCCAATGATCCTACGTTGTGGCGCGAGGCTTTCGAAAAGAAGGTGTTTGTAACGGGCGAGCAGAACCTGTTGGGCATTCTGCACATGATACACATTGCCTGGGTGCAGAACCAGCAGGCCGAGAATCAGGAGAAAGTATTTGGCTTGGCTGAGCAGTTGTTGGATCGCTTAGGCGACTTTGTGCAGCGCTATAACGACCTGGGTAGTAAGATTGAGGCTGTGCAGAAGGCTTACGACAACACCAATAACAAGTTGATAACTGGTCGTCAAAGCGTCACCCAAAAAGCCCAAGAACTAATCACCCTAGGTGCCAAGGAGAATCCAAACCGTAAAATCCCCACACCTGAGATTGGTATTGAATGATTTTTTAGCAACGGACTACAGGATTTTAGGATTTATGTTATACGAAGAACTATCAGGGAAGATACTAAAGGCATATTTTACAGTCTTAAGTACTTTAGGGACAGGTTTCTTAGAGTCTGTATATGAAAATGCTCTATGTATAGAACTTGACGAATTGGGTGTTTCGTATGAAAGACATTGCTAAAAAAAAAGAAAATGGGAGTATATATAAGCGAGAAGATATGGGATTTTGACTTGCAAGCGGCATTGGCTGAGATTTCGGAGCAGCGCCGCGAGCAGGCCCTGAAGTTTAAACACGAACAGGGGCAGCGTTTGTGCGTGCTGGCCTACCAGCTGTTGAAGGAGGGCTTACGCCAGGAGTATGGCATCACCGATAATCCCATCTTCGACTATAACGAGCACGGCAAACCCAGCATTGTGGGCCATCCGAAGATATATTTTAATCTGAGTCATTGCAAGGAGGCTGCCATCTGTGTCATCAGCGATAAGCCCGTTGGCGTAGATGTGGAGTGTATCCGCGAATTCAAGGATAGCCTGGTAAACTACACCATGAACGATGAGGAGAAAGCTGAAATGTCAAGGTCAGATAATCCCGAAGCCACTTTCATCCGCTTTTGGACGATGAAAGAGGCCACTGCCAAGCTTGTCGGCACTGGCATCACTCACGATGTGAAATCCCTGATCAACTCCACCAAATATAAATATACCACCGTCGAGCGACAGCGGTATATTTATACTGTTTGTGAATATCTTTAATTACTTAATCAGGTTACCAAGGATGTCTCTTGTAAGTTCCTTGGTAATGGTTCGGGTAGCGGCACTGGTGGCGTTTTTCACTACGCGACCTTTTGCCGAGGTGCGACTCTTGGTTTTCTTACCCGTTACCTTATCGCTTACGTAGGTGCCTAACATAGCTGCCAGGGTAGAGGTGATGGCAGTCAGAATGGCCTTTCCTACCTTTGCCAGTATACCCGACTTCTTTTTCTCGGCCTTAGCTTCAGGCTGTGGAACCTCAACTTCGGTCTGCTCCTGTTCCTGCAGGGCGCGATCGGCTTCGGCCATCAGTACCTCGAAGGCACTCTCGCGATCCACTGGTGTGTCGTACTTACCATAGATGCGACTCTGCTTGATGATATCGAGACGCTGCCCCTCGGTGATGGCACCAATCTGCGAGAGCGGGAACAGAATCTTGGCGCGCTCAACAATGGTGGGTGCACCCTTCTCGTCGAGGAAACTAACAAGCGCCTCGCCTGTCTCCAGGTTCATGATGGCCTCGTCGGTTTTAAATGCTGGGTTAGGACGGAACGTGTCGGCAGCGGTCTTAACAGCCTTCTGATCCTTTGGTGTGTAAGCACGCAGGGCATGCTGCACACGGTTGCCTAACTGTCCGAGGATGTTTTCGGGGATATCGGTAGGACTCTGGGTAATAAAGTAGATACCCACGCCCTTTGAACGAATCAAACGGATAACCTGCTCAATCTTATCGAGCAATGCCTTTGATGTGCCGTCGAACAGCATGTGTGCCTCGTCGAAGAAGAATACCAACTTAGGCAGCGGCATGTCGCCTACCTCGGGGAGGGTAGAGTAGAGCTCGCTCAAAAGCCACAACAGGAATGTAGAGTACAACTTGGGCTGCATCATCAACTTATCGGCAGCCAGCACATTCATGATACCCTTGCCACCTTCGGTCTGCATCAGGTCGAAGATGTCGAACGAGGGCTCGCCAAAGAACTGGTTGGCGCCTTGGTTCTCCAACTGCAACAGGGCGCGCTGGATGGCGCCTACCGAAGCAGTTGAGATATTACCATATTTAGTGGTGTACTCCTTGGCATGCTGCGATACATAGTCGAGCATGGCGCGCAGGTCTTTCAGGTCGAGAATCAGCAGTCCGCGCTCGTCGGCAATGCGGAACACGATGTTCAGTACGCCATCCTGTGTCTCGTTCAGGTCGAGCAGACGACTGAGCAACTGTGGACCCATCTGTGAGATGGTGGCACGCATGGGATGTCCTTGTTCGCCAAATACATCGAAGAAGCGTACAGGACAACTCTGGAACTCAGGATTCTCGATGCCAAATTCGGGCATGCGCTTCTCGATAAAGCCGCTCAGCTTACCAGTCTGCGAGATACCCGAGAGGTCGCCCTTCATATCGGCCATGAAGCAGGGTACACCTGCCTGGCAGAAGGTCTCGGCCATCACCTGCAGGGTAACGGTTTTACCTGTACCTGTGGCACCAGCAATCAAACCATGACGGTTGGCCATCTTACCTGTAATACTCAGTGCTCCGTTAGAGCAGTGGGCTATGTAAAGCCCTCTTTCCTTGTCGTACATACGCTTTTGTTTTAAGTTTATGGCGCAAATATACAAATAAGTGAGCAATATACCAAAAAAAATCCCGTCAACTTGACGGGATTCCTGATATTTTTTTAGTTGTATTTCAAAATTTGTCCTGGGCGCAAGCGTATGTTCTTGCCGATGTGGTTCAGCTCGCAGAGCTTAGCAATCGTGGTGTGATGCTTGCGGGCAATGGCCTGCAGGGTATCGCCCTTCTTAACCTTGTGGAAGTGTACATTAGATGATGTACGTGGGGCTGTTGCAATCTCGAGCTCGTCGTCCTGATCGTTATCGCCAGCGGTTACACCACCAACACCACGCAGACGAGTGGCCATAGCCGACTCAGCAGCGTACTTGCTGCGACGGAACATGTAGAAATCGCCTACAACATCCTGATTGCGGAAGTCGAACAGCAGAGCTGGGTTCAGGGCTACACCGCAAAGACGTGTCTCGAAGTGCAGGTGTGAACCAGTACTACGACCAGTGTTACCACCCAATCCGATAGGATCACCAGCCTTAACCTCCTGATTCTCAACTACCAGGTGCTTTGACATGTGACCATAGATAGTCTCCAGACCATTGTGGTGGCGGATAACTACGTACTTACCATAACCCTTAGGCTCATATTTTACGATACGGATCTTACCGCTGAAGGCGGCGCGGATGGTATCACCAATATATACTTTGATGTCGAGGCCCTTGTGCTGACGTCCCCAACGTGCGCCGAAGTTTGAGGTGAGCACACGGCTATCGGTAGGCATGTGGAAACCTCTCAGGTCGATACGGAATGAGTCGGGGAGTACTGTTTCGCGGTGGGCATATACATTATTCCAGTCTTCGTAGAGGTCGGCTGAGGGGTTGTACTTCTCCTCCTGCTCAATGATTCGCTTGAGAACCATCGAGTCGACTGCCTTCATCTTGCGATCGACTGGTGCCTGCTTAGCCAACAGATCCTGTGCAGACGCGGGGGCTGCAACAAAAACTGAGAATGCCAAAACAGCTATTTTCTTAAAGCTTTTAATGTTCATATACTTAGTTGAGTTAATATCAAATTAAAAAATCCGGTGCAAAGGTACTAATATTGCATGAAAAACGGAAATATATTGGTGTTTTTTGTTCACTTTTAACACTTTCGCCGATATTTTGTTGTTTTTTCAGGTTAATATGGCTAAATGTGTCGATTTCCGTTTACTGCTGCACTCTACGTGCACCGATGTAACGACGGGCGTAACCCGAGTCGGTAGAACTGTTGATAGTAATACCGTTATTGGTACTGGCGTGAATGAAGGTAAATGTATTGTTGATGGGATCTACATCAACCACGATACCTACATGGCCAACACCTCGACCAGAACGTGGACTGGTAAAGAATACCAGGTCGCCACTCTGCAACTCATCGCGGGTGATGGGGATATTGCGTGCATACTGATCTCTTGATGAAGCACCGATAAACAAATCGGTTTGCTGCTTGTAAACATAGCTGGTAAAGCCAGAGCAGTCGAAAGCGCTTGGACCTTTACCACCTGAGCGGTAGCGGGCACCCATGTGTGAGAAAGCCTCGCTCATAATCATCTCGGTCTTCTCGAATGCCTCGTTCAAATCGTCTTGTGTTCCATAAATGAAGTCGAAGTTGCCAATCTCCTCCTCGTCTGGAGCCTGGTCAGGGTTAACCTTTCCAAGAGCGAGGTCGCTCATAGAAAGCATCAACATCAGGGCAAATATAAACAATTTCTTCATAATGGTTTGCAATAGAAAAAGATTTCTGCTGCAAAGGTAGTAATTTTTTTTAAACTACGTGCGCGATAACAGCACAAGTTAACATAGTTTTAGGATATAGCCGCCCAATTAATATTTGTTTTACGTAATTGGCGCAGTCGGTTCCATAACATGCTGAATTTCTCAGAGTTACATTCTGGGTCCTCGTCAATAATCTTTTGTGCCTCGTCGCGGGCCATCTGCACAATCTGTCCATCGCGGGCTATGTCAGCAATCTTTAAATCGAAAGCCATACCACTCTGCTGGGTGCCTTCCAGGTCGCCAGGACCACGGAGTTTCAGGTCGGCCTCGGCTATACGGAAACCGTCGTTGGTATCGCACATAATGTCGATACGCTTGCGGGTGTCCTCGCTCAGTTTGAAGGGAGTGACGAGAATGCAATACGACTGGTCGGCACCTCGACCTACACGACCTCGGAGCTGGTGCAACTGGGCCAGTCCGAAGCGTTGGGCCTCGAGAATAACCATGACTGAGGCGTTAGGAACATTCACACCTACCTCGATCACCGTTGTTGCCACAAGTATCTGTGTCTCACCACGTACAAAGCGTTGCATCTCCTCCTCTTTGTCCTTAGGTTTCATACGTCCGTGTACCTTACTCAACCGGAACTCGGGGAAGGCTTCGCGCAGTACCTCAAAGCCATCTTCAAGGTTCTTTAGGTCGCTCTTGGCACTCTCTTCGATCAGGGGGAACACGATGTAAACCTGTCGGCCCTCGTTAATCTGCCGACGGATGCCATCGTAGAGCGACGTCATACGCGAATCAAACACATGTGTGGTTTGTACGGGCTTACGGCCTGGAGGCAACTCGTCGATAATGCTCACGTCGAGATCGCCATACAGAGTCATGGCTAAGGTGCGTGGGATAGGCGTGGCAGTCATCACTAATACGTGGGGTGGGTTAGTGCTCTTACTCCAAAGCTTGGCGCGCTGGGCCACACCAAAGCGGTGCTGCTCATCGACCACCACAAAGCCTAATCGGGCAAACTGCACAGTATCCTCGATGACAGCGTGGGTGCCCACCAGAATGTTGATGGTACCATCCAACAGACCTTCGAGCACCTCTTCGCGACGTTTCCCCTTTACCATACCGGTAAGCAGGGCTACGCGCAGGTTCATATCCTTGAGGAATCCCATGATGGTTTGCAGATGCTGTTCGGCCAGGATTTCGGTTGGGGCCATGATACAGGCCTGATAGCCGTTATCGATGGCAATCAGCATTGACATCAGTGCCACAAGTGTTTTACCGCTACCCACATCACCTTGCAACAATCGGTTCATCTGGCGGCCAGAACCCATATCCTTGCGAATCTCCTTAATCACACGCTTCTGGGCACCTGTGAGTGGGAAGGGCAGATACTGACTATAGAAAGTGTTGAATACATCGCCTACCGTAGAGAATACATACCCACGGAACTTGCGACGCTGATCGCTCGCGTACCTTAATATATTAAGTTGTATAAAAAACAGTTCCTCGAACTTCAAACGCAATCGGGCACGCTCCAGGTCCTTGGCGTTCTGTGGATAGTGTACCGTGCGCAGGGCGAAGTCACGACCTACCAGATGCAAGGGCTGGTAGATAAAATCGGGGATGGTTTCGGGTTGTGGCGGAAGTTTCTCGATGAGCGTCTTGGTGAGTCGTTCGATGGCACGCGAGTTCAATCCGCTCTTCTTCATCTTCTCGGTGGTGTTGTAATAGGGCTGAAGTCCCATCGCTGTGAGATCAACCTTAGAAGCATCATCCAGGTCGGGATGGGTGAAGTTGATGCGGTTGTTAAACACAGTGGGTTTGCCAAACACCAGATACTCGGTACCTATCTTATAATTCTGTTTGGCGTATTTGCCACCATTAAACCAGGTAAGGTCACAGATGCCGGTGCCATCTGTAAAGTGTGCCACTACGCGCTCCTTACGCGGGCCCATCGGAAAGGTCTCGAAACTCAGGATATGTCCTACCACCTGTACAAACGGCATGTCGCCCGTAAGCTCGTGGATGGTGTACACCTTCGAGCGGTCGACGTATTTGTAGGGGTAGTACTCCAGCAGGTCGCCGTAACTCTCAATGCCAAGCTCGTTGCTCAGCATCTTCTTACGGTTAGGTCCCACGCCGGGTAAGTATTTGATATCCTGATTGAGTATGTCCATTATATAAGAACCTCTGCGATTTTTAAATCGTAGGGAGTGGTAATCTTGATGTTTTCGCGGTTGCCTTCTACCAAGGTAATGTTGTAGCCGAATGCTTCAACTACCGAGGCGTCATCAGTAAAACCGTCGTTGTAGGGCTGACGATTGGCTGCCTTCAGCAGTTGGATGTCGAAGGTCTGGGGTGTCTGCACCAGTCGATAGGCATCGCGAGGCACTGTTTTGGATTGGTCGCCTTCCAGATGGCGTACGGTCTCAACAACGGGGATGACTGGAATGACGGCCTTTTTTTCTCTTGCTGTCGTATAGCAGTTACGAATTACCTCGATACTGGGGAAGGGGCGCACACCATCGTGTACACCTACCACGCCGATAGCATCATCGGGTACCTTGGCCAGTCCGTTCTGTACTGAGTGGAAGCGTGTTTGTCCGCCATTGGCTAAGGTGTACTCCACATCAAAATGGTACTCCTGGCACAGCTGATGCCAATAGGCCTGCTGGGCTTCGGGTAATACCAGAATAATCTGGATGTCCTTAGAGTACTCGCGGAATCGCTCCAGTGTGCGCATCAGTACGGGCTTGCCACCAATGGGCAGAAACTGCTTGGGGATGTCCGACCCCATGCGCAAGCCCTTACCGCCTGCTACTATGATAATATAATCCATTATTTCTGCATTAAATGTTTAAAGCGCATACCCTCGGCAATCTGGTCGGCAGTTTGCTTGTCAACCAACTGTCCGAGCAGTTCGTAGGCGTAGGGGAAAGCTGCTGCAGGACCCTCGGCAGTGGTGATGTTACTATCTACGGTTACCAAATCGCCTGTATAGCGGGCACCATTCTCGGCTAATGCTTTCTCAAAGCCTGGATAGCAAGTAGCCTGCTTGCCCTCCAGAATACCCAGTGGGGCGAGTACTACGCCTGGAGCAGCACAGATGGCAGATATCTTCTTGCCTGCCTGGTACTGAGCCTTCAGGGCTTCGCACAAACCAGAATGGTTGAACAGGTTGCTGGCGCCTGGCATACCACCTGGCAGCATCAGCAGGTCGGCATTATCGAACTCGCCCTGCTCAAACAGAATATCAGCTTCGATATTCACGCCGTGGGCCGACGTTACCAAAGGAAATTCAGAGATGCTAACGGTGGTTACATCAACACCTCCACGACGTAATACATCTATAGGAATCAAGGCCTCTACATCCTCGAAACCTTCTGCTAGGAAAACATAAACTTTTGCCATAATATTCTCGATAATTTGTTATTCTGACGGCAAAGATACAAATTTTTTGGCACGAATTACACGAATTGCACGAATTTTTATATCTTTGCACCCAAAAGATACAAGAATGGAACATCGTAAACTCAGGTTTGCCCTGTTGGGCAATATTTATCAGGCCCGCAAATCGGCCAGTATCCAGAAGGTGCTCTCAACGATCGCCAACTATGGCGCGGAGCTCTATGTTGACATGGAGTATTATTACTTCCTGAAGGATAATCAGCGACTGGACGTGAAGGCTACTAAGGTTTTCTCGGACAATGATTTTGATGCCGACTTTGTGATTTCGATGGGTGGTGATGGTACATTCCTGAAGGCGGCTTGCCGTGTGGGCAAGAAGAATATCCCCATCTTAGGCGTAAATATGGGCCGACTGGGTTTCCTGGCTGATATCAGTCCCGATGATATCGAACATTGTATGCGTGCACTCTATAACGACGACTATGCGGTAGAGAGTCGTGCGCTGATACAGGTGGAGGCTGATGGTGCACCATTGGGAGAGTGCAGTTGTGCACTGAATGATGTGGCCATCCTGAAACGCGATACAGCATCGATGATTTCGATACGTGCCAGTGTGAACGGACAGTATCTGAATACGTATCAGGCTGACGGACTGGTGATTTCTACTCCTACGGGTTCAACGGCTTACTCGCTCTCAAATGGCGGCCCAATCATTGTGCCTGGCACCAAGGTGTTCTCGATGACGGCAGTTGCGCCCCATTCGTTGAATGTGCGCCCCATAGTGTTGGCCGATTCGTCGGTGATTGAGCTCGATGTAGAGAGCCGCTCGCATAACTTCCTGGTGGCTATCGACGGTCGATCGGAGAAATGCAAAGAGGGCACGAGGATTGTGCTCCGTCGTGCCCCATATGATATCAAGGTTGTTAAGCGTTCTGATCATCGTTATTTCAACACCCTTCGTGAAAAAATGATGTGGGGTGCTGATACACGCTGATTACTTAACAACAAAATCGATGGTTTTCAGGTCCTTATCCATTGATGAGGTACCGTAAAGAATCTGATAGCGACCTGCCTTTGTGGCCAGTTCGTCGATCATCTCATCGTAATACTCGAATGCCTCGCCATCCAGTGTTATGGTGGCCTTCTGTGTCTCACCTGCTTTCAGATTCAGCTTCTGGAAACCCTTCAGGGCCTTGATAGGTGCGCCTGCATCATCGAGACGCTTTACATATACCTGAACGGTCTCGGTTCCCTCGCGCTTGCCAGTGTTGGTTACAGGTACGGTCAGGGTTACCTTACCATTCTTTTTCATCTGTTTGGCTGAAATCTTGGCATCGCCGAGCGCAAAGGTGGTGTAGCTCAAACCATAGCCGAATGCATACTGAGGCACACCTGTAAAGTAACGATAGGTGCGGTTCTTCATCGAGTAGTCGAGGAAATCGGGCAGGTCGTTGTTAGAGCGATAGAAGGTTACGGGCAGTTTTCCACCAGGGTTGTAATCGCCAAACAGCACCTCGGCCAAAGCCTTAGCACCACCCTGACCAGCATACCAGGCCTGCAACAGAGCATCGTACTCGCCCTCGACACTACCAAAGGCAATGGCCGAACCTGAGCAGTTTACAAAGATAACAGGCTTGCCAGTCTTGTGCATAGCTTTTACCAACATCTGCTGAACTTTTGGCAGCTCAATGTCCTGTTTGTCGCCACCTTCGCCTTCCATCTGGGCTGAGATGCCACCGATGATCACGATAGCATCGGCCTCCTTCACCTGGTTGGCCAGGTCGGTAAAGTCAACCAGGTTGCGCTCGCAGATATCGCCACGCAGCATAGCAAACTGTCCGTTACCATGCTTGTACTCGATGACTACGTCGTAGGTCTTACCTGCCTCAACAGGGAACGACTTGTACTGGGGCTTGCGACCAAATCCGAAGAAACCACGACGGCCACCTGCCTGAGCCTCTTCTACTACCTCGCCATTTACCTTCAGCACGTAGCCGTTGTCAGTAGTCAGGGTGTACTTCATTTCGCCAGTAAAAGTTGAGGTGTACTTACCGCTGATGCGAACACTGAGGGTATCGCGATTCACGCCCTGAGCAAATCCCCAGGCACCAAAGGTCGAGAAGTTCAACTCGTTGTAGTAATCAGTCTTGGCAGGTTCGCCTGCTAATTCCTTATTATTATAAAACTCTGCCTTCACACCCTTGCCATCGTTAAAGTCCTGCAGATGGTGGATGGTGGTATATTCGTCGTTCAGTTCGCAAGCTTTGTTATAGATGATTTTGGCACCAGGTACTGCAGCCTTGATACCTGAGAGCAGTGAGTGCTGGTGGGCGGCAGTAGGTGTGCCACCATAGTTACCATTCAGCATGTTCACATCGTCGGCATTAGGACCAAGCACTGCCAGTGTTTTGATGCTCTTTGAGAGTGGCAGGATACCAGCCTTGTTCTCCAGCAGTACCATACTCTCGCGTGCAGCCTGAACAGCCATCGCATCGTTCTTCTCGCTACTAATCACATCGGCACCCAGTTTGGCCCAAGGTAGCATATCGGCAGGATCGAACATACCCAACTCAAAGCGGCCCATCAGGGTCTTACGCAGATGATTGTCAAGGTCGCTCTCCTTGATGAGGCCTTTCTTCAGTCCCTCAACCAGCGACATGAATACCTTACCGCACTCCAGGTCGGTACCGTTCAACACAGCATCAACCGAGGCCGACAAGCCATCCTTATGGGTTTCGTGCTGTCCACGATTAAAGAAGTTGTTGATAGCGTCGCAGTCGGTCAGTACGATGGCGTCGTAGCCCCACTTGTTACGCAGGATATCAATCAACAAACGGTCGCTGGTGCAGCAGGGCTTACCCTCGAAACGCTGGTAGGCGCACATCACCTCGCGCACGTTACCTTTCTTTACCAGTGCCTTAAAGGCTGGCAGGTAAGTTTCCCACAGGTCGCGGTTGGTTGGCTCTACGTTCATAGAGTGGCGCAAGGGCTCTGGACCGCTATGCACGGCATAGTGCTTGGCGCAGGCGTGGGTTTTAAAGTATTTGTCGTTGTTACCCTGCATACCCAATACGGTCTGTACGCCTAATACGGCATTCAGATAAGGGTCCTCGCCGCAGGTTTCCTGTCCGCGTCCCCAGCGAGGGTCACGGAAGATATTTACATTCGGACACCAGAACGTAAGCTCAGGGTTGCCAGGATAATAGGTAACGCCCATGGGCACGTTAAACAGCTTAGGATCGTTGTGGTCGGTACGGTTCCAGTTGGCACGGGCTTCGTCGGACACCTGCGAGAATACATCGTAGAACAGCTGTGCATTAAAGGCTGCTGCCATGCCGATGGGTTGTGGATAAACCGTATAGCCATCCTGACGCACACCATGACAAGCCTCGCTCCACCAGTTGTAGCTAGGGATGCCCAGACGGTCGATCGAGATCGACTTGTTCATCATCAGTCCCACCTTCTCCTCGGGTGTGAGCAGACTCAGCAAGTTCTCAACGCGCTCTTTGTTTGATAACTTTGTATCCAGATACGGATACTTAACCTGGGCAAACACACTTGCCCCCATCATCGCCGCGATGGTTAAAGTTAAAAGCCTTTTCATTTCACTGTTTGTTTGATATAGTTGTAATTGTTAGATAATGCTGTAAATCTTAGATGTTGTAAGTGGTAGAAAGTTTAATTGCAATAAGCAATTATGTTAGCTCGAGATATAATTTCTGGTACCTGCCGGGTTCTATGCGCTTGATGTAGCCATCGTTGAGCCAGCGCTCTATCATCTTTTCGGCGGTACGCTGGGACACGCCTAGGAATATCTGCATGGAAGGCACGCTGAATTCATCAGGTAGAACACTGTAACGCGAACGCATCAGTTTGGTGTGGCGCTTGCGGGTGGGATAGCTAATGCAGTTAGCCTGCTGCATAAAGTAGTAATCCCAGTATTTGCCAAAGAAATGGCGCTGGCATGCGAACTGGATGTTCATGGCCAAACGGCACAAGTACAGGTCGGTGTCGTCGAGAGTGAGGGTGTGGTGCTGCTGCCACTCATCCCAATGGCGCATCATAATGAAAGGTACGCTTACGGCGATGCCATAGTAGGGTACACGCTTAAGCAACAGTTCGTCGGTTTTCGACTGGTCCTCCTCGGCTTCTTCCATGTGCTCCTTGGCCCATTCGTAGGTGCTTTCTACCAGTTTGCCAATGGGCAGTTCGCCATGGGTAGAGTCTAATCGCTCGGCCCACATGCGCAGGGTTTTGTGCTCCTCAGGCTCTACGTTCGCATCTTCCAACTCCTCACGTTTCAGCATCTCGAAGTGGGTTGAGGGCATGGGAATAGCTGCCAGTCGGGTTGAGAATCCATTGCCTACGTTGTTGGCATTCACCTTGTTTTTCAGAGCGCGGGGTGTGCCTGTATAAACAAAGTTCCAAAACACATTGAAGTCGCAAAGCTCTGAGTCGTAGTTCGAGAAGAACTGTCCATCCTCCTCGTTGTGGAAAGCCTTCAATTCCAGATAGGTCTTGTTGCTCCATGCCTCGCCCTGCTGATTGATGGCATTGTCGAGCTCTGTGTCGAACGAGAGCATGTGCAGGTGCATCTCCTGGCCATCCACCATCTCAACGGCATGCTTCATGTCTTCGATAAACACCTTGTTGGATGTACGGGCAGGGTGGGTACGGATAATTACCTGGGGCTTCTTGGGGCCATCGCCTTTCTGTCCGTTGTCCAGCCACTCCTTGTATTTGCGACGATAGCGATTCTCGGCATTCTGCCCCTCCTTAGATACTTTGCGGATAGGACCGGCTAAAAGTTCGTAGAGATTGGTTACAAACGATTTTCCTGAACCAGGGTCGCCAATGATGAACACGCTATAGTTGAGGCGACGCAACTCCTGAGGGCGATGGTAAAAACGATAGGTACAACGTGTCATCAGCGTACCCAGGAAGGCCGACGATGCAAACATAGCAGCAGGGTAGGCCTCGGTTTTAAGGCCCTTGCACACCTCGCGTAAGCAGGGATATACATCCATCAGCTTCTCGATTTCTTTACCTGCGAATAGCATCTGTCGTTCGATGATTGAACGGTCATTTAAGTTAGTCTCTTTTGTCATTATTCAGTCTTTTAAGATTACACTGCAAAGGTACAAAAAATATTTCAATCTACCAAGAGTGTAACGTTAATTTTACGACAGGAACGAAAAAAAGTTTGGTCATGGTTGTATAATATCTATTATTATAATAATATTATATATTAATTATTTATATATTATAATATATAAATAATCTTATAAGCTATTACTTGTTCTATCTTGACCATATTTTTTCTCTCTCCTGTCGTATGTTACAGTGTTACACTGTGCTGCCATTGTTCCCATTAATGGGAATTTTTGCTACCATTAAATGTAGCAATCGCTACCATTAATAGTAACCGTAACTTCGTGGGCAGATAAGTGCCGGATATCTACCAGATAAGTTACGAGTATCTCATAGATAGTGCCGTACTATCTCCCTGTTTATTAGTTATGTACGCGTGAGGGTTGAAGTGCTAAATAGTGTTAATAGATTGCAGATTTTTGCATAAAAGCTTGGAGCGTATTTGTTTTTATTCTACTTTTGCAGTGTACTATTAAAGTGGTACACTATAACACGTAACATTGAACATTAAAATTAAATAGAATTATGATCGAGGTAAACAACATCAGTTTTAAGTACGCAGGTGGTAAGAACCTGGTATTCGATGATTTCAGTCTGGAACTGAAGCAGGATAATATTTATGGTCTGCTGGGTAAGAACGGTACAGGTAAGAGTACACTGCTTTACCTGATTGCTGGACTGCTGCGCCCCAAGAAGGGTACTGTAAGCTTTGATGGTATCGAGACCAAACTGCGCCGCCCTGAAACACTGCAGGATATCTTTATCGTTCCTGAGGAGTTCGACCTGCCCGCTATGTCGCTCGATGAGTATGTAAAGATCAACCGCCCCTTCTATCCCTTGTTCAGCACAACCGTTCTGGAGGGCTGTCTGAAGGATTTTGAACTGACCACCGACCTGAAACTGAATGCCCTCTCGATGGGACAGAAGAAAAAGGTGTTTATGGCCTTTGCCTTGGCTACCAACACCCGTGTGCTACTGATGGACGAGCCTACCAACGGACTGGATATCCCTTCGAAGAGTCAGTTCCGTAAGGTGGTTACCCAGTATATGACTGGCGATCGCACGCTGATAATCTCAACCCATCAGGTGCACGATGTGGAATCGCTGTTGGATCATATCCTTATCTTGAGTCCACAGAAGCTGTTGCTGAATGCCAGTGTGGCTGATATCCAGGAGAAGTTTACTTTTGAGTATCGCACACCTGCCGAGATGGACGATGTGCTTTATGCCGAGCCTTCGCTTCAGGGTAATGCTGTGATTGCACCACGCAAGGAGGATAGTGCTGAAACTCAGGTTAATTTGGAGTTGCTGTTTAATGCTGTAAACGAGGGTAAAATTTAGAGATTAAACATTAAATCTTATGATACAGTTTAATATACATAGGTTTGCAAAGGTGGCTCGTTGGTCGCTCACTAACGACAAGAGCTACTACATGCGCTCGCTGCTCCAGATGTTTGTGTTTCTTACGCTGGTGTTCCTGTTTTTTACTACCAGCTTTTATTGGCTGAAAGGTGCTGATACAGGTTATAAACCTTGTTGCGTGGTTGTGGTGATGATGTTTTTTATTCAAGTAGCCTTAGGCCCAGCGATGATGTTTAACAGCATGAAAGGGAAACACGATATGCAGGCTCTGTTGTTGTTGCCAGCCTCGAATTTCGAGAAATACCTGATGCGCTATGCCACTTGGATTTTTGTAATAGGTATTATAGTTGTAGCTTATTTTGGAGCCGACTTGGTGCAGTATGTTTTTAACTGGCTGATAGGTAACAATCCGCAGTCTGTAACAGGCGCTCTGTTCGGTCGCTTAAATCCTTTCACTGTTAATTGGGAAGCCATTGGCTCAAAGAAGGTTACGGTTATTAATGCCCTGATTATTTTGTTTCTTTGGCTTCAGTCGTGTTTCGCCCTTGGTGCCACCTTCTTCCGTTCGCACAAGTACTCGTGGATTTTCACCTTATTGGTGCTCATCTTCTTGTCGATGGTACAAACATGGTTGTTCCCTATTTCTTACGAAAATCAGTTTGATATGATTCACGGTGATGCTATTACGCTGCTTCATATCTCTGATGCCGTTTACGGCATTTGGGCCATCGTTAACTACTGGTTGTCGTACAGGATTTTCTGCCGCACTCAGAACATTGGTAAATTTGTAAACATTTGAAAGTTATGAATAGTTTCGATATTAATAGATTTGGAAAGGCTTTGCGCTGGATGATCAGTGTAAACATGCACTCGAAGCTGATGTGGGCCTTGACACTCATACTGGGTGTTTTCTTGGGGGAGATGATGGTGTTGGGCATATTCCGTTCTACAGAACCTGTAGGAACCCATACTGGTGGCCTGGCTGGATTCTTTGTGGTTTTCATCATTATTGGTGTAGTGGCAGGTATTTGTAACCTGTTTGTCGAGCTGGATAAGAAACCAAATCGCCAGGCATTCCTGATGCTGCCTGCTACCAACTTAGAGAAGTTTCTGGCAGCCACCATATTCTCTACTGTATGTGGATTCCTGACGATGCACCTGTCGTTTATCGTAGGCGATACGCTGCGTGTAGTGTTCCGTGCTCTGTTCTATGGTGATTCGTGGAATTCGTTTGTTTTTCCGGAAGTGGTTAAGATGATGACATTTGATGGTATAAGTTCATATCATTCATTGGGTTATCGCCTGATGTCTCTGGCATTTCTGGTGAGTGGACTCGTATGGTTGCATTCTTTCTATACCCTTGGTGGCACGCTGTTCCGCAAGTATGCATTCGTAATCAGTAGCATTGTACTTGTGGCAGGCATTACAGCATTTGTATGGTTTAAGCGTCATCATGGCGGAAGCATGTTTTATACTTACTATACAGCTGATGTGATGGAAGAGGGGGTTGGTGCCATGACCTATGTACTTACAGCATTCTTCGCTGTCTTCTCTGTTGTAAATTACTGGTTATCGTTCCGTATCTTCAAAGGATTTGAATTAATAACTAATAAGTGGTTGAATTATGACTTTTACAAATGATAAACCGATTTACATCCAGATGGCCGACAGGCTGTGCGAGGAGATCCTCTCGGGTGTATATAAAGACGATGATCGCATCCCCAGCGTACGTGAGTATGCCGTGCTGCTCGAGGTGAATACTAATACCGCTGTAAAAGCCTATGAACAGTTGGCACGCGAGGAAATCATCTACAACAAGCGTGGACTGGGATACTTTGTTACTCCAGGTGCCAAACAGCAGATTCTGAAGGCGCGCAAGCAGGAGTTCGTGAAAGAGCGACTGCCAGAATTATTCCGCCAGATGCAGCTGTTAGGCATCACGTTAGAAGATGTTAAAAATGCATATAATGCAACTTTTGGCGAGTAAGCTACGTCAAAACATACAAATAAACTAAGTTATAAATAACAATGATACATTTAAAAGACATCAACAAGACCTATCAGGGTGCCCAGCCACTGCATGTGCTGAAGGGTATCTCGCTCGACATCGCAAAGGGTGAGTTCGTCAGCATCATGGGTGCTTCGGGCTCGGGTAAGAGCACGCTGCTTAATATCTTAGGTATTCTGGATAACTACGACTCAGGGAGCTACGAGCTCGCCGGAACTCCCATCTGGAACCTCTCAGAGCGTAAGGCTGCCGAGTATCGCAACAAGATGATAGGTTTTATTTTCCAGAGCTTTAATCTCATCTCTTTCAAGACCGCCGTGGAAAACGTTGAGTTGCCATTATTCTACCAAGGGGTATCCAGAAAGAAGCGTCACCAGATGGCGATGGAATATCTGGATAAGCTGGGCTTGGCCGATTGGGCCGAACATTACCCCAACGAACTGTCGGGAGGACAGAAACAGCGTGTGGCAATAGCCAGAGCACTCATCACCCGTCCACAGATTATCCTGGCCGATGAGCCTACAGGTGCACTCGACTCGAAGACATCTGTGGAGGTGATGCAGCTGCTGAAGAAGCTGAACCAAGAGGATGGCATGACCATCGTAGTGGTAACTCATGAGAGCGGTGTGGCTAATGAAACCAACAAGATTGTACATATCAAGGATGGTGTCATAGGTCAGATAGAAGAGAATCTCGATCATAATGCTAGTCCTTTTGGCAGCGGAGGTTTAATGAAGTAGTATTTTTAGCAACGGACAACACGACTTAATGACTAAGGAAAAATCGTAAAGTCCTGTAGTCCGTTGCAAAAGAATAAAGATTATGCACGATATAATAACTGAAATATGGCAGACAGCGCGAAGGAATAAACTTCGTACTACGCTCACGGGATTTGCTGTGGCGTGGGGCATCTTTATGATCATCGTGCTGTTGGGAGCCGGAAACGGTCTCATCAATGCCACGATGAAGATGAACGGCGACTTCCTGACCAACTCGATGGAGGTTGATGGCGGTTGGACTTCGATGCCCTATAAAGGCTTGAAGGAAGGGCGCGATATACAGTTGAACGTGAAGGACCTGGAAGCCACTCGGACAGAGTTTACTGAGAATATTGACGAGGTGGGAGCCAACTATTTTACCAGTGGCACTGCCAGCTATGGCGAGAACTACATGAATATCCGCATCGCAGGTGTGCATCCTATTCATACCAAGATTGTCAAAGAGCACATGCTGTGTGGCCGATTCATTAATGATATCGACCTGAAGGATCGCCGTAAGGTGATTGTGCTCGGTGATAACCAGGCTAAGGAGTTGGAACCTAAGGACTATAAAACGTTGTTGGGCAAGTATATCAAGGTGGGCGATATCTCGTTCAAGGTTGTTGGCATCTACAAGAGCCGTGGCGAAGGTAATGGCAGAGCCTATTCTTCTTACACTGCGATCAAGAGTATTTATGGCGCCGATACACCTAGTCTGGGCAGCATCGAGTTTACGTTTAAGGGATTGACCTCTGAGGATGCCAACGAGGCCTTTGAGAAGGACTATCGTCGCCGACTGAATGGTATGCACCAGATTCACCCTGAGGATGATCGCGGCATCTGGATATGGAATAACTATGCTCAAAGCCAGCAGATGGAGAAAGGAATAGATATCATCCATACTTTCCTTTGGGTCATCGGACTCTTCACACTGCTCTCTGGTATCGTGGGCGTAAGTAATATCATGCTCATCACCGTTAAGGAGCGCACCCACGAGTTTGGTATCCGTAAGGCTATTGGTGCAAAGCCTTGGAGCATCCTGCGACTGATTATTGTCGAGAGTGTTATTATCACCACCCTGTTTGGCTACGTAGGTATGCTGTGTGGTGTGTTTGCTAATGAGTATATGGACGCAACGCTGGGGCATGAGGTTACCGACCTGGGAGTTGAGAAGCTTACACTGTTTGTTAACCCTACCGTGGGACTGGATGTTTGTATCGAGGCCACACTGGTGATGGTGATTGCAGGTACTATCGCAGGACTTATTCCAGCCTATAAAGCAAGTAGAATCCGCCCCATTGAGGCACTTCGCGCAGATTAAATTGTAAAATCGTAAATAGTGAAATAGTCAAATGAGACTGGATATAGATTCATACAGAGAAATCATCGACACGCTGACGCGAAACAAGTCGCGTTCGTTCCTCACCGGTTTCGGTGTGTTCTGGGGCGTGTTTATGCTTGTTGCCCTGATGGGAGGCGGAAAGGGCGTGAAGGAGAAGTTGTATAGCAATTTCGAAGGCTTTGCGCAGAATACAGTGATTGTTGGTGCCGAGCAGACCTCGAAACCCTATAAAGGGTTCCGTAAAGGGCGTAGCTGGTATATGGATTATAAGGATGTGGAACGCCTGAAACAGCAGATTCCTGAACTGGAAGCTGTAGCTCCTATCCTGATGGGACGTGGCTCGACGGCCTACTATGGCGACCAGAAGACCACACCTAATATGCAGGGTGCCGTGCCTGAGATGGTGAAAATCATCGCACCAAAGATGTACTACGGTCGTTTCATCAACGAGATGGACATACAGGAACAACGCAAGGTGTGCGTGATTGGTAAAAAAATCTACAAGGACCTGTTTAAGGAAGGTGGCGACCCTTGCGGAAAGAAAATACGTGTGGATTCCACCTATTACGAGGTGGTGGGTGTCGATTATAGTGCAGGCGGTATTTCTATTGGTGGTCGATCAGAAGAAAGAGTCACCATTCCCATCACGATGATGAAGGCAGCCTTTAATCGTGGTAACGCCGTTGACGTCATTGCTGCTATTGGTCGCCCAGGTGTGCTGATGAGTAAAATCACACCACGTATCCGTGAGACGGTGGCCAGAGCGCACTATGTGGATCCTACTGACGAGCAAGGGGTGTTTGTATTTAATACCGAACTGATGTTCCAGTTGATTAATAATCTGTTTAAGGGTGTGAATATCCTCATCTGGTTGGTTGGTCTTGGAACTCTTTTGGCTGGTGCCATAGGCGTGTCGAACATCATGATGGTAACGGTTAAGGAACGTACCACAGAGATCGGTATCCGTCGTGCCATCGGTGCTACCCCTAAGATGATCCTATCGCAGATTATCAGCGAGAGCATTGTGCTAACGCTTGTGGCGGGTATGAGCGGCATCCTGTTTGCCGTCATGATACTGCAGATGCTCGAAATGGCCAATACAGAAGATGGCATCGTGAGTATTCACTTCCAGGTGACCTTCTGGACGGCTATATTCTGCGCCTTTATCGTAAGCTCGCTTGGCTTGTTAGCTGGATTAGCCCCTGCCGCTCGAGCCATGAGCATTAAACCGGTAGACGCAATGAGAGACGAGTAAAATTAGCAAAAATATAGAATATAATAATAAAAACTATAAGAAGTATGAAAAAGTACAGCAAACTGATTATCGCCGCTATTATCGCGTTGATTTTCATCGGAACATTCGTGTTCCTGTGGCAGAAGAGCCAGCCCAAGGAAGTTGTTTACAACGAGTTTACTCCAAAGCTCGACAGCATCCAGAAAACCACCATTATTACAGGTAAGATTGAGCCCCGTAACGAGGTGAATATCAAACCCCAGATCTCTGGTATCATCTCAGAATTGTTGAAAGAGCCTGGCGACTATGTGAACGCTGGCGATGTGATAGCTAAGGTTAAGGTGATTCCTGATATGGCCCAGCTGTCGAGTGCTGAGATGCGTGTACGTCTGGCTGAGATCAACCTGAAGCAGGCTCAGACTGATTTCGAGCGTGAGCAGAACCTCTTTAACCAGAAACTGGTGAGTGCTGATGAGTTTGATAAGGTTAAGATTAGCCTGAATCAGGCCAAGCACGAAAAGCTGGCTGCACAGGATGCTCTCGAAGTGGTGCGCGATGGTGTGTCGAAGTCGAATGCTAAAGCTTCTTCAACTCTCATCCGTTCTACCATTAGCGGTGTTATTCTCGATATCCCTGTTAAGGTGGGTAATTCGGTTATCCTGTCGAATACCTTTAACGATGGTACCACGATTGCCACAGTGGCTAATATGAAGGATTTGATTTTCCGTGGTAATATCGATGAGACTGAGGTAGGACAGTTGGTTAACGGCATGAATATGAAAATTACGATTGGTGCCCTGCAGGACCTGAAGTTTGATGCTGCATTGGAATACATCTCGCCAAAGGCTATCGAGAGCAACGGAACCAACCAGTTTGAGATTAAGGCAGCTGTAAAACTTGTAGAGGGTGGAAAAATCCGTTCTGGCTACAGTGCTAATGCCGAAATCGTGTTGGACAAGGCCAACAAGGTGCTCTGCATCCCAGAAAGCGCCATCGAGTTTAGTGGCGACAGCACCTTTGTTTACGTGATCAAAGGTAAAGGCAAAAATAAAACCTACGATCGCACTTTTGTTGAAACAGGTCTCTCTGACGGTGTGAACATTGAGATTAAGAAGGGTATAACTGCCAAGGATAAGGTACGTGGCCCAGAGATTGTTACAGACGATAATGAAAAATAAGCGATTATGAAAAGATATGTTTTTGCATTGATGATTGGTTCGCTGGGCCTTGGTACTGCTAGTGCCCAGAAGGCATGGGGCTTGCGTGAATGCTGTGAATATGCAGTGGAGCATAATATCGGCATTAAGCAGCAGCAGAACCAGTGCCGCCAGCAGGAGATACAACTCTCTACTGCCAAGAACTCGCGTTTGCCAGATTTGAGCGGTAGTGTAAGTCAGAACTTCTCGTTCGGACGTGGTTTGACAATGGATAATACCTATACCAATAAGAATACCAGTAGCACATCGCTGCAGTTGGGCGCAAGTGTACCTTTGTTCACAGGTTTCGAGATCCCCAACCAGATTAAACTGAATCAGCTGAATCTCGAAGCAGCTACTGCTGATCTGGAGAAGGCTAAGAACGATATCCGCATGCAGGTGGCTCAGGCTTATGTGCAGATTCTGTACGATATGGAGATGGCTGATGTGGCTCATCGCCAGATTGAAATCGACTCTGCTCAGGTGGCTCGACTTCAGGCTTTTGTTGATAATGGTAAGGCCAGTGGTGTTGAACTCTCACAGCAGAAAGCTACTCTGGCCAACAGTAAGCTGACTGCTACTCAGGCAGATAACAATATGCGTCTGGCCGTCCTGACGCTAACCCAACTGCTGGAACTTGATACACCTGAGGGATTCGCAATTAATCGCCCAACCAAAGAAGATTTGGATATGATTGCCAATCTGGTTAATATTGTTACTCCTGATCAGGTTTATGCAGAGGCGCTTGGTATCAAACCAGAGATTCTCTCACAGCAGTTAAAACTGAAGGGTGCTGCTCATAGCATTAAGATTGCTCAGGCAGGTTACTATCCTACACTCTCGCTCAGTGGCGGTTTGGGTACTAACTACTACACCACTTCAGGTCTCAAGTCAGATGGTTTGGGTAAGCAGTTGGAGAACAACTTCAGTCAGTATATCGGCTTAAATCTGAGTGTGCCTATCTTTAACCGTTTCTCTACCCGGAATCGCATTCGTAGTGCACGTGTAGATCAGGCTAATCAGCAGCTGCAGCTCGACAACACCAAGAAAACCCTGTATAAGGAGATTCAGCAGGTGTACTATAATGCCCTGAATGCGCAGACCAAGACTCAGAGCTCTGCTGAGGCTGTTAAGAGTTCGAAGGATGCCTTCGATCTGGTACAGGCTAAGTACGAGAATGGTAAAGCTACTATCACGGAGTTTAACGAGGCTAAGAATAATTATATGAAATCAGAGTCGGATCTGGTTCAGGCCCGATACGAGAATCTCTACCAGCAGGCCCTGTTAGAGTTCTACCGAGGTAAGGATTTGAACTTCTAATGCATAAAAACAGAAAGTAGCTTTTCTATTTGCGAAAAGCTACTTTTTGTTTGTTCTTGATGTATATGCCGTTTTTGGATGGCGTGCTGGCTAATCGCCTCCCATCCATCGAGTACCATGCACAATCCTCGCATCTACCATTCTTAACACCTTGTATGCCGGTACTGCTGTTGGCAAAGTTCTTCAGCTCGTAGAAGGCTGCGTAGGGTTGCCCTGTTTTGTGATTGTATAAGGCTGCGTTCCACCAACCATCAGTAACACCTTTTTCTCCGTTATCTTCCATCCACCACCAGAACAGGCCCTTTACTGATTCGTGCTTGTTCAGCATCGTCACAAGGTCGGCGGTAAACTGTCGCTGGCCCTCTTCGCTGTAAGGGTAGGTGGCTCTATAATCGAATGTGGTCTCGCTTAATGCCCATGCATAGCTGTAGCCAGTTTCTACCACCATGATGTCCTTGCCATAATTCTTGTTCTCCAAGGTTGTGATGGCCGCTTCGAGTTGGTTCAGATCGCCATGATAGGCAGGGTAGTAGCTCAGACCGATGATATCGAAATCGAGCGAGGCTGTCTTCATACGGTCGAAGAAATCTGCAAGCACATCGGTATCTGGGGTACGTTCACTATGGATAATGATTCTGGCCTCAGGACACACCTCGCGACAAGCCTTGCCTGCCTGTTTCAATAGGCTGATAAAGCGCGTCCAGTTGGCTGCGGGCGAGTTGGTATAACAGCGATTGGTGTTATTGCCATCAGCTACTGCTTTGGTGCCCCATAGCATGCCGAACGAAATCTCATTGCCTGTTTGGATAAAGTCGGGTGTTGACCCTGCGGCTGTCAACTGCTCCAAGCAATCTTTGGTGTACTCGTAAATCTTGGTGTTCAGTTGCTCGTCAGTAAGCGATTTCCACGCATCGGGTGTCCACTGTTTGCCAGGATCGGCCCAGGTGTCGCTATAATGAAAGTCGAGTATTAGTTTTAAGCCCGCGTTCTTAATGCGCTTGCCTAAGGTTTTTACATACTCCAGATCCTGACATACGGCCTTGTCGTTGTCCTTGCTCGGGTCGACAAACAAGCGCACACGCATAGCATTCAGGCCTTCTTGCTTAAAGAATGCCAGTACATCAGTTACTGTATTACCTGCTTGATCCTTATATGCCACGCCAGCCTCTTCGTATTTGGGTAGCATGGAGATATCGCCACCTACGTACTTCTGAGCAAAAGTATTGCTCGTGCTCAGAAGTGGTAGGGTAGCTGAGAATAGTAGTTTTAGTAGTTTCATTAGTTCCTTTTTATAAGAGTGTTATTTCTTATGTCTGTTTGCCCGTTGCTCACGGTATTTGGCTTTCTGCCTTGCAGAGCCACTACCATGAGCACCAGTGATATACTTTTTCTTTTTGGCCTTGGTTTTTACCTTGCCATCGTCTTTCGGCTTGTCACCTCCACGTCCGAAGTTGATGCCGTTCTCAAGAATGTTCTGAAAATCGTCCATTAAAATGTTTAATGTTTAATGTTTAATGTTTAATGATGGAACAGACGTACACCAGTAAACGCCATTGCGATACCATACTTATCGCAAGTCTCAATTACATTGTCGTCGCGAACTGAGCCACCAGCCTGAGCAATGAACTCTACGCCGCTCTTATGAGCACGCTCGATATTGTCGCCAAAGGGGAAGAAAGCGTCGCTACCCAGAGCCACCTTGGTGTTCTGAGCTATCCATGCCTTCTTTTCTTCCATCGTCAGCACCTCGGGCTTCTCCTTAAAGAACTGCTGCCAGGTGCCATCACGCAGTACATCATCGTGGTCCTCTGAGATATATACGTCGATGGTGTTATCGCGATCAGCACGGCGGATATTGTCGATGAAAGGCAGATTCATCACTTTTGGATGCTGGCGCAGCCACCAGATATCAGCCTTGTTACCAGCCAGGCGTGTGCAGTGGATACGGCTCTGCTGACCAGCTCCGATACCAATGGCCTGACCATCCTTTACATAGCAAACTGAATTAGACTGAGTATATTTCAGGGTGATAAGTGCGATAATCAGGTCGCGCTTAGCCTCGGCAGTAAAGGTCTTATTCTGTGTAGGCATGTTCTCGAAGAGTGCATCGTCGTCGAGCTTAATCTCGTTACGACCCTGCTCGAAGGTGATGCCGAATACCTGCTTACGCTCGATAGGCTCGGGTACGTAGTTAGGATCAATCTTAATCACGTTGTAGGTACCCTTACGCTTATCTTTCAGTATCTCGATAGCCTCAGGTGTAAAATCAGGCGCAATCACGCCATCGCTCACCTCACGCTTCAGCAGTTTGGCGGTGGTAGCATCGCAGGTGTCGCTCAGAGCTACAAAGTCGCCATAGCTCGACATGCGGTCGGCACCACGGGCACGTGCATAAGCACAAGCGATGGGGCTCTCATCAAGGTCCTTCACGTCATCTACAAAGTAGATCTTCTTCAGTGTGTCGCTCAGAGGCAGACCAACTGCAGCACCGGCAGGGCTAACGTGCTTGAACGAAGCTGCTGCAGGCAGACCGGTAGCAGCCTTCAGCTCCTTAACAAGCTGCCAGGCATTGAAAGCATCGAGGAAATTGATATATCCAGGACGACCGTTGATGACTTCGATAGGTAGCTCACCCTCGGTCATGAAAATGCGCGAGGGCTTCTGATTGGGATTACATCCGTACTTGAGTGCTAATTCTTTCATTTTTGCGATATTTTTTTTATTTCTGTGTGCAAAGGTACAAAATAATTTTGTAATTTTGCACCAAACTTAAATTATTAACATGGAGAAGAAACGATTGGCGCTTCGAAAGCTGCTGGAGGCAGTAGAGAAGGAGATTCTGAAGAAACCTGATAAGAAAACACTCGACCGTTTGGCGCTGTTGGCAGGATTTCAGAGTTGGGATGATTTTCAGCACGCCCTGCATGGGGAATAAAAAAAGAGGCTCGCACACTTAGGTGCAGCCTCTTTTTCTTTTTTATTCACCAACGTTGTGGCGCTTCTCCTTAATACGAGCAGCCTTACCAGTGAGCTTGCGCAGATAGTAAAGCTTAGCGCGGCGAACCTTACCTACCTTGTTAACCTCGATGCTCTCAATGTTGGGAGACTCGATTGGGAAGATACGCTCTACACCAACGGTGCCTGACATCTTACGTACAGTGAAGCGCTTCTTGTCACCGTGACCAGCAATCTTAATTACTACACCACGATAGAGCTGGATACGCTCCTTTGAACCCTCGATAATTTTGTAAGCGACAGTGATTGTGTCACCAGCCTTGAACTCTGGGAACTTCTTGCCGGTTGCAAATGCTTCTTCAGCAATCTTAATTAAATCCATTGTACTTTAATATGTAATTAAATTGTTGTATCGTTCCAACGCAACATAACAGGCCTCACGAAACTTCCTGCCAGCGATTACGCCGAAAAGCGGGTGCAAAGGTACAACTTTTTTTGGAATCAAAGAAATATTTCGGATATTTTTTGTATTTTTGCACCATTAAATTAAGTTGAGATGGATAAAAGACATGTTTTTTATGCTTCATTAGCCTCTTTATTATTGGTTTCGTGTGCACCCAAACAATTCCAACTAACTGGTATTGAGCGCACTCGCGTGATTGTAGACAGTCGTTACGATCAGAATCCTGATGAGGCTGCTGTGAAGTTTCTTGAGCCTTACAAGCATGTAAACGACAGTATTATGGGGCCCATTGTTGGTACCGTGGCACGTAACATGCATGCCACACGTCCTGAGAGTAATCTCTCTAATCTCCTGGCCGATATTCTGGTATGGTCGGGTAAGGATTATGGCGAGGATCCTGTATTGGGTATTTACAATATGGGTGGAATACGTGCCGACCTGACAAAGGGTAAGGTAACCTATGGCGATGTGCTTGATGTGGCACCTTTCGAGAACAAGATTTGCTTTATTACACTTACAGGCGAGCAGGTTCTTACGCTGTATGCCCAGATTGCTCATCGTGGTGGCGAGGGTGTAAGTCATGGCGTGGAGATTGTGGCCACTGAGGATGGCAAACTGCTGTCGGGTAAGCTGCATGGTAAGGAAATCGACCCTAAGGCCGATTATCGTATTGCTACTATCAATTACCTGATTGAGGGTAACGATGGTATGCCTGTTCTTAAAGAGGGTAGGGATATTATCGCCCCCGATGCAAAGAGCAATAACACCCGATTCCTGATTATGAACTATTTCAAGGATCATCAGGCTCGTGGTGTTGAAGTAGATTCTAAAGTTGAAGGACGTATTAAAATCCAGTAAAGCTATGCGTAAATTTCATCTTATTATAATGGTTGCGCTCCTGGCTTTTGTTTCTGCCAGCGCTAAAACCAAGAAGCAGCTTGTAGTGCTGCACACCAACGATACCCACTCGTGCATTATGCCGCTTAACGAGAATCTTGATAATAAGGATCTGGCAGGTCGCGGTGGCTTTATACGCCGTATTAATATGATTAAGGAAGAGCGCCGTCAGAATCCTGATCTGTTGTTCTTCGACTCAGGCGATTTCTCGCAGGGCTCTGGTTTCTATACCCTCTTCAAGGGTGAGGTTGAGATTGGCTTGATGAATCAGATGGGCTACGATGCTGTTACCATCGGTAATCATGAGTTTGATTTTGGATTGGAGAATATGGCCAAGCTGTTCCGTATGGCTAATTTCCCTGTAGTTTGTTCGAACTATGACTTTACAGGTACACCTTGCGAAGGTCTGGTAAAGGATTATGTCATCCTGAAGCGTAATGGCTTGAAGATTGGTGTTTATGCTCTGGGTGCTCCTATGAAGGGACTTGTGGCTAATAAGAACTGCGAAGGCGTCAAGTTCCTCGATCCTATTGAGACATCGAAGAAGTATATCGATATCCTGCGCCGTCGCGAGAAGTGCGATGTGGTTATCTGTCTCTCACACTTAGGTTGGGCGATTTCTGAGTATCCCGATCATAAGTTTATGAGCGAGGTGCAGGGACTCGACTTGGTGCTGGGTGGACATACCCACACTTACATGCCCACACTGGAGTACGCACCTGATAAGACTGGCAAGCAGATTCCTGACGACCAGAACGGTAAGCACGGCGTGTTTATCGGCAAAATGGTGCTTACGTTCGAGAAGTAAGTTTATTCAAAGTAGAACGTTAATACAATCATCTTCGTATGCCCGCTCTTAATCGAGTTGGCATACGTTTTTTTATAGTCGTCCTTGATATCGGCTACGTGACTTTTGTCGATCCTGTTGCCTAATCCATAGCAGAACTTCAATTCGGGTGCCAGTTTGAAGAAGGGTAGATACAGATCGCATCCCAAGCCAACTTCCAGCATCAGGTCGGTACGCTGCAGTTGCACTATCTCCTGACTCTTGTTGGTAAGATTCACCATGCCGTTAACACCTGCCAGCATGTAAGGGCGGATATTGTTCCATCGCTGGGCCGAGAACTTCAGGTCGACGGGTACCGAAAGATAGGTATTCTTCAGGTCCTGTGTCTCAGTTCTTGGGTTGCCATGCGTGTCTGTCTCGTCCAACTTGTGCAAGGTTAGGTGCTTGGCACCAAAGTGCATGGTGGGTACGATGCGCAGGTTCAGATTGTTGGATAGGCGCATGTCGGCCAGTACACCTACCGAGAATCCGGTATTCCAGCGGTCGGCATCGCACACGATTGGAGCTTCGGTTTCAAACTCAATATCTTGCAGGTTCATGCCTACTGCAATACCAAAGTGCATAGGGCGCAAGTCGATATATGGCTTGTGCTGTATCACGTATCGTCGTTGGGCTACACAGCTTGTGGCGATGCAGAGTGCTGCTATGATGGATAGAATTCTAAGTCTCATACATATATAATAACGCAAAAATGGTCATCTTATTATATAAAATCTTATTTCGACATTGTATAAATTACTTAAATTTTCTACCTAAAGTTTGGTATGAACAAAATTTTATCGTACCTTTGCATCATTAAAAGTGAGTATTAACAGTATTAACAATTTAATTGATTAAGAATTATGGCATATGTAATTGGTGACGACTGCATCGCTTGCGGTACATGTCAGGGTGAGTGCCCAGTAGAGGCTATTTCTGAGGGTGAGAAGTATTCTATCAACCCCGATCTCTGCACAGAGTGTGGTACTTGTGCTTCTGTTTGTCCCTCTGAGGCTATCAGCCTTCCCTAATAAGATAGGACATATTGAAAGTATAGCAGGTGTTTCCAATAAGGAAACACCTGTTTTCTTTATTGGAAACCGATGTTTTCTAACTTAGAAAACACCATTTTCTAACTTGGAAAATAATCACAAAAAAAGAGATGTTCTTTGCTGAACACCTCTTTCTTTGTATTGTAATGCTTGAATTACTTCAGATCACGAATCTGCTTAGCTGCAGGATACTCTGGGTCGATAGCCAGGATCTTGTTAGCATACTCCTTAGCCAAAGCCTTATTCTTACCATACAGGAAAGCGTTCGACATCAGGTAGTGTAAGCTGTACTTCAGCATGATATCCTCGCCCTTAGTGCGATCAGCCTTAGACTCGAGCAGCTCTACAACCTTCTGGTAGTCGGGCTTAGCAAGACCCTTCTCACCGTTCTTATCCAGCTTGTTGTTCATTGTAGCGCACTGGTAAGCAGCGTATGTGCTCTGTACAGGGAACTTCTCGGCCATAGCGCGATAAGCTTCGATAGCTTTCTTGATGAACTCAGCCTTGCGAGCCTCGTCCTCGTCAGCGTACTTAGAGTAGATCTTTGCTACACCTTCCATATCGTCAGAGTTAACATCGGGCTTACATGCCAGATACTGATCGTAGTATTTGATGGCATTGTCGAACTCCTTGTCCTTCAGATAAGAGTCTGATACGCTCTTCAGAATAGCCCAGCGCTTGATCATTGACTGATCGTTAACCAGCTCAAGAGCCTTGTCATAGTGCGTGTACATGTTAGCCTTATCCTCCAGAGCCTGATAAATCAGAGCTGTGTAGAAGTGGTCGTACTCAGATACCTTGGCACTGTCGGTCTCGAAGAAGTACTTGTGGATGTAAGCCTTAGCAGCCTCGTAGTTCTTCAGCTCGTAGTTTGAGAACATAGCCAAACGGTTGAATGTTGGGTTACGTGGCTCGAGCTTGATTCCAGCCTCGGCAGCACGGAGTGCATCCTGGAAGTGACCAGTGAAGTAGCTGGCGCGTACAAACTCGTTCAGTCCCAGCTTATCCAGCTTGCCGATGTTAGCCTTGGCATAGTTCTCGTAAGCCTGCTTCTCATCACCAGCCAGCATGTAGATGTGAGCTGTGATAGCGTCAACATCCTCGTTGGGACACTGAGCCTTCATTTCCTGCAGCTTCTTGGCAGCCTGACTTGGGCTGATCTTACGATATACCATAGCCCACTTCTTGTAACCCTCAGGATTCTTTGGGTCAAAAGTGATAGCCTGGTTGTAGTAACCTGCAGCCTTACCACCATCTGTTCCGTAAGCCGACTCGATGTCGCCTAACAGCAGATAGGCAGGAGCAAACTGATACTTAGGCTTACCAGCTTCGTTAGCGTAGTTGGCAAACAAGCGGGCATTTGCTGTGTCCTTCTGAGCATAGAAGGCCTGACCAATCTTAATCAGCGCAGCAGCGTCCTTCTTGTTCTTCTTGTAGGCAGCTTTTGCTAACTCGGCTACATTGGGAGCCTTTGACTTAATACCGTCGAGAGCTGCATTGAGCTCTGCTTCCTGTGCATTAGCGGTGGCGCTGAAACCTGTCAGCAACGCACCCATAACTAGATATTTAATTGCTTTCATAATTTCTGTTTTTAAGTTCTACATTCTGTTTATTGTTCTCTCTTTTATGACGTTTTGATTAGAATTTGGTTTAAATTATTTATTGTTTACAATTACATCTCTAATGTTCATATTGGCTATGCGTGGCAGTAATCCGTAGCGAAGAATAATCTTTTGTCCCTTGGGTAGCTGCACAAAGTGTGTAAAGCTGCTTGGTACACCGTTGCGGGTATCGTTCAGCAGGGCGTAGATAGTGCGGCGCAGGGGATAGTTGCCATTATATAAATAGTACTGATAGGGCTTCCAGCTGTTATGCTTCGTTGCTGAGTCGAGCTTTGAAACGCCCATCACTGTTATATTCTTCTTAAAGGTAACGTTGGTGGTGTCGCGCTTGTCGTTCAGCCAGTTCGAACCGATGATACCCAGTGAGTTGGGGTGGTTCTCAACATAGTCGATAACGGCAGCACTTGTTTTGGCAGCTCCAATGTTTGGAGCCTTAAACTGTTTGCCACCAAGGATAGAGTCAACACACCAGCGAACGGTGCTCGAGAGTGGATTGTCGAATACCACGTCGATGACTCCCAGCTTGTTCTGTGGGTAAATCTCGTCCCACTTGGTAATCTCGCCCTTCAGGATACGTGCAAAATCCTTGATGGTAATGCACGAGTCGGGGTTTGAGTTGTTTACGATAATGGCCAGTCCGTCGTAAGCGATGGGGATGGCTCTTGGCAGGAACTTCTGGGCAATCAGGTCCTGGCGCTCTTTCTTTGTAAAGTCGCGTGTGGTGAATGCCAACCATGTTTCCTGTTTCATCAGCTTCTTAACTGCATCCTGCTCGTTGATGTAAACGGGTGTGATAGAGTCGAGGGTCTGATTGGTAAAATAATATAGTTCCTCATCGATGATGGGGAAGAAACTTTCGTCGGCCGTCAGTATGCTGGCAGCCTTCTGATATGCTTGCTCCTTTTCAGGATTAGGCTTGTTCCCACATCCAGGGAACAAGCCTAATATCAGTGTTAATCCAACTAAATGATATATTTTGTTGAATGCGTTCATTTCAAAATTTTGTTGAGCAATTACTGCAGGCGGAATGTTACAGGTACGGTGTACTTTACACGTACTGCGCTACCGTTCTGCTTACCAGGAATCCAGTGTGGCATTGACTTAACAACGCGCTGTGCCTCCTTGTCGAGTGATGGGTCAACGCTCTTTACAACCTTAACGTCGGTGATAGAACCATCACGCTCTACAACGAAGGTTACAACTACACGACCCTGTACACCGTTCTCCTCGGCTACTACTGGATACTTGATATTCTTAGACAGATACTCGAACAGAGCTGAGCTACCACCAGGGAACTGAGGCATCTCCTCTACCACGTCGAATACCTTGGTCTCTTCAACCTTTGGTGGCTCGGGTTCTGCGATAGTTTCCTTAACCTTCAGTACCTCACCAGCTGCATCGTCGTCACCCTTTACATCGAATGCACCGATTGCAGTGTTAGTTTCCTGAAGTTCTTCCTGTGACTTCATCTCCTGGTCTTCCTTAACCTCAGAGTCTTTCTTAATCTCAGGAACGGTGAAGGCTACTGAGCTCTTTACCTTCTCTACCTCAATTTTCTCAACTTCGGGCTCATCTTTGCGCTCTACCTTAGCCTCCTTCTTCTCAGCCAGACTGGCGAGCTCTACGTCGGTTTCGATAGCAGCGTTACGAGAGGCCATGTAATTATCGATAGACACCTTAGCGATGACGATGGCTGCGATGATAGCAAAACCAACGAACATTGTGATCAGTGCCTTCAGGTTACGTGTACCTGTGCTCTTGCGCAATTGATAAGCTCCGTATGCCTGGTTCTTACCTTCGAATACGAGGTCGACCCAGCTGTTGTCAATAAGATCTATTTTTGCCATAGTCTATTCTACATTTTAGGGGTTACTTGACGCCTGCCTTCTCGATGAGAGCCTTATCGTCGTCACTCATCTTGTCGACATTGTCAATCACATACTTATCAATATTGCTAATGAGCATCTCGTCGAGCGCAGCAACCATATTTTCATAGGTAGCTGAGTTGAGAGGACGGATGATGACGGTCATAGTAGGCACCTTCTCGCCTGAGGGCAGTTCACCCTTCTTCAGCTTCTTCAGAGCCTCCTGATACTGCTCGTCGGTCATCTTTGAGTTATACTCATTCTTCTTAGCATCGAGCTCCTTCTTAGCCATCTTAATCTTGGCTACGGGGTTAACACCCTCTTCAGTAGTGTGCTCGTTAAGAACTTTCTCGATACCATCCTTACCATAGCTGGTTGGCTTTACGCATGAAGGATCGTCGTAGTTGGGCAGACCAGCTACATACCAAACCTTATCGTTAGCACCCAGATAGAGTGTGATAGTGTGAGAAGCCTTTGTTACCTGCTTATCCTCTTCGTTCATCTGCTTGGTGTCGTCGTTTGACGGCATGGTAAGCTGCATAGCCTGCGGCTTAGCCAGTGTAGTACACAGCATGAAGAAGGTGATAAGAAGCATCATCATGTCTACCATTGGCGTGAAGTTCACGCGGGTATCCATCTTTTTCTGCTTTGATAGATTCTTTTTTGCCATAATACTACTAGTCGTTTAAACGTTTAACATCGAGATTCGTGATCAGCTGGAAACGGTTCTCGCTCATATCCTGGAGCTCTGACATCAACTTCTTAATTGAAGCATAAGGAGTCTTAGAATCGCACTTGATGGCGAGTTTGATGTCGGGGTTAGCCTCGCGGGCTGCTGTAACCCACTCCTGGAACTCGCTCTTACCACCGTTGATACTATCAAGCGGCAGACCGAGCTTCTGGATTGCCTCACCCATCTTTTCTGTATCGAGGTTCAGATAGTTACCAAGCTGAGCCATTGGAGCTCCAACCATAGCATCCTCGCGGAAGTGCTTGATCTGGTTGGCGTTCAGCTGGATACCAAACTTGTCTGTCATGGTCTCCAACATGGCCTGCATGTTGTTCTTGTTTTCGGTACCACAGAAGATGCGTCCCTCTGGAGTTACCAGAATGTTGAGCACGTCCTGCTCTGGTATCTTAACCTCAGACACAGAATTAGGCGCTGTGACTTGAACTGGTTCTGGTGTCAAGAATGTTGAAGTCAACATAAAGAAACACAGAAGCAGCGTCATCACGTCTGACATTGGCGTCATGTCAATCCAGATGTCTTTTTTCTGTATCTTAATTTTTGCCATTCTCTAATTGCTTTAATGCGTTAATAAATGAATGGTAAAAAATTAAGCCTCGTTGTGGTTAGAATCGTATGTAGCGGCGATTGTGTAACCAATCTCATCGAGAGCGTATGTCAGCTTGTCGATCTTGTTTGAGAAGAAGTTGTAAACTACGGTAGCTACCCATGATGTCAAGATACCAGAAGCTGTGTTAACCAGAGCCTCAGAAATACCTGCAGACAGAGCCATAGAGTCAGCACCACCACCAGCAGACAGAGCCTGGAACGAACCGATCATACCAAGTACGGTACCGAACAGAGCGGTCAGAGTACCCAGAGATACGATGGTAGCAACCATTGGGAGGTTCATCTGCAGAGTAGGCATCTCAAGCTGAGTAGCCTCCTCGTGAGCCTGCTGGATCTTAGCAACCTTAGCAGCCTTCTTCAGAGTGTCGTTACCCTCAACGTCCTTATAAGCGGCGATAGAAGCCTTAACTACGTTAGATACAGAACCCTGCATCTTGTCGCAAAGCTTGTCAGCCTCGTCGAACTTCTGAGCCTTGATGAGCTCCTTAACCTGTGCAGTGAACTTAGCGAGGTTGATCTTACCAGAAGCGGTCTTGATAGCGAAGAAACGCTCAATACCCAGGCAGATAACGGTGAAGAGAAGAGTCAGGATCAGACCTACTACGAAACCTCCCTTATAAACAGTACCCAGCAGGTTTGCAGGATGACCGCTGCGATCGCCACCAACGAAGTTGTCGGGGTTACCCATTACGAAGTACCATACACCATAACCAGCTAATGCACAAATTACCAGGATAATCCATGCTGCCTTAATACCACCAAAGCCCGAATTCTTTTTGGCTGGGGCTGCAGCCTTTGTTGTTGTTGCCATAAAATAATTAATTTTTTAGTTATTATAAATAAATAAAGATTTGTTTCACCTCGCAAAAGTAGCAAAATAAAGCGGAATACAAGCCTAATTAATACATTTTAACTATGAATTTCCGAATTATTTTAGTTTTGCTACCACTTCTTTGATGCGCTTCATTGCTTCTACGATGTTTTCATCGCTCAAAGCATAGCTCATTCTGAAGCATTCAGGGTCGCCAAACGCATCACCACCAACGGTTGCTACGTGACCTTTTTCCAACAAATACATAGCAAAATCGGTAGAGTTATTGATGGTTGTCTCACCATCGCTCTTGCCAAAGAAACTGCTGCACTTGGGGAACAGATAGAAGGCGCCCTCGGGCACGTTTACCTCCAGTCCGGGGATGTCCTTAGCCAGCTTGACAATGAGGTTACGGCGGCGCTCAAATGCCTGGCGCATATCCTCTACGCACTGCTGATCGGCTACGTAAGCAAACTCAGCGGCCTTCTGGCTTACTGAGCATGGACCACTGGTATACTGGCCCTGCAGCTTGTTACAGCCCTTTACAATCCACTCTGGGGCGGCAATGTAGCCAATACGCCATCCTGTCATAGCATACGCCTTTGATACACCGTTTACGATGATGGCGCGCTCCTTCATGCCAGGGAACTGGGCGATACTCTCGTGCTTGCCGATATAGTTGATGTGCTCGTAGATCTCATCTGCCAGCACAAACAGGTCGTCGTGCTTCAGGATTACATCTGCCAGCGCCTTCAGTTCAGCCTTGCTGTACACGCTGCCCGTAGGGTTGCTGGGCGAGCAGAGGATAATCATGCGTGTTTTGGGGGTGATGGCTGCCTCGAGCTGCTCGGGAGTCATCTTGAAGTTCTGGTCGAAACCGGCCTCTACGAACTTTGGTGTACCACCAGCCAGCAGTACCATCTGGGGATAGCTTACCCAGTATGGGGTGGGGATGATCACCTCTTCGCCGTCGTTAACCAGAGCCATTACGGCGTTGCACACGCTCTGTTTGGCACCGTTGCTTACCAGAATCTCATTTACAGTATAGTCGAGCTGGTTCTCGTTCTTGAGCTTAGCTACGATGGCCTTGCGCAGATCGGGATAACCTGGTACTGGTGAGTAACGTGAAAAATTGTCGTCTATTGCCTTCTTAGCAGCTTCCTTAATAGCGTCGGGGGTATTGAAGTCGGGTTCTCCAACACTCATGTTAATAACATCGATACCTTGCGCCTTCATTTCGGAGCTTTTCTGAGACATTGCCAGCGTGGCCGATGGAGCCAGACGCTGCAGACGATTAGATAATTGTGCCATATGATTAAAAATTTTGTGCAAAATTACGCATTTTATTTTTGAATACGAAATAAATGTGCCACTTTTTCACTTTCCTAAGGTGAATTTGCGACAAATTGTGAGTTATTTCAGGTGGAGCGTATGTCCCATACGGTTCTTCTTGGTCTCCAGATAACGCAGATTGTACTGGTTGGGGGTAACCTCGATGGGTACGTTCTCGATAATCTCAAGGCCGTATGCCTCCAATCCCACGCGTTTCACGGGGTTGTTGGTAAGCAGGCGCATCTTGTGCACACCGATGTGGCGCAGCATCTGGGCACCGCAACCATAGTCGCGCTCGTCGGGCTTAAAGCCTAAGTGCACGTTGGCATCCACGGTGTCCAGTCCCTCTTCCTGAAGCTTGTAGGCGGCAATCTTGTTCATCAAGCCGATACCACGACCTTCCTGCTGCATGTAGATCACCACGCCCTTGCCCTCTTTCTCGATGGCCTGCATGGCCTTGTGCAGCTGCTCACCACAGTCGCAGCGCTTGCTGCCCAGGATGTCGCCAGTCATACACGATGAGTGTACGCGTACCAGGATGGGCTCGTCCTCCTTCCATTCGCCCTTAATCAGCGCCATGTGCTCCAGACCGTTGCTCTTCTGACGGAAGGGGATCAGGCGGAAGTGACCGTAGTCGGTTGGCATGTCCACCTCTTCGCCCACCTCAATCAGCGATTCCTTCTTCAGTCGGTAGGCAATCATATCTTTAATGCTGATAATCTTCAGATTCCACTCCTTGGCAAAGGCCATGAGCTCGGGCATACGGGCCATGGTACCATCCTCGTTCATAATCTCCATCAGTGCACCTGCAGGATAGAGTCCTGCCATACGACACAGATCGATGGCGGCTTCGGTATGTCCACTACGACGCAGCACACCGTTGTCCTGGGCGTAAAGAGGATTTACATGTCCTGGGCGTCCGAATGTCTCGGCTTTTGATGTTGGGTCGGCCAGTGCCTTGATGGTTTCGGCACGGTCGTGGGCACTTACACCTGTGGTGCAACCCTCCAGTTTGTCGACTGTAACGGTAAAGGGTGTACCCAGAACCGAGGTGTTGTCCTGCACCTGATGTGGCAGGTCGAGCTCCTTGCATCGCTCAATGGTGATGGGAGCGCAGAGCACACCACGTGCATGTTTCAACATGAAGTTCACTTTCTCTGCTGTAATCTTCTCGGCAGCGATAATCAGGTCGCCCTCGTTCTCGCGGTCTTCATCATCCACTACAATTACGAACTCACCCTGCTCGAAGTCCTTTACGGCCTCTTCTATGCTGTTCAACTTCATCTCTTCCATTTTCTTACACCTTATTTATATATATAGTAGTTAATCCTTATGTTTTCTTGTCTCAGAATCACGCACCAGTTCGGCTATAAATGGCATGTTCTCCAAATCTTCCATGGTTTTGGGGGCGGGTGCCGCATATACGGCCACGCGCTCAAGTACCCACTGGTTGGTTTCGAGAATGCGGTTCAGATCCTTGCGCAAACGCAGGCGGAAACGGCACATGCGACAGTAGAAGAATATGCCTAATGGCAGAATCAAACCCGAAATAATGTTGAGCCACTTGCGGCGGAACGGACGGGTGTGGGCATGGGTGGCCACTACGGGGTAGTGGTTCAGGTAGCCCAGTATCTGTGCGTCCTTGGTGTTGGCCAAGTCGTCGATAACATCTTCCAGCTGACCCACAATCTTCTCGATGGTCTGGTCGTCGCCAGGACGGAAGAATACGTGGATGGGGTTAGGCAGATGCAGCAGCTTGTGCTCCTCGCTGTACTGCTTGATCTGCTCGCTGATCTGCAGCAGGTGGTACGAGTCGAGTGCGTAGATAGGATCCTCGATAATCACCTCCTTGCGATAGATGTGGCGATGGGTGCGCAATCCCAGAATGCGCATAAACACCTGCTTGTACATATCGATGTTGAATACCACCGAGTCGTTGTTAGCCTTGTAGGTAAAGAAGCAGGCGATAGGGGCCAGTACCACGGTTGATATCGTCATACCGTACCACACGGTCCACTGGTCGTCGCGTGCCATCTTCTGTCCGGTACTGTCCAGAATGTAGTACACAATGAATACCAATACCGAAATAATAACTGGTACGCCCAATCCACCTTTGCGGATGATAGCACCCAATGGAGCTCCGATAAAGAAGAAGATGATACAGGTGAGTGCCAGCGTGAACTTAAGGATGGCCTGAATCTGGTGCGTACGGAAATAGCGATGCAGACTGTTGGCATAAGCGCCCTTCATCTCCAGATCGGTAGCACACGACTGTGCACTGTTGAGAGCTGTCTGCAGAACCGATTTTTTCTTGCCATCGTTCAGCTTCGTGAACATCGAGTCGAGCGATTCGTTGTTCTCGGCTACCAGCTTTGATATCTTGACAGAGTCGCTGGCCGATACCTCGTTGGTTCTGAAGTAGAACCGCTTACCATCTATGTAGTACGATCGGCCCACGCTGTCGTTAAACTCCTGCAGCGAATCCTTATCGTGCATAATCTTTCCTAAGCTCTTTGCACGCGCATCGCCGGCAATATCGTTGATATCGGCCATGCTGAAGTTGTTGTCAAAGTCGAGTACAATGCGCTTGGTAACAAAAGTCTCGCGGCGGTAGGGTACATCGGCTGTACCTGCCAGGTCCTGCGAGCGCATGTTCTCGTTCCACACGCCGTTATACAGTGTAAGCAGCAGGTGCTTCTTTTCGGCTGTACTCTGCATCATACCCGAGTCGGCCAGGATGATGGCCTGATCCTCGTAGCTGCCCGTCATGCGGTAAATCATAATGCCGTACAGCATACCTGTGTTCAGGTCTTTCTTCTGTACGTAGATGTTCGAGCCTGGGATACCGTCGTAGAACACGCCCTCGGGGATTTCAAGTTCAGGGCTCTTTTGCTTCATACCCAGCAACAAGCGGTAGAAGTCCTGATTGGCTCGTGGACCTACCACGTTCTGGAAGTAGAACGATATGCCTGCCATCAGCACCGATATGATGATGAGCGAGCGGAATGCCTGCATAAGTGATATGCCTGCAGCCTTGATGGCTGTAAGCTCCGAGCTCTCACCTAAGTTACCAAAGGCAATGAGCGACGACAACAGTATGGCCAGGGGGAATGCCTGAGGCATCAGCATCAAGCCCATATACCAGAAGAACTGGGCCATCACCTCAAGCGAAAGACCTTTACCAATCAGCTCATCGACGTAGCGCCACAGGAACTGCATCATCAGCACAAACTGGCAGATGAAGAACGTTCCTACGAACAGTAAGCCGAATTGCTTGGCTATAAATATATCTAGCTTCTTGATTCGAAACATTTGCTATTTTGCAATTTTGGCTGCAAAATTACAAATAAAAATTAAGAATCACACCTTATTTATAATATTTTTATCTTTTTCACCTTTTCACAGTCCGCTGGCACGGTGCAGACGGTCGAGGCTGCTCTCCCACAGAATTTTCAGTCCATCGATATCGTCATCGTCGGCAAAATCTGTAATCACCAGATTCAGGTTGTGGGTCAGATCGCTCTTCTGTATGCTCATTTCCCAGTATGATTCGTCGTCTTCCTCGTCCTCGTAGTCCCATTTTAAACGGATGTGGTCGTGCTTGATAGCGTCAACTACGTGTGCCTGTCGCACATCCTGTTCTGTCCAAGGCTCTCCCCAGGTAAAGGTAAAAACTCCATCCTCTTCGTTCACGTGGTCGGCAAACCAGCGCTCCAAACCGTGAGCGCTACTAATCTGTTCCCAGATGATTGCTGGCGAAGTTGTGGCCAGTGGATATTCGATGTCTATTTTCTGCTTTCCCATATGTTTTTGGGTTAGAATTACTAATTTTAGTCTTGTTTTATGCGGCAAAATTACAAATTTTCTGCGAAATACAAAACTTTTTGCCGAAAAATTTTGGTGGTTCCAAAAAAATGTGTACCTTTGCACCCGCAAATCAGCAATGAGGCGGGATAGCTCAGCTGGTTAGAGCGCATGATTCATAATCATGAGGTCCCCAGTTCAATCCTGGGTCCCGCTACAAAGAAGGCAGTTAGATTTCAAGTCTAATTGCCTTTTTTCTTTGTTTTTTCTTTGTTGGTACAGAAAAAAGCCGTATATTTGCGCCCATGAAACAGATTATATCTACCATAGCGTTCTTGGTGCTTGCTTTACAGGCCGCGGCGCAGGATGTGGTCAGGTTGCTCCAATCTGCGTATGCCGACAGTGGTGCCGTGTATCGTCAGAGTGTGTATGTACCGCAGAAGTGGGATAAGTGCCGGGTGGTGCTTTTCCTCGAACGTCCGTTAGGCGCTACTGCCGTTAAGGTTAACGGGGTAGAGGCAGGCAGTGATACCTTGGTTAATTATCCCCATCAGTTAGATATTACCGAACAGATTGTAGCTGGGCAGCGCAACACCATCGAGGTGAGCGTGGCTGGGCACGATGCCCATGGCGTAATGGGTAACATCGAACTGCGTTCGCAACCACGAAGGTTATATATTAATAAGGTGCGTACGCATCCTCGCCCCTTTATGGGTACGGTGGGTATCGAGCTCGCCTTAAGCGGGCAGTCGCCCGACTTTGGCTTCTACAATGTGCAGACGATGATTCAGCGCGAGGGCGTTGATACAGCTAAGATTTTTGTGGATGAGCGCGAGGTGCGTGGAAGCTACATGCAGTACGATGCGCTGGTGATGGACGATAATCGTCTGTGGGACGAGTTCCATCCTAATATCTTCCGTCTGGCCCTTGGCGTGGGTTCTGATTATCAGGAGTACACCTTTGGTATGCGCGAGGCGGGCGTGGTAGATGGTAAACTGTACCTGAACCGCCATCCTGTTTATCTGCGTGGCTGCGTGATGGATGATTATTTCCCCCTCTGGGGCCGCATGCCGATGGACGAGGCTACGTGGATGCATATCATGCAGCGCCTGAGCGACTACGGACTAAACCATGTGCGTTTTCGTGGTTACTGTCCGCCCGATGCTGCTTTTTCGGCGGCCGATAAGGTAGGCATGTATCTGCAACCCGAGGCTACCAGTGTGGCTGATATGAACCGATTGACCGATACTTATGGTCATCACCCGTCGTTGGTGCTGGTAACGCTGGGGCAGGATACCTATGTGTATAACGATCGTGTGCTTACCCCTGTTGCGCTTAATCAGTGTACCATTGTGGGGCCCGATATGATGGCCTACAAGCAGGGCATCGAGCGTGTGCTGCTTAGTGGCGATAGCGTACACTACCTGCTGACGGGTATCTGCGATCGCCAGAATGATTTCAGTGGTGTGCTGCATGGCCGTTGGGACGATACCGACAAAGCACCCCTGCGCCAGTTTACCCAGTTCTGTCGTGCCATCGTGCCTTTGACCAAATTGCCACAGTCGGTAGCTGCAACCGATACGTTGCGTGTGCCCGTTTATGTGTATAACGCTATGTATGGCAATCTGCAGGGTGTGCGTACCAGCTATTATCTGGCCGACGAGTCGGGCAAGGTGCTGGCTGGCGGATTGGTGGCTAATGGCGATGTGCCGCTCGATACCCTCCCGCAGCTGGGCGAGGTGGTGTTACCCCTCGATTCTATCCAGGCACAGGGCAAGGTAACTCTGATGATTACCGTGGGTAGCAACGCCGTTCGAAATCAATGGGATTTGAACATCAATGAATAACTATTACGATATATCATGAACAAAGCACTATTATCATTTGCCTTGTTATGCGTGGCTTTAACGGGCCACGCACAAGGCGGAAACACAGGTATGGGCGGCGAGGATGGCGACTACCAGAGCCTGATGGAACGCCTGGCAAAGGTCGAGAAAAAGCACGATATGCTGGATGTTTACATCAACTATGCCGCCAGCGCTCAGGCTCGTGAGGCCACGGGTAGCTCGTGGCAAACCCGCTTTGCAAACAAGGAGTTGCGCCTGGAACTGAAGGGCAACCTTACTGATAAACTATTTTATCGTTTGCGCCACCGTTTAAACCGCAGGAACGATGCGCAGGGCTCCGACAACTTCTCGAAAGCCACCGATATTGCGATGGTGGGCTATAGCTTCAGCGATAAGGTAACGCTGATGGCGGGAAAAATGAGTCAGATATGGGGTGGATACGAGTACGATGCCAACCCGATGTTTGTATATCAGTACTCTGATATGCTGGACCACATGGAGATATTCCAAACGGGTGTAACACTCTCGCTGAAACCTGTGCCAACGCAGGAGTTTGCGCTGATGGTGAGCGATGCCCACAACGGTTCGCTCGAGGATTACTATGGCAACGATGCGATAGTGGTTATCGATAATGGTGATTACCGCCTCCTTGAGCGGGCCAACCATCCGCTCACGTTTATTGCCAACTGGAATGGCAGTTTCTTCGATAATCAGTTGCAAACGCGCTGGGCGTGGGGTATTCAGAAGGAGGCCCAGGGCAAGTACTCGCGTATGATTACACTGGGTCAGAAACTTAATCTGCCCCAAGTACAGTGGTATGTGGATTATATGGCCGAGTTCGACGATCTGGACCGCCTTGGTATCGCCACCGAAGATTTGGCTGACAGATTTCAGCCCCAGATATATTACTATGAGTATGGTTATCCTATCAATAATTTGGTATATCAGCCCTATGAACCAATGAATCTTCATTGTGGAAAAGTGCATTACCATACTTGGATATCAAAGCTTAACTGGCAGTTTGCACCCCAGTGGAACCTGATGCTGAAGGGTACTTACGAAACAGCCTCGATGCAGCAGGTTGAGCGCTATAAGAACTATCGCAAAAGCATCGGATGGGCAGGTGCGATTGAGTACTATCCCGATAAAACGCAGGATTTGCGTGTGTTCCTGGCCTATCAGGGACAGAACATCAACTACAGCAAGGAGTCGGCCCTTGGTGGCAAGCATTCCAACCGCATAGAGCTGGGCTTTATGTATCGCATCAAGTGCTATTAATTTTATTATTTAATCTATAACCCATTACTATTATTATTTACTTATGAACCGTAAAACTTCATTCATTGCACTGGCCTTAGTGGCCATGTTTGCATGCAGCACGCCAGCTCAGGCTCAGTGGGGCGGACTGCTTAACAAAGCGCGTAAAGCCGCAGGTATTAAAACCAAGCAGGAGAAGGCGCAGGATGCCGCACAGCAGCGTAGAGACTCTGTTCTTAAGGCCGCTGCAGCCATCACACCCACCATTCCGCAGGCAGCCGAGAGCGGCCAGCCTATCACTATCAAATGGGGTGACACCCCCATCGGCACATGGGACCCCGTTAAACTCGAGATTACTTTTAATCAGACTTACGATGAGGGCGAGTTTGCCGGCCAGAAGGTTAAGTACATCCTCGACCCTGCCACAGGTAAGTTTACCAGCTTGAATGGTATCCCCAAGGGCTCTATCAGCAACGATGGCACCATCGAGAGTCCTAACCTGGGTACGATTAAGCTTGATACCAAGACAAACGAGGTATCGATGGATGGCGAGGTGATAGGTAGCGTTACCAAGCTGCGTGCCTCGTGCTATGGTACCGATTTCGGACAGCTCGAGGGCCATGTTAGTCCACTGCTGGTAGCCTATATCTTCCATGGTGCGCTGATATCAAAGAATCAGGTTCAGGGCTGGAAGGAGGCCGAGGTTAAGCGTACCGAAGAGGCTAAGGCCCGTGCCGCCAAGGAGAAAGAGGAGCGTGCTGCCCGCCAGGAAGCTGCCAAGAAAGAGTGGGCTGAGCTGAACGTTACTATTGAGGATGGCTCGTTCCGTACCATCGGCCGCATTAAGAGCAATGGCACTATCGAGGACGGTTCATTCCGTACTATCGGTCGTGTTCGTCAGGATGGTACTGTTGAGGATGGTTCGTACCGCACCATTGGTCATATCAGAAGCAATGGTACCATCGAGGATGGTTCGTTCCGTACCATTGGCCGCTTTGATGGTCGTCTGTTCGAGGATGGTAGCTTCCGTACCGTAGGACGTATGAGCGGTAGTACCGTCGAGGATGATTCGTTCCGTACCATCGGTCGCATCAAGGGTACCTCAAACAAAACCCTCCTTGCCGCCTGCTTCTATTTCTTCTACTTTAAAGCCCAGGCTGAGTCTAAGAAATGATGATGTGCTGAAATAACCGATCAAATTTTTGATTGATTGGGCATGGGTGCAAAATTGCACCCATGTTTGTTTTTGGACGTATTTTTGAGTTCGCATAAGTTTTTTTTGCGAAATATTTGGTGGATTCGGGGGAATGCATTATATTTGCAAGCGCTTAATGAAACTGAATTTTACAAAGGATGACAATGGAAATTTACGAGAAGAAACATTATTTTGAAGCTGTGGTACATCTGGTGGAATATGTTGTATTCATGGCTCTTGGCATAGAAATGATAAGGGTGGGGCCCGATGCTTTGCGGCACTATCCCGACTGGGTTTGGTGGCTGTGGCTACTGGTGGCTGCTTTCTTTTTAATTATGTCGGTGGCTATGTTGTGGCAAAGGATAAACCGGTATTTAGACCTGCATGTAAACCATATGCCGGCACTTATCATCGAAAAAGATTGCTTGCAGATATACTCACGGGGTAAGTACCATATCATTAGATGGACCGAGGTGCAGGATTTTAAGTATGTGCATATGTCGAAAATGCGCGATATGTATTATCCGATATACAAGGATGATAGCCGTAATGGTAGTCGTCTCGGTCTGCAGTTTCATTGCGATGCGTTTTTCTGCGACCATCTTACATTATCGCAACAGGAATTATTAGATGAACTTAAAAAACATATTTAGGGATTCCCCTACTAACGGGTAGGGGATTTCTTGTATCTTTTTGCCAAACAATGATTACCTTTGCGGCAGAAATTACAAATTAAAACTAACTTACAATGATGAAGAAACTGATATCAAGCCTGTTGATGGCTTTTGTATGTGTAGGCGCTATGGCCGAGCAGGATACGAAGGAGTACAAGACTTTCGTTAAGAACGATCACCATGTGTTTTATTGCACGCACAATGGTATACTTGTGGTGGTGGATCCAACCGAAGGCGGCATCTTTGAACCAAACATTACTGTTATCAACGAGAGTGGTCACGACTTTGTGTTCGAACCTAAGAAGATTAAGGCATATGCCTATGCTATCCCTGGCATTAACTCGAAGTCGGCTCGCTATCGTACAGAGCGCTTCTTAGCTAAGGGCGATACCTTAGGTTTCGACAAAGATGAGCTGGTGGTTTACACCCCTGAGAAGTATAGTAAGAAGCGAACCAAAACGATGTGGTGGAGTGATTTTATTGGCGAGTTGGTTGTGGCTGGCGTAGAGAGTATTGGTACAAATGATAAGCGAACCGAATACTGGAATGATGTACGTCGCGATCGTCGCATACAGGATGCCGAAGATGCACGCCAGTTGGAGAAGGCTCGCATCAGTGAAGGCTATTGGCGAGCCAATACCATCTTCAACTACTCGGAGCACGAGGGCTTTATTGCTATTAAATCCGTTCATACGCAGTACCTGATTCTTGATATCCCCGTGGATGGTGAGAACTTCCACTTCCTGATTGATAACAACAAGAAGTACTAATTGCGAAAGGAATACAAAACAAAAAAGCGAGGGAATCTTTCGATTCTCTCGCTCTTTGTGTCGGGATTACTGGACTCGAACCAGCGACCTCGCGCCCCCCAGACGTGTGCGCTACCAACTGCGCTAAATCCCGATCCGTTTTCGACTTGCACCCAGCCGTTATCGCCGAATGCGGGTGCAAAGGTACGCAGTTTTTTTGAACTGACCAAATTTTCGGCCTATTTTTTACTCTTTTCCCACTTATTTTTCCATTTTTCGTACTTTTCATACAGCGTTGCTGGGCGGTCGTTGTACCAGCTGTAGCCATTGCGGCGCTCTGGGCCGATGTCCGAAAGGTGCTTGCGGGGCATGCCATCGCGGTCGCATACAAACGGCTGGCAGTTCAGCAAGTCGTAGAATCGTGCCCATAGTGGACCGGCTTTGGGGTCGGGTACCAGTCGGGTGTCGGCTCCTGGTTCTCCCTTCTTACCAATCTTCACAAGTCGGTAGCCTGTAATCTTATTCTTCTCAAACCAAGCCATAGCGCTGTTGATCGAGCGGCGTACTCGCTCGTCGGGGTGGGGCAGGCTCATCAGGAATCGTACGATGGCGGCACTCTCCATCGAGCAGTATGATGGCAGCTCGTAGGCGCGGGCATAAGTAGGGTAGAGTGTCTTGCGGTCGTGCTGCTGGCACCAAACGGTCAGCGTGTCGTCAACCTTTATCTGCGTGTTCAGAATGCATTCAATACCTTTCTTAAACGACTTTTCGATCTGTGCGTTCAGCTTCTCGTCGCTTAATCCGGCATACTGCTCTTTACCATTCAGTATGTCGCGCATCATGGTCAGAATATTCACAATAGCATCGTCGTTGTAGGTTATCTGCACCTGATAGTCGCGCTGGGTTGGCCAGAACTGTGGCCATCCGCCGTTTTCGTACTGTCCATCCAGAATGTAGTTTACACCCTTCTTGAAAGCCTCGCGATAGTGCTCATCCTTGGTCTGCTGATACAATCGCGCCAGGAAGTTCATCTGCATGGTGGTAGCACCGTTGTCGATTGTCGAGTCGTCGGTCACCTGCTTATCCTTGATGATCACCTCGCGCTGCTGGTTGGAGAGTGGTGTCACCATGTCGACGTTCTTGGGCCAGCCGCCCGTGTTGCGCTGCCAAATCAGTAGCTGGTCGCCGATACGGCGAGCTTCTTCGGTTTTGAAAAACTCGGGATTCTTTTCTTTCAGTACCTTGTCACTTTGTGCGTTAGCTGGTACGATAGGCATGAGGCCAATGATGGCTGCCAGTAGAGTAGTTTTAATGTAGTTCATACTATTTTAAATTGTTTTGTTCGTGGGTGCAAAAGTACAAAAAGATTACGAAACCGCACAAGGATTAACACACATTAAGAGGATAATAGTAATAAAATGTGTAAAAATGAGTGCTTAGTGCCCGAAAATGCGTATCTTTGCATGCAATTAGAACGACATATACAAGAAATGAAGCAATATAAACTTACGGCACCTGAACGTTTGGCTCAGACCATCCAGTTGCCAGCATCAAAAAGCATATCCAACCGTGCGCTCATTATCTATGCCCTTAGCGGAGGTCGTAATCTGCCTCAGAACCTGAGTGATTGCGACGATACCGAGGTGATTATCGAGGCGCTGCGATACATGCCCGACGAAATTAATATCAAAGCTGCCGGTACCGCCATGCGATTTATGACGGCCTACCTGAGCGTGATGCGCGGCACCCATGTGATTACTGGTACCGAGCGCATGCAGCACCGCCCCATAGCTATCCTGGTTGATGCCCTGCGCAAGTTGGGTGCTCAGATAGAGTACGTAGGGCAGGAGGGATTCCCACCTCTTAAGATCACTGGTTATAAGCTGCAGGGTGGCGAGCTTTCTATCCCTGGCAACGTGAGCTCACAGTACATTTCGGCGCTGCTGATGATTGGTCCGATGCTGGAGGATGGACTTACGCTGCAACTTACAGGCGATATCATCTCGCGCCCTTACATCGACCTTACGCTGTGGATGATGGGCGAGTTCGGCGCCGAAGCCAAATGGAGTTCAGCCGATACGATTACCGTGGCTCACAAGCCCTACAAAGGTCGCGATTACTTTATCGAGAGCGACTGGAGCGGTGCCAGCTACTGGTATGAGATGGTGGCGCTGAGCAAGGATCGCGATGCCGAAGTAAAGCTGACGGGACTGATGGACGGCTCGATGCAGGGCGATTCTACCTCTCGTTACATCTTTAGCTTGCTGGGTGTAAAGACCACTTTTGAAACCCAGAAGAAAGGCGTACCGCAGATGGTGACACTGAAGAAGAACGGTCGTGGCGTGGGCAAGTTGGAGTACGACTTTGTGAATGCTCCCGACCTGGCGCAGACCTTTGTGGTTACCTGTGCCGCACTCGATATTCCCTTCCACTTCAAGGGCCTCTCAACCCTGAAAATTAAGGAGACCGACCGTATTGCAGCCCTGAAGAAAGAGATGCTGAAGTTGGGTTACGTGATTCACGATGCCAACGACAGCGAGCTGTACTGGGATGGTGAGCGCTGCGAACCCGACCTGCAGGCTGGTATCGACACTTACGAAGACCATCGCATGGCATTGGCCTTTGCACCCTATGCTTTGCGCCAAGACGGACTGATTATCAATAATCCACAGGTAGTTACCAAGTCGTACCCTAAGTTCTGGGACGACCTGAAACTGGTAGGATTCAACATTGAAGAATAAAAACTAACACAATTATTTTAGACGATGACGTTTGCATTAGTATGTATAGCCATGCTGTTGGCGCTGGGCCTGATAGCCTTGGTAGCCAACTGGTTTGATAAGAGCGAGGATGTGATTGAACAAGGTCACGACTGCTCTACCTGCACAGCTGCCGACGAGGGCTCGTGCAAGATACACTGCCTGCTTGAGGAGAAGAAACAGAAGAGTATTAGTGAATAGTGATTAGTGAAGAGTGAATAGTGAGATGGAATGGGCGATATATGGGCATGGTGTTGGTTGTCGCGTTGGTGGCAACCATGGGCTTTGCGCAAAACAAAAACACCGCCAAGAGCCGGTTCTGGCACGCCTTCAACGCCCGCTATAACACCTATTATAATGGTCACATGGCCTTTCTGGATGGAAATTTGGAGAAAGAGAAAGGCCACAAGGATAACTTTACCGAACTGTTGCCGCTTTACCCCGTTGGCAACAAACTGAGTCGCGACATAGGAAAATCGCATTACGAGCGAACGGTTGAGAAGATGGAGAAAGCCATCCAGCGCCACACCATTAAGGTGAAAGGGCGCGAGCAGAACCCGTTTCTGTGGAAAGCATGGCTGATGCTTGGTAAGGCACAGTTTCAGATGGGACAGTTTGAAGAGGCTGCCGCTACCTTCTCGTACATGGCACGCCTGTACCTGGGCGATCCTGCCCGCAGCGGACTGGCCCGTGCGTGGCTGGCCAAAAGCTACACTATGTTGGGCTGGCGATACGATGCCGAGGACGTGATTCGTAACATGAGTCGCGACTCGATGGATTTCCGTGCCGTTAAGGATTGGGATTACACCTACGCCAACTATTACATCAGCGTGGGCGATTACCCCAAGGCTGTGCCTTATCTGCGCAAGGCCATCAAGCACGAACGCCGTAAAACCCAGCGTGCCCGCGAGTGGTACCTGATGGGACAGATACAGAACCTGATGGGCAACCAGCAAGAGGCTTACAAGGCTTTTGCCCGTGTGATACGCTGCAGTCCGCCTTACGAGTTGCAGTTTAACGCCCGTATAGCCCAGACCGAAGTGCTGGCTAAGAACAACGGCAAGCAGATGATAGGTAAGCTGAAGCGCATGGCCGCCAACGATAACAATGCCGAATATCTTGACCAGGTGTACTATGCCATCGGCAACATCTATCTGGCCCAAGGCGATACCTTGCAGGCCATAGGAGCCTACGAGAAGGGTAACCTGAAATCTACCCGCAATGGTGTCGAGAAGGGTGTACTGCTGCTTACCCTTGGCAATCTGTATTGGGAACAGGAGAAATTTGCCGATGCCCAGCGCTGTTATGGCGAGGCTATCGGACTGCTGGATAAGGACCGTAAGGACTACGACCAACTGGCCCAACGCTCAAAAGTGCTCGACGAACTGGTACCTTATACCGAGGCTGTGCATCTGCAGGATTCGCTCTTGCAACTGGCCAAGATGAGCGAGAAAGAACGCCTGCAAGCCATCGACCGCGTGATAGCCGAACTGAAGAAAAAGGAAAAGGAGGCCCGCGATGCAGAGCTGGAAAATACCGCTAATACCCAGCAGACATTTAATCAATCAAATTTTGGATCGATTAACCAACGCGCTGTGCCTCAGTCAGCTGGCACCCAGCAGGCAGGTGGCGCATGGTACTTCTATAACCCCACGGCTGTGAGTCAGGGTAAAACCACCTTCCAGCGCGAATGGGGCCGCCGAGAGAATATCGACAACTGGCGCCGCAGTAATCAAACCGTGGTGCGCATGCCGTCGGGCGATGCGGCTAACGACAGTATAACAGCATCCGATGAGGCCGCTAAAGCTGTTGGCGATAGCATTGTTGCCCCCATCGACAGCACCGCTCTCGATCCGCACAACCGTGCCTACTATCTGGCGCAAATCCCATTCAGCGATGAGCAGCAGGCCGCCTGTCACGATATCATCAAGGATGGTCTGTTCCATGCCGGTATCATCCTGAAGGATAAGATGGAGCGCCTGAACATCAGCGAACGATACCTTCGCCGACTGACTACCGATTACCCCGACTACGAAAATAACCCCGAGGCGTGGTACCACCTATGGCTGCTGTACTCGCGCCAAGGAAGAACAACAGAGGCTGCCGAGTGCCTGGCCCGACTGAAGGCCGACTACCCCGACAACGAATATACATTGCTGATAGCCGACCCGTACTATGCCGAGAATGCCCGCTTTGGCGAGCAGATAGAGGATTCGCTCTATGCCGCCACCTACGATGCCTTTAAGCACGATGAATTTCAGGTGGTAAAGCATAACACCCAGCTATCTGCCACCCGCTTTGCCCAAGGCGCCCACTGCGATAAATTTGTGTTTATCAGTGGTTTGAGCCTGCTGAACGAAGGCGATGGCGATGGCTGTCTGGAGCAGTTGCAGCAGGTGGTAGAGAAATACCCCGACAGCGAGGTGAGTCCGTTGGCAGGTATGATTATCAAAGGTGTGCAGGATGGCCGCAAGCTGCGTGGCGGTAAGTTTGATATCGGCGACGTGTGGACCCAGCGCGACATTGTGCTGAAGCGTGATTCTACCACCACCGATACCCTGAGCACCGACCGTGGCTCACACTACCTGTTTATGCTGGTGTATCAGCCCGATTCGATAAATCAGAATCAGCTGCTGTTCGAGTTGGCTCGCTATAACTTTACCAACTTCCTGGTGCGTAATTTCGAGATACAAATCGATCAGGACGGTGAGCTGAACCGCATGCTGGTAAGCGGATTCCTGAGTTACGACGAGGCCCTGCAGTATGCCCGTATGCTGTACGACAACGAAACCCTGCGCCGATACACGGCCCGCACCATGCGCCTGATAGTTAGCGAGCAGAATCTGCCCCTGCTGGGCACCCAGTACACCTACGACGAGTATCAGCAGTTCTACGAGCGCGAGCTGGCACCCATGCAGGTTAGCAAGGATAATCTGCTGATAAACCCCGAGGCGGTGGATGCGCCTGATATTGAGGACGAACTGCCAGCCAAGCCCGCCGAGCAGCCCGCACCTGCCACGCAGAAAAAGCAGCAGAAGGTGCTGGATTTTGATGATGATTTTTGGTAAACAACAGATAGCGATATATGACAAACGGATTACTACTTTGGGTAGACGACGAGATTGAGCAACTCAAGGGCCACATCATGTTCCTCGAGAAGAAAGGCTATGAAATCGTGACCGTTAGCAACGGTACCGATGCCCTCGACCTGTGTCGTCAGCGCAACTTCGACCTGGTGCTGCTGGATGAGCAGATGCCTGGTATCAGCGGTCTCGAAACCCTGCGCCAGCTCAAGGAGATTAATCCCTCAATCCCCGTGGTGATGGTTACCAAGAGCGAGGAGGAGAACATTATGGAGCAGGCCATCGGGCAGAAGATTGCCGACTACCTGATAAAGCCCGTAAACCCCAATCAGATATTGTTGACGCTCAAGAAGAATATCCACCGCCGTGCCATTGAAACAGAAATCACACAAACGCAGTATCAGCAGAACTTCCAGCAGATAGCCATGCAGATAATGGACTGCAAAACGTGGAATGATTGGGTGCAGGTGTACAAGCGCCTGGTACACTGGGAGCTGGAGCTGAGTGCCGCCGAAAGCACCATGACCGAGATGCTGCAGATGCAGAAGGAGGAGGCCAACAACGGCTTTGCCAAGTTTATCAAGAAGAATTATCTGGATTGGATAGCAGGTGGGGGAGAGAAGCCCGTTCTTTCGCCCGAGATATTTAAAACCAAGGTGTTCCCCATGCTCAATGCGGGCGAAAAGGTGTTCCTGGTGGTGCTCGATAACTTCCGTTACGACCAATGGCGCGTGCTGTCGGGCGAACTGAGTGCCTACTTTGATATCGACGAGGACATGTATTACAGCATTCTGCCCACCGCCACGCAGTATGCGCGCAATGCCATCTTCAGTGGTTTGATGCCTAACAAGATACAGGAGATGTTCCCCGACCTCTGGGTGAATGAAGACGAGGAGGAGGGTAAGAACCTGAACGAGGAACCGCTGATTCGTACCCAGCTGGAGCGCTATCGCCGTAAGGAGACTTTTTCTTATCACAAGATAAACACCCAGGCCGATGCCGACAAGCTGATGCAGCAGATGCAGCAGATAGAGAAGCACCCGCTGAATGTGGTGGTGTTTAACTTTATCGACATGCTGAGCCACGCCCGTACCGAATCGAAGATGGTGCGTGAGCTGGCCAACAACGAGAGTGCCTACCGTTCGATAACCCTGTCGTGGTTCCGCCATTCGGTCATCAGCGACTTCTTCCGCCAGCTGGCACAAATGGATTGCAAGGTGATTGTGACCACCGACCACGGCAGTATACGTTGCACCCAGCCCGTAAAGATTGTGGGCGATCGCAACACCAACACCAACCTGCGCTACAAGTTGGGTAAGAACCTGAGTTACGATGATGATAAGAGTCTGCTGGTTATCAAGGATCCGCGCAAGGCCATGCTGCCACAGCCCAACCTCTCAACCAGCTACGTGTTTGCCACGGGCGACTCGTTCTTTGCCTATCCCAACAACTATAATTACTACGTATCGTACTATCGCGACACGTTCCAGCACGGAGGCATCTCGATGGAAGAGATGATTGTACCGCTGATTACGCTTAAGGGTAAAAAGGTAAGAAGGTAGAATGTAAAAATGTAAAAATGAAAAAATGTAAAAATGCAAAAATATTATGGAGATTAAGATTAACAGTTTAGAGCAGATCGGGGATGCCGCCCGAGAGTTTATTGCCCAGATGGGCGATCGTCGTGTGTTTGCCTTTTATGGTAAGATGGGTGCCGGAAAAACCACGTTTATCAAGGCCATTTGCGAGGCTTTGGGGGTAGAGGATGTGATTACATCGCCCACCTTTGCTATCATCAACGAGTACACATCGGGCGAAGGCGAGAGCATCTATCACTTTGATTTTTACCGTATTAAGAAGTTGGAGGAGGTTTACGACATGGGCTACGAGGATTATTTCTACAGCGGTTGCCTGTGCCTGATAGAGTGGCCCGAGCTGATTGAGGAGGTTCTGCCCGAGGATGCCGTCAAGGTGACTATTGAAGAAAAAACCGACGGCAACCGTGTGGTTACCGTCGGCTAATTAAGTGATATGTTTGGTGCTGGTCGGAGTTACAGCAGAGCTTCGAACTTCTCTTCGAACTTACCCTTCGACTGGGCACCAATCAGTTTATCTACAACCTCACCATTCTTGAAGAACAGAATGGTAGGAATGTTTCGGATTCCAAACTCGGCGGCGAGGTCTTCGTTGTCCTCAACGTCGCACTTGCCAACCACGATCTTACCGTCGTACTTAGCGGCCAATTCTTCGATAATGGGAGCCACCATACGGCAGGGACCGCACCAAGTAGCCCAGAAATCAACTACCAAAGGCAGGTTACCGGCCTTCAACTCTGCAAAGTTTTCTTTTGTGATTGTTACTTCCATCTTAATCTTGTTTAATTATGTGAATACTATGTGAACTATCTCGTTACCAGCAAATTGCGTGCCATTAATTAATACTGTATGCCAAACCGTCGTGGGTGTTAATGTAATCGATGAGCTTATTCTTCACGTCGATACCCTCGCGTTTGCTACGCAGTAGCACGTGATGCTTACCACTCGAGTCGCGCAACTGGAAGAACAGTTTGGTCTTACCCGGGTTCTCGTTTATCAGCTCCGTCAGGTCGTTCACCAACTCGTCGTTCACCTGGTCGGTCATCAGCGAGATGGTGATGCGGTCGATGGCGCGCTCCTTAATGGTCTGCAGGAACTCTACACCGCCTATTTTCAGGTCTTTCGGGCCATTTTCGTTGTACATAAATCGGCTCTTAACCTTACCCGTTACATACACCGAAGCACCGATTGAGAACATACCTGCGCGCTGGCCCCATTCCTCGCCCATCATGAAGATTTCGCCCGAACCGTCGAAGTCCTCGATGGTAACCACACCGTAGGGTTTGCCCGTTTTGGTAAAGCCTGTTTTCTGGGCCGTTACAATACCGCCCAGTATCACATCCTCGCGGTCTGCCAATTTGGCGATGTCTGCCAATTCTGTACATTTGGTGTTGCACAGGTTGTCGAGGATAATCTTATATTCGTCGAGCGGATGGGCCGACAGATAGATACCTACCAGCTCGCGCTCCTTGTTCAGTCGTTCGATGTCGCTCCAGCGGATGTCGTTCTTGGGTGGCTGAGGCTGAGCTATCTCCACACCCTCGCCAAACATGCCGAACAGCGAGTTCTTCATCTCGGCCTGCTCCTGCTGGTACAGCTGTCCGTAACGGCACAGCATCTCAATAAATGTCTCGCCCTTGGGGTTCTTGGCAAAGTAATCCTCGCGACGGATGCCGAAGCTGTCGAAACCACCGCTCAGTGCCAGCGATTCGAAGGCCTTACGGTTCACAGCCGAGAAGTTTACGCGCTGGGCAAAGTCGTAGATATCCTTATAGGGTCCGTTTTTCTCGCGCTCGTCGATAATCGAGAGTGCAGCCGAATCGCCCATACCCTTGATGGCACCCAGACCGAAACGGATTTCGCCATGATGGTTCACACCGAACTTCTCGTACGACTCGTTCACATCAGGGCCCAGCGTGGCTATACCCATCTGCTTGCACTCATCCATCAGCTTGGTAATTTCGGTAATCTGGTCGCGGCGGCGGCTCATGATGGCCGCCATGTATTCGGCAGGGTAGTTGGCCTTGAGATAAGCCGTTTGATAGGCCACCCACGAGTAGCAGGCTGCGTGCGATTTGTTGAACGCATACGATGCAAACTTCTCCCAGTCGGCCCAGATCTTCTCCAGCACCTTCGGGTCGTGACCGTTCTTCTTACCGCCCTCGATAAACTTAGGCTTCATGGCGTCAACAATATCCTTTTTCTTCTTACCCATGGCCTTACGCAGGGCATCACTCTCGCCTCGGGTAAAGTCGGCCAGCTGACGTGAAAGCAGCATCACCTGCTCCTGATACACCGTAATACCGTAGGTATCCTTCAGGTACTTCTCCATGCAGTCGATATCGTAAGTAATGGGCTCGCGGCCGTTCTTACGGGCGATGAACGAGGGGATGTAGTCCATAGGTCCCGGGCGATACAGGGCGTTCATGGCAATCAGGTCTTCGAACACCGTGGGGTGCAGCTCGCGCAGGTACTTCTGCATACCTTGCGACTCGAACTGGAACGTACCTACGGTGCGGCCTTGCTGATAAAGTTCGTATGTCTTGGGGTCGTCGATGGGGATGGTGTCCAGGTCCACATCGATGCCGCGTGTTCGTTTGATATTGGCGCAGGCCTCTTTCAACTCCGACAGGGTTTTCAGACCCAGGAAGTCCATCTTGATCAATCCGGTAGATTCAATCACGTGTCCGTCGTACTGCGTACAGTTGGTCTTGGTGCCCTTAAAGTCGGGGTCATCGGCCGTTGATACGGGTACGTGGTCAGATATCGGGTCGCGACAGATGATGAATCCGCACGCGTGGATACCTGTACCGCGCACGGTGCCCTCCAGCATCTTGGCATACTTCATGGTGTTGGCAATATGCGGGTCGGTAGATGCTTCGGCCTCCTGCAGCTCGGGCACAGCCTTGATGGCGTTGGTCAGGTTCATCTTCGGCGTTTTACCATCTACTTCGGGCAGTCGGTCGGGGATGGCCTTACACAGGGCGTTTGATATAGCCAGCGGCACATTCTCTACACGGGCTACGTCCTTGATCGAGTTCTTGGTAGCCATCGATGCGTAGGTGATGATATGTGCACAGTTCTCGTGCCCGTACTTATCCATTACCCACTTCAGCACTTTTCCGCGGCCGTCATCGTCGAAGTCGGTATCGATATCAGGCAGCGAGATACGGTCGGGGTTCAGGAAACGCTCAAACAGCAGGTCGTACTTCAGGGGGTCGATCTTGGTGATACCCAGGCAGTAGGCTACCACACTACCGGCAGCCGATCCACGGCCGGGACCTACCATCACACCCAGCTCGTCGCGGGCCGAGTTGATAAAGTCCTGCACAATCAGGAAGTAGCCCGGGAAACCCATCGTCTTCATAATGTGCAGCTCGAATTTTACGCGCTCCTCAACATCCTTTGGTATGGGGTTGCCGTAGCGTCTCTCGGCTCCTTCGTAGGCCAGTTTGGCCAGGTAGTCGGCTTCGAACTTAATACGGTATATCTTGTCGTAGCCGCCCAGTTTTTTGATTTTCTTCTCGGCGGCTTCGGGGTCGAGCGGGTTCTCTCCGTTCTCATCGGTGGTAAACTCCTCAAACAGCTGCTGCTCGGTAAACTTCTGTCGCCACTCCTCCTCGGTACCGAAGCTCTCGGGGATAGGGAAGAAGGGCATAATTGGGTCGGCATCCAGACTGTAGGTTTCCACCTTATTTAATATCTCCACGGTGTTGGCCAGCGCTTCGGGCACATCGCTGAAGATGTCGTTCATCTCCTGCTGGGTCTTGAACCACTCCTGCTTCGAGTACAGCATACGTGTGGGGTCGTCCAGGTCCTTACCCGTAGCCAGACACAGCAGGTGGTCGTGGGCCTCGGCATTCTCCTTGTCCACAAAGTGGCTATCGTTGGTACACACCAGCTTTACGCCGTACTCCTTAGCCAGTTCAATCAGCACCTTGTTGGCCTGCTGCTGCAGGGGGAAGGTTTCGCGGTTGGCGCGAATGTTCGGGTCGGTCACCTCGTGGCGCTGCAGCTCCAGATAGTAGTCGTCGCCCCACAGGTTCTTGTGCCACTCGATGGCTTTGCGGGCACCCTCGATGTCGCCTTTCAGGATTTTGGCAGGCACCTCGCCGGCAATACAGGCCGAGCACACAATCAGATCTTCGTGATACTTCTCCAGCTGCTTGTGGTCGGTACGCGGACGGTTGTAGAAACCATCCACCCACGAGTTACTTACCAGCTTAATCAGGTTCTTGTAGCCATGCTCGTTCTTGGCCAGCACTATCAGGTGGTATCCACCCAGGTCTTCCTTGCCTTCTTTCAGCATCATGTCGCCTCGGCGTGCCACATACATCTCGCAACCAAAAATGGGCTTAAAAGGTTCAAGTCCGTCTTTTTTACGCTGTTTGTTCACACCGTTGCATATGTCGTGAAATTCCTTAATGCCGAACATGTCGCCGTGGTCGGTAATGGCCATACCCTTCATGCCATCGCCGATAGCTTTGTCTACAAGCTTTTTGATACTCGACTGTCCGTCGAGTATCGAGTAATATGTATGTACGTGCAGATGTACGAAATCTTCCATCGTTTTCTCTTGAAATGCTTATTTTTGTGGTCCAAAGTTACGCCGATTTTTCGAGATTACCAAAAGAAAAACGTGAAAAGTTTGTAATTCTCGTATAAAAGATGTACCTTTGCACCCAGAATTGAAACAATCGAAAGTAACTGATGGGAGAAAGAATCAAGAAACTCAAGAAGATTAGAATACATCGCGAGGGTACTAACGAGTTGACGCTCAGTGCCTTGGCAATTGTCGGCATAGGCTCATTACTGTGGTACGGACTGGAAATAACCATTCCGTTCTGGATTTTTGTGGCTGTGTTTGTTACTGCATGGTTTATTGCACTTAACTTTTATCGTTGTCCAATCCGCTATTTTAATGGCGATACCGATAAGTTGGTGGTGGCTCCTGCCGACGGAAAGATTGTAGTGGTTGAGGAGGCCGAGGAGAATACCTATTTTCACGATAAGCGACTGATGATTTCAATCTTTATGAGTCCGCTTAACGTGCATGCCAACTGGTATCCGGTTGATGGTAAGGTAAAGTTTGTGAAGCACTTTAACGGCAATTATCACAAGGCTTGGCTGCCCAAGGCCAGCGAGGAGAACGAGCATGCCGACATTATGATTACCACTGCCGACGGTCAGGATATCCTGGTGCGCCAGATTGCTGGTGCCATGGCTCGCCGTATCGTTACCTACGCCAAGGATGGCGAGGAGTGCTATATCGACGAGCACCTGGGTTTTATTAAGTTAGGTTCGCGCGTAGATGTGTACCTGCCACTTACTGCCAAGGCTACCGTTACAATGAACCAGCCAACCACCGGCGATCAGACTGTCATCGCCAAGCTGGCGTAATGTCAATGTTTAATGTTTAATGTTTAATCTTTAATGTTTAAGAAGCATATCCCTAACACGATAACCTGCTGCAACCTTATTTCGGGCTGCATAGCAACGCTGTACGCCTTCGAGGCTAACTTTGATATGGCGCTGCTGTTTATCATCATCGGTGCTGTATTCGATTTCTTTGATGGCATGAGTGCCCGTTTGCTGGGTGTTTCATCGCCTATCGGTAAGGAGCTCGATTCGCTGGCCGACGATATCACCTTTGGCTTTGCCCCATCGGCTATCGTGTTCAGTTATCTTTGCACCTTCCACACCCACTTGGTTTGGATGCCTTACCTGGCATTTGTGATGGCTGCTTTCTCGGCCTTGCGACTGGCCAAGTTTAATCTCGATGAGCGCCAGGCATTAGGCTTTATCGGTCTGCCCACACCTGCCAACGCGCTGTTCTGGGGTTCGCTGGTTTGCGGACTTACCGAGTACGAGGTAGCCTTTGATGGTTTGGAGTGGATTATTCTGGTTGGAACCTTTATCAGCTGTTATCTGCTGATTGCTGAGATACCTATGTTTGCCCTCAAGTTTAAGCACTGGGGGTGGAAAGGCAACGAGATTAAGTACGTGTTTGTACTCTCGTGTGTACCCTTGTTACTCCTGTTGGGAGTAAGCGGCTTTGCGGCCATCATTGCATGGTACGTAGTGCTGTCGGAGTTTGCTAATGTAACTAAAAAGAAGTAAAAGATGGTCTTTATGAAGACTTTTGTGGCCTTTATTGTGTTTGGCTTCATTGCCCTGGCTGTTATCGCTATCATCGTTATTAACGTGTTGTATCGCAACATGAAGCGTATGCGCGAGGATGTTGAGGATTATATGTACCGCCGCGGTCGTCGACAGGAGGCAAAGGAGCGTAACCCCTTTGGCGAGGATTATTTCAAGAGCAGTCGCAAGCCAGGCTCGCAGAGCGCTGGTAAGGGCGGTGCCAATGCACAAGGTGGACCACAATATAAAACCACCCGTAGAACAACTACGAGTGGTGGTGTAACTATTGTAGACGAGCGCCCCGATGAAAAGAAGATTTTTGAAAAGGGCGACGACGAATACGTAGAGTTTGAAGAGGTGAAATAGTACCTTAGTTGTGAACTAAGGTACCAATCTGTTCGCCATCCATTACCTTTTTAAGATTGCCTACTACGTCCATGTTGAATACGTAGATGGGCAGGTTATTGTCCTGACACATGCAGATAGCTGTAAGGTCCATCACCTTCAGTCCGCGTGCCAGCACCTCTTTGTAGGTAATATCCTCGAACTTGGTAGCTGTAGGATCCTTCTCGGGGTCGGCAGTGTAGATACCATCCACGCGGGTGCCCTTCAGCATCACGTCGGCCTCAATCTCAATACCGCGCAGGCTGCTGCCAGTATCGGTGGTGAAGTAGGGCGAACCTGTACCGGCTGAGAAGATGCACACGTAGCCAGCCTCCATTGCCTCGATGGCCTTCCACTTGGTGTAGAACTCACCGATAGGCTCCATGCGGATAGCGGTAAGCACCTTGTTCTTAACACCCACAGCACCCAGAGCCGAGCTCAGTGCCAGCGAGTTGATAACGGTGGCGCACATACCCATCTGGTCGCCCTTTACACGGTCGAAACCCTTCTGTGAGCCCGAGAGTCCACGGAAGATGTTACCACCACCAATCACGATACCAATCTGCACGCCCATGCCTGCTATTTCCTTAATCTGATTGGCGTAGTCGCTCAATCTCTCAGGGTCGATACCGTAGCCCTGCTTGCCCATCAGGCTCTCGCCCGAAAGCTTTAACAGAATTCTCTTAAATCTTGCCATCTCTTTAATTTTACTATTTCACTATTTACTATTTTACCATTTAATGTTCAATGGTCAATGGTCAATGTTCAATGACAAAAACCACTTCTTTAAATCGGTACAGATGTGCTATGCCGTTGGCATCCTGCAGCATCAGGCGGCCGTCGTCGGTAGTGCCAACCACGGTGGCCATAAAGCGCTTGCCGTTGGCTTCGAACGGGTGCAGTCCCTCGCGACGGTACAGACGGTTCATGTACGCCTGGTGTATGCCCTTGTTTTCGATGGCGCGTTGCAGTTCGTCGAGGAAAGCCGCCAACAGCTCGTCGCGATCGGTGTCGCGGCCTGTCAGCTGTTTGATAGATACGGGGTTGGGGGCATCGCTCACAAACACTGTCTGGTTCACGTCCAGTCCGATGCCTATCACGCAGTCCTTGATGCGGTGCCCCTCCAGTCGGTTTTCAATCAGCACGCCGCATATCTTCTTGTCGCCTACATAAATGTCGTTAGGCCATTTTATTTCGGGTGTTTGCGGTATGTAGCGCTGCAAGGTGTTGCACAGGGCTACCGATACCATCTGGGTAATGATGAACTGTGTGCGTGCTGATACCTTCTGGGGGTGGATAAGCACCGAGAAAAGCAGGTTCTGGCCCCGCTCGCTCTCCCATGTGTTGGAGCCGCAACCCTTTCCAGCAGTCTGAAAATCAGCCACAACCACCATCACACCCTCGCCGTTTTCCTTCATCCAACGGTTGGTAGAATCGGTCTCATCAACGTGCACTATCTTAAATTCCATCATATTCCGAGTGCAAAGATACAAAATTTTTTGTAACTTTGCACCATGATTAACGAAGAACAACAAAAAAAAGACGAACGCTACATGCAGATGGCGTTAGACGAGGCCCATTTGGCACTCGAGGCGGGCGAGATACCCATTGGTGCCGTGGTGGTGTGTAAGGATAGGGTAGTGTCGCGTGCGCACAACCTCACCGAAACGCTGTGCGATGTTACCGCCCATGCCGAGATGCAGGCCATTACTGCCGCTGCCAACACGCTGGGTGGCAAGTATCTTACCGAGTGTACACTGTATGTTACCGTTGAGCCCTGCACTATGTGTGCCGGTGCCATCGGTTGGGCGCAGATACCCCGTATTGTGTATGGTGCCCCCGACGATAAGCGTGGCTACCATCTGCTGGCTCCCCATGCATTCCATCCCAAGGCCCAGGTAACCCAGGGGGTGTTAGAGGACGAATGCCGCGAGCTGATGCAGAACTTCTTCAAGGCCAAACGCTAAGATTCTTACTGTAGCACTGTAGCGCTGTAGCGCACTGAAAAAAAATAGCGGGACTTGCTTTTTATGGCAAATCCCGCACTTCTTTTTATGGTATTGATATTAAAAAGTTATTTTGCATCCTTAGTTGGGGCTCTGAAGGCATCGTTGTAGTCGGTCTCCCACTGTGGGATGGCCCATGTCCAGTTAGGATCGCTGGTCTTAACGGTTACAGCGATGGCAACAGATGCGCTACCCCCCTTGGTAAGAGCCTTACGCGAAATCTCCTTGTTCCAACGCTTGTAGTCGCTGAAACCGAAGCCCTCGCCCCAAAGCTCCAGACGACGGTAGTTCACAATCTCGTCGAAGAGCTCCTCGCCTGTCTTCTCGCAGGTGTAGTTGGCATCACGTCCTGTTGAAGCGTTCAGCTCTACCAGTGCAGCCTGTGCGGCAGCCTCGTTACCCAGGAAGTAGTTAGCCTCGGCCTCGATCAGTACCATCTCAGATGAGCGGATGAATGGCAGGTAGCCTACACCTGGAGTGTCGAATACGTAGAACTTGGTCTGTCCACCTACGTAGTAGTAACCAGGCTGGTATGGGCGGTCCATGCTGCTGGCAGCCGATGAGTTGTGACGGTTCTCAACCCAGGCGTCAACCTCGTTCCAAAGATCGTCGTTGCTGAAGCCCATGATACCATAGCTCAGATAGTAGTTGTCGGCAACAGTTGCGTCGCTCAGGTCGAAGTTCTCGAACTTGTCAGGTGTGAGGAACAAGCCCTTACGAGCGTCGTTGTCAGGAATCTGGTTGGTCAGCTCGATGTCGATCGAACCAGCACCGTTAGCGGTGTTGTTAGCGTAGTAACCGTTACAAGAGTACTGTGTACCGTAGCTCCAGTACCACATGTTCTCTTGAGCGTCGCCGTAGCTACCGAAAATCCACTCGCTGGTTGGCTTGCAGAAACCGGCATAGTAATCGGCATTGCTCATCAGGGCATAACCCTTGCGAGCCAGAGGTGCGTGTGTAAGGGCTGTCTGATAGTCCTGCTTTGCCAGGGCAGCACGTGCATATACAGCGTGTGCTACGTTCTCGTTAGCAATCCAAATCTCGCTGGTACCACGGTTCATACCGCTCTGCTGGAACAGAGTGATAGCCTCGTCGAGGTCCTTGTAAATCTGGGCATAGCACTCAGCCATAGTAGCCTGTGGCAGCTCGCCTGTTGACTCATCAAGGCGCAGACAGATACCCTTGGCACTGCCGTTGTCGCTGTCCTGCCAGCGTGGAGCATAGTAGTGCAGCAGCTTCTCGAAGCTGTAAGCACGGAATGTGAGTGCCGAAGCCTTCTCGAATTTCTTCATCGACTCTTCGCCAGTGGCGTCGTCGATACGAGCGATGATGGTGTTAGCCTGTCCTACCAAAGTATAATAGTAGAACCAGGGGTAAGCATCGTACGATGTGTTGTTACGCAGTGAGTACTGCAGGTTCATGATAGGAGCCCAACCCTGTGCGTAGTAGTTGTAGAAGTAGTCCTGACTGGCGTAGTTCTCGTACAGGGCGATGATGCGGTTCTCGCCGGCACAACCCTGATCCCAGGCGGCCTGCTGAGTGCTCATGGTTTTGGCAATACCATTCAGAGCCTTGTAGGCGTTCTCGGTTGTGGCTACAGCGTCATCAGCCGAAATCGACTCGGTAGGAGCGGTGTTCAGATAGTCCTCGCCACATGATACCAATGCGGGAGCGCTAACCAGCATGAAACCCGCCATGATGTTGCTAATATATTTTTTCATACTTCAATATTCCTTTAATAATCATTAGAAATTAACATTGAGTGAGAAGTTCCAAACGCGGGCTGTTACGTAGGTATCGTCCGAACCACCAGTAAAGTTGTACTGTGGGTTCATACCCTTGCGACCGGTCAATGTAAAGAGGTTCTCAACACCAGCGGTAAGTGTGGCACCGTTGACACCTGCGTTCAGGCTGGTAAGCCACTTCTTAGGCAGACTGTACGACAGACTGATGTTCTTCATTACCAGGTACGATGCGCTGGTGAGCCAGCGGTCGCAGGTAGCGTTGTTCTTCGAACTCAGGTTGTAATCCATGGCAGGCACACCGTTTGGATCAATGCGGTTGGCCGATGTCTCGGTCATACCCTCGGGCACACCGTTCCAGGCCTTCAGAGCATCCTTGTGCAGAGCCGAACCGCTCGACATGGCGTTGGTGCTCATCAGGGTCTGATAAGTGTAGTCGATGGTCTTACCACCCAGGCTGTAGGTAGCCAGGAGGCTCAGTGTCAGGTCCTTCCAGCTTACGTTGCCGTGAACCGAACCGTAAACGGTAGGAGCAGCAGTGCCGTGGAAGTCGCGCTTGCCGTAAGCTGTATCGGTAGTATAGTCAACACCGTTGATGGTTACCAGCTCGCCCTGCTGGGCAGCAGTTTCCTTCTTCTCAGGATCGAGTGTGTAAAGTGAACGACCGGTCATCTGATCGACACCCTCGAAGTGATAGGTGTAGAAGTCGTACAGCGAACGACCCTCGGTGTAGTTGTGTACGCCCGACAGGATGTTGTCGCCGTTAGGCAGCTTGATAATCTTGTTCTTGATGAATGTAGCGTCCAAACCTACGTTAACATTCCAGTCCTTCTTCTGTAGCACGTCGGCATCAACTGAGAGCTCGATACCGCGGTTGGCGATGGTACCGATGTTCTTGTTAACGGTCATGTTGAAGTATTCGCCGTACGAGTACGAACCGGCAGACAGAGGCAGACGAACAGCAAAGAGCAGGTCCTTGTTACGCTTGTCGAAGTAGCCGATGCTGAAGTTCATGCGACCGAACAGGCGACCCTCGATGGCTGCATCTACAGTCTGAGCAGTCTCCCACTTAATGTCATCGGCGCTCCGGCTCTGTTTCATCAGGGCGCCCTCGCCACCGTTCTTCTCAATGTAGTAAAGCGCCTGGTAGCCATAGTAGTTTACACCGGCATCGTTACCCACCTCACCGTACGAGGCACGAACACGCAACTGGTTAACCCACTTTACAGTGCGCAGGAACTCCTCTTTCTTGGCATTCCAGGTAGCACCGAACGAGAAGAAGTTACCCCAGCGGTTGTTCTTGTGGAAACGCGACGAACCATCGCGGCGCAGCGATGCATCTACATAGTAGCGCTGATCGTAGTTATAGCGGGCGCGAGCCAGGTACGACTCGGTAGCATACTCCTCGTTGTAACCGCTCAGGTATGAGTTCTGAATGAAATTGCCCAGCACATAGATACCACTGGCCACCATCTTGGTATTCATACCGTCGAAGTTCTCGGTCTGGTAGTGAGTGTTCTCGTGACCTACCATGGCATCGATGTGGTGATTGCCGTACTCGTGACCCCAGTTCAGCAACTCCTGCATGGTGTAGTCCTCGTACTCGTTGCTGTAGTTAGCCAATCGTCCGCCGTTTGCAGCACCATCACCAATCTCGGGGTTGTTGTACTGCTGACGTGTAGATGAACGGTGCGACAGGTTACCCTTAACGGTTACCGAGAAGTCGTATGGCAGGTTCAGTGTCAGGTAAGCAGTACCGTTCAGTACGTTACGCTTACGTGTATCCTGGTCCTTGCGCAGCTCGTAAGCAATGTTACGGTTGTCAAGATAGTCAGATTTAGTATCATATACATACTCGCCATTCTGGTCGGTGGCAATGCTGCCATCGGCGTTGTGGCTGTAGATAGGATAGATAGGAGCCATGTAACGGGCTGTGCTGAATGGGTTGCTATAAGCGCTACCCTTAGCATTGTCGTTAAAGTGGCGGGTTGAGATGGTACCATTCAGGTTTACACCAGCAGTAAAATACTTGTTAGGTGTAAAGGTAGAGTTTACGCGGGCTGTGTAGCGCTCGTAGTCGCTGCTGATAATGTAACCCTTCTCGTTCAGGTAACCTAACGATGCGTAAACGTTGGTCTTATCGTTAGTAAAGTTACCGCTCAGGATGTACTCCTGACGCTGACCGGTACGCTCAATGTTGTCCTCCCAATCCAGGTCGGTGTAGCCATCCAGTACGTTAGCCACCATCTTACCGTTCTCGTCGAACAGCTGATCGCTGGCACGGTCCCAGATGTTCTGGTGCATCACGTCGCTAGCCAGGTGGGCGCTGGCATAAGCCTTAGCCTCGTCCTCGCTCAATCCCATCGAACCGGTCATAGCCCAGTTCTTCATGGCCTTCCACGATGTCTCCATGTAGTCGTTCACACCCAATCGGTCGTACTCCTTGATACCACGGTTGTAGAAACCATGGTTAATCTTCAGGTCGATAGATGAGTTACCCTCGTGCGAAACACCGCTCTTGGTGGTGATGATAACCACACCAGCCGATGCACGGTTACCGTACAGGGCTGCAGATGCAGCATCCTTCAGTACCGACATGGTCTTGATATCCTCGGGGTTCAGATCGGCAATGTTACCGTTATAGATAATACCATCTACTACGTAGAGTGGGGTGTTCGAGCCGTTGAGCGAACCGATACCACGAATGCGGATGGTAGGCTCGGCACCAGGCTCACCGTATGTGTTGTTAACCTGTACACCAGGAGCAGCACCCTCGAGTGCACTGGTAACGTTCGAGGTAATACGCTTCTCGATCACCTTCTGGTCAACGGTCGAAACCGAACCGGTAATACTCTGCTTCTTGGCAGTACCGTAAGCCACAACTACCACCTCTTCGAGTGTCTCGGTGTCGGGCTTCATCATTACGCGCATACCGTTAACGGCCTTCAAGGTCTCGGTCTTGCAGCCCAGGTAGGTAATCTCAATCATGTCCTTACCCTCGGGCATGGTTACAGTAAACTGTCCGTCATAGTCTGTGATGGCGCCAGTACCTGCACCCACAATCTTGATGGTAGCGCCGATAATGGGCTCACCATCCTCCTGTGAGAGTACTGTACCTGTAACTTTTGTCTGTGCCAGCGCTGTTCCCACAAAAAGGAACAGGCTGACGATGAACATCGTTAGTCGTTGTTTCATAAAAATCTCTCTTTTTAATAATTATATGTTATACCTGTAGTCTCAATCTCTTCCTTTTTTTGGACATAAGGTCCCGTTTCGGGGCTGCAAAATTACTGTATATTATTATAATAGGCAAATAATTTTATTAAAAGAGGGTTGTTTTCTAACATATTTTAACCATTTTAATACAAATGGTATTCAAAAAATCAATCTGAAAGCAGTTTTTCGCGGTTAACTTACACTTTGCTCAGCTAAGGTTGGTTTTTGATATTAAATTGTTATGCACAAAATATGCATTTATTTACAAAGAAATCGCAGGCTTGCTTGGGGGCAAACCTGCGAAATGTTTATAACTTTTTAAAAAGTGGGATTACTTAGGGAGATTAGATGCCCAACCCTCGTTCTGTGTTACACCAAAGTTTGCATTGATCTCATCGTTAGGGATGGGGAATACAAATTCAGAGATGTTGAAATTGTTAGAACGGAACAGGATCTTAGGTGCATTGTAGGCCTCTACCTGAGCGGGATCGCCCCAGCGGCGCAGGTCGTACAGGCGCAGACCCTCCTGGAAGAGCTCGCGTGCGCGCTCGTCCTTCAGGAATGTGTAGAGATCGGCAGCGGTGCTGGGCAGATCGGCTGTTGTAGCGATGGCTGTGTTACGCTTAGCTACGGGCAGCAGAGCCTCCTGAGCCTTGGCTACGTCGTTCTTCTTGATGTAGCTCTCTGCGATAATCAGATACATCTCAGGAGCGTTAATCAGGTAGTTGGTAGCGTGGGCGGGGTTGCCTGAACCGTAAGAAGCGAACTTACCACCAGCGAATACAGGGGCTGTCTCGGTTGAGCTTGCGTCCATGCCCATGATGGCGTTACGTACGTCGGTGTCGGCATACATAGCCAGCAGCTTGGGGCTTGGGCTGAAGTTGTAGGTAGTCCACAGTGTACCGCAAGAGTTGGCACTCCAGTTCTGACTGGCGTTGATGTCGAGATAGAACATGCTCTCGGTGTTTGAGCTTCCGCCGTTGTACAGGGCCTTATAGTCGGCCTTTGTATAGGCCAGTGCAGGTGTGCCGGCATCGCTCAGGGCTGCCTTAGCGCTGCTGATGGCACCATCCCAGTTCTCCATATAAAGGTATGTACGTGCCAGCAGACCCTCGACAGCAGCTACACCAAAGTAGCACTTGTCGCCACGGTCGCCACCGGCAGCAGCGAAGTACTCCAGCGACTTCTTCAGGTCGCTCACAATCATATTGTAGCTGTCGCCTACAGTGGCGCGGCTAACCTCGGTGAAGGCAGGGATAGGTGTGTCGCTGATAACGATACCGGGCTTGGCCGAGAAATCGTTGCCATTAACCTTGATCTGATGTGCGAAAACGTTCACCAGCTTAAGGTTTGCGTATGCACGCAGGGCGTAAGCCTCGGCGCGGCACAGGTCGAGTGTCTTCTTGTCGTCGGCAGTAGCGTCGGCATAAAGCTTGTCGGCTGCTACAATCACGCGGGCTGAGTTGTCAACAATCTTGTAACCATACTCCCAGATGTAGCTGAGATACGACTCAGTGTCCTGGAATGTGTACTGGTAGATCTTGTCCCAGTGACCGGTCTTGGTGTTCCAGTATGAGATATCGGTTGGAACGTCGCCGATAGTGGTTGCGTAGTTACCTGCAAAATATCTTTCGAAAAGGTTGTAATATACGCCACCCAGTGCGGTTGAAACATTGCTTGTGCTTGAAAGACCTGTTTCTACATCGATTCCTTTGTAGTATTTGGTTTCAAGGAAGTCATCACCGCAGCTAACAAATCCCATTGTCAGGGTGAGTGCCATGGCACCTGTTATAATTTTATTTTTCATATTGTTATCTTCTTATTAATTAGAAAGTAATTTGAACACCAGCTACATAAGTAGAAACTGCAGGATACTGCCATGCAATAACACCGCTCTCAAATGTCTCAGGGTTGTAACCTACGAAGTCGCTTGCAGCCCAAGTGTGGAGGTTGTCGCAAGAGATATAGATGCGAGCCTTCTCGATCAGAGCCTTTGTTGTGATGCTCTTTGGCAGTGTGTAACCAACTGATACGTTGCTCAGGCGCAGGAAGTTGCCGCTGTAGAGGAAACGTGTTGAGTTCTGAGTGCTGCTATATGGATCGCCGTAGATGTACTGTGGGTACTTGGCATTCTTGTTGTCCTCGGTCCAAGAGTTCAGGGCAACGTCCTCGAGTGGTGTGCGGAACGACATACCGAAACCGGTGAAGCGGGCACCTGAATCGAATACCTTGCCACCCAGACGGTAGTTGAAGGTCATGCTGGCGTCGAAGTCCTTCCATGTTACTGTTGTACCGAAACCACCGAACACCTTAGGATCGGCCGAACCTACGTAGCGCTTGGCTGCCTCGGTGTAGTTCTCGGTCAGCTCGTCGCCCTCGGCATTCTTGTACCACTGTGCCTTACCGTTCTCGGGGTTAACACCTGCATACTCCTTCATGTAGAACTGACGGTAGGGGCGACCAGCCTCGATGATGGTGTATGAACCCTCGATAGGCTTGTCGGTTGAAAGGGCAATAACCTTGTTCTTGTTCCAAGTCAGGTTGGCATAAGCGGTCCAGTTAAGATCCTTGTTGCGAAGGATGGTACCGTTGATCGACAGCTCGATACCGCTGTTGCGGATAGAACCGATGTTCTGATAAGTCTCGGTCATACCGGTAGTTCTTGACAGGGGAACCTTGAACAGGGCGTCGCTAGTCTTCTCGTTATAGTAGTCCAATGTAACGTTCAAACGGTTGAAGAACTGAAGGTCAACACCAATGTCGAACTTCTTAGAAACCTCCCATGTGAGCTCAGAGTTAGAGATCGACTCTGGAGTCATACCTGATGCACCGTGGTAGTTGCTACCTGATACATAGAAACCACGTGCAGCGTAGAAACCGATATCCTGGTTACCTACAGTACCGTAAGATACGCGGAATGTACCGTTGGTAAGGGTGTTGTTGCCCTCAAGGAATTTCTCGCCGGTGAAGCGCCATTTGCCACCTACCGACCAGAATGTACCCCAGCGCTTGTTAGAGCCGAATACCGAAGAACCGTCGTGACGGAGTGAAGCTGACAGATAATACTTGTCGGCGAAAGAGTAGTGAGCATCGCCGAAGTATGATGCCAGACGAGCCTCTTTCTTGTAGTACTCAGAATCGTTCCAGTGACCTACGGTCGAGAGGTCTCTCATACCGGCAGATGCGAATGGGAAGTTGTCGCCGCTGTAGTACTCATACCAGTAATCCTTGCGCTGCATCTCCTGACCCAGCATCAGGCTGAGGTTGTGCTGCTGGCCGAAGGTGTAGTTCCAACCCAGGATGTTGTTCCATGTAAGTGTGGTGGTCTGCGAGTTGTACTGCTGACCGAGACCGGGATAGTCCATACCCTGTGGGTTGTAGATAGCGCTCCAGTACTGATACTGGCGCAGGCCATAGATGTTGGCACCGAATGTGCTCTTGAAGTAGATACCCTTGCCGAAGTCAACCTGCAGGTATGGGCTTACGCTCAGGGTTGTTGTCTTATCCTCGTTGATATCGCCGAGCTCCTTGTCCCATACAGCAAATGGGTTGTAAGAGTCAACGTTTGAGTAAGTTCCGTCCTCGTTGTAAACGGGGTAGAAAGGCTGCATTGAGCTGATGGCGCCTACAGTGGCATTGGTGAACGAACCACTAGTTGACTGTGAGAAGCCGTTCTTGATAGAGTGAGCGTACGACAGGTTGGCACCAAACTTGAACATCTTGAACTTGCTGTCGACGTTGATGCGGCCAGAGTAGCGCTTAAAGTCAGAAGCGATGATAATACCCTTAGTGTCCAGGTAGCCTGCGCTGACATAGTAGTTGGTCTCGCCGGTCTGGCCACTGATGTTGATGTTATAATCCTGGTAGTAACCCTTGCGCGAAATCTCGTCCATCCAGTCGGTGCTGGTCTTACCGTCCCACTCGTACATATCGGTCAGGTCGGCAATACGGGCTTCCTTGGTACCACCGTAACGAGCCACGTAACCGTCGGCATAGAGGCTCATGGTCTGCTCGGCATTGGCAAACTTCATGTTGTTGTTAGCCATGGCAGTAAAGCCCTGCTTGATGTCGACATTTACGTTGTGGCGGCCTTTGGCACCCTTCTTGGTGGTGATCACGATCACACCGTTACCGGCACGTGCACCGTAGATAGCGGTAGCGGCAGCGTCCTTCAGAACGGTTACGCTCTCGATATCGGTTGGGTTGATAGATGCCATTGGGTCGGTGGCGTTGTTAGAGCTGCTGCTCATGGTGTCGTAGTCTGAGTTTACAGGCACACCGTCGATCACGTAGAGTGGCTGTGTGCCTGAGTTCAGCGAGGCGCGACCACGAACATAAACCGAACCCCATGTACCAGGCATGCTCGATGAGTTGTTCATCTGTACACCTGTGATGGTTCCCTCGAGTGCCTTCACAAAGTTGGCATCGCTCTTCTTCTCTACTACTGCGCCGTCAACCTTCGAGGCAGCACCTGTGAACGAAGCCTTGCGCTGCGAACCGTAACCGGTCACAACCACCTCGTCAACCACCTGAGCGTCGGTCTTCAGGAAAACGCGCATGTTGGCCTTGGCCTTAACGGTCTTGCTCTGGTAGCCCAGATAGCTCACTTCGAGCTGATCCTTACCCTCGGGCATGGCTACGGTGAATCGTCCGTTCACGTCGGTCAACATACCTGTACTTGTACCAACCACCTTAACGGCAGCACCGATGATGGGCTGTCCGTCTTCCTGTGAGAGTACTGTACCAGTAACTTTTGTCTGTGCCAGCGCTGTGCCTACAAACAGGAACAAGCTGACGAAAAACAACGTTAGTCTTTGTTTCATAAATTCTCTCTTTTTGTTAATTAATAATGTTTATAACTTTTAAATTCTCTCTTTCAAATACTGGTAGTAGCTGGTTATTTATGCAATAACTATTAATTTTGCACGTTTTTGCCACTTTCGGGTTGCAAAAATAACGTATAATATCTAAACAAACAAATAATTTTATTAAAAAGGGAGTATTTTATAACATATTTTAACTGTTAGCAAGTATTACTTGATTAAAATCAATGTGAAAGTTGAAATTAGTGGTTAACTTACACTTTGTAAACTGCAGGTTTGGTTTTGCTGTTAAATTGTTATGCATAAAATATGCGCTTTGTTAAGATTTCTTCTTTTTGTTCACGTTCAGTGGTGTGCTTTTGGGGTAGGCGATGGTGTAGGCGGCGTCGAGGGCGCGCAGGTCAATCTGGTAGTAGCTGATGCCTGTGCGCACGGCCACGATGGCACGCAGCAGTTCGCGATGCGGGCGCGGGTAGAGGCCAGGCGGTGGGAGCTGGTCCCAACCGGCCTGACAGCAAAGGTGGCATACTTGCCAGATAAACTCGGGGGTGGCCTCGCCACCAAACCATAGTTGCAGTACCCTGCGGATGCAAAAGCGCTTGCAGTGCAGATGGCAGTAGCGGCGCGTGCGGCGCAACAGCCGCCACAGTGCCACAAACGTTTCTTGTGTGTTATCAATGTGTTCCATTTTAATCTTTAATGTTTAATGTTGATACTTCGTATCGAGCCCTCTCACGCTCGGCAAAGCTCAAGCAAGCTTGGCTCTGCTCTCGCTTAATCGAGGCCTTTAATGTTTAATGTTTAATGTTTAATCTTGAGGAAACGGCCTGCCGTTTCATCAAAAGCTATGTGGCCGCGGGTTTGCCAGGTGCGCAGGGTGCTGTCGCCGGGACCGGGGCGGCCGGCTTGCTGGCGCATCTGCAGATACTGCTCGCGGGTAAACTCATCGGGTAGCAGCTCCAGCAGGTTCTGGGGACCCGAGTGGCGCTGCAGTTCCTGCTCGTCGTTCAGCTCCTTCTCAAGCTGGGTTCCAAAGTACAGCATCTTGCACCATAGGTTATACTGCTCGCTCCAGCGCACAAACTCAGCTATCTGCTTGTCCCACCGGTAGCCATGGGCCACATACAGCACCATACCCTTAAGCCAGGCTATCACGTTGGCACGATACGACAGCACACGGTAGGCCTCGCTCTCGTACAAGCGGGCGGTGTCGGCATTCTCCTGCTTCAGGTCAAGTGCCAGCTTGCGGGCTTGCGGGCACTCTATCAGTCCGTTGGCAGCATCCAGACGGTCGATATAGGGTTTGAGCTCGGCGGCAAAACGGTCGTCGTAGATGCCCAGGATGGGTGCCTCGTCGTCGTCTTCGATGGGACGGATGATGGTGGCCACATCCAGTCGGCTCACCGTGCCATCGTTCACCATCTTATAAAAGAACTTGCGCGCGTTGGGTGGGGTGGTGCTGGCGTTGAAGTTCCAGCGCAGCGGTGCTATGCCCGATACGCTGTCGGCACCCACACGCTCCTGACCTGCCATCGAGTTGTCGAAAGCCTTTCGTATCAGCAGTCCCACCTCGTCGGCCTTATGGCTCGATGTCACCTTCTTCAGAGCCTCTACCTCGTCTACAATGGTGTAGATGTAGCGCTCTCCGTTGTTGTTGGCATCCACCACGCGCTGGTTAAACACGGCGTCGGTCAGGTTGTCTATCAGCATCTGAATGCAGATGTCGGCGGGGCGCGGGTCCTTCTTCTGCTTGCCAGTGGGGTTCTTCTGCTTCCACTCGGCCTCGCGCTGGCGACTGAGCAGGTCGTGCTGGCGTATGTCCTCCATGATATACTCGATGGGCTTTTTGATCGAGCCCTTACCCACGCTCTGTCGGCCCACCAGCAGGTTCATAAACGTGGCCTCGTGATCCACGTTGTCCCAATAGCGGAAGTGTACGCCATGCAGATGGGCGCCCAGGGCAGGAAACACGGCACTGGCCACAGCGGGCTTGTAGTACCACGGCACGTTGCGGGTTAGCAGTTTTATCAATGGCGGCAACCGCTTGGGCATGGGTGGAGGCGTGCTTACGGTACCCCCGCAGGCCTTTACACCTTGCTGCTCCTTGAGTGCCTGCAATACCTGTTTCAGGCGCAGGGGCATGCCGCGGCGGGGCTCTTTCAGGGCGTTTTCCAGTGTGTGCAGATATTCGGTGCGGTCGGCATCGGTGCAGGTGCCATCGGGTGCAGCCCAGTAGTTGGGTACGATGGCCTGCAGGCCCTCCAGACTGTAGCCGCAGATAGAGCGCAGGGTAACGGCCAACTCGAAGGTGAGTGCGTTCCTATCGCCCACCACCGGCAGCTTGCCACCGTTAAACAGCTCCCAATACTTTGCGATAATATCCGAGAAAGCCATGCCGTTGTAATCTTTTTGCAACGGAATACAGGACTTTAGGATTTTTCCTTCTTGAAAATTGTCAACGGAATCAGTCTTTGTGACTGGGGACTGGTACCTGTCACAGAATGTGACTGGGCCCTGTCCCTTGTCACAACTTTCCGAGGACGGGAGTTCAAAGATGGCATCATCCAGATAGATAAGCTGCTCGGTGCCGGTGGTGAAGAACACGCGGGTGATGTCCTTGGCCTGGGCATCGTAGTCCACGCCTAGCAGCTGGGCGGCCCACTGCAGGTTCTCTACCTGCGACATGTGCGGCCGTCGGGTAAACACCAGGTGGTAGCCACAGCCGCGGGCACTCTCCTCAAGCATCCCTAGTCCCAGCTCATCCTTCTTGTCCAGGATGCGCTCGCGAACGGCGGGCATCTCTTCGGCCGATAGGTGGTCGATATCCATACCCACGGTATTGCTCATACGGGTGCTGCCGCGCAGTGTGCCGTCGGCATTGGGCAGACAACTGTAGTTCATCTGCACCAGCCGGTGCTTCAACGTCTCGTTGCCGCTGCGTATGGCGGCCATCAGTTGCTGCTGTTCGTTACTGCCGCGCAGGGCCATATACTCTGCGCGGGTGGTTACGGGGCGCATCATTTTCACCCCGTCCTTTAAATAAATAATGTGTGTGCTCATAGCCAATCTTTAATGTTTAATCTTTAATGTTTAATGTTCACACCCGGTCGATGATTTCGTCATCCGTTGGGTAGCTGGGGGCGAAGAAGTGTTCGGCCTCCCATTGGCGACGGGCTACCAAACCGGGCAACTTGCTACCGCCGGCATACACCCATCGTTTAAACTGGCGCTGGATGGCAGCCTTGCTGCCGCCTTGGCGGATGGTTTTGAGCAGGGTTGACTGCTTCAGCCGTCCGATGCCCACGTTAAAGGCAAACGATGTGAGTGCCTCTAGTTGCGCCTCGGTGCGTGCCACGTGCAGGCGTCGCACCTGTCGCATCACCTCGGTGGCATCCTGTAGCAGCCAGTCGCGAGCCTGCTGGGGGCTGATGCGGTCGCCCATGCGCACACCGCGTGTGTGTCCGTAGCCGATGGTAGGCACGCCGCCCTCGTCGCGATAAGCGCTTAGTCGGCATCCCTCCATCTCCATCAATTTCTGTAAAAGTGTGTCTGTAATCTGCATAGTAAAATGTTGATACTTCGTATCGAGCCCTCTCACACTCGGCAAAGCTCAAGCAAGCTTGGCTCTGCTCTCGCTTAATCGAGGCCTTTAATGTTTAATGTTTAATCTTTAATGTTTAATGTCCTAAAGGTTAGGGTATCCCAATTGCGAGTTAAGGTACTTCAGTCCGGCCATGGTCCACGTCATGTACACTTTGATTTTGCGCTTGCCTTTCAGCGAGTAGTCGATGTGTGTACGTTCGGCGGTGTAGCCCCTACCCAGCAGGTGTTCGGCCAGGTGCCATCGGCCGTGGGCGCGGTACTGAATGTTCATGTCGGCCAGCACGGCATTAAAGTCGCGGGTGTTCATGTTAAACGTCTTGGCCACCTGCGTGGCGGTGAGTGTATCCTCGGCAGGCTCGTTCAGCATGCGCAGTCCCGTACCCACAATCTCATCCGCCATCGCCAGTATCTGTTTCTGAACGCCCAACGATGGAAGTTTTCTTAGGCACGGATTAACACGGCTCTCTTTTAGAGAGACGCTGCTTTCTTCATCGATATAAGCCGTGTCCTTTTTTAAAAAGGCCGTGTCATCCGTGCCAAAAATAATCCGCTCGCGTTCCAGTTCTTCCCAACGCAGAACGAGTCGGGCGCGGGCCTCGTCGTTAAACTTGGTGGCGATGTAGAGCGTCTCGGTCTTGGTTAGCTGGTAGCAGGGCATCAGTCGACCTCGACTGTCGGTATATTCAATCAATCGAAAATTTGATTGATTAACTTTCTGCCACGCGGGTTCCATTTTTCGGATGGCCTCCATTACGTGACAGTGCTGCTTACCGGTTACTTCAGCTATTTCCAGCGAAGTCATCATGTGTTGGTTCTCGTTTACTGTTTTAATAATCATTGTTTCCATAATTGTGTGTGTATTTAAATTGTTAATAATATTTTTGGGGGCACGGATGACACGGCTCTCTTTTAGAGAAACGCTGCTTTCTTTTCATTGATAACAGCTGTGTCTTTATTTATAAAGCCGTGTAAATCCGTGCCTAAGAATAAATCCGCTCGGCCGATTCCGAGTCGGGTTGGTGTGGCAGTAAGTCAAAGAACACTCGTGAACTGAATCACGCTGCAAAAGTATGGCAAAAAATAATGCGCTCCAATTTCTTGGAACGCATTCGGTAACAGTTTTCGGTAAGTGTTGTAGGTTTCGGTAACTTTGGTACTAATACTTACCGAAGTTCGGTAACAGGTTCGGTAAAACTAAGCCAATTCTTTAATTAAAACCGTCATCAGCTTCAGTTCGCGGTCGGCAGCACCTTGCTCCTCCCACTTGTCGATACTCTTTCGCATGTACTCATGATTACTGATGGTGCGCTGCACACTGCCTTCGCCACATACAAACCTAAACGTAGCAGGTAGCTTTAAGGCCTGGGCCATACGCTCAAACTCGGCAACTGGCTTGTCATAACTGTATTTATCGCGCAGTACACCGAAAACCACTGCCCAGGCCGATGCTGCCCAAAACAGATGACTGCACTGGATAACGGCTTCGGTCAGGCGCTCATACATGTCGGGCTGGTGCTGCTTCTGCTTGGCTTTAAACTGGCGTACCACTTCGCCACAGTGCTTTACCGATACGTGCGGCGCACTCAGGTTGCACACCATGCGCCCGCAGATGCGTACATTCATGTCGGCCGTTAGTTCGCGTGGCTGGTACTTCGGGTTGGCGGCCAACAGCCAGTGGCGCCCCGTGTCGTCAACGTAATACACCTTCAACAGCTCCTCGCCGTCGATGCTCACCATCACCACTTCGCCGCAGTGCACCCGCTGTGTACTCTCTATCAGCAGCGCATCACCACTGTAAATGCCCACGCCGGTCATCGAGTCGCCATCGGCATCCACGATAAACACTTGCCGGCCACGCGTCAGCATGCTGGGCAGCAGCACCATCTCGGGTGGCAGCTCCCCCATTTCGCCAGGCAGTCCACAACTAACTCCCACTTCGTAGTAAGGCACGGGTGTGTCGCACACCATTTCCATCGGCCACTGACCGATGCTACTAAAATTTCTCATGTCGATTAATTCTTTAAAAAGTTTTATTTCACAATATAATCCATAGTCGGCGCCGTTCCACAGGTCGCCAAACGGCTGCAAAGATAATAAAAACCTTCGCACCCACCAAAAACTGCAGGTTATAATTAAGAGTTTTTAGGAATAACAAATTCTGCTATCTTATCAATCAGCAGTCTTGTGGGCTCAATATAGGGAGTGATTTTCTCCTCGTTCGCCTCAAAGAATAGGTTATAGTCTGCGTTATCGCGCATAATCACAAGGTCAGAGAGGAGTGAACCATCTTCGCTCGTAAATAGTCCTGTACGAACATAATGCTGTCCGAAAAGAGACATGATGCCACGATGACTTTTTACATTCTGACCGCCACTGATAAGTAAGGCTGATACCGCATGAAACAAAGCATAGTACAGGCGATTGGCAGCAGCCTCCCATTTCTGCTCTTTGGCACAAAATTCCATATCGGCAAAAGTTTTGCGTGCCTTCTCCATTTCCATGCGTACGATGGTTGATCTCTCGTTATCACTTAGTTCCATACAATACTTGTTTGTCTTCTTCTACATTATAATAGAACATAGCATGTGGACCATCAAACCACTCTTGCTTAGTATATGCATGGGGACGAATATCCTCGCCTATATCCCATCCCATTTCAACAAACGGATAGGAATACTTATTAAAATCCTCATGCTCAAGACGTGGCTTATCAAGTATCAGCAGAAGATCCCAATCAGAACCGTCGTGCCAGTCTCCACGTGCACGCGACCCATAGAGATACAACAGACTACCCTTGGGTAAGACCCTTTCGGCCACCTGCTTAATACTGTCGATAACTTTACTATTGTTCATAACTAATTGCTTTGTATGGTGCAAATATACGTACTAATTTCCAATTTTCCAAATATTTTGGAAAAAAAACGTGTGCTACGCGTTGCAGTGCTACAGTTGGAACTGCGGGGGTGGGGGTGGTAGCGGTAGTGCCTATATTTATATATATAAATATAGAAGTAAATAATGGTGTGCGATGGGATGGAAACAACTGTAGCGCTGTAGCGCGTAGCGGACAGCGGATGGTGGCGGCGCGCGCAGTGATTTTTCGCAAAAAAGTAGGTTCGCTATTCGTGAACCGCAATGAAAAAGTTGTACCTTTGTAACGTTAAAATGAGGGAGGCTTGAGGGCGATATTAATCCCCGGATTTCTTGGACAAGCCAAGCGAGCGAAGCTCGAGCGGCGAAGATTAATAGTAACAATTGTTACCTTTAATCGTAGCACCCTGCAGGATTAATACCCCGCCCGAACCCGAACTCAGAACAATGTAAAAATGTAAAAATGATAAAATTTAAAAATTATTTACAATCCTATAATTATTACATTTTTTAATTCTTTAATTTTTTAATTTTTTAATTTTACTATCCTATGAGTATCAAAGTTATTGCACAGCGCCGAGAGCTTAAGATCGGCAAGAACCCTGGGGCCAAGCGTTTCGTGATGCGCCCCGACCTGTACAGCGCCATCGCCGAGAAGAAGGTGTTTACCGAGGCAGCCACCCACTCGGGCATTAGCGCAGGTGTTATCAAGGCTGCATGGGAGGCAGCAGGCGCCGTTATCCGTACCTGGGCCACCGAGGGCCATTCGGTACCCGTGCCCGGACTGGGAACCATGCGATTCGGCGTGCGCGCCAAGGCCGTTGAGAAGCTCGATGACGTGAAGACCGGACTGATTACCACCCGTCGCATTGTGTTCACCCCATCGGTGGATGTGAAGGACGAGCTGAAGAACACCAGCATCCAGATTACCTGCCTTGACGAGGACGGCACCGTACTGAAGCGCGTAACCAGTGGCGACAGCAGCGACATCGAGGACCCTGAGAGCGGCAACACCACCGACAACGGTAACACCGGTGGCAACGGTCAGAACACCGGCGGCAACCAGGGTGGCGGCAGTCACGAGCCAATCGGAGATTGAGTTTAGGCACGGATTACACGGCTCTCTTTTGAGAAACGCAGCTCTTTTTTCATCGACAAAAGCCGTGTCTTTATTTATAAAGCCGTGTTAATCCGTGCCAAATTATTAACCATTGACTATTAAAAGCATTATGAGTAAGAAAGAAACCCTGAAGTTCATCGTACAGATGATTGCAAGTATCGCAACGGCGATAGTAACCGCCCTGGGCGCCACCAGCTGTATGGGCATGTAGAAAAGAATCCCCCCGCAGAATCATCAGCGAGGGGATTTTTTTGTATTATCATTAATATAAGAAACCTAGCATCCAGAGTGGGAGTTTTGCACCATCGGGCATATCCCAGTCGTCGGCAAAAATATACGAATCCTTTATACCTGCTATCTGCGAGAAATCCTTGCTGCGACCGCCAATCTCGAATGTGTACTTCGAGTCAACAAGAAAATCACCTTGCGCTTTTCCGTATTCAACATTATGCGACTCTGTGAGACTGCCCACGGCAAAGGTTTCGCGTAGTGTTCCTATTTCAACCTTGGTAGGGGCTAGGGCATACATGATATTGGGGTTTTCGAGATATACCTTATCGGGTTTCGAGAGCTTGCCTATTTTCTTTTTTTCAGAGTAAAGCAGATTTAATACTTTGGCATCTCCCAGGTATTTCAGGTATTCCACCACCGTGTCGCGACCAATTTCAAGGGCTGCGGCAATTCGGTTGGCATTTAGTGCAAAAGGTATCTCGCTGCATATCATCGCCACAAGTGCCTGCAGTTTTCTTACATTGGCCACGTCAACCTTGCATATCTGGGGTAATTCTGTTTCAATAATATAGTTTACCACCTGCTCTATTTTTGTGTGATACTCGCCCTCGCCTTCAAGTAGAAAGGGGTAGTAGCCTTTTTTCAGATATTCCTTAAACAGTGCGTTGGGCTTGCACTTAGTCGACACCGTTTGCCATAAATCGTAAGGGTGCTTCAGAATGTCGTCTAACGTCCATTTTTCGAACTCCAATCCATGATAAAAACGTAAAGCTTCGCGAAACGACAATCCTGCCAGTGTATATTTTACGGCTCGTCGTGACAGGTCAGCATCGCCTTCTTTTAGTTTAAGTAGTGATGATCCGCTTACTATCAACTTCAGGTCGGGATAGAGTTCGTATATTTCCTTTATTTCACGACTCCAGTCGGTATTGCCCGATTTGTACTTGTGGATTTCGTCGATGGCTAGCAGCTCGCCGCCTCTTACGGTAAACTCTTCGGCTAGTTCCACCAGTGTGCGCGTTGAAAAGTCGACAGTATCAGCTGAGCAGTATAAAACCCTCCTGTCGCCAGGTTCGTAGTTCTGTTTGATATACTGCTTAATGAGCGTTGACTTGCCCACACCTTTTGCACCGATAATGCTAATTAGCTGGGCGTTCCAATGGATTGTATTTGCTATTTCGCGTACAATCTCTGTGCTGGTATTGGCCAGTAAACGGTCGCTTTTTCTAAATAATGCATCCATAAGCTATCATTTTTGGGGCAAAGATAATAAAAATGTTGCATACAACCAACACTTTTTGATAAAAATGTTGCTTGCGCGCAACACTTTTTATAAAATTATGTTGTCTGTGCGCAACACTTTTGCTACACCGCTACAGTGCTACAGTTAGAAAAAAAGAAATCCCCTCGCGGGCCATTCACATGGTTTTGCGGGGGGACAATTATTAAAAAGAGAGATTGATCTTACTCTTTCATACGTCCTGCAGATCACTCAGGAACAAACTTATCGTAACCGTAGCCAAGGCTACCAGCAGATACGAAGTACTGTACCCAGAAGTAGCAATAGCCATCGTCGTACATGGCGTTGTCGAGATAGTCGTCTGTGTTCTGCCAGGTAGCAAGGTCGCGAACGCTTACATCGCCGTAGTTGCCGTAGGTCTTACCAATAGGCTGAGCTGCTACGCGAACTACTTCGTAATTACCAGTTTTGTCGGTACCCTTCATACCTGTGCCGGTGAACTTCAGTGAGTAGCCAGCGCCAAATACGTCCTTGATACGGTACAAACCATCTACGTTAGCGCAATACTGCAGTGTGGCTGTAGTGCTTGTCTGGCCAGTAGCGGCTGGCTTAGCGAAGGTGTAGGTACCAGTAGCGATATCGCGCCAGTCGAGACCCTTGAACGATGTCTCGGTAGCGTACTTGGTGCTACCTTTAACACCTACAACGGTGATAACGTAGTCGCCCATCATACCGGTAAGGGTCAGATCTACAGGGTTACCTGCCGACAGGTTGTCGATCTTTGTACCATTGCTTACTACATAGTCGGCATAAGCATCGGGTGCAAGATTGCGAGCGGCTTTGTCGTCGGCTTTCTCGGCCAGATAGTAGGCCGACTCAACAGAACTGTTGGCTGCCACGCGTACAACGCAATCGTTGTCGGTGCTCAAAGGCAGCTGAGCATCATACTGATAGATGGTTACAACAGGATTGCTGTCGGTTCCGGGCTCTGTTCCTCTCTCGTCTTTACATGCCGTGAGGGCAAGTATTCCAACGAAGGCGAACATGATGTTATATAAATACTTTTTCATTTTGTTCATCTTTTAAGTGGTTATAACATGAATTACCAAGCGTATGGAGCAGAGTTTCCTGATGGAGCAATTGGCTCTGGGTTGTTGGTACAAGCATTGTTGTAGTTAGTCTCTGTCTGTACGATACACAGATTCATCCATTCTGGAGTGGTCTCTACGTTCCACTGGTACTGGTCGGCGTGGTTTGTACCTGCATAGCTACGGATGATACCCTTCTGGAGGCGCTTGATGTCGAATGTAGCCAAGCCCTCGCCCCAGAACTCAACACGACGCTGCCACCAGCACTCGTTCTGGAACTTAGAGGTAGAGGTGTTGTAGTAAGCCTCGTTGTGAGTGCCATACTCGTAGTTGGCGTCGCGAGTCTTAGCAAACTTGGTCAGCAACTCGATACCACGAGCCTCGTTCTGCATACCAGCAGCCTCGGCTTCAATCAGGTACATCTCCTCTACGCGCATCATAGGTACTGCTACTACCCAACCGATGTACTGGTTAGCACGACCAGCCTCGCCACCGGCAACACGGAACTTCAGAGGCAGACCACCAACGGTATAGATGTAACCTCTACCATGAGCGGCTGTACCTGAACCATCGAGCAGCCAATCGGGGTGTGCACTGTAAGCAGAGAGGGCCTCTAACTTCTCGGCACGAGTGGCCATATCGTCGATAGCAAAGTCAACGTAGCACTTCTTGCGGCAGTCGGTTGCAGGGATTGTCTGATACAAGTGGTAGTCGATGCAGAATGGCTGACCGTAGTTAGCTGCGTAACCGCAACCAGAAGCTACAGGGTCGATCTCGATACACATCATTGAACCCCAGCTTGAGTCACCGTCGTTCTTAGTGATGTTAGGATCGTCGCTCTTATAGGTAAGTCCCAGCATCCAGGCACCGTTAGGTGTGTTGAAACCAGTTTCCTGATCGGTGTACTCGTCGGCACTCATCAGCGTATAACCTGTCTGAGCCTTCTTGGCATAAGCCTCGGCATTTGCCCAATCCTGCATGTCAAGATATACACGGGCCTTCATACCGTAAACGACGCTCTGATCGGGTACATACTTGTTCTCGCGTTTGTAACCAGCCAGATATTCCTCGGCCTTGTCGAGGTCGCTCAGGATGAACTGATACATCTCCTCGTTAGTGGCACGTGGGTTGTTTGCCAGGTCGGCAACAGCTGTCTTCTCTGTCACGATGGGAACTGTCTCCGAATTCTTGTCAGCACCATAAGGCTTCTGAGCGAACATGCGGGCCAGATCGAGATAGAAGTATGCGCGATAGAAGTAAGCGCGACCTGCGCCAGCCTTCTTATCGGCATCGGGTTCCTCGCCAGCCAGCGAGATAACCTCGTTACAGCTCTTAATCCACTTAAAGTAGTAAGTCCAGGGGTACTGTGAGTTAGCCCAGCTTGGACCCAGGTGGTCGGCACCATACCAAGCACCAAACCAGTTGATGTATGGATAAGCAATGTCCTGACCAGAAACGTCGCGCATCAGGAAGAATGCAGGCAGTCCGAAGTCGTTAGCACGAGTGTCGCCACTGTCGTAAACAAACTGTCCGGCGAGTGTTGATGTGATGGCGCTAACGGCGTTGTCGAAAGCACCTGGAGCGTTAGCCACCTGATCCTTTGTGGCGTAACTTGTCTGTGGGTCAATCTCCTTGATACAGCTTGTTGCGCCTGTCATCAGTGCGCCAGCTGCTATGATTGATAATATCTTATTTTTCATATTCTTCTCTCCTTTATAATTTAGAATGTCAGCTGAACACCACCTGAGATTGTGCGTACAGGTGAATAAACGTTGGTAGAAGCTGTGCTCTTGTAAGAGTAGCGTGGGTCGAAGCCCTTACGAGCTGACCAGAAGCAGAGGTTCTCGCCCGCAGCATAAACGCGGATGTTGCTGATGCCAAGTGGGGTAACGAGCTTCTTAGGTACTGTGTAGCCAACAGTGAACGACTGGAAGTTCAGATAGCTGGCATTGGTGAGCCAACGGTCAGAACTGTAGGCAGAGTACTGGTCGCCATACTGGAAACGAGGAATGTCGCTGTTGGTGTTGGTGGGCGACCATGCCTTCAGGATGTCCTTGTGGTAGTTGTAACCAGCATCAGAAGAAGAGCTGGCAGGAGTCATCAGCTTAGCATAGCCTGAATCGTAAACCTTACCACCAATCTGATAGTCGAATGATACCGAAGCATCGAAGTCGCCTACACGCAGGTTAGAGCTGAATCCACCGAATGCCTTTGGCAGGGTAGAGCCGTTGTCGGTGTAACGCGAAGCCTCACCAATCAGGGTTGTAGTGCCGCTCTTCTTGGTACCAGGCTTGCTGATAACGTTGGTTGAAACCTTACCACCAGCAGGACTCAGATCCTCATCGTAGTAGTACAGGGCCTCACCCTTGTCGTTAACACCTGCATAAGCATAGTTCATATAGTTGTTCAATGGGCCACCTACGGTGTACCAGTAGTTGCTCTCGTAGAAACCACCGTTCTCACCAATCTTTGAATCAGGCAGACTCAGAATCTTAGTTGCGTTGTGAGAAATGTTGGCTGATACACTCCAGTCAACCAGCTTGCTGCGGATGATATTGGCAGTGAGGCTGAACTCGATACCCTGGTTGCGGATGTCACCTACGTTACCATAGTAACCACGTGTACCTGCAGACTCAGGAATTGACAGCCAGAACAGCAGGTCGGTAGTCTTCTTGTAGTAGAAGTCGATGCTACCCTGGATGCGGTTCTTGAACAAACCGAACTCAAGACCGATGTTGGCGTTGGTCAGGGTCTCCCATGTGATGTCGGGGTTACCAATCTGACGGAATGAAGGCGACATCTGAGTAGATGAAGCAGGAGTCAGTGAGTAGGTATCTACATAAGCAAAGCTCGAAGTGTTATCATTACCCTGCTGTCCGATAGAGGCCTTAATCTTCAGCATATCCAACCAGCCCTTAGTGCTCTGCATAAACTTCTCCTTAGAGATGATCCATGCACCACCTACTGACCAGAATGAACCCCAACGTTTATCCTTGGCAAAGCGTGAAGAAGCATCACGACGGAATGAAGCGCTTCCGAAGTACTTGTCGTCGTAGCTGTACTGAGCGTTAGCAAAGTAACCTTCAACGTTGTACTCGTTGGTGTAGCTGGTTACCTGTGCCTGGTTCTTACCGGCAAAAGCATTCAGTTCCTTAATATCTGCGCTGAATCCACCCTGAGCAAGACCAGTGAGGTCGCGTGAAGTCTGATTCCAGTACTCGTGACCTGCCATCAATGTAACGCTATGCAGACCGAAGTCCTGAGCATAAGTCAGTGTCTGAACGTGGTTCTGGCGAAGGGTGTTGATCTGCTCCTTCTTCAACTCACCGTTAGCTACAACCTTTGGTCCGTAAAGGGCGTTGTCGTACCAAGAGTATGAGGTCTGACCCAGAATGATAGTGCTGGTGGCGTTGAACTTCAGGTTCTTCAGAATGTTGATATCCAATGAGAAGTTACCATTCAGCTGGTTGCCGATGTTGTAAGTCTCGTTGTAGCGGTTTGAACCAAGTGGGTTACCTGTCTGCAGGAATCCACGGCTGGCACCATGATAGTTAGTACCTGGCACACCATAGTCGTAGTGTGGATTGCCGTTCTCGTCGGTACGGATCACTGGCTGACCTGTTGCTGGGTCGATCACGCGTACGTAGATAGGATAGATAGGTGCAATGTAAGATGTGTAGTACATCAAGTTAGTAGAACCCCAGTCAGTGCTCATGTTAGGGTTACTGTACTGTTTAGAGTGTACATAACCAACGTTGGCAGCCAGCTTCATCCAAGGCTTAACCTGATAGTCGGCCTTGATACGGGCTGTGGTACGCTTGTAGCTTGAGTACTCGATGATACCATCCTCGTCAAGGTGACCCAGACTGGCGTAGAAGCTAGCCTTCTCGTTACCAGACGAGATGCTTACGTTGTACTCCTGGCGCAGGGCTGTCTTGTAAGCAGCATCGGCCCAATCGTCGCTAGTCATGTAGTAAGTCTCACCAGTGTTCTCGTCGGTGTACTTACGGCCCAATGTGGCTGAAGGGTTAATCTTACCATCAAGACCGATGAGCTGCTGGCCCTCGGGCACTGTGTAGATATTGTAACCCAGGTGATTCAGCATGGTGCTGTTGGCCCACTGGTTGGCGGCAGCGTTGCTCATGCCCTGGCCATAGTAGCCATAGTTGTAGAGCTGAGAGTAGTAAGCCTCGTAGAACTGAGCTGGATCGGTAATCTTATCGTACTCCTGAACGGCGCGGCTGTTAGCACCCCATTTTACATCTACATTAATCTTGGTCTGATCCTTCTGCCCCTTCTTGGTGGTGATGATGATTACACCACTCGAACCACGGGCACCATACAGAGCTGCACTGGCAGCATCCTTCAGAACTGATACCGACTCGATATCCTCGGCAGGAATATTGCTCAGTGATGCGGGATAAGGTGCACCATCAACGATAACAAGTGGGGTGGTTTCGCTATAAAGCGAGCTGATACCACGGATGCTGATTTCGGCATTGCCGGCACCAGGGGCACCAGAACCACCACGCAACTGCAAACCTGCTACCGAACCGGCAAGTGCGTTGGTTACGTTAGATACGGTGTGCTTCTTCAGGTCTTCTGAGTTTACTACTGCAGCTGAACCTGTGAACGCTGACTTCTTCTGCTGACCGAAGGCTACTACGATAACCTCGTCAACAACCTGTGCGTCGGCCTTCAGGAAAACGCGCATACCGTTCTTGGCGTTTACAGTCTTGCTCTCAAAGCCAAGATAAGAAATCGTCAGTGACTTCTTACCCTCTGGCAGTGTCAGTGAGAACTTACCGTTTACATCTGTCAACATACCAGTACTTGTGCCAACAACTTTAACGGCAGCACCGATAATGGGCTGACCGTCCTCTTGTGAGAGCACCGTACCAGTAATCTTAGTCTGTGCCAGCGCTGTTCCTACAAACAGGAAAAGGCTGACCATCAACATTGTTAGACTTTTTTTCATAAATTCACTCTCTTGTTTAATTATACGTTTGTAATATTAACTCTGATAAGGTGCAAAATTATGGTATATAAGTCTAAAAAACAAATAAAATTATAAAAAAATCACACTTCGACCCTAAATTTTGCATTTTTATTCTTGGTGGCTTGATTTATGTCAATCAAAAAGTATAAAAATGCTTTTTAATTACAATCTGAAAGTTAAACGCAATATTTGCTTTCATTTTCTGTTTTTATCGGCTTAAACTCTTACTATGCCTATTGGTTTTATGCAGATAATATGCATGAATAAATGCATATGCATCCATATTATATATAATAAGGTGTAATTTTCCTAAAAAACTTGCACCGTATTATTTTTTTGCTTAAATTTGCAGCCATATAACCTAAAGCAATATTGTTATGAAGAAAAAAACGTTAATTATCCTAAGTGTTGCAGCAGTAGTCGTTGTTGCTGGATTTGTGTTGTCGAATTCAATCAATTGGCCCGTTGACGTTAGTAAGACCGAAGGCGACATTGGTAAGGTGGCCCGTTTCTCTCGTGACGCCGACGCCGAGAAGCTAACTAATATGGAAGAGTTGCTGAGGACCGATTCAGATTATCAGGAAGGGATGGTGATGTCTTATGCTTTGATGCAGTTACGCTCTGAGCAGTTTGCCAGTCTGGTTGACCTGTCGAACCAGGTGGCTGGCAAGATTCCCGAGTATGCACCGCTGATTCAGAAGATGAATGGGATTGGCAAAATGGTTAACAATGTGAATGCACAGCTGAACGATGTTGGCAAGCAAATGGAAAAAGCTCTGAGTGGTGAGGAATGCCCCGAACTGACACAGAACACCATCAATGCCTCGCTGGCCTACACCCAGCTGCAGAAGCAGAATGCACTGGCCGACCAGTTTATCGAGACTACCGACAAGTATCTGGCCAATGCCAAGGGTAGCGACCAGTTGAAGCTGGTGCGCGACCAGTGGGTTGACTATCAGAAGCTGACCGCTGCTCTCGAAGCTAATAAAGAAGATGCAAAGGCACTTGACGAAAAGGGCTACCTGCTGACATCAGAAAAGGCCGAGGCCGCACTCGGTGCCCATGCCGATGCTACACAGAAGGTGATGCGCCTGAACACAATGATTTGCAATAAGCTCAATTTGAGTACTAATCTGAATATGGTACTTGCTGGTCGTGTTACAAATAGCGAGAAACTGGGCATTTTCTGTAACAGTGAAAAACTGAATGTGTACTTCTTGAATACAGCCCTGATGAATCAGACTAACGCTGCTTTGAATTTTAAACTGCCTAACCAACTTAATGGCTTTATCGGGCAAACGGCTCTGGGTAGGAAGCCTAAATATCCCCCAAAAGAAAAGTAGAACTAACAATACGGTGCGCAATCATAGCATGTATAAGCGTATTGCCTTATTGATACTGATTCTGTTCCCGATGTTGACTCGGGGGCAGAATCAGACTTATTTCCAGTATCGTACCGATGAAGCTACCCTGGTGTTCTTCGATAAGAACCAGTCGCGCTACATTCCTCACATGATGCGAAACTTTCAGTTGGGCAAGGCGTTGCATCAGCAGATATGGACCACCGACTCGGTTTATCAGTCTGAAGCGCCACTGCTACTGCTGACCGACTGGGAGGACGATGGTAACGGCGGAGCCACGCCACTGCCACGGTCGCTCATCCAGATTGGTATGGCACCGCTCAACATGTCGTACTACGTGGCGCCGTCGGGCGAGCGTTACCGTCAGCTATTTAAGCATGAGTACACCCACACCGTGATGACCGATAAATACAATCTGCGCGACAAGCACTGGCGCAGTTTGTTTGGTACGAAGGTGTGTACGGATAATACCCAACCCATTTCGGCCCTGTGGAGCTATCTGTGCGTGCCGCGCTGGTATGCCCCCCGCTGGTATCACGAGGGTATCGCCTGTTTTATGGAAACATGGCTTGGCGGAGGAGTAGGGCGCGCACTCGGTGGCTACGACGAGATGTACTTTCGCAGTATCATCGCCGATGGCGAAAAACTCTTCTCGGTGGTGGGACTCGAAACCGAAGGCTCTACCATGGACTTCCAGGTGGGGGCCAACGCCTATCTGTATGGTACGCGGTTTGTGAACTATCTCACCAAAAACTACGGTTACGACAAACTGATTGCCTTTTACAATCGCACGGCTGATAGTCGCACGTTCTTCGGTAGTCAGTTTAAGAAAATCTACGGTCAGCCGCTGCGCAAGGTGTGGGACGACTGGAAGCAGGACGAACAGCACCATCAGCAGGCCAATCTGGCTGCCATCCGCCAGTATCCCGTCACACCCACAACGCCCGTCACATCCAAACCGCTGGGCTCGGTATCGCCGCTGGTTTACGACTCTGTGAGCGGGAAGGCCTACGCAGCCATGAATGCCCCAGGCAAGTTGGCTCATATCACCGAAATCGACCTGGCTACAGGCAAGCAGCGCAAACTGCACAACCTGAATGGCCCCACGCTCTACGATCCTGCCTACGTGGCTCTCGACACGCGCCATCAGCGCATCATCTATACCACCAACAATGGTAAATGGCGCGGACTGGAGGTGTACGACCTGCAGCAGAACCGTGTGGTGAAGCGCAAGAATTACCAGCGTATCGGCAACATCGTTTATGATAACACGCACGACTGCCTGTACGGACTGCTATCAAACGGCGGCACACAAACGGTGGTGCGCTTGGATAGCAATCTGGAGAACATCGAGCCCATCTATGCATTCCCGTTTGGCGTGAGTGTGTTTGATGTCGATGTGAGTCACGATGGCACCTGGCTGTCGATGACCCGACAGGGCGACAACGGCGAACACACCCTGTTGCTGTTTAACCTCCAGGAGTTTGAACAGGCCATTTACAAACCGGTAGAACTGGTGACGTGGCGCGATGCCAATCTGGGACAGTTCCGCTTTTCGCTCGACGATCAGTATCTCGTGGGCAGTAGCTACTACACCGGTGTGTCGAACCTCTGGCAAATCAACATCGCCACCCGACAGATGGAGATGCTTACCAATGCCAACATAGGTATGTTTGCACCGCTCGAAATACAGCCCGGACAGCTGCTGGCGCTGCAGTTTGAGCGCGATGGTATGCGACCGGTAACACTGAAACGCCAGGTGGTGACCGATGCCAATGCCATAAAGCTGTACGGGCAGGCGGCCTACGAACAGAACCGCGACGCACTTGAACAGGTGGGCTTGCTGCGCGACTCGCTGCCCAGAATCGAGTTTGGCGATGTTTACAACCATATTACCCCTTACCATGTGCTCAAGGAGATGCGCTTTGCAGGGGCTTATCCCACCATCTCTGGCTTTACCGATGCCGACAGTTGGAATCATGTTACACCGGTGCTGGGCTACCGCTTGGCCGTGAACGACCCCGTGGGACTGAGCAGTATCCGTCTCTCGCTGGGCATATCGCCATGGAGCCACAACCCTTGGAAGAACCGCTTGCACGCCGACCTGGAGTGGCAATACTACTTCTGGAAGCTGAAGGCGGCTTGGAACCACACCGACTTTTACGATCTGTTCGGTCCGAGACGTACCAGTCGTAAGGGCTATACGGTGGGGCTGTCGTACGATTATACGAATAGTATGATAAGCCCCTACACCCGTGAGTGGGGATTCTCGGTGGATGCCTATGGCGACATGGATGCACTGCCCATGTATCAGGAGATAGCGGTGAACGACGTGAAATCGCTGCAGACAGCATCGATCTACGGCAAAGTATCCAAACTGCGCAAGTCGCTTGGCGGGGTGATGGACGAGCAGGGCTACCAGCTCGGCATCAGCGGCTATGGCTATCTGGCTGGCGGCACATTCTATCCATCCATCGAAGCCACAGGCGATTTCGGTACGTTGGTGCCGTTCGACCGCAACACATCCTTCTGGCTGCGTACGGCTGCCGGGCATAACTTCGGCGATGCCCAATCGGTGTTCGGCAATACCTATCTGGGCGGATTCCGCAATAACCGTGTGGACTATCGCGATGCTTTCCAATATCGCACTGCGCTGGCCATGCCAGGTGCCGACATCGATGCCATTCAGGCCCACTCGTATGCCAAAGCCACTACCGAGCTGAACCTGCGCCCCATCCGACTGAACAACTTCGGCGCCCTGTTCTGCTATCCCACGTGGATACAGTGCTCGCTTTTCGGTACAGGCTTGTCGGCCTGGAATCCTGGTACCAAGCATCAGATGTATTATAGTGCAGGCCTACAGCTGAGCACCGAACTGGTGTTTGTGAACTATCTGAAGACGACACTCTCGGTAGGTTTAGGCCACCTGTTTGCCCCCGAGGGCTTTGCTGGCGGCAGGCATGGCAACGAGTTAATGATATCCTTAAAATTACTATAATGCAGTTTGTAGCTTCGCTATTACCTATTATAATATATATACTGGTAGTTTACAAGATTGATCATTTCGCACTTGTAAACAAGCGTAGGCTACTGCAGTTGGTGGTGGGTGGCATGCTCATGGCACTGGTGTGCTTTGGCTTGTTCAGTTGGCTGGATGGGGTGCTGCCCGATGGCTCGCACCCGGTAGTAGAGGAGGGGGTGAAGGCTGTGCCGCTACTGGTGCTGGCAGGGCGCAAGCGTATGGTGTTCTTTATCGATAGCGTTATCTGCGGTGCTGCTGTGGGTGGCGGGTTCTCTATTCTCGAAAACCTGTTCTATCTGGTGCTGGGGCAGGATGCTGGCTTGGGCACCATGCTGTTCCGTGGGTTGGAGGTGGCACTTGTGCACATTGGTTGCAGTGCCGTGGTGGCTGCTGGCTTGGTGCTGGTGGTGCGGCAAACGGAGCGATGGCGCTCGCGACTGGGGGTAAAGCCGTTTGATGTGGTGATGACCATCCTGCTGCTGGTGGCTGCCGTTGCTGCGCACGTGTGCCATAACCATCTGCATTTCAATCCTGTCATGCAGTTTGTAAGTGTATTGGCCGTGATGGGTGGTCTGCTGGCATGGACCTACTTCTACGATGTGGATATGATTCACCGTTGGCTCGACAGGGGGCTCGACGAGCAGATACAGCTATTCCAGAGTATCCGCGACGGGCAGTTGATAAACACCTCTACAGGTGCTTTCCTCGAGTCGGTCAAGGCATCGTTCCCGCCATTGGTTTATTTCGATATTATCTGCTATGTGCGCCTGCATGCCGAACTGTCGGTAACGGCTAAGGTGCGTTTCCTGATGCGCGAGTCAGGGATGCTCCCCCCGTTGGGTGAGAATGAGCGCCAACAGGTGCTGGCCAAGTATCGGGAGTTTAAGCAGATGGAAAAAAATATGGGCGCATCGGCCATGATGACCATTGCGCCCGTAGTGAAGTTGCATCCGGCTGATGTGAATGCCTTTCGCAACCTGATTAGCGAGTGTAGTATTACTTAACCTGGATAACCAGATACTTGCTGGTGCTCCAGAAAGCGATAGGATCGTTGATGCGCAGGATGAGCTGCTTGTTGGCATCGGCGGTTAAGCGGTACGAGCTGGCGGGGTGCGAGGTGAGTACCTTGGCATCCTTGCTGTAGAGCTTGATGTCGCGATCCACGCGGATATCAATCTTGGTGAAGTACTCGCGGTTGAAGTTGCCCTGCAGAATCTTGCTCTTGCTGAACAGACCATCCTTGGTCAGAATCTGCTGCTTCTTCAGTTCGTCCTTAGTACCGTAAACAAACCAGGCAGTGTTAAGCTGCTTGTCCTGCTCCTGCAGTTTCTGAGCCTGAGCGTCGTTCTCGCTCTTCATGGCGCGAGCGTCGTCCTGCATGGTGTTGATCTCGTTGTTAAGCTCGTTGATGTGGATATCCTTCAGGTCAAGCTGGGCCTGCATCTCGGCTATCTGCAAGTCCTTCTTCTCCATCTGCTCCTGCAGGCTGGCGATGATCTTCTTCAGCTTGTCGCCCTTGATCGAGCTCTCGCGGGCCTGCTGCTGCAACTTGGCAATCAGATCCTTGTTCTGCTGCATCATCGACTGGATGTACTGGAAGTTCTCGGCTATACGCTGCTTACTGTTGGTACCCTCGCCCTGCTTGGCCAGGGTAACACGGTTCTGAGCGTCGGTAATCTCACGGAATCCGTCCTCAATGTCGATTAAGGTAGTCATCATGTCGTTAATCTCGTCATCCTTCTGGGCAATCACCTGGTTCAGCGAGTCGCGCTCGGCGCGGGCTGCGTTCTCCGTTTTCTTGGCGCCCTCATTACAACTTGCCAGTGCGGTAAGGCACAGAGCGAAGATAAATAACTTTTTCATAATTACTTTTGTTTATTTGATTGTTCTTTATGATCGTTTCCAGCCAGGATGATCACAATCTCACCCTTGGGCTCGTGCTCCTTGAAATGGGCTATCACCTCTTCCAGCGAGCCACGTACACTCTCCTCGTGTATCTTGGATATCTCGCGGCACACGCTTACCTGGCGATCGCCACCGTAGGCCTCGGCAAACTGCTGCAGCGTTTTTACCACGCGGTAGGGACTCTCGTAGAATATCATGGTGCGCTGCTCGCCCTTTAGCGATTCTATCTTGGTTTGGCGCCCCTTCTTCTGCGGCAGAAAACCCTCGAAGGCAAAGCGGTCGCATGGCAATCCGCTGGCCACCAGGGCAGGCACAAAGGCTGTGGCACCTGGCAAACATTGTACTTCGATGCCTGCGCGCACGGCCTCGCGTACCAGGAAGAATCCCGGGTCGCTAATGCCTGGTGTGCCTGCATCGCTTATCAGTGCTACGTTCTCGCCTGCCTGCAATCGGGCTACGACCGAGGCCGACGTTCCGTGTTCGTTAAACTTGTGGTGCGACATCAGCTGGTTGTGAATCTCGTAATGCTTCAGCAGTTTGCTCGATGTGCGAGTGTCTTCTGCCAGCACCAGATCCACTTCTTTCAGAATACGGATGGCTCGGAAAGTCATGTCCTCCATATTCCCAACTGGAGTCGGTACGATGTATAATATACCCATAACAAGGGGCAAATATAAGGCAAATTGACGGAATAGACAAAAAAACACGCAAATCTTTGCAATTTTTAAAAGGTATTTTGTAATTTTGTCGCCAATATGATAGAAAACTTAACAGGTGAGGCACACCGACCTGGAAGAATTGAAGTGGTGTGCGGCTCGATGTTCTCGGGCAAGACTGAGGAGCTGATCAGGCGAATGCGCAGAGCGCAGTTTGCCCGTCAGAAGGTGGAGATTTTTAAACCGGCTATCGACGTGAGATACTCGGAAGAGGATGTGGTGAGCCATGATCAGAAGCACATCCAGAGTACACCCATCGATTCGCCGGGAAGTATCCTGCTGCTGTCGAGCGATATCGACGTGGTGGGCATCGACGAGGCCCAGTTCTTCGACATGGGTATCGTGGATGTGTGTAACGAGCTGGCCAACCGCGGTGTACGTGTGATTGTGGCCGGATTGGACATGGACTACAAGGGTGTGCCCTTCGGACCCATGCCTGCCCTGTGTGCCATTGCCGACGATGTGACTAAGGTGCATGCCATCTGTGTAAAGTGCGGTAATCTGGCTTACGTGAGTCATCGTAAGGTGCAGAGCGAGCAGCGCGTGCTGCTGGGCGAGACTACCGAGTACGAGCCCCTGTGCCGCGAGTGTTATCAAAAAGCAATAAGAGAGGAAAATGAAAGAAAAGACAATCACGCTTGATCAGCTGGTACGCTGGCTGGGTGCCGGCCTGTTGGTGATAGGCATATTGCTGCTGGTAAACTACCTGAGCAGTGTGCTGCTGCCGTTTTTTGTGGCCTGGCTCCTGGCCTATCTGCTTTATCCTGCTGTAAAATTTGTGCAGTATAAGCTGCATGTGGGCAACAGGGCACTGAGCATTGTGATTACGCTGGTGCTGTTGATAGCCGTGATGGCTGGTGTTATCTACCTGATCATACCGCCTATGATTGAGCAGTTTGAGAAGTTGGGCAGCCTGGCAACCGACTACATACGGAAGGAGGCGCACATCAAGGATATTCCTGGTGCCATACAGCTGTGGATAAACCAGAACAGCCGCGAGATTGAAAAGTTCTTTAAGAGCGCTACGTTTACCGATAGTGTCAAGACGGTGCTGCCCGGACTGTTTAACGTGCTGGGACAGACGGCTACCGTGGTTATCGGTATCGTGGCATCGCTTATTACCTTATTATATATGTTCTTTATCCTGCTGGATTACGAGTACCTCACGGACAACTGGATTCGTATCTTCCCCAAGAAGAGTCGTCCCTTCTGGCAGGGATTGGGTAAGGATGCCGGACAGGCGCTTAACAACTACGTGCGCGGTCAGGGAACGGTGGCACTCATCATGGGTATCCTGTTCTGCATAGGCTTTACGATTATCGATTTCCCCATGGCCATCGGTCTGGGTATCATGATAGGTATTATGGACCTGGTGCCTTATCTGCACACCTTTGCACTGATACCTACGGTGCTGCTGGCACTGCTCAAGTCGGCCGATACGGGTCAGAACTTCTGGGGTATCCTGGCGCTGGCCCTGCTGGTGTTCATCGTGGTGCAGCTGATATGCGATATGATAGTAACGCCTAAGGTGATGGGTAAGGCCATGGGACTGAATCCTGCCATCCTGTTGCTTTCGCTCTCGGTTTGGGGCGCGCTGCTGGGCTTTATCGGACTGATTATAGCCCTGCCGTTAACCACACTTTTGATTGCGTATTACGAACAATATGTTACAAAAGATACAGAAAATGAGGGTGGTAACGAAAAATCTTCCGAATAAATTTGGTTAATTCGGAAAAACTTCGTACCTTTGCACCCGCTTTCGTAAGAAAGCATTCGTCATACAAGGTTGATCCGCTAGCTCAGTTGGTAGAGCACAACACTTTTAATGTTGGGGTCTTGGGTTCGAGCCCCAAGCGGATCACAGAAAAGAGAGGTTTTTTAGCCTCTCTTTTTTGTTTCACCGTTGGGGGCTCTCACCCAAGGGTTCTTTGACCAAGGTCAAAGCGTCTCCTTCGTCGCCGAGCGCGAGCCCCAAGCGGATCACAGAAAAGAGAGAGACTTTCGGGTCTCTCTCTTTGTTTTTTCCGTTTCGTGTTCTCGATTTATAACTTGACTGTTACTTGATTGCCGTTGTAATCGATGGTCTTTGTGGTGCCATCGGGCAGAACCAATGTAAACTTGCGGTCGAGCAGCATGCCCTTGTAACCGCCTTGGCGGGCACTGATGTGCAGCGTGCGGGTGCGGTCGGTCCAGGTAAAGATGATGTTAGAGTAGTAACCCTGCTCGTAATTGTAACCATCACCCTCGTCCTCGTACAGCGAGAATTCGGCATCGGCACCTGGGTAGATGCGTATCTCGAGGTTGTCCCAAGGCTTCTCGCCTACGTACTGCATCACAGGACCCAATGGCACAATGCTACCGGCACGTACAAACATCGGTACCTGGTCGAATCGGGTAGTAAGCACCACGTTCTGTCCGCCCTTATATAGCTTGCCTGTCCAGAAGTCGTACCAGTTGGCACCCTTTGGCAGGTACTTGGTTGCGGTCTTGGTTTCGGTCCAGTCTGCCTGTTCGGCAGACTCGCCCGTAACCTCCTTACGGTTCCAGCCGGTCATGGCATCTTCCTTGATAATTTTTTCCTGGGTGTACTGGGCCTCTACAATGGGGCAGGCCAGGATGCTGCGACCGAACATAAACTCATCGGTCATGTCCCACACCTTCTTGTCGGCGGCAAAGTCGCTGAACAGCGGGCGCATGTAGCTAAAGTTGTTGTTGGTAACCTGCGAGGCGGTACTATATAAGTAAGGTATAAGGCGGTAACGGAAATCAATCAAATTTTTGATAGATTGATAAACGGGGGTGCCGGGCTCGCCGAATTGCCATATCTCGCGAGGGGCATCGGCACCATGACTGCGGAACACGGGGCAGAACAGTCCGTACTGCATCCAGCGTACATACAGCTCCTGGAACTGTGGGTTCTTAGGTGCTGAGCCAGAGCCCTTGGTGTTGTACGAACCACAGAAGAAACCGCCGATATCAGTGTTGAAGTTGGGGTTACCGGTGAGCGTGAAGCTTAGTCCTGCGGGAATCTGATTGCGCAGCATCTCCCACGACGAGGCTACGTCGCCACTCCACATGTTTGAGCCATAGTGCTGCTGTCCTGCAAACGACGAGCGTGTCATGATGAAGATACGCTTGCCGCGATCGTCCTTGCGCTGTGCCTGATAGATACCGCGTACGGTTTCGAGTGGGAAGGCATTACGCAGCGAGCGCCAAGTACCGCCGGTAACAGGGTGCTGGTAGTCGCTCTCCTTGGGGTTGAAGAAGTCGGGATCGGTAGAGTCCATCCACCAGGCATCGGTGCCGTAATCGTACAGCTTCTTCAGGTATTTCCAATAGATGGCACGGGCCTCGGGACTGAAGGCATCGTACACCTTTACACCCGAAGGATACTCCATGATAGGAGGCCATACATGCGAGATGCCGCTCTGTGGCCATGTCTCGATGGGCAGCAGCAGGCCCTTGGCATCCAGCTCGCGGAACTGCTGGGTCTGAGGTCCGAAGCTGGCCCAGATACTGATCATGAAGTGGGCATGCTTCTGATGTACGTTCTTAATCAGCTGCTTGCCGTTGGCAAAATCCTCAGCCAGGAAGTCCATGGCGTTCCACAGGTAGTTGGAACCCCAGTACTGCCAGTCCTGGATAATACCATCCAGGGGCACCTGCAGCTCGCGGTATTTATCAACAATGCTCTCGGTTTCGGCTGCGGTCTTGTAACGTTCCTTCGACTGCCAGAAACCATACGTCCACAGTGGGAACATGGGCACATCACCACTCAGGAAGCGCATCTGTGCAATCACACCATCGGCCGAACCACCATACATAAAGTAATAGTCGATCACATCACCAGCCTCAGAGGTAAGCGACATGCCGCGTGCATCATCGTCGAACTGGGTGGGGGCGTAGTTATCCCAATACAGGCCCCAACCCTTGATGCTCTGGATCACGTTCTGGAAGTCCTCCAGATTGCTCTGCTCCATGCGCTTATGCTCGCCACGACGGTTCATCTTGCCGTTCTGAATGGTGCCCAGACCGTAGATAGCCTCGCCTTTATCAAGCGTAAAGGTCTGGTTGAGTGGGGTAAACGTGTGCGACTTTTCGCGTAGCAGCACTTTTCCTTTGGCATCAAGGAATGTGATGCAGCACGTTTTCTCGTCGAGCTTCACCGTTAGCTCGCTACTCGATGTGGTGCTGCCCTTGCGGGTAAGCTTTACTTCCTGAGGCTTGGCTATAATCACCTTGCTCTCGGGTGTTACTGGCTGCCCTGGGTACTTTACCACATGTACAACAGAAGGTGTAAAAAACTCGATCTTTACACCCTGTGCACACATAGCTATTGGTGCCAGCAAGGCAAGAATTGCTATTGTTACTCTGTTCATAATGATTATTTGATTTTGTTATATGCAAACTCGTCGATATCCACGTAGCCGCCCACCTTCTTGGTGGCGTAGTTGAAGATACCGAATTTTGAACCCATGAAGAAGCGCTGCCAGTCGAACTTCAGACGGTAGTCGCTGCCAATCTGCTGCCACTCCTGGCCGTCGAGGCTGTAGTAGAACTTGGCGGTGTCGATACCCTGACCGCCCTGCGGACGGAAATCGGCATCGATGCGCAGCCACAGTTTCTTTTGCTGCAGTTGTTGCAGTGCTACAGTTGCTACAACCTTTTCCTCCACCTTCTCCACCTTCTTCTCGCGCGGACTCAGCGTCACCTTGGTCTCGCTCATCTCGAGGGTGTACTTCTTGCCGTTCTTCTTAACGGTGAGGGTACCTGAATCGCTGTTGAAAGCAGAAAGACCGGCGCAGTCGCCATCCTTCATCTTCGAGAGATCCATCACGATAGCACCTGAACACTGTGGGCCTTCCATGCGCTGGGTAAGTGTGTTGGGGGCCAGATACAGGTTGGGCACCACACGACTGGTCTTCAGTCGCAAGTAACCTGGGCGTTCGGTCAGGCTCCAGGCCTTATCTACGGGGTTGTGATTCCACTGCCAGTGCAAACCTAACTTATCTGATGAAAAGTCGTCGGCCTTTACGATAGATGCCTCGGGTTCGCCATTCTTCAGCGCACGAACGCGGTCGGGCACACGACCTTCCTCGTCGCCCAGCATAGGCCAACCGTCAATCCAGCGGCAGGGCATCAAGGTGAGCACACGGCCCACACCGCCACGGTCCTGGAAAATCACACCATACCAGTCGCCATCCTGGGTATCAACAATGGTTCCCTGTGCCTCGTAAGAAAAGCCACCGAACTCCGACTGCAGGATGGTAGCCTTCTCGTAAGGGCCCTGGATGTTATCGGCACGGTAGCACACCTCGCGGCGATGGCGGCCAGGGGCATACACATGCGAAATCATTAGCAGGTAATACTTGCCGTTATGCTTTATCATACGCGAACCCTCAAGCAGTCCGGTCTCGTCGGCTTCGCGCTTAAAAATCTGTCGGTGGGTGCCTTCAATCACATCCGAGAGGTCCTGCTTCAGCTCCATCATCTCGCCTGTACCATATACTACGTACACACGATCGTCATCGTCGAAGAACAGCGAGCAGTCGTGGAAGTGGCGCATGCGCGACACAATCTTCCATGGACCCTCGGCCTTGTCGGCAGTAAAAATATAGGTATCGCCCATGGCACCACGCTCGTTGGGAGCCAGCAGGGCATAGAACTTACCCTTGTGGTACTTAAGCGATGTGGCCCACTGTCCGCGTCCGTAAACGGTACCCTCGGTAGGCGAGAGGTCGTACTTGGGCGAGTCGGTCAGCTTGTCGAAGATGTAACCCACGGTCTCCCAGTTCTTCAGGTCTTTCGACTTCATGATGGGTGCGCCAGGCATCAGGTGCATGGTGGTGGATACCAGATAGAAGGTATCGCCCACGCGGATGATGTCGGGGTCGGGTACATCGGCCCACAGCATGGGGTTGTCGATCATGTTTGTAACTATGTTCTCATGCTTGCTTGCAGCATGGTTTTGTGCCTGCATATTCGTTGAGGCACAGAGCATCAGGGCGATGCTCAGTAAAGTCCTGGTCTTCATATAATTGATAATAATTAGTTCGCAGTAAGTTTGCGATTAGTCGTCCTCGTTGCCCTTGTAGTGGAACTCGCGGATTTCAGGTGTCTGGCCCAGATCTACCTCCTCGGGCTCTTTAACTTCAGGCTGATTCAGGCGCTGCTCGTAGCCTTTGTGAATCGTGCCAACCTCCAGCAGGATATCCTCGAAGAATACCGTTGGGATGATGATGCCGAACATACCTACACCTACGCGAGTGCCCTCGGGGTGCATGTTGTTGTGGAGGTAAGATGTTGAGTAGAACGTATGACGATAGGATATCAGACGGTTGTACTTGTGGAAAATCTCCAAGTCGTCCTGTGGTATCACTGTGGTATCTGCGGTGGTAAAGATAAATGTCAAGTTGTGTACATAGTCATCCACTACATCGCCCTTGATACCGTCGTTAACCTCCAGGCACTGCATCAGGTTATCGGTCATCTCCTCGTTCATGTCTTCCTCTTTAGGAGCGGTAAAGTAAGCTACCAGCATACCTACCAGGATAATGACGCCGAAGATGAGTATGCGGCCCAGACAGCTGCGGGTAAACTCCTGTGTAAACGACTCGTTGGTTCTGTAGTTGGTGTTGTTGTCAATGTCAGCTTGATACATACCTTTTTTGTTTTAGATTTGATTATTGTGTATGAGGTTCATAAACTCCTGGCGGGTCTTAGCCTGATTAAAGGCACCGCTGAAGTCGCTTGTTGTAGTAATGCTATTCTGTTTCTCCACACCGCGCATCTGCATGCACATGTGCTTGGCCTCGATCACCACCATCACACCTAAGGGGTGCAGGGTTTGCTCAATGCAGTCCTTAATCTGCTGCGTCATGCGCTCCTGAACCTGCAGACGGTGGGCAAAGATATCCACCACGCGGGCTATCTTCGACAGACCGGTGATGTAGCCGTTAGGGATATAAGCCACGTGTGCCTTACCGTAGAATGGCAGCATGTGGTGTTCGCACAGCGAGAAAAAGTCGATGTCCTTTACAATCACCATCTGGTTGTAGTCCTCCTTAAACAGGGCATCGGTCAGAATCTTGTGGGCATCCATTGTGTAGCCTTTGGTCAGCACCTGCATGGCTTTGGCCACGCGCATAGGGGTCTTTTCCAAACCCTCACGGGTAGGATCCTCGCCCAAAAGGCCGAGTATCTTCTCGTAGTGGTCGGCTAATTCCTCGATTCCATCGCGATATTTCTCGTTGTCGTATTCCTTAATCTCTATATTCATTATTGATATTGTACGGTGATTTTTCCTTTTACGATGATGGCCGACTGGTAGCCGTTGCGCTTTACACGCTCCAGCACCTCGTGTGCCTCCTCGTAGGTACGATAGTTGCCCATGCGGCATATCCATCGTGGTGAGTAGAAATGTACATAGACAGGTACGCCAGGGAACAATCCCTTGATCTCACTGCCTATTCTTTCGGCCTTGATACGGTCGTTACGTGAGTTGCCGCCTGCATACACCTGTACGCGATAGCCTGGCACCTTGGTACCCTTCATAATCTTTTTCTGGATTTCCTCGGGGTTGTCAAGACTCACGGTGTCGTTGTGTTCAACCACTACGGGCTGTACCTTCGGCTTTGTTTCCTTATCCTGATTTGTGTTTGTAGCAGTATTGTTTTCTTTCTTCTCTGTTTGTTTCTGAGTGTTCTTGGGGTGTACAGGTGTAGTACCTGTGGTAGCCGCAGTAGTAGCCGGACCGTTAACCAGCTCGTCGATGGCCTTAGTCTGCGTAAGGGTTATCTTGCCCTCGCCGTTCTTGCTCTGTTGCAGCCTCTTGGTAAACGACGACTGAGCATCGGCCACCATAAAGCAGCCGATGCAAAGCGTCATTATAGTCATTAATCGTTTCACTGCGATTACTTCTTCCAAGCGTCGATAATACCCTTGAAGTCGGCAGCCTTCAATGAAGCACCACCAATCAGACCACCATCGATGTCGGGCTTAGCAAACAGCTCAGGAGCGTTGCTAGCCTTGCAGCTACCACCGTAAAGGATAGTAGTGTCGTCAGCTACAGCCTGACCATACTTCTCGGCGATGATTGAACGGATGTAAGCGTGGATCTCCTCAGCCTGCTCAGCAGTAGCGGTCTTACCGGTACCGATAGCCCAGATTGGCTCGTAGGCGATAACGATCTTACGGAAGTCCTCCTCAGAGAGGTTGAATACTGAACCCTCGAGCTCGGCCTTTACTACCTCGTTCTGCTTGCCAGCCTCGCGCTCCTCCAGGCTCTCACCGATACAGAAGATAACCTTCAGATCGTTCTTCTGAGCCAGAAGCACCTTCTCCTTCAGGATCTCTGGAGTCTCCTTGTAGTACTCACGACGCTCTGAGTGACCCAGAATAACGTACTGAGCACCTGTGCTCTTTACCATCTCGGCACTAACCTCACCAGTGAAGGCACCCTTCTCCTTGTCAGCGCAGTTCTCAGCACCCAGGCCGATGATGTCCTGGTCGAGGAACTGTGCGATAGATGCGAGGTGGATGAATGGAGTGCAGATTACTACACCACAGTTTGGCTTGTCAGCCTTCAGAGTCTCGTTCAGCTCCTTTGCAAGAGCGATACCATCCTGGAGATTCATGTTCATCTTCCAGTTTCCTGCTACAATTTTCTTTCTCATAATTCTACTAAATTTTATAATGTAAAAAACTAATCACTATTCACTAATCACTATTCACTGTCACTATCCACAGTATCCTTCTCTCGTCTCACCCACTTGGTCCAAGCCCAGAGGCGGTCGGCAATCGTCAGGAGTACCAGCGGTAGTACAAACCACGTTAATACCCACAGTATCTTGGTGGTTACGGTCTCGGTGGGCAACTGGCCTAATTCGCTGTCTTCAAGCTTGGTGGTCAACTCCTCCTCGGTGGGCAGGTTGTTGTGGCTCCACTTGCGTATCACCTTACCATCCTTGAGCAACAGCAGTCCAGGGTTCGAGCGAATCATCGTTTTCAGTGTGATGTCGTCGGTCTGGCAGAAGGCGTATTCGGCACCTGTCAGGTCGCGCCAGCTCTCGATGGCTTTCTCGCCACTGGCTGTCAGACAGTAGAACGGATAACCGTTATCCAGACTGTACTCGTACATCTGGTTAATCTCGTCCAATCGTGAGTCGTCGGCCTGTTCCAGATGCGGGGCAACCAACAGGAAGGTGTATCCCTCGTCGGTAAGTATCTGCTCCGTCAGGTCCTCGCCATCGCTCACCTGCTCGATAAACAAATCGGTGTAGGGCGAATCCTCGCCTTCCATCATCTTTGTCCAACCCTCGCGTATGTCGGCTCCAATGTGGTAGGGACGGAAATCGAACTGGGGTAGGGTGTACAGACTCTTGCCCGAGATAAACAGCAGAATGAACACCAAGCTGTAGTTCATCACTATCCACTGATTGCTCTGACTGATGAGTCGTGCCTGCTCCAATGGCCATTTCCATACCACGATGGCTGCGCCCAGCAGTATCACGTTCTTCCACAGCGTTTGCCAGTTGGTAAGCACCAGCGCGTCGCCAAAACAACCGCAATCGCTGATAGGGTTGCTCAAGGCCAGCCAGAGTGTGAGCGGTGTCATTACGACCATGATGGCCAGCACCAGCTTCGATACAATGCGACGCCTGATGGCAAACAGCAAGCAGATGCCTAAGAAGAATTCGGTGGCTGCCAACAGTACCGATGAGGCCAGCGTGGTAAAGTCGGGCATCATGCGCCCTAATCCGATTGCCACCAGGTAATCCTGTATCTTGTACTGTGTTCCCAGTGGGTCAACGGCTTTGACGAATCCTGAGAAGATAAACGTCAGTGCCAGCACTATTCGGCAGATGTTAACGGCAGCTTTCTTCATGCTGTGGCGTTATCGTCGTCCTCCGATAATTTAATTACTCCAAAGACCGCGTAGTTAATGATATCCATATAGTTGGCATCGATACCCTCGCTCACGAGTGTCTCGCCCTGCAAGTTCTCGATCTCCTTGATACGTTCAATTTTTGTCAGAATCAGGTCGGTATAGCTACTAACCCTCATGCCGCGCCACGCCTCGTCGTAGTCGTGGTTCTTACGCTTCATCAGTTCCAGGGCCTCCTTGGCATGCTCGTCGTAGAGTGCCATGGCCTCGCTGTTGCTGATGTCAACCGTATCAGCAAATCCCTTAGCCAGCTGGATAAGACCTACAATGCCGTAGTTAATCAGTGCGATAAACTCCGGACGTATGCCTTCGCCCACCAGCGATTCTTTCTTAATCTCGAGCGAGCGGATGCGCTTGGCTTTGATAAACAACTGATCGGTTAATGCCGTGGGACGCAGGATGCGCCACGACGCTTTGTAGTCGTGCAGCTTCTTCTCGAACAGTGCTCTGCATTCTGCCAGAGCCTGCTCAAACTGAGCGTTTGTCTTTTCAAATTGGGTCATATCGGGTGCAAAGGTACAAAAAATAGTGAAAAGTGGAAAACTTTTTAGCCACTTTTCACTTTTTTTGAAGTTAGCATGTCTGCGAACTGCTACTTTTCTTTCTGCTTTTTGTGTATATAGCGGATTTTCAGCCCCAAAGCTTCGTATTGAGTGCGGATGGAATCGCGTTTTATGCGCAGTTGTGTCAGGGCAGTCAATTCTTCGGGTGTAGCCTTCAGCGCCTGCTTGTGCGCCTCTACCTCCTTGGTCAATGAATCAAATTTTTGATTGGTTAACTGCAACAGGCTGTCGGTCTTCCATAATTCGGCCTGTGCTTTCTTCAACTCGGTTGCCTGTTTCTCAACCAAAGCGGCCTTGCGGCGATTGATTTCCTGTCGGGTCTTCGTCTCGCCACAAGCCGTTAATATCAGTATCGCCAATATTGGCAGTATTATTTTCTTCATTCCTCTCCCAGTTTTTTGCCACTCATCAGCAACTCAACCAATGGACGGTCCTTGAAGGTGTGGCGCTGCTGATCCCAGAAACCAAAGTCGGCATCGTAGCACCAGGTTGTCCAGGCAATGTTGTACTCGTCGAATACGGTCAGCATATCGCGTGTCCAGTTGTAAGCCAACTCGCGGTCCACTGGCTCGTAAACACCCCACTCACCGCAGAACAGCTGCAGGTCGTACTTCTTGGCAGCTTCGATGGCATCCTTAAACTGTGCACGGATGGTGTTGATATCCCATACCTGCTCGGTGTAAGGCTTCAGCTGGTCCTTAATCTCAGCAGGAGCTGCCTCGTAATCCTCCTTCGATACCAGCACACCAGGATAGTTCACCTTGCCCTGATACTTACCCAGTGGTGTCCACCAAGCACCATAGTGTGTCAGAATCATGGGGTTGTAGTAGTGGAAACTCAGGATGATATTCTTGTCGCCCTCGGGCACCTTCAGGTACTTCATGGTCTCGTGTCCCTGCCACATGTTACTACCAATCACCAGTGTACGCTGTGGCTCCAGTTCGCGCAGGGCCTTGTGTACCTTGGCTACCAGCTGGTTCCACTGCTCGTGCTCGGGTGCTACAGGCTCGTTCATAAACTCGTAAGCCACCCAGTCGTTGCTGCGGTTCTTCAAGGTGTCCGACAGCTGCTTCCATAGGTTAATCAGTCCTTGCTGCGACTCCTCTGAAGTAAACAGGGTGTTAGCAGCTTTATCGTCCTCGTTTGCTGCGTTAAAGTAGTGTGAGCGGATAATGTGCAGATCCACAATAGCGCGCAGGTTGTGCTTCTTAGCCCAATCGAGTGCGTTGTTCAGCAATCCCCAAGCCTCGGGCAGCTGCTTGCCGTCCTCGTCCCAGAACTGTACCTCGTCGATGGGAATACGTACAAAGTCGAATCCTAACTCCTCCAGACGTGCAAAGTCGTCCTCCTGAATGTGTAGGCGACGGGCCTCGCCACGCTGCTCGCTCTGCGACAGCCAGTGACTGATGTTGGTACCGCGCTTAATGCGGAAGTTGTTCACTTGTCCAGCCTGCGTTTCGTCCTGTTTCTGGGCTTTGTTTCCGCACGACGTGGTTACGCACATTGCCGCAATCATAGCTACGGCCAGCATTAAAATGTTTTTTCTCATACCTTGGTTTAATTATTAATAGATTGTCACCTTATATTTCATCTTTCACTTCTTCCATCTCGTCGTCCAAACGGTTGCTCCACAGGTATTTCTTGGTTTCCTGGGCAGCCACACCGCTTAGCAGTAGCAGGGCTATCAAGTTAGGTATCGCCATCAACGCGTTCATGCAGTCGGCAATATTCCAGATAATGTCCAGATTAATGATAGAGCCGAAGAAGAGCGACACGATAAACAGAATGCGGTAGAAACGATTGGTTCTTCTGCCTTCAAGATAGTTTACAGCACTCTCGCCATAGTAACTCCAGCCAATGATGGTGCTGAAAGCAAACGTCAGAATACCGAATGCCAACAAGGGCGCACCTACGTAAGGGATTTTCGAGAAGGCCACTTTGGTAAGTGCTGCGCCATCGGCATAGGTAATGTCGGGGTAGGCCAGGATGCTGCTTACCAATACCAATCCTGTAAGTGCACAGATAACGACGGTGTCCCAGAAGGTGGCTGTGCTCGACACCAAGGCCTGGCGCACGGGGTTACGTGTCTGGGCGGCAGCTGCCACAATTGGGGCGCTACCCAGTCCGCTCTCGTTACTGAACAAGCCACGGGCAATACCATAACGGGCGGCCATCATCACTGTGGCGCCTACAAATCCGCCACCTGCAGCCGATGGGTTGAAAGCCGAATTGATAATCAGTTGGATGGCTGGCCACACATAGCTGTTGTTAATACAAAGTATGGCGATGCACCCCAGTACATACAGCAGTGCCATGAAAGGTACCAGCACCGTACACACCTTGGCAATGGCTTTTACACCGCCTAAGATAACCAAAGCGGTGAGCAGACAAACGGTTAAACCTATAATCCAGGCAGGTACTCCGAATGTTTCGTGTGCCAGCAGGGCTATCGAGTTGGCCTGCACCGTACAGCCGATACCAAACGAGGCCAAAGCCGTAAAAATGGCAAACAGAATGCCTAACCACTTCATGCCCAAACCACGCTCCAAGGCGTACATCGGACCGCCAAGCATTCTGCCATCGGCTGTTTTTACGCGGTATTTCACGGCTAGCAGTCCCTCGGCATATTTCGTCGACATACCGAAGATACCTGTGAGCCAACACCACAGTACAGCACCTGGCCCGCCCAGGGCTACGGCTGTGGCCACACCTACAATGTTACCTGTACCAATGGTGGCTGCCAGTGCGGTGGCTAAGGCTCCGAACTGACTCACGTCGCCTTCGGCCTTTGAGTCTTTCTTTACGGATAGCTTGATGCCTGTGAACAGTTTGCGCTGAGGTATGCGTAACCTGAACGTCAGGAACAGGTGCGTACCAAGCAGCAGCACTATCATAGGCCATCCCCAGAGGAATGAACTCATCAGCGAAAAAAAGTCGTTAATTGGTTCCATTGGCAATGTAACTGATTTCTTGGCGCAAAGGTAGTGTTTTTGACTGATATGACAAAATAAAAGTGGCAAATTGATATCAAAATACGTAATTTTGCAAAAAAATGTTTGGCGGTTTAAAATTTAATACTTATCTTTGCACCACTTAAAAAACTATACGCAAATGAAGAAACTGTTGTTGATAGTTGCTGCGGTCCTGCTTCTTGGACTTGCTTACTACGGAGAGAAACCTCTGTTGACGCAAAACTCGTTGCCGGAAATGGAGGCGTTTTATAATGAGTCGTTACATCTCGATCAGATGTCGGCCGATAGTGTTGAAAACTATATTATAAAGGTAAAGGGCTTTACCATTAATAAGCCTAATGCCAAATACGATCCGTTATATAGCAGTATTAAAGAAAATATTAAAAAGAAGACAAACAAGGATTATTTTATTTATTAATGCTAAAATAATTGGTGGAAAGGAAAAAAATCCGTATCTTTGCAACCTAAAAAGGTATATATAATGAATTTATATAGCGACGAGGAATTAGCAGAGATATTAAATCAGGACATCTTCCACCAAATAAGCGAGGCTGCAGATCGATTGGGTCTGGAGTGCTATGTGGTGGGCGGATATGTACGCGACATATTCCTGGAACGTCCGTCTAACGATATCGATGTGGTTGTAGTTGGCAGCGGCATCAAGGTGGCCGAGGAACTCAAGCGCATCGTAGGCAAGAAAGCACATCTTAGCGTATTTAAGAACTTTGGTACTGCCCAGGTGAAATTCTGGCAGAAGGGTACCGAATACGAGGTGGAGTTTGTGGGAGCTCGTAAGGAGAGCTACAGTCACGACTCCCGTAAACCTATTGTCGAAAACGGAACGTTGGAGGACGATCAGAACCGTCGCGATTTTACTATCAATGCCATGGCCATCTGCTTGAACAAGGAGCGTTTTGGCGAGCTGGTCGACCCGTTTAATGGCTTGGCCGACTTGGAGGATGGTATCATTGCTACCCCGCTGGAGCCAGGCATCACCTTTAGCGACGATCCCTTGCGCATGATGCGATGCATCCGTTTTGCCACACAGCTTAACTTCCAGATTGAGGAGGAAACCTTTGTGGCCCTGGAGCGCATGGCCGACAGAATCAAGATTGTGAGCGGCGAGCGTATCAAGGACGAGCTTAACAAGATTATTCTTTCTAAGACACCATCGCGTGGTTTTGTGGATTTGCAACGTTGCGGTCTGCTCAATATCATCCTGCCCGAACTGTCGGCACTCGATATCGTAGAGCAGAAGAACGGTCGTGCGCACAAGAATAACTTCTACCACACCCTCGAGGTGTTGGATAATGTGGCTATGCACTCCGACAACCTGTGGTTGCGCTGGGCAGCCCTGTTGCACGATGTGGGTAAAACCAAGTCGAAACGTTGGGATGCTGCTATCGGCTGGACCTTCCACAATCATAATATGATTGGTGCCAAGATGGTGCCTCAGATATTCCGTCGCCTCATGTTGCCACTCGACATGAAGATGAAGTACGTGCAGAAGTTGGTAGATATGCATATGCGTCCCATCGTGATTGCCGATGAGATTGTGACCGATTCGGCCGTACGTCGACTGATGAACGATGCGGGTGAGGATATCGAGGACCTGATGACCCTGTGCGAGGCTGATATCACCTCGAAGAACGAGGTGCGCAAAAAAATGTTCCTTGAGAACTTCCGCATGGTGCGCGAAAAGTTGACCGACCTGAAGGAGAAGGACTACGTGCGCCTGTTGCAGCCTGTGATTGATGGTAACGAGATTATGGAGATGTTCCATCTGCAGCCCTGCCGCGAGGTAGGAGTGCTCAAGCAGTACCTGAAGGATGCTGTATTAGATAATAAGGTGGAAAACGAGCGTGAACCGCTCATGGCATTGTTAATGGCAAAAGCAAAGGAAATGAAACTAATTAAGTGATATGAGGAAACTACTAACTATTATCGGAATTCTGCTGTCTATACAGATGTGGGCAAATCCTGTAGATGATTTGCTGGAAAGAATCGACAAGGGCGCTTCGGCCAAATTTAAAACACAGCTGGTAAAGAGCGACAAGGATTTCTTTGAACTCGACCAGGCTGGCAATAAGGTGGTTATCCGCGGTAACTCGTGGGTAAACATCGCTTCGGGACTGAACTGGTATCTGAAATATTATGCCGGTGTACACCTCTCGTGGAACCAGATGCAGACCAAATTGCCTGCCAAGCTGCCCGCAGTAACCAAGAAGGAGCGCCGCGAAACCGATTTGTCGCTGCGTTACGATTTCAACTACTGCACCTTCAGCTATTCGATGGCTTTCTGGGATTGGAAACGCTGGGAAAAGGAAATCGACTGGATGGCACTTCACGGCATCAACATGCCACTGGCTATTGTAGGCGAGGAGTGCGTATGGCGAAATATGCTGTTGAAGTTAGGCTACACCGAGAAAGAGGTGGGCGAGTTTATCGCCGGTCCTGCCTTCTTGGCTTGGTGGGAGATGAACAACCTCGAAGGGTGGGGTGGACCACTGCCCACATCGTGGTATGCCCGTCAGGAAAAGCTGCAGAAGCAGATTCTGGCTCGCATGAAGCAGTTGGGCATGCACCCTGTACTGCCAGGCTATTGCGGTATGGTGCCCCACGACGCAAAGGAGAAGTTAGGCTTGAACGTGGCCGACGCAGGTCTGTGGAATGGTTTCCAGCGTCCTGCTAACCTGTTGCCTACCGATGCGCGATTCTCCGAAATCGCCACCTTATATTATAATGAGCTCACCAAGCTGTTTGGTAAGGCCGATTACTATTCGATGGATCCTTTCCACGAGAGTAACGATGATCCAAATATCGATTATGCTAAAGCCGGTCAGGCCATGATGCAGGCCATGAAACGTGTGAATCCTAAGGCTGTATGGGTGATTCAGGGTTGGACCGAGAATCCTCGCGAGGCCATGGTGGACGATATGAAGACTGGCGACCTGCTGGTGCTCGACCTCTTCTCGGAGTGTCGCCCCATGTTCGGTATACCCAGCATCTGGAAGCGTGAGCAGGGTTACAAGCAGCACCAGTGGCTGTTCTGTCTGCTTGAGAACTTCGGTGCCAACGTCGGTCTGCACGGACGTATGGATCAGTTGCTCGACAACTTCTATATGTTGCAAAGTTCAAAGTTCCAAGCACAAAGCTCAAAGTTAAAGGGCATCGGCTTCACCATGGAGGGTTCAGAGAACAATCCTGTGATGTTCGAGCTGATGAGCGAGCTGCCTTGGCGCCCCGAGAAGTTTACCAAGGAGCAGTGGGTTAAGAATTATGTGAAGGCACGCTATGGTGTAGAGGATGAGGCTATCGAGAAGGCTTGGCTTACTCTGGCCAAGAGCATCTACAACTGTCCTGCAGGCAACAACCAGCAGGGTCCTCACGAGAGTATCTTCTGCGGTCGCCCCACACTCAATAACTTCCAGGCATCAAGCTGGTCGAAGATGAAGAACTACTACGATCCTGCAATGACCAAGAAGGCAGCCAAGCTGATGAATAGTGTGGCCGAGAAATACCGTGGCAACAATAATTTTGAATACGATCTGGTGGATATCACCCGTCAGGCTCTGGCAGATCAGGCACGCTTGCAGTACCAGAAGACCATTGCCGATTACAAGGCTTTCAGTCGTAAGCAGTTCGATCGCGATGCCGAGCGTTTCTTAAAAATGTTGCTTCTGCAGGATAAGCTGCTGGGTACCCGCACCGAGTTCCGTGTAGGTCATTGGACTCAGGATGCTGTGAATGCCGGAAACACTGCCGAGGAGAAGAAACTATATGAATGGAACGCGCGCGTGCAGATTACTACCTGGGGTAACCGTTACTGTGCCGATACAGGTGGTTTGCGCGATTATGCCCACAAGGAGTGGCAGGGATTGTTGAAGGACTTCTACTATGTACGTTGGAAGTCGTACTTCGATGCCCTGGCAGCCCAGATGAAGGCCCAGACTGCCCCACAGCCCGAGTTGTTAGGTGGTGGTCCGAATGCTACTAAGACAGCTGCCGAGCTGTTTGCTATGGCACTGCCTCAGGAGGTAAAGCTCGACTACTACGCTATGGAAGAGCCCTGGACGTTGGACCAGACACCATACTCAGCTGCCCCCGAAGGCTCACCCGTAGATGTAGCCAAGGAGGTGATAGATTTCATGTTCAATGGTCAATGTTCAATGGTCAATGGAAAGTAAGCGATTATTAAGTCTCGATATTCTGCGCGGTATTACCGTGGCAGGCATGATATTGGTGAACAATGGCTGGGGCGAGAGCTTCGAGATGCTGCGTCACTCTAAGTGGAACGGCATGACGCCCTGCGACCTGGTGTTCCCCTTCTTCCTGTTTATCATGGGTATCTCGTGCTATCTCTCGCTGGTAAAGTCGGAGTTCAAGCCAACCCCACAGGTCATCCGTCGCATTGTTAAGCGTACGGTGCTGCTATTTGCTATCGGCTTGTTTATCAACTGGTTCGACCATGCCATCGAGGGCGACCTACTGTGCTTCGGTCATCTGCGCATCTGGGCGGTGATGCAGCGTATAGCTTTGTGCTATGGTATCGTGTCGCTGTTTGCGCTGTTCTGTAATCACAAGTACACCCTGTCTGTGATTGGTGGTTTGTTAGCCATCTATACCGCCATCCTGATTCTGGGTAATGGCTATGCCGAGGATGCTAACGTGAATGTGTTGGCACAAGCCGACTTAAAGTTGTTTGGCTACGATCATATCTATCATAAAAGTCCGGTTGATCCCGAGGGCCTGATGGGTACCATCTCATCGGTAGCCCATGTACTGTTGGGCTTCTATTGTGGTATGCTGATTCGCAAGCGTGAAACGGTTGAACAGAAGGTGATTGCCCTGTTTGTGGTTGGTGCAGTATGTGTGATTGGCGGCTACCTGCTCAGCTATGGGCTGCCCCTGAATAAGCGCATCTGGAGTCCCAGCTACGTGCTCATGACGTGCGGTTTGGCTTCGCTGATGCAAGCCCTGCTGATGTATGTGATCGACATACAGAAGAAGAGCGGTTGGACCACCTTCTTCCACGTGTTCGGTGTGAATGCGCTGGCCTTGTATGTGTCGAGCGAACTGTTGGCTATTCTGTTGAAAAATATCGAAGTATCCGAAATGGTATATAATGGCATTCATGCGGTGATCGCGCCCCTCAAGTGGGCATCGTTTGCTTATGCAGTTTACTTTGTACTACTGAATTTTGCCATCGGTTACGTGTTGTATCGAAAGAAGATTTATATCAAACTATGATATAATATTTTGTATTATTAATTTAATTCTTAAAAGACAAAAAGTTATGAAAAAGATTGTAATGGGAATCTGTGCTTTGATGCTTAGTGTGGCATCGTATGCACAAGTTGGTAAGACCACTATCAGCGGTCATTTCAATTACTTGCTCGACTCACCTAACAATTGTGGTATCGGTGCCAACATTGGCTATGAGTTTGCTGAGAATGTTCGTGGTGTCGCTCAGTTCGACTACTACTTCAACAAGGATCACGTGAGCATGTGGAACCCCAACATCAACGTAGAGTACCTGTTCCATATTTCTAACAGCAAGTTCACCGTTTATCCTCTGGCAGGTTTGAACGTGATGGGTTGGAGCTACGATGAGGGTAGCGATTCTAAGCTGGGCCTGAACATCGGTTGCGGTATGGAGTACCCTCTCAATGCCAATCTTTCGTTCAAGTGCGAGTACTGCTACAAAACTCAGTACGATGGTCATAGCACACTGAATGTTGGTTTGGTATTTCCATTCTAAATGTTAAAAAATGCGTTGCTCTATAGGCTATAGGCAATAAACGTTAAAAGTTTATTCAGAAGAATATATCGTAAGATATAATTTTCGTATCTTTGCAACCCGAAAACCGCGCGTAATACGCAAAGTTTTCGGGTTGAATTGTGTTTGGATTAAATTAGATACATGATAGTTAGTATGAAGAAAAGAATGTTTTTGGTAATGACCGTTGCATCGCTGATTTTGTCATCATGCGGTGGTGGCGGTGGTCGCCCCCAGTTTGGCGACAACGAGTATCCTGTAACAACTGTAGGTACTCAGAGTTCTGAAACACAGACCACTTATCCTGCAACCATCAAGGGTGTACAGGATGTGCAGATTAGTCCTAAGGTGGCTGGATTCATTACTCAGGTTAACGTGAAGGAAGGTCAGACTGTGAGCGCTGGACAGGTGCTGTTTGTGATTGATAACGTCACTTATCAGGCTCAGGTGCGCCAGGCACAGGCTAGCGTAAATACAGCAAAGGCTTCGCTCAATACTGCCAAGTTGAGTTATGAGAACGCACAGAAATTGCATGAGAATGGCGTGATTGGTGACTTTGAGTTGCAGCAGGCCACCAATCAGTACGAGCAGGCCAAGGCCACAGTAGCTCAGGCTGAGGCTCTGTTGGCATCGAATAAGGAGATGCTGAGCTACTGCTATGTGAAGAGTCCCGCTGCAGGTGTAGTTGGTACTCTGCCTTATAAAGTAGGTGCTCTGGTAAGCACTGGTAATGTGCTCACTACCGTATCAAACAACTCGTCGATGGAGGTTTATTTCTCGGTAACCGAGAAGGATGCCCTCGAGATGAGCAAGGGCGAGGGTGGTCAGAATGCTGCCGTATCAAAGTTCCCACCAGTTAAGCTGAAGTTGGCCGATGGTACTTTGTATAATCTGGATGGTACTGTAACCAAGATGAGCGGTGTGATCGATGCTGCTACTGGTTCGGTACAGATGATTGCCCTGTTCCAGAATCCACAGCGTGTGCTCAAGAGTGGTGGCTCAGGTGCTATCGTGATTCCTCACAGCAACTCATCGGCCATCATCATCCCACAGTCGGCTGTATCCGAGGTTCAGAACAAGAAGTTCGTTTACCTGCTGGGTGCCGACAACAAGGTGAAGTATAGCGAGATTCAGGTTGCTCCACAGAACGATGGTATGAACTACATGGTAACAGGTGGATTGAAGGCTGGCGACAAGTATGTGACCAATGGTATCACCAAACTGTCCGACGGTATGGAGATTGTGCCCATCACCCCAGAGCGCTATCAGCAGAAGATCGACGAGCAGGCTAAGGCTATGACTGCCGGCGACATCGTTGGTGCGATGAAGAAATAATTGATAATTGAAAATTTATAATTGACAATTATGACATTTACGAATTTTATAAAACGCCCGGTACTGTCAACGGTGATCTCTATCCTCATCGTGCTGCTGGGTTTCATCGGACTGGTCTCGCTTCCTATCGAGCAGTATCCGAATATTGCGCCGCCTAACATCGTGGTCATGGGTAGCTACCCAGGTGCCGATGCCGAAACGGTGAAGAATGCCGTGGTTACGCCACTTGAGGAGAGTATCAACGGTGTTGAGGGAATGGATTATATCACCTCAACAGCATCGCCTGGTTCGGCTATGATTCAGGTGATGTTCCGTCAGGGTATGAATCCGGATATGTGTGCCGTAAACGTACAGAACCGTGTGAGTCAGGCCACTGCTCTGCTGCCTTCCGAGGTTAACCAGATTGGTGTGCGCGTGGTAAAACGTCAGTCGTCACAGGTACTGATGTATTCACTAACATCCGACGGTCGTTACGACGATGAGTTCCTGACCAACTATAACGCCATCAACATCGTGCCTGCGCTGAAGCGTATCGAGGGTGTGGGTGATGCTTCTGGATTCAGTTCGAAGACCTACGCTATGCGTATATGGCTGAAGCCCGATGTGATGAAGCAGCACAGCTTGATTCCTTCGGATATCACAGCCGCACTGGCCGAGCAGAATATCGAGGCTGCTCCTGGTAAGTTTGGTGAGCAGGCTCCCAATGTGGCTTACGAGTATTCGATGCGTTATACCGGTCGTTTCCGTACTGCCGAGGAGTTTGGTAACATTATTATTAAGAGTGATGCTAACGGACAGACACTGAAGCTGAAGGATCTGGCTAAGATTGAGCTGGGTGGTGAAGGCTACTCGGTATCGATGAAGAACAATGGTGTACCTTCGGTAATGACCATGGTACAGCAGGTGGCTGGTTCGAATGCTAACGAGATTGCCAAGCAGGTTAAGGCCGAGCTTGAATCGCAGACGAAACTGATGCCTCCGGGCATGGAAGTGAAGATCAACTACGATGTGACCGAGTTCCTCTATGCCTCAATCGAGGAGGTGGTATTCACCCTCTTCATGACACTGGCACTGGTGTTCTTCGTGGTATATATCTTCCTGCAGGATATGCGTTCTACACTCATCCCGCTGATTGCCGTACCGGTATCACTGGTAGGTACATTCTTCTTCCTGAATGTGATGGGCTTCTCTATCAACCTGTTGGTACTGTCGGCCTTGCTGCTGGCCATCGCCATCGTGGTGGATGATGCCATCGTGGTGGTCGAGGCTGTGCATGCTAAGCTCGATCAGGGTTATAAGTCGTCGCTTACCGCCTCTATCGATGCCATGAACGAGATTTCGGGTGCTATCATCTCTATTACTCTGGTAATGGCAGCTGTGTTCGTGCCTGTATCGTTCATCGGCGGTACTTCGGGTACTTTCTATCGCGAGTTCGGTGTAACCATGGCTATCAGCATTATTATCTCGGCTGTTAACGCCTTGACACTGTCGCCAGCCCTGTGTGCTGTGTTCCTGAAACCTCACGATAAGGATGGTCACGAAAAGAAGATGTCGCGCGTGGATCGTTTCCACCAGTCGTTCAACGTGGCTTTCGAAACCACAACCGCAAATACCGTGGTATTCTCGAGAAACTGGTGCGCAAGCCATTGGCCATTATCGGTACAGTCGTTGTGGGTATCGTCGTGCTGGCTGTTACCTTCGTGACTACCAAGACAGGTCTGGTGCCTGATGAGGATACTGGTACACTGTTCTGTACCATCTCTATGCCTCCTGCCACTTCCGAGGCTCGTACCAAAGAGGTTGTGCTGCAGGTTGATTCTATCCTGTCGCAGATTCCTGCTATCAAGAACCGTGAGATGGTTCAGGGTTATAACTTTATCGCAGGTGCCGGTTCCGACCAGGGTACGTTTATCATCAAGCTGAAGCCCTTCGAGGAGCGTCAGAAAGGATTCTGGTGGAAACTCTCTGGTTTGTGGCAGGGCGATGGTATCTATCGCTTCTTCATCAATCCTTACGATGCGACCGGTGTGATTGCCCAGATCTTTATCAAGACAGCTCATATCAAGGATGCACAGATTCTGGCATTCTCGCCCCCAATGATTCCTGGTTTCTCTGCTAACTCGGGTATCTCGCTGGTTATGCAGGACCGTACTGGTGGCGATCTGAACCGATTCTTCGGTGTGGTTAAGGAGTTCCTGGCCGAGCTGAACAAGCGTCCTGAGTTCCAGTCGGCACAAACCTCTTACAACCCTGGCTATCCTCAGTACATGGTTCATGTGGATGTGGCTAAGTGTAAGCAGTCGGGCATCTCGCCAACAGCTGTGCTCAGCACACTGCAGGGATACTATGGCGGACTGTATGGCTCAAACTTTAACTCATTCGGTAAACTCTATCGTGTGATGATTCAAGGTTCACCTGAGACACGTATGACGCCTGAGTCGCTTAATAGTATATATGTACGCACACCTGCGGGCATGTCGCCTGTTAAGGAGTTCTGTAATCTGGAGCGTGTCTATGGTCCGTTGAACATCAACCGCTTCAACCTGTTCACCTCTATCAACGTAACAGGTACTGTGGCTGATGGTTATTCTACCGGTGAGGCGCTGAAGGCTATCGACGAGGTGGCTGCTCAGATGCTGCCCAGTGGTTATACCTACGACTACTCAGGTCTGACCCGTGAGGAGGCTAAGGCTTCCGACACCACAGGTATCATCTTCCTGTTGTGCTTCATCTTCATCTACCTCATTCTGTCGGCACAGTACGAGTCGTACATCCTGCCACTGTCGGTAGTACTCTCTGTTCCATTCGGATTGGCTGGTTGCTTCTTGTTCACCAACCTGTTTGGTCATGCCAACGATATCTACATGCAGATCTCACTCATCATGCTGATTGGTCTGTTGGCTAAGAACGCCATTCTGATCGTACAGTTCGCCCTTGAGCGTCGTCAGACGGGTATGGCCATCTCTTGGTCGGCTGTTTTGGGTGCTGCTGCTCGTCTGCGTCCTATCCTCATGACCTCACTGGCCATGGTTATCGGTCTGCTGCCGATGATGTTTGCCAGCGGTGTTGGTAAGAATGGTAACCAGACGCTGGGTGCTGCTGCCGTAGGTGGTATGCTCATTGGTACTATCCTGCAGCTGTTCGTGGTGCCCACACTGTTCGTTATCTTCCAGACTCTGCAGGAGAAGATCAGTCCGATTAAGTTCGAGGACGAGGAGAATCCTGAGGTTGCAGCCGAGCTGGCTCAGTATGCACATAAAAAATCAGAAGATTATGAATTGGAGAAGTAATATGAAGAAACTCATGATATGTATGTCTGCAGCATTGCTGCTGTCAAGCTGCGGACTCTATAATAAATACGAGCGCCCCGAGGTGGATACCAAGGGATTGATTCGCGACACTCAGTCGCTTACCGATACCCTGGCTGTACAGGACACCACCACCTTTGGTAATATGCCTTGGCGTTCGGTGTTTACCGATCCACAGTTGCAGGCACTCATCCAGCAAGGTCTCGATAACAATCCCGACCTGCTGAATGCCGCCCTCAACGTGCAGATGGTTAACGAGGCACTCAAGGTGGCCAAGCTGGCCTTCCTGCCCTCAGTAGCAGTAAGTCCACAGGGTTCACTCACCTCGTTCGATGGTGCTGCAGCTACCAAGTCGTACTCGCTGCCCATCTCAGCCAGTTGGAATGTCGATTTGTTCGGCAATCTGCTCAGTGCTAAGCGCTCGGCTCAGATGCAGCTCATCGCTACAAAGGATTACCAGACGGTAGTAAAGACCAACGTCATCTCTACCATCGCCAACCTGTATTACACCCTGCTCATGATCGATCGCCAGATGGAGATTGTTACCGATATGGAGCAGCTCACCAAGGAGACCTGGGAGAAGATGCAGTTTATGCACGAGAACCGCGCAGGCTATCGCTCTACAGCCGTTCAGAGTGCCGAGGCTGCCTACTATCAGGTACAGAGTCAGCGTGTAGATCTGGAGCGTCAGATGCGTGAGACCGAGAACTCACTCTCATTGCTGTTGGGCCAGCCAGGACAGTCTATCGCCCGTGGCAAGTTTGCTGAGCAGAGTCTGCCCACCGAACTCTCAGCAGGCGTAGGCATCCAGATGCTGGCTAACCGTGCCGACGTGCACCAGTACGAGATGTCGCTTGCTCAGTGCTTCTACGATGTGGAGACGGCCCGTAGCCGTTTCTATCCCAGCATTAGCATCACTGGTACAGCTGCCTTTACCAACAATAGTGGTTCAATCAATCCAGGTAAATGGTTGCTCTCGGCTGTTGGTTCGCTCACTCAGCCCATCTTCCAGCACGGACAGATTGTGGCTGGCCTGAAGGTGGCCAAGATGCAGTACGAGCAGGCTTACAACAAGTGGCAGAACGCTATCTACAAGGCTGGTAACGAGGTGTCTAATGCCCTCGTAGCCTACAACTCTTACAGTCAGAAGGCCGAGCTGGATGGCAAGCGTGTAGAGGTGCTCAAGAAGAATGTCGAGGACACCAAACGTTTGATGGAGTCGTCGTCAAACACCACCTATCTCGAGGTGATTACCGCTCAGAGCAATCTGCTGAACGCTGAGATAGCAGAGGTTAGCGACCAACTCTCAAAGATGCAGGCTGTAGTAAGTCTCTACCAAGCTCTCGGTGGCGGAGCCAATTAAAAATGTAAAAATTAAAAAATGTAAGAATGCAAAAATGGTAAAATCTAATTGTTACATTTTTAAATTGTTTAATTTTTAAATTGTGAATGATATGAACGAAATAAGTCCAAAAGCCGAGATTAGCCCAAAGGCCAAGATTGGCGACAACTGTAAGATATTCCCCTTTGTGTATATCGAGGACGATGTGGTGATTGGTGACAACTGTATCATCTTCCCCTTCGTTAGCATCTGCGACGGCTCGCGCATCGGTAAGAACAATAAAATCCATCAGGGCTCGGTGATTGCTGCCCTGCCACAGGATTTTAACTTCCGTGGTGCCAAGTCGTATGTTGAGATAGGCGATAACAATGTCATCCGCGAGAACGTGGTTATCAACCGCGGTACCAACAAGGATGGTGTTACCAAGATTGGTAATCACAACTTTCTGCTCGAAGGAACCCACATCAGCCACGATACCGTGGTGGGCGATAACTGCGTGTTTGGCTATGGTACTAAGATTGCTGGCGACTGCGAGATTGGTAACGGTGTTATCTTCTCGTCGGGTGCTATCCAGAATGCTAACACCCGCGCTGGCGACCTCTCGTTGATTCAGGCTGGTTGCACCTTCTCGCACGATGTGCCTCCTTACGTAATTGCCGGTGGTTCGCCCATGGAATATGGCGGTCCTAACACCACCGTGATGAACTACGCCGATATCGACCCAAAGGTTCAGAAGCATATTGCCAATGCCTACCGTTTGTTGTTCCATGGTAAGACGAGTGTGTTCGATGTGATTAATCAGATTAAGGAACAGGTGCCCGACGGTCCCGAAATCCGCAACATCATCACATTCCTCGAGAACTCCAAACGAGGTATCATGTGTAAATAAACAATTCAATCCCTCAGCTTATCACAAGCTGAGGGATTTTTTATGGTTACTACTGCTCTAAGGCTAATGGCTGTAGGTGCTGGTACTCGGTGCGGGCGTCGAAACAGGGACAGGCCTTTGTTACCCAGGGAAGGTCGTGGTGACCTATGATCTCGGCATCGGGGTAGTCAACTTTCAGACTACGTAGCAATGCTATGAGCGTTTGTTTCTGGGCTGGGGTACGGGTGTCGGCCTCCTGGCCTTTCTCGTTTAATCCGCCTTCGTAACAGATGCCTATGCTGTGGGCATTGTAGTGTCGGGCGTGCATGCCAATCTCGTCTTCGTCGCGGGTGGCATAGAGTTGTCCGTCGCGTTCAATGTAGTAGTGATAGCCTATGCCCTTGTTGTGGAATCGGGCGTTGTGACAGCTCTCGAGGTCCTTGACGGTGAAGCGTCGGTTGCTGCGAGTGGCACTGCAATGGATGATAATTAGGTTTACTGTGCGCATGACTGTACAGCTATAGTTCCCAGGACTGCAGTAATAACTGTTGCGATGAATTTAAGGACTTTAGCAACATTGGTCCAATTTACTTTCACCATATAGAATACAATTTTAAGGGTTAAGTTTAATCTCCGATAGGCTCATGGTTACCGCCTCCACCGGTGTTACCACCGCCGCTTGGCGTATCTGAACCATTACCGCTGGTTGAGCCACCGCCGCTGGTATTACCACCATCGCCATTACTTGGCTCAGTAGCTAGCTTACCATTCACAAAGGTAGCCTTCTTCAGGGTAGCCTCCAGGTTAAGACTCTTACTCATCAGGTCGCCAGTGGCACGGGCCTTCAGCTTCACACCGCTGATGTTCTTAGATACAGTGAAGTCCTCTTCCTTCTCCGCCATCTCCTTGTTCTTGATACCAAGAGAGAAAATGGCCAGGTCGTCGATCTTCACGTTCTTACCCTCCAGCAGGAGTTCCTTGATACAACCGATCATGTCGGTGAGCAGGCCCTTGATAACACCCTTAGAGTAAGGCGAGTTGTGAGTACTCATGTGCTCAGCCAGAGCATCCAGGTCGATAGTCTCCTCCACCACGTTCTTGGCGAACCACCTACCGAAACACTTGTTGCCAGTGATTTTGATTTGCTTTAAAATGTAACGTACCATAATTTAGATTAAACATTAAACATTAAAGAATAAACATTAGTGCCATCCGGAATGACAATGCAAAGGTACAGTATTGCAAGAGGCCATTGTCCAGTTACGGCAAGTTAGCGTGAAAATAATTAGAAATCGGGTGGTATTTCAGTGATTTTGGTCCATTTACCTTCAAAAAAGGTAGTCAGTTGCAACTCACGCACCACCTTCTGATACAGCTGATGACTCTGCAGCACACGCTGATCCTGCAGCTCTGGTGGCAGATCGATGCAGTAATCCTCACAAACATACTTCACGGCTTGTGGCGGCAGTAGCCTGGCATAGCGATTCACCCCCAGGGCATCCAGGATGTGTTGGCGGGTCTTCAGATAGCGGTTAAAAGTGCGATACGACACACCAGCCAGTTCGGCCAGTTTAGCCTTACTGATAAACAGATGCTTATTGTAGTAATTTACCATATTGATTGTGGATGAAAAGTAATTTGATTATAGATAAAAAGTAAGTTGATTTTGATGATAAAACAAGTTGATTATCTCGCAGAATCAAGTACAAAATCCACGATGTCGATACACCGTTGCTTTTGTTCCTCGGTGGCATGCAGTTCCAAGGTATTGTCAATCCGCAACCGGATGTCGTAATACTGTTCTGCTTGCTTGGCATAGTCGAGAAAAAACACGTAGTTGCTCATCGTGGGGTCGGTTCGCGGATAGATGGTTACCGTGCTACCCTGCAGCGGCGCCAGCATGTCCATCACCAAATGCGAGTTAACGGCATAAGCCAGCCAAACACATTCAGGATACAGCTCGCTCAGAATCACTGCCGAAGCCTCCGACTCTACGATGCCTATCGGCTTGGAGCCATCCACCAGATGCAGTCCAAACAGGCAGTGCTTCACAGTCCAGTAAGCCAGCAGCTCTTCGCGGGCTTTCAGCATCTGCGACAGCCAGCCATCACCGATATGAGCATCCAGCGGCGTCATCATGTCGTCGATCATCCAGAAGATGGTTCGCCCGGTCTTGGTTTTACCCAACCGATAGCACTCAGCTGCATGCAGCGCCTGCTCTGTGGTTATCACCCCCTGCCCTATCAGCACCTGCAGAAAATCGAACTCGCTGGCCCTGCAAGCCTCAACCATCGGCAGCGAAGGCAACATAAAGTTCACCCTCCGTTCTATCTCAGGCGCCAACCTTTCTCCAATAGCCTTAAACGTGTTGCAGAAAACCTCATTCCACTTCATCGGCTCGTGCGGGTTATAATTAATTAATAATTAAATTAAATTTAAATTAAGCCCCTTTATAGGGGCTAAATTAATTAATTAAATTAAAAGGGCAACGTGTTGTCAAGCAATTCCACCCAAGTCTCGCCCGTTTCGGGATGCTCCATCTTGCGCACAACCCCCGCATCCTCAGCCTTGGCCAAGTAGGCATAGTAGGTCGCAGCATCAGCCACGCCGCATTTCTTCAATGCCACAGCCATCAGCTCATTAAAACGGCGTTGCGAACGACCCTCAAAAGCATCTACGAAAACTTTTAACAGTTTATCAACCTCATCAGCACTCATATCCTGCTTCATGCTCATAAATCGTCCCTGCGCATCGCGTGGCTGTTCGTGATAGTTGGCACAAGCCTCAGGCAAGCCATCCTTATTAATGGTGTAATAAAAATTCTGCTTAATTTTTCGTTTGCGACTATAAGTCTGTTCCACCTTAAAAGTCTCATCATCACCCAGTATCGAGCACTGAAACACCTCGAAAGCCTTGTTGGTAAGTTCGGTACCGATAGAGCCACGCATGTTGCGATCCTGTTCACTCTTATTCTGGTGCAACACGCACACGATGCAACAGTTCATTTCCTTAGCCAGCTCCATCAGCTTCTCCATAATCAGCGTAGCCTGTACAGCATCGTTGATATCAGTCATCAGATCCTTCACACCATCGATAATACAAATGTCAGGTTTTATCGATCGGATAGCCACATCCACCATTCTTCCACGCTTCTCAAAACCAACACCTCGCAGGTTGAAGGCAAAAAACTGCGTATCGTCAAGCTTGTCCACGCCTGCCAGGGGCATGATTCGCTCTTTCAGTATCTCCTGCGTACTCTGCTGACTCTGCTCTGTGTCAATCCAGAGCACCTTTAGCGGCTCGTCGGTCAGTCGTTCCAGCGCCAGTGTCTGTCGCTTGATGGTAGCCGCCATCAGTATCGACAGGAAGGTAGTCTTGCCACTCTTTGCCTTACCACAATCAGCAGTCAGCTCGCCACGATAAAAGCAAGGCACTCCATGGATCGAAAACAGCGGCTGCATAGGTGGCAGTTCCATCTCAGGGGTGATACGACCCGATTGCAACTCATCCAAATCCTGCATCGAAATTATTTTCTTCGCTGAAGGGGTTGCAGCTTGCCCCATAAGGGGCAAACTGCTTTTGATTAGGTTTAAATTTTCCTGGTTCATAGTTTTTTGTGATTTAAACACAATATTTTAGATGATTGAACGTTATTGATATAAAGTGTCACCGGTTGACAAAACAAAGGTAAAAAGATTCCGGCAGGCTAACAAAATAGTGTCCTATAGTCAGGACACAATATATAATTATTAACACAATTACGTAAAAAACGTGATGAAGAAGTACAATTTAGATCCACTGTCAGCAGCGCACGCTCTGACAGTCAAGGTGCTGGAGAAGGTCCACACGACTTTCTACCGCATGCACCGTGCCAAAGAGGCCCAGTACAATCTGGGCCATGGCTGTATTAATGGAGCCTAAAAAGGTAAACTTCCTTCGGACTTCGAGTTAAAAACCAGTAAGCAGATCGAAATCTGGCGCGACATCCTGTCGCACTACGACGACAATCCCGAGCGACAGGAGCAGCTGTTTAAAGAGCTCATCAGTGAGCTGCGCGAGCATCTCCTCCCCCGCTAAAAAACATTCATCCGAGAGCACAAAGGCTCTCGGATGATCATCTCCTTCACCACACTATCCCTCGTGCTAATCGTGTCAGGTTCATACGAGTGATAAGCCCCATACGACATAGGAGACCGGGACTTAAACCACGCGTCATACGCCGCAAAGATAATATTTTTTTTCGATTTTATTTGCATTTTTCGCTAACATATCGTATCTTTGCAGCGAAAGTTAAGAAGTTATGACTACAAGAGCAGCATTAACACGGATAAAGCAGACAGCCGCCTCTACTATTCCCAAAGGTGGTAAGGCCATCCTTTATGGTTCAAGAGCCAGAGGTGATGCTCATAAAGATTCAGATTGGGATATCCTTATTCTATTAGATAAGGACACCCTTGACCAATCTGATTACGACAATGTCAGTTATCCGTTTGTCCTATTAGGCTGCGACTTAGGTCAAGAAATCAACCCCATCATGTACACTACTAAAGAGTGGGAATCATATCGTATTACCCCATTCTACGAGAATGTGACTCGTGATGGCATAGTTCTGGTATAATTATGGAAGCTGAAGGTTTCCTTGCAAGAATGATGCAGTTACGTCAAAAAGCAGATTACAACTGTGCTTACGACATTTCTGAAAAAGACCTGGCAGATCAAATCCAGACATCAAAAGACTTCATAAAGAAAATCGAAGAACTTCTTGCGAAGTAGGCCAAGATATCAACTATTCCCCCGACTAACAGCTTTAAGTCTGCCACGGGACTGTCCCCTGGCAGGCATGATGTGTGCTATAAAAAATTAAAGTTTCGTTATTCTTTGTTAAATACGTCGTATTTAAATTTGCTTTTTATATTTTTGCATCGGATGTTTTTATAACGCCACAATAACTTAAAATACCAAATTATGAAACAGTACCATCTTGTAAAATATATCTTTGATGGAGTCTGCCACGGGACTGTCCCCTGGCAGGCAAATGCCATCAGTTATGCCTACGACCTGAACAATAACCCCCAGCAGATATATTTTATGAATGGCAGTGTAACCAAGTATGTATATAGTGCTTCGGGGCAGAAGCTACGCACTGTTCACTACACCGCCAAGCCAAATATCAGCTGCACTTGGGGTGTGAAGCCTGCTGAGCTGACATCATCGCAAATCCTGCAGGCTGATTCAACAGACTATCTGCTTGGCGGAAGTCTGGTTATGAAGAATGGCAAGGTTGATAAGTACTTGTTCGATGGTGGATACGCTCAGGCATCAGCTGCCAGCACAACGAGCGACAATTTTACGTTCTATTATTACACACCTGACCATCTAGGTAACATCCGTGAAGTGGTAAATGCAAGTGGCTCTGTGCAGCAGATAACGAACTACTACCCCTTCGGTGCTACATATGCCGAATCTACAGCCGCAGATTTCCAACCCTACAAATACAACGGCAAGGAGCTCGACAAGATGCACGGTCTGAACACCTACGATTACGGTGCCCGCCAACATGACCCCATCCTTGCAAGATGGGATAGGATCGATCCGCTTTGCGAGAAGTACTATGGCACTAGTCCCTATGTGTATTGTGTAAATAATCCTGTTGTTTTAATTGACCCAGATGGAAGAAGTACCCAAGTAAAAATATTAGAAGATGGTACATATCAAGTGATTGGGGGAGATATTAATGATAAGGATCGTAATATCTATGTTTATACTCAAGACGACGACGGAAACTATACGGTAAGAGGAGAATCCATCGGAGTTTCTGCAACAATGACATCTTTTTATAATAGTGATAAGAAGAAATGGGAAAATAGTATAATTAACCCTTCGGATATGAGTGGGGAAATCTTTTTGGGAAAAATATTCAAAGATCCTGATCTTATTTCATATATGGATAAGGCAAGAACAAACCATGAATATGATTTTAAAGTCACAAATGGCACGTTAGGCAAGAAAGATGTGAATCCATATAGAGGAATGCCTATTGGAAAAACTCAGGGTGGAATGAGGATATATTCTTCTGCGCGTGATATTGGAAATATTGCTGCAGGATATGTAGCAGCTGTAAATGGATTGACATGGGAACTCGCAAGAGTAGGCTTTGATATATATCAAGGGGGCGTAGAAGGAATATCTACTCAAAATGCAGAATATTATGGTTGGAAATATGGTAAAAAATCTATGCCTTTTGTGAAAGAGAAGTTTAATAGTAGTAATCCATTTTTAATCCCTTAAAAAAGACGAGTTATGAAAAAGTGGGTGATTATAATTTTAGCAATCATAATGTTAGTTTTAAAATATTATGTGACGTCCCATAGCAGAATCTATTATATCCCTGCTATTAAAATGTATGTAAAAGTAACAGCAAATTATTATACAGATATAAGCTATGTATATTTGAGCCATAGCAAGGAGTTTGGTGACAATTATATAAAGTTTATGAGTTTCGACAAAAACTTTCCCGATATACCATTACATTATGTGGATTTTAAATCTGTAGATATATACACCAAAAATTCAAGTATTATTAAAGAGGTGAAATCTTCTCCTAAAATTAACTATAATTTGATAGATTCAGTTATTGACTGGAAGGCTCAAAATAAACCTTTGATAATAATATATGGCCGTGGAAATTTTGTATCTTTCTATAATAGAGAAAGAATAGATGAAGATGTTATTGAGCAATGAATATAAGGGGACGATTTGTTATTGCTATTTGTAATAGATGAATAAGATAAAACAGCTATTAGGTCTCTTGTTGTTTGCGCCGGTTTGTGTATTGGCGCAAAGCACTGACCAGAACTATGTCAAGACAGAGACGGTGCTCAATTCGAGTGGTAGCACCGTGAAGTCTGTGCAGTACTATAACGGTCTTGGCTATCCTACTGTGTCAGTGAGTACAACTGGCGACGGCGGACAAACGTCCTACTCAGCGATAACATACGATGCATTAGGACGTGAGGAACGTAAGTATGCGCCTGTTTCTATCGGTTCGTCCATAGGTTATGCTACCCCAACAGGTATCAGCTATGGTGAGAATACCCCTTATGGCCGGACGCAGTATGATGCTTTGGACAGGCCTGTTGCTGTTACCACTCCTGGTTCTGCCTATGCCAGCAGTCCTGCCACGATAGCCTACGCAGCCAATGCAGCCAATGAGGTGATCCGCTATGGTGTGAGTGGCAATAGCCTGGTGCAGGACGGATATTATCCCGCTAACAGCCTGACAAAAGAAACAACGAAAGACCCTGATGGCAAGGAAGTGGAGACATTCACAAATCTGTTTGGCAATACTGTCATGCAGCGTGTGGGTGGCAGTCTTTGTACCTATTATGTCTATGACAACCTTGACCATCTGCGTTTTGTCCTGCCACCCAAATACCAGTCGGACAAGAACCTTGCGGCTACAGGTTATGAATACCGCTATGACGACAGGGGGCGTATCACCTACAAGCAACTTCCTGGGGCTGGCTATATAGAATACTGGTACGACGGTGCCGACAGGATGATTTGTATGCGTGATGCCGAGATGCGCAGTGCAGACAAATACCGCTTTCTTATCTACGACAAGTTCGATCGTCTGGTGGTGCAGGGACTGTGCACCAATTGCCTGAATAGTTCTACTGTCTGGAATGCAACATTCAGCTCTGGCTCAACTGGTGTGCTTGGTACTGGCTATAGCAATACCCCTGCGTTAACGAATGCCGAACTTGAGATAGCCAACTATTACGATGGCAACCAAAGTAGTAATTCCCGTTTCTCAGTCCTTACGCTTTCATCTTCTGTCTCGCAGAAAGCACAGCTCACAGGTGTTGTTACTAAAGCCACCAATGGCGATGAGCTGGCGCAGGCCATGCAGTACGACCTCAAGGGTAATATCACCAGCTCCAAGAGCAAGGAAATCGGTGGCAGGATTATCTCAAACACCAGCAGCTACACATATACCAACAAGCTATCACAATCCACATCTACTATCGATGTAAAGTATGGCAGCAACATGACCGTGAGCGAGAGTTTCGGTTATAATGCCTATAACAACCAGCAGAGCAGCCATACACTCACAGTAAACCATGGTACAGCGGCCAATGGTTCAGTAAGCTATGCCCACAACAGCCTGGGCAGGCTGTCAACGGTTGGACGCTCAAACTCATCAAATGCCATCAGTTATACCTATGATTTGCGCGGCTGGTTGACGAACATATCCACAGGTTCTTTTACTGAAGAACTGTTCTATGCCGACGGTCCTGGCACAACACTTTATAATGGCAATATCAGCAGCATCCGCTGGAAAGATAACACTCAAAGTTCCAAGCGTGGTTATAAGTTCAGCTATGATACTGCCAACAGGTTGACCTCGGGGGCCTATGGCGAGGGTGATGCACTTGGTAGTAATACGAATAGGTACAGTGAATCCATGTCGTATGATGCTAATGGCAACATTACCGGCCTTACCCGCTATGGTAATGGTACATTGATGGACAACCTCACTATCAGTTATACTGGTAACCAGCCATCAAGTGTTTCTGAGTCAGCCTCTGATAATAACGCCAGCGGGGGTATGGAATACAAGAAGGCCAACGGCTCTGGGTATAAGTTCAATGCCAATGGCTCGCTGCAAGCTGATAAGAGCCGCGGTATAGCCTATATCACTTATGACCTGAACAACAATCCAAAGCAGATATATTTTATGAATGGCAGTGTAACCAAATATGTATATACTGCTTCGGGGCAGAAGTTACGCGCTGTTCACTATACCGCCAAGCCAAATATCAGCCGCACGTGGGGTGTGAAGCCAGCAGAACTGACATCATCGCAAATCCTGCAGGCAGATTCAACAGACTATCTGCTTGGCGGAAGTCTGGTTATGAAGAATGGCAAGGTTGATAAGTACTTGTTCGATGGTGGATACGCTCAGGCATCAGCCACAAGTTCTACGAGCGATAACTTTACGTTCTATTATTATACCCCAGACCATCTGGGTAACATCCGTGAAGTGGTAAATGCAAGTGGCACCGTGCAACAGGTTACGAACTACTACCCCTTTGGTGCCACATGTGCCGAATCTACAGCCGCAGATTTCCAACCCTACAAATATAACGGCAAGGAATTGGACAAAATGCATGGATTGAATACTTATGACTATGGTGCAAGACAACATGACCCCATCCTCGCTAGATGGGATAGAATTGATCCATTGGCAGAAAAGTATTATAATGTCAGTCCGTATGCGTACTGTGCAAATAATCCTATAAAGTTGATTGATCCAAATGGAAAAGAAGTACGCGATGGATTAGGAGCTTATTGTGCAGACAATGCGGTTCTCAAAGAACTTGCTAAAAATTTAGTTGCACATAATGACAAGAATTCAATTATGATTGTTGCTCATGGAGTATACGAAAATGAAAAAAGTCGTTTTGCATCTAGTATTGATATACAAACTTATAATACAGAAAACAAGGAATGGAACCATAATTATATCTCAAATGGAAAGCAGTTAAATGATTTTCTTTCTGCAAATTCCAAAACTTGGAATAAATTCCAGAAAGGTGAGATAAGTAAAGAAGACCTACATATAGTGTTTTATTCATGTGGTTCAAGTGCTGTTGTGCGAGAAATATCTAGAGATAAAGCATTTAAAGACATAATATTTATCGCTCCAAACAGACGTATCGGAGTGGCTTCAGATACTAGTATTAGCATTGGGGATAATACACCCCAAGGATACAAAGAAGGAGAATGGCATACTATTAAAAATGGTAAAGAGCCAACAATTAATGGAAATTATAATGGAAATGATAAACCTGGAATAAAAAATTTTGAATATGAGAATACATATTGGTGGTTTTAGAATTGCATTGTTATTGTTTTTGTTTGCGTTTGGTATCTTATGGTTTCGATTTGTATATTATCCATTCTGCCAACTTGATCAGATAGAGTCAGATTATGGAAATGCTACCATTAATGAAACTATTTTGTCATATGAAGAACGTATTAAAACATATAGAAAAGCCTTGTTTCTTACCAAAGGAATGTCGTTTAAAGACATACCATATAAAGGTGGAAAAGTAACTGTTGACTTTGGCTGGGATAATTGTATCACAATATCATCAGGAAATTTTGAAAGTGTTATACACATTGATCGTATTTGTTGTTATAGAAACGACAATACTAATATTATAGGGAAATATGGAGAATTTGTAGTCTTGGATCGCCCCCTTTCCGAAGATTCGGTATATATAGGTATTGGATTTTGGGATAAGAACAATAACTCGATAACAATTTATAAACAATCCAACGAAATGCCATATGGAAATAAAAAATACGGTTTCTATGTTGATACTAATAGATTAAAATTTGTAACAGGTAGGAACAATTGTTTTAATTATTAGGAATCATGGAAAGAATCTCTCAATCTCTCTTTACCTGAGTGACATAATATATAATGAACAAGGTAAAATTGATATTGCCCCTCTTGATGTTTGCGCCACTTTGGGTACTGGCAAAGAGTTTTGCGGGCGTAGTTGGCACAGATTGAGCCTGCCAGGGGACAGTCACTTGGCAGACTTATACTAAACCTAAAAACAAGATGATAGTATTCTTGATATTGATATTGTCGACCATTTGTGGGATTCCTATCAGACGCGTCAGAGTCTGGCTGACCATCAAGGCTAAGTGGATTCAATACGACGCGGTGCAGGGGATGCCGGTGGCGATCACGCGGTCGCGGATGGTGTCGAGTTGCTCGTGGGTGGCTTTCTCTAAGCCTTGGGCGGGCGTTTCGCGGTCGATGGTGTAAATCATTACCTGCTGGGGCTTGATGGCTTTAACGGCTTCTAACCAGGGGGCAACGTATTCCTCGCCGGTATTATCTACGCTCTCGCCTTGGCACTGGCCGCGCATAAACATGGTCTGGATAATCACATGACCGTTAAAGGCCTTTAGGCGATCGATAATCTGGGCTACATCGTAGGTGCCGTTGGGATGATCTACCTTATTAATATATAAAGGATCAACGGTATCGAGTTTTAAGATGTTGTTATCCACCTTCATCAGGGCGTCGTGTACCTGCTGACGGTGAATCATGGTTGAGTTGCTGAGTACCGATACCTTGGCCTGGGGGCAATACTGATTGCGCAGGCGGATGACATCATCGATAATCTCGGCAAAATGCGGATGACAGGTGGGCTCGCCATTACCGGCAAAGGTCAGTACATCTGGCAACTGACCATCGGTCACCATCTGCTGCAACTTGGCCTCGAGCTTCTCAATCACCTCCTGGCGTGTTGGCATGGGCAGGGTGGGGCGATGGTCCTCGTTGAAACCACACTCGCAATAAATGCAGTCGAAACTGCACACCTTACCGTCGGCTGGCAACAGGTTGATACCGAGCGAAATGCCCAGTCGGCGACTGTGAACAGGCCCAAAAATGGGCGATGGATAGATAATTGTACTCATAACGGGTGCAAAATTACACTTTTTTTTTGTGATAAAGAAAAAAAATAGTATCTTTGCAGCCGAATTCGAATTTTTACGTACGTAAATTAATGAAAAAACGAAAAAAAGATGCTGGCAACCGTCGTGGTGTGCAGTTGGTAACACTTTGCATTAGTACAGCGATGGTTCTGGTTTTGCTTGGACTGGTGGTATTTTCAGTCCAAACCTCTCGTAATCTGTCACAATGGGTGAAGGAGAACCTTACAGTGACGGTGATGCTGAGCGATGATGTATCGGTTAACGGCGCAAAACTGTTGTGTCGCGACCTGTATCATCGTCCTTATTCGCGTAACATCGACTACATTAGTAAAGAGCAGGCTCTGAAGGAACAGAGCGAGGCTATGGGCTCCGACCCTTCGGAGTTCTTAGGCGTAAACCCGTTCCCAGCCACGCTTGAGCTGCAGTTGCATTCGGATTATGCCAACCGCGACTCGTTGAAGTGGATTGCCCGCGAGCTGCAGAAGAATCCGAAGATTACGGATGTGGCCTATCAGGTTGACTTGATGGACAGCGTGAACCGCAATCTTACCAAGGTTAATCTGGTGCTCCTGGCGCTGGCCGTGCTGTTGACGTTTGTATCGTTCTCGCTGATTAACAACACCGTACGACTGAGTGTGTACTCGCGCCGTTTCATCATTCATACGATGAAGCTGGTGGGTGCCTCGTGGGGCTTTATCCGTAAGCCGTTTATGAAGCAGGCGCTGTTGGTGGGTGTGATAGCTGCCTTGATAGCCATTGCTGTGTTGGGTGGCTGCATGTATGCGCTCTACTACTACGAGCCCAACATTATCAGCATTATTACCTGGCGCGAGCTTACGATTACGGCTGTGGCTGTGCTGCTGTTTGGTATTATTATTACCGCTGCATGCTCGTATATCTCGGTAAACAAGTTCCTGCGTATGTCGGCAGGAGAACTGTACAAGATTTAAAAATGTAAGAATTAGAAAATGTAAAAATTGAAATATGGATAAGAAGAATTTTGCATTCGATAAGACCAACTTTATATTGTTGGCAATCGGCATGGCCATCGTGGTGATTGGCTTTTTGCTGATGGTAGGTCCTAATTCTACCGATACCGCATTCGAACCCGATATCTTTAGTGTGCGTCGCACCAAGGTGGCACCCGTGGTATGTTTGTTCGGTTTCGTGTCGATGATTTATGCCGTAGTTCGTAAACCAAAAGACTAGTAGGGTAAATGTAATAATTAGAAAATGTAAAAATTGAAATATGGATTGGATTCAAGCTTTGATTCTTGGTTTGGTGCAGGGACTCACAGAGTATCTGCCTGTTAGTTCGAGTGGACACCTGACTATTCTCTCAAACTTTTTCGGTATCGATGGTGCCGACAACCTGCAGTTTACTGTTGCTGTACACGTGGCTACCGTGCTGAGTACGCTGGTTATCCTGTGGAAGGAGATCGACTGGATACTGAAGGGACTGTTTAAGTTTAAGATGAACGACGAAACAAAATATGCCCTGAACATTGTGGTGTCGATGATTCCCGTAGGCATCATAGGCGTATTTTTTAAGGATAAGGTAGAAGAGGCATTTGGCGCAGGCTTGCTGATTGTAGGTGTGATGCTGTGCGTTACCTCGGTACTGCTTATCTTCTCGTACTATGCCAAGCCCCGTGTAAAGGAGCATATCTCTATGTGGGATGCTTTTGTCATCGGTGTGGCTCAGGCTTGTGCCGTACTGCCAGGACTGTCGCGCTCGGGTTCTACCATCGCTACCGGTTTGATGCTGGGCGATAAGAAGGAGAAGCTGGCTCAGTTCTCATTCCTGATGGTGATTCCTCCCATCCTGGGCGAGGCCCTGCTGGATGTGCTGAAGGCCATGAAGGGCGACGAGGTAGTAAGCGATAGCATCGGCTTGTTCCCCATGATTGTTGGTTTTGTGGCTGCATTCCTGTCGGGTTGCTTTGCCTGCAAGCTGATGATTAACCTGGTTAAGAAGGGTAAGCTGGTTTACTTTGGAATTTATTGCGCCATCATCGGTGTAACAGTGCTCATTTATCAGCTCACCCGATGAACTTTCAGGAAGGCGCATATATCTATATCAACAAGCCCTATCGTATGAGCAGTTTCGGGGCGCTGGCGCATATCCGTTATGTGCTGAGCAAACGACTGCATGTGAAACGTGTGAAAATGGGGCATGCCGGCACCTTAGACCCCTTGGCAACAGGTGTGCTGGTGCTGTGCACCGGTAAGGCCACCAAGCAGATTGAGGCTTTGCAGCTGCACTCAAAGGAGTATACGGCTACCCTGCAGTTGGGTGCCACCACTCCCAGTTACGACTTGGAGCATGAGGTGGACGCAACTTACCCCACAGCGCATATCACCCGTGAGCTGATTGAGCAGACACTGCCCAGGTTTGTGGGCGATATTATGCAGCGACCACCGCTGTTTTCGGCCTGTAAGGTAGGTGGCGACCGTGCCTACGAACTGGCACGCAAGGGTAGCGACCACCAGTTGGCCGAGAAGCCAGTGCATATCGATGAGATAGAAATCATTGATTTCGATCCCGAAAAGATGCAGCTGCAGATACGTGTGGGATGCGGTAAGGGTACCTACATCCGCTCGCTGGCTCGCGACATTGGCGAGGCCCTTGGCAGCGGCGCACATCTTACTGCCCTGTGCCGCACTCGCGTGGGCGACGTCAGACTGGAGGATTGTCTCACATTCGATGAGTTCCCAGCCTGGCTTGAAGAGAAATTAAACATTAATGATTAAAGATTAAACATTAAAATATGAAGTTATCACAGTTTAAGTTTAAGTTACCTGAAGAGCAGATTGCACTTGAGCCACCTTTCCATCGCGACGAGTGCAAGCTGATGGTGTTGCATCGTAAGAGTAAGCGAATCGAGAGTGGTCTCGACTTCCGTAACATCCTCGACTACTTTGACGAGGACGATGCATTCATCTTCAACGACACTAAGGTGTTCCCTGCCCGTTTGTACGGTACCAAGGAGAAGACCGATGCCAAGATTGAGGTGTTCTTGCTGCGCGAGCTTAATGCCGACCAGCGCTTGTGGGATGTGCTTGTAGAGCCAGCCCGTAAGATTCGTATCGGCAACAAACTCTTTTTCGAGGAAGATGGTCCTATGGTGGCTGAGGTGATTGATAACACCACCAGCCGTGGCCGTACGCTGCGTTTCCTCTACGACTGTCCACACGATGAATTCAAGCAGATGCTGTTCGGTTTGGGCGAGGCTCCACTGCCACGCTACATTATCGACCGTCGTCCTGCTACCGAGGAGGATATGACTAATTTCCAGACCATCTACGCTAAGAACGAGGGTGCTGTTACTGCACCTGCCACTGGCTTGCACTTTAGTCGTGAGCTGATGAAGCGTATGGAGATTAAGGGTATCAACTTTGCCTTTATCACCCTGCACTGCGGTCTGGGTAACTTCGATGCTATCGAGGTTGAGGACCTGACCAAGCACAAGATGTCGAGCGAGCAGATGTTTATTCCTGCCGAGGCTTGTGAGATTGTAAACAAGGCCAAGGAGGAAGGACACCGTGTGTGCTGCGTAGGTGTGAGCACCGCCCGTGCTACCGAGAGTGCCGTAGGTACCGATGGTATGCTGAAGGAGTTTGAGGGATGGACCAACAAGTTTATCTTCCCTCCATACGAGTTCGGACTGTGTAATGCACTGATTGGTAATTTCTATCACCCTGAATCACCCATGATGATGACCGAGGCTTCGTTTGCAGGCTACGACCTGCTGTACGAGGGCTATCAGCGTGCGCTGAAGGAGGGTTATAAGTTTGGTTGCTACGGCGATGCCCTGTTGATGTTGGACGATTAATGAGTGAATAGTGAAAAGTGAATAGTGAAAAGTTACATCGGGTATTCCTTGGGCTGGGAAGTAATCTTGGCGATAAGGAAGCGAATATCCGCAACGCTATATCGCTTATCAGCGAAAGAGTAGGACTGGTTGTGCGCCAGTCCTCTCTTATTTCGACCGAGCCCTGGGGGTTCGAGTCGGATAACCAGTTCGTAAATGCCTGCGTGCTATGCGAAACCACACTAACGCCCCGCCAGGTGCTGCTTGCCACCCAGAAGATTGAACGCGAGTTAGGGCGTACACACAAGTCGGTAGGAGGTCATTATGCCGACCGCCTGATGGATATAGACATTCTGCTATATGACGATCTGAGGGTGGATGAACCCGACTTGCAGATTCCCCACCCTCTGATGCTTGAGCGCGATTTTGTGATGATCCCGCTCGGTGAAATTAGAGATTGAATTTGATATTTAGAATTTATAGTCTAATCCAACACCAATCACGTGGTTGGTGCGGCTGTAAACGTCGGTGCCTGCGTAGGGCAGGCCCTGATACTGCTGCTGATTCTTGTTGAAGTCGCTGTAGAGCGAGCAGAAGTAGCTCACGTTCAGGCGCATCTTATCGTTGATGTTCCAGGCACCACCGCAACCTACGCTGTAGCTGTCGCAAGCAAACGATGTGTTCTGCTGATATCCGTCGGCCAAACCATAGTCGGTGCGTTGTCCACCGCAGCTAACAGTGAATTTCTTGTTGATGTCGTACTCTACACCAGCCAGAATCTCGTGGGTGCCATGTGTCAGTTCCTTCTGACGGTCGCCAGCCATCTTGGCGTGCTTATCGTCGAAGAAATGGTACTCCAGTGTACCGCGCAGCTTCTCTGAGAACTCGTAGCCTACGGCTGCTACAAACAGCGAAGGCATGTCGTAACGTGTCTCGGCGCCATCCTTATAGGCAGCCACCTTGTCGCCGAACTGTGCCAATGCCAGGTCGCCCTCGATGTAAGGCATTACACTCGCAGTGGTAGGATCAGTGTTCTTGATACGAGCCGAAAGTGTTTTGGTATCATTCTCAGTCTTGATTTTTGTGCGGAACTCGTATCGTGCAGCGATGGTGAGTGGACCGTCATGGTAGTCGAAGCTTACGATAGGTGCAAAGCCCCAACCACGCTGAATGCAGTCGAGCTGTAGGTTAATCAGGTCGATGTTGGCTGCAGGTGCTGTCGAAGAGGTATAGTTGGGGATGTCGGCTACTACATGGCCACGGTTGTAACCATCGTAGTAGTTGGCACGCATACCAATGGCAGCCGAGAAATTGTCGTTCACCTTGTAGGTCAGGTTCACCTGACCGCCATAGATGTACTGCTTACCCTTCATCTCTGAGTCGAAGCGGTAGCTGTTGGGCATCATGCCAGCCTGTGCCAGCATGGCCTTGAGGGGTACCTCGAACATGGGGATGCCTTCTTCGTACTTTACGAAACCGCCGCTGCCTACAATACCGATCATGGCTGATAAGGCCACACGATCCTTCTTGTAAGAAGCAAAAAGGGCAGGTACGATGGGAGCCGAAGCCTTACCATTATACTTCTGCTGGAAACCTGTGCCTAAGAAACCTGGTACAGTTGTCTCGATGTCACGATTCTGCCATGGCTTCTGGAAGTTCAATGAAAACTGGAATCCCTCGTGACCCCAAGCCAGTCCGGCGGGGTTACTGTAGGCTGCGTCGATTTCGGTCGTTGCACCGCGCGCAAACATACGGTCGAATGCTATGTGATAATTCGTGTTGGTCATCAGTCCACCTGCGTGGACAGTGGCTGTCGAGGCTATTGCCAGCAGGCCTGAAACAATTAATTTTCTCGTCATTTTTTTAGATCTTAATGAAATTTGGCTGCAAAGGTAGCCAAAAAAATCAAAAGAAGCGAAAAAATGACGAGAAAAATGCAGAAAAAGAACAATTATTACTCTATTTTCTCCTTAAAACGGTCCATTAACCACTGTTTCTGTTCTGGAATGGTCATGTAACTGTTGTCCAATTCGATGGCATCATCGGCCTTGCGCAGTGGACTTACCTCGCGGTGCGAATCGATATAATCGCGCTCCTGTACGTTCTTCAGGATATCATCGAAATCGGCAGGCATGCCCTTGGCTTTCAGCTCGTCAAAACGGCGCTGGGCACGTACCTCGGCCGATGCAGTTACAAAAATCTTCAGTTCGGCATCGGGGAACACGGTGGTACCGATATCACGACCGTCCATTACCACACCCTTGTCCTTACCCATCTGTTGCTGTTGGGCAACCATGGCGGTACGTACAAAACCTACTGCTGCAATGGGACTTACATGATTGCTCACCTCCAAGCTGCGGATTTCCTTCTCAACACACTCTCCATTAAGATAGGTGTCGGGGCGGCCGGTCTCGGCATTGAACTTGAACGAAATCTGTATCTGTGGCATCTGCTGCTCCAGTTCGGCTGTCTTTACGCTGCCATCGGCATTAAACAGATTGTGGCGCAGGGCGTAGAGTGTTACGCTGCGATACATGGCGCCTGTATCTACATATACATAGCCCACTTCGCGGGCCAGGTCCTTGGCCATTGTGCTTTTACCGCACGAGCTGTGGCCATCGATTGCAATTGTTATCTTCTTCATAATGTGTATGATATATTAATAATTAGCGATGATGTGCTGACATGATATTTGCCCCAGCCTAAGTGGAGCTTGAAGCGTTGCAGCGAGAGTCCTGCACCTAAGGTGAGTCCTGCGCCGTGGGCCGACGATCCTTCGCTGTCGGTAATCTTCATCTCGCTGGCTTTGCGGAAGTTATAGCCGGTTGCCACGTAGATATTCTCGCCAAGCAGTACATCGGCACCGATGGCTAAATGGCGCCCGATGCCCTCGCTCCAGTCGGTAAGTCGGCTCATAGTGGCGTGGAAACGCAGGGGCGAGTTAAGCAGACGCTTGCTGGCTCCCACTTGCAAGTCAAAGGGAATGCGTTCAAACTCATCGTCATATGCTTTGATTTGTCCACCTAAGTTACGTGCCACAGTCGAAACACTCCAGCCACGCTCCACGTCGAGATAGTTCAAACCTAAATCCACGCCCACGCCTAAGGAGTTGTAGCCAGCAATGGTTGAGGTAATGAACTTGGCGGTGATACCACCACTGATACGCTCGGTCAGCTCGTAGGCAAACGTGCCACCAATGGCAATATCGCGGGCCGAGAAGTCGCCTAGGTCCTCGTTGGCAAACGAGGTCTGCTTTATGCGGCCATAGTCCATCAGTTGTGCCGATACACCCCACGAGGCACGTTCGCCTGTCAGACGTACAAACGAGGCACTCACCGTTTTGGCCCCCTCCATATACGTCATGTAATTCAGGTTCAGTGTCTTGTCGGTAACCCCACTGATAAGGGCAGGGTTGTGGAACAGTTGTGTGGCGTCGTCGTCGGTCAGTGTGATGTTCTCTCCACCCAATGCTGCAGCATGCGCACTCACGGGCAGTCGCAGGAAATTGTACACGGTTTTGCTTTCCTGTGCCATAGTGGTACAGGTACAAAACGTGAGTAGGATGGTGATAACGACGTTTCTGATGTTCATTTCTCCTAATTTGGTCGCAAAGTTAGCAAAAAAACTTAATATATATCTATTTATACAGAAAAAAATACTATCTTTGCACTCGGTTTAATGAAACTGTAGATGGAAATCAAGAAGAGTAGCGAAGCGGATTTGGAACAGAAACGCACACAGGGGTTCCTGCTGGGACTGATTGTGGTGCTGGCCACGCTGTTTGTGCTACTCGAGTGGAACAGTGGCGATACTGGCTGGGCGCTTTTTGATGACGACGACAGTCTGGAAGCCGAGGTGGAACTCTCGCCCCTGAAGCGCGATAAGGACGAAGTGCCGATGATGATGCCTCAGGAAAAGAAAGTTGAAAAACAAGAGAGCGAGCAGCTACACTTGGTGGATAATGATGTGGAGCTACCCCCCGAACCCATCCTGCAGGAAGAGACCGAACAAGAAGAACCCACCGAGAAGGCTGCCGAAGAGAAGCCTCAGGTAGTGGATATGTACGACGAACCCATCGACTTCCGCGTGGTTGAAGACCTGCCGCAGTTCCCTGGTGGTGCCGTCGAGTTTATGAAGTGGCTCACGCAGAACCTGAAATATCCCCCCTCGGCCCAACAGAAAAAAATCAAGGGCAGAGTGGTGGCACAGTTTGTTGTTAACAAGGATGGCTCGTTGAGCGACCTGCAGGTGGTACAGCCCCTGGAGCCTGCCTGCGATGCTGAAGTGATGCGTGTGCTCAAGACCATGCCACAGTGGAAGGCCGGTATGATGAATGCCAAGCCCTGTCGCACGATGGTGTGTATTCCTATTGTATTTAATTTATAAAAGATATGTATAAATCAGAAGATCTACTGAAGAAAGTGAATGAGGCCCTCGATAATCTGGTTTACGATCGCCAGCCTGCCTCGTTGTACGACCCCATTAAGTACGTACTGTCTATCGGCGGAAAACGTGTACGTCCAGTACTCACCATGCTGGCGTACAATCTCTATAAAGACGATCCACTGAGCATTATGTCTCAGGCCCTCGGACTGGAGACCTACCACAACTTTACTCTGCTGCACGACGACCTGATGGACCACGCTGATATGCGTCGTGGACATGAGACTGTACACAAGAAGTGGGATGCCAACCGTGCTATCTTGTCGGGCGATACCATGTTGCTTCAGGCTTTTGAGCGTGTAGAGGATTGCGATCCTGCTAAGCTACCTGCTGTATTCAAGGTGTTTATCCAGACCACACTCGAGATTGGTGAGGGACAGCAGTTGGATGTAGAGTTCGAACAGCGTAACGATGTTACCGAGGATGAGTATATTGAGATGATCCGTCTGAAGACCAGCGTGCTGCTGGCCTGTGCTTGTAAGGTGGGTGCTATTATGGCTGATGCCCCAGCCGAGGATATCGAGAATATGTATAAGTTCGGCGAGAAGTTAGGTCTGGCCTTCCAGTTGCAGGACGATTTGCTGGATGTGTATGGCGATCCCGCTGTGTTTGGCAAGAATATTGGTGGCGACATCACTTCGAACAAGAAGACCTATATGCTCATCAATGCCTTTAACCGCGCTACTCCTGCCCAGCGTGAAGAGCTCACCAAGTGGGTTGAGGCCAAGGAGTTCGACCGCAACGAAAAGGTGGCTGCAGTAACCAACCTGTACAACGAGATTGGTATCCGTAAGCTGTGTGAGCAGAAGATTGAGCAGTACTACCAGGAGAGTCTGGTTTACCTGACAAAGGTGAGCGCTAGCGAAGAGCGCAAGGCTGAGATCAAGGCTTACGCTGCCGAAATGATGAAACGTCAGAGCTAATGATAGATACGCATTGTCATATTGATGGTGAAGAGTTCGTTGAGGATATCGACGAAGTTATTGCACGTGCTCGCGAGGCTGGCGTGCAAGCCATCGGTGTGCCAGGCATCAATCTGCAGTCGCTCGATACTGTTATCAGCGTTTGCAAGCGCTATCCCAACTACTGCTATCCCATGCTGGGCTTGCATCCCGAGGATGTGAAGGCCGACTGGCAGGAGGTGCTGGATCAGATAAAAACCTACTTCCAGCAGGATGGTGTAAAACCCATTGCTGTTGGCGAGGTGGGCCTGGACTTTTACTGGAGTCGTGAGTTTGAGCAGGAGCAGCTGTTAGCTTTCGAGGAGCAGGTAAAATGGTCGGTTGAGTTGCAGTTGCCGCTGATGATTCACTGTCGCAAGGCCCAGAACGAGATGGTAGCCATCTTGAAACGCTATAAGGACCAGTTGCCAGGTGGCGTGTTCCACTGCTTTACGGGTAATGAACTCGAGGCCAAGGAACTGTTGCAGTTCGACAGGTTTGTGCTGGGCATTGGTGGCGTGTCAACCTTCAAGAAGTCGCATCTGCCTGAGGTGCTGCCTGCTGTGGTGCCTTTGAATCGATTGGTACTCGAGACCGACGCCCCTTATATGGCCCCTGTGCCTAAGCGTGGCGAGAGGAACGAGCCCGCCTTTGTGGCCTACGTGCTGAAGAAGTTGGCCGAGGCCTATCAGGTAAGCGAGGAAGAGGTTGAGACAGCAACAAATGAGAATTGTAGAAGAGTATTAAATATAAATGTTTGAAATAAGGAGAGGTGCTCGAGTGGTTGAAGAGGCACGCCTGGAAAGCGTGTAGCCGGCAAAACCGGCTCGCAGGTTCGAATCCTGTTCTCTCCGCGGATTAAGAAATATATATGAAACGATTGGTTTTTCTATTTACACTGATAGGTCTGCTTAGTTTTTCGCAAACCTGTTTCGCTCAGTCCGCAGTTGCAGCTGATAGTGTTAAGAGCGCTGCTGCTGTGGTGCCTGCCGATTCTGTGGCTGCTACCGACTCCATGACCGTGATGGATGGTGAGTTGGAAGCTCTTACAGGCGATGAGGCTGAAGAGGGTGGTGGTCTGCACAAACAGCTGAAGACCAAGTTTGTTGATGGCAACGTAGCCTTCATGTCGCTGGTGGCCCTGGCCTTAGTGCTGGGTCTGGCATTCTGCATTGAGCGTATTATCTATCTGACACTGAGCGAGATTAAGAGTCATCAGCTGATGGCAGATATCGAACAGCGCCTGAAGGCCAATGATGTAGAGGGTGCCAAAACACTCTGTCGTAACACCCGTGGTCCTGTAGCCTCAGTGTGCTATCAGGGATTGCTGCATATCAAACAGCCCATGGATGCCATCGAGCGTAGCATCACCAACTTTGGTGGTCTGCAAACTGCTAATCTTGAGAAAGGTTGCTCGTGGATTAAGCTCTTCATTGCCATGGCACCATCGCTCGGATTCCTGGGCACTGTGATTGGTATGGTGATGGCCTTCGACCAGATTCAGCAAGTAGGCGATATCGGTCCAACCATCGTGGCTCAGGGTATGAAGGTGGCGCTCATTACCACTATCTTTGGTATTATAGTAGCGTTGGTATTGCAGCTGTTCTACAGCTACATCCTCTCAAAGATTGAACGTTTGACCGCACAGATGGAAGAAGCTGCCATTACACTGCTCGACCTGATTGCTGAGTGGAAGACAAAGAGTGAAGAGTGAATAGTGAAGAGTGAATAGTGATGAATAGTTTTATTTCGCCTGCTATTGCCGATGTGATGCTGTGGCTGATGTATATAATATTAGCTGCTGCCATAGGTGTAACTGCCTATTCGGTATGGCATGGTTTGCGCAACCGTCGTAAGGGCAGCGATGTGGTTAACGGTGTGCCTGCAGGGCGCATTGGATGGCTGGTGGCTGTGGGCTTTGTGCTCATCATGGTGGTTACCTTTGCCTTAGGTTCTACCAAGCCCATCCTTACTAATGGCACGTGGCTTACCGATGGCTTCTGGTTGCGTGCCGCTGATATGTTTATATATACCTCTATTATATTGATTATCGGATGTTTCGTAAGCGCTATCGTCAGCAAATTCCGGAGCTGAACACCACATCAACAGCCGACATATCGTTTATGTTGTTGATTTTCTTCCTCGTGACCTCATCGATGGACACGGAGAAGGGATTGATGCGTCAGATGGCACCACCGCCATTGGAACACGAGACACCTAAGGATATCAATCGCAACAATGTGATGCAGGTTAAGCTGGATGCACAGAACCAACTCTCGTGTGATGGCAAACCTGTGACACTGCAACAACTGGCAGCCGAGGTACGTACGTTGGCCATGGTGAACCGCACTGGTCATGTAGTGCAGATCGAAGCCGATGCCAAGACCACCTATGAGGCCTATTTCAGTATGCAGGATGCCATTGTGGGCGCCTATCATACTCTGCGCCAAGAGTATGCGCAGAAGCACTATGGCTGTACCTACGAGACCTGTAATGCCGAACAGCGCGAGATGATCAACGAGTACTATCCACAACGTATCAGCGAAGGGCAGATAGCCCAGGAAGGAGGTGCCCAATGAGACCTATGCGTAGCAAGTTCAGTCAGACTCGTCGCAGTGTGCCATCTCTCAATGTGGCCTCGATGCCCGACCTGATTTTTACGGTGCTCTTCTTCTTCATGATTGTCACCCACATGCGTAGCGACGAGGTAAAGGTGCGCCTGCAGGTGCCTCAGGGCAGCGAGGTGCAGAAGTTAGCCAATAAGCAGGCCGTGGTAAACATCTATATCGGCCATAAAGGTGAGGCTTGGCATGTACAGCTCAACAACGACATCGTACAGCCAGGCGATATTCCAGCCCGTATCGAAGAGATTCGTAGTGGGCTCTCTCAAGAGAATCAACAGCGACTCACCGTTAGTCTGCGTGTTGATAAAAAGGCCCCCATGGGTTTGGTCAGCGAGGTGAAACGCCAGCTGCAACAGGCCTATGCCTTGAAGATTAATTATAGTGCAACAGAAATCAAAAAATAACTACTGCTATGGTAAAAATTGACGAACTCGACAAGCAGATTCTGAGTCTGATAGCCGCCGATGCCCGTATTCCATTCCTGGAGGTGGCTCGTGCTTGTAATGTAAGTGGTGCTGCTATTCACCAGCACATCCAGAAGATGAACAACATGGGTGTACTGAAGGGCACCCAGTACCTGATTGAGCCCGAAAGCGTGGGCTACGAGACCTGTGCCTTTATTGGTCTGAACCTGAAAGACCCCGCTAAGTTCGACGAGGTACTTGAACAACTGAAGCAGATTCCTGAGGTGGTGGAGTGCCACTTTACCACGGGTAACTTTGATATGTTTATCAAGATCTATGCCCGCAATAACCACCATCTGCTTACTATTATCCATGATAAGCTGCAGCCACTCGGCCTTTCAAGCAGTGAGACGCTGATATCGTTCCATACGGCTATCGACCGTCAGCTGCCTATTGCCGATTTGCTGACACAAGATACCGAAGCCGAAGCGTCGGCCGAGGGATAACTGGTGATATTGCGTAATATCACCCGCGAAGGTGCACGTAACTGTGCTTAATTGGGAATGTGAGTGAGAATCTCCGACTGTCCCGCAGCAGTGAACTCCATTATGGCTGTCCGACTATAGGCCATTGCCCCGTTTTGAGCGAGAAGGCGTCGGATAGTGGAGGAAAGTCTGAAGACCAGCCTTCTGCGATTTTGTTGCTGAAACACTCTCGATGTAAGGGTGGTTGAGGCAATCATACGTGTATTATTATATAAGTTCGGGGGAGACCCCGTCGCGACGACAGCATCTCCCCCTTTCGTTTTTTCATTCGTTAGATTTTCCTTCCCTATTTATTTTTGTTTTAGCTGTTTCACCTCAAAAGTAAAATAGGTATCAGGATATGGTTCGTTCTCAAGTGTAAAATGCCACCATTCGCTGTCGAGTGGTTTAAAACCATGTGCCAGCATGGCGTTGCGCAGTATCATGCGGTTATTAAACTGTTTTTCGGTAATCTTACGGCCCTGGGGCGACTTCGAGTTGTCACCCGTGTAATCGCCTGTTTCGGGATTACCGCAGAAGTCAGGATGACTCTCTGGTCCGAACCAGTCGAAGGTGCCACCCATGTCGAGTTCCTTCTCTGTGTTCATGTCAAACAGGGTCAGATCAACCGTGCTGCCACGTGTGTGTCCGCTCTTCTCATAGATATACTCCTGCTCAAACAGTACGCTCTTGTCTAAGTCGGGGTAGAAGTAGCGCTTCATCAGTGTATCAGGTATATCCTCTGCCCAACGTACAAAATGGTCAACACCCTTTTGTGGACGATAAGCATCGTAAATCTTTAGTCGGTAACCCTGCGCCTTCACGTCGTCGCTCACTGCACGCAGACTGTCTGCTGCTTGCTTGGTGAGCAGGGCTGTGGGTTCCAGATAACCATCAATACGCTGTCCCACAAAGTTGTAGGTACCAAAGTAACGTATCTCCAGGATGGCATCGGGTACAGCATCGGTCAGTGTTACAAAGCCACTGGCATCATCAGGAGCAACCACTGTGGCAGTCGCATTTGCTTGGCGCTTGCAACTGCTTGTGAGTAGAATCACGAAGCACATTGCAAGTATATAAACAGGCTGAATGTATTTCTTAATTGGCATAATAGCTTAAATTGTCTTAAAATCTCGCTGCAAAGATACGATATTTTTCGATTAGTCGGGACGATAATTAAAACTTTAACATTTTTTATGCGCATATACCTAAGGCAAAATTGTATAACTTGCAGTCGTCATTTTGCAAAGATGCGTACTTTTTTGATTTCTGCGGGTAAATATTGTTAAAATACTTGCAAACAGTCATACAATGTTGTATATTTGCAATCGAATTTAGTTAGTAGTTGGTTTTAAAAACTTTGTTAGTAGATGTTAAACGAATAGTTAACAACAAAAGGGCCCGCAGTTGATGCGCGCCCTTTTTTTATTTTTTGGTATAATTCATTCTAACCTTCTCCCAACTGATAGTGCCGTCTTTCTTCACATGCACACGAACCAGATAATCGCCAGGTTGGGGATTGTTGGCCTCACACATCGAGTCGAGCGTCAGGTATTCGGTATCGCCTACTTTCTGATAGTCCCATTTATGCACATGCCCTAGGAATACCATATCCGTTTCCCACTCACTAAACTTGTTCAACAGGAAGAACATCTCCTCACGCGGGAAGGTAGAGGCGAACTCTACTGATCGCGGACGGAAGATATTGGTATGACTGAATACGAAGGTATGACGGATTATTTTCTCACCTGTATCATAATAATCATTCAATACGCCTTCTTCTAATAGTCTGACCTGTTCACGTCCCAACGTACCACTGGCCGAGTCGAGGAAAATAAAATGATCTAACTGAGGAGGATCGAGATTTACCAGCACATAGACATCATAGAACGATGAGTGGAATATGTTCGACCACAATGCCCATCCATTATGTGTGATATCATGATTGCCCACCACTGGATAAAAGGGATATCTCACCTGATCAAGCGAGAATTTTTCATCGTTCAAATACTGTTCGGCGTAGTATTTCTTCGCATATTTCTCTCGATACTCATCTATCAGGTCTTCAAGTATGATGTAGTATTCTGCTTTGGTATCGGCGATATCACCCAGATGCGCTATCAGCAGATCGTTGTTGTCGAGCGCAATCTGTAGCATTTCGCGCATACGACCATCATCGGTTGTCAGATGACTGTCGGCACCCACTAAGAATGTGTATTCATCCCCTTCATAACCACTGAGCATACTACCTTCACCCTTATGACCCTGATAATAGGCATTCGACATCTTAACACGATCCTCAACACCCGTGCCACTTACCAATACTCCAATCGGACTCACTTTGTCGCAAGCCGAAAGCACCAGCAGTACAGCTCCTAATAATATATAATGTGTAGTCTTCATTGTCACCATGCGTATTTAAGTCCTAATTTTCCCGATGTTTCGTATTTACTGGCCAACTGACTCATACTGCCAGCGGGACGGATATTGAGTTCGCCAAATAAGTACATCTGTTTGGTCAGTCTCCCGTAAAAATTCAGTCCCCAGTTGATGTTCCAGTTCTCATAATAGAAATCGTCGTAGTTACGGAAAAAGAGTCCAATATTCCATGAGTTGGTACGTGGACGAATCATGGCTCCGAATCCGAAGGTAAGAGTCAGTGGTTCGGTATAGCCGAAGTCACCGGTTTTCCAATGAATATACGATTCACCTACTCGCAGATAGAAATACGGCATCTCCCAAGTCAGAGAGAGGTTCCCGATAGTTTCGTTGGCATTCCAGCGATTGTAGCGGTTGTACATCAGTTTGCCATCTATATAGATATCACCCCACCAGACGGGCAACCGGTAACCACCCTGCACGTCGTTCGAGTAGAGCTGCTTGCCCCACTGTTGTTGAACATCAGCCCCCACATGCCAACGATCATTCAAATGCCGTTTATACGAGAGACCGAAACCGCCATAGCCACTAACAACCACGTTGTTACCTGCTATTGCATAGCCCGATATCTCGTTTTTATGCTCACCATTATAGCGATGCTGACCTACAAATGCGTTTTGTGCCTGCATGGTTATAGTACCAAGCAACAGACAAAGTATAACGATTATTCTGTTCATCTCTTTTTTGGAATACGTTTGGTAAGTCCGATGGCCCCAGTGGGACATACCAGTCGACATAGGTGACAGCCTACGCACTTGGTGCCTATGATGCGTGGCTGGCGCTCCTCGAACGCAATGGCCTGGTGTCCGCCATCCATACACGAGATATAACAGCGCCCGCAACCGATACAGCGCTCATGGTCCACCTTGGGATATACCATGGTGTCGCGATCCAGGTCGGATGGTCTCACAAAGTTGGGCAGCTGTTCGCCTACCAGGTCGTCTAACTTCTCAAATCCTCGTTCTGTCAGGTAGGTCTGCAAACCTGATACCAGGTCGTCTATAATCCGATAGCCATACTGCATCACGGCGGTACAAACCTGTACGTTCCTACAACCTAACTGTATGAAATCCACGGCATCGCGCCATGTCTCAATACCACCTATACCACTCAGTTCTATGGCTCTGCCATGTGTACCGTTAATCACAGGATCCATACTCATCTCCAGGATAAAGCGCAAGGCAATGGGCTTTACAGCCTGTCCGCTGTAGCCCGATAGGGTTTGCTTACCGCTCACCTCAGCCTCTTTCGACATGGTCACACTCTTGATGGTGTTGATAGCCGAGATGGCATCGGCACCAGCAAAGTAAGCCCCCATAGCCGGACGGGTCATCTGCGTGATGTTAGGTGTCATCTTGGGTATCACAGGAATCTTTACGCTACGTTTTACATAGCTGGTGTAGAAGTTCACCAACTCCGGATCCTGACCGATGTCGCTACCCATACCTGCCAGTCGCATCTGTGGGCACGAGAAGTTCAACTCTATTGCATCGCAGCCAGCCTCTTCGGCCAGCTTGGCCAGCTCTATCCACTCCTCCTCAAACTGTCCCATAATCGAGGCAATTACCACCTTGGTGGGGTAGTTCTGCTTCAATCGGCGCAGAATGTCGAAATCTACCTGATAGGGATTCTCCGACAACTGCTCCATGTTACGGAATCCCGCAAAGGTAGTGCCTTTCTTTACTGCATCGAAACGGGGCGATACCTCACGGATATCCTGCTTACAGATGGTCTTATAGAACACACCTGCCCAACCAGCCTCAAAGGCGCGTGCCACCATATCGTAGTTGGTACATACGGCCGATGATGCTAAGAAGAATGGATTCTCGCAGTCAATGCCGCAGAATGTGATACCCAGCGATTGTTGCATGGCATCAACCGTCTGTTCCTTGGCAGATGCGCAATCTGCCAGCAGTTCCTTGATTCTGATAGGTTGATCGTAGTGGATACACGCCTGTTCGGCACGTAACAGATCGTCGTCAGTACAACCCGCTACCCAGCGCCAGGCATTCTTTTCGTTATCAAATCGGATGGCACGGATGGCTCTGGCCACGTCACCTTTACCGCACGCTTTGGTGCAAGGAGCATCCTCGCATAACAAGCAGCGTACCGCTTCTTCGTACTTATGCATCATAATCGTAGTTTTTAATCATTCATAACAAAACGTCCCTTTTATGTCTGCAAAGATACGATATTTTTTGGAATTTTGGCAGAATTAACAAAAATTAAAACAGAAATCCACCCGGTTATCTCAATTTTTTCATAATTTTGCAATTATAAATAGGTAAACATTCTAATCTAAATAATTATAACGGTGAAGAAAACTTTTTTTGTATTACTCATGATGTTTGCTATGGGCAACGTAGCAAAAGCCGCTGATCTTGATATCAATCTGGAACCGTTGAAGTTGCAGACGCCTGAGATGGAGATGAAGCTCGACTGTCAGGCTGCCCCTGCCTATCGTCAGGAACTGGAACTGCCCATGTCGCCTTTGATGGGTAGCAGCGAGAAATATCAGCTCACGTGGATGCGTACCAACCCTGGTGTAAAACCCTATAAGGTGATGGACGATCTCACCTTTGCTGGTATCCCTTTGTTTGTGGCTGGTATCATTGCCAAGGGCGAGAAGAAATCGTTTCGTCAGAACACCAGTGAGAACAAGCACACACTGGTGACCGACTTTAAGACCGAGATTGATAACTACACCCAGTTCTTTGGTCCGGTGATGGCTACTGGCTTGAAGATTGCTGGTGTAGAGGGGCGTAGTGATTGGGGGCGTTATCTGGCCTCTACAGCTATGTCGTATGGTTTCATGGCCTTGTTTGTCAACAGTATTAAGTACACCGCCAAGGAGATGCGCCCCGATGGTTCTACACGTAACTCATGGCCCAGCGGTCATACAGCAACAGCCTTTGTGGGTGCTACCATTCTGCATAAGGAGTATGGCTTAACCCGTTCGCCTTGGTACTCTGTGGCTGGTTATGGTGTGGCCACAGCTACTGGTGTGATGCGTGTGCTGAACAACCGTCACTGGGTAAGCGATGTGCTCTCAGGTGCTGGTGTAGGTATCATGTCGGGTGAGTTGGCTTATGCCATGAGCGACCTGATTTTCAAGGGTAAGGGGCTGTTGCGTGGCGATGCCATCAGCGAGCGTAGCATCATCGACCATCCATCGTTCTTCTCTATCTCGATGGGATTAGGATTAGGTTCGCAATCGCTCGACTTCGGTGCGGAGACCATGAGTGATGCCCACGACAACTTTAACCTGAAGTTTGGTGCTTCTACTGCCGTATCTGCCGAGGGTGCCTATTTCTTCAATAAGTATGTTGGTGTGGGTGGTCGTCTGCGTGTGAATAGCACACCTATCAATGGCTGGGACCGCGTGTTGAACTATGCCGACCAGGATGTGAAGGAGATGTTTAAGGATCTTGATGCCGACATGGACCTGAGACCACTGAATAATATCGTCTTCAGAACAGCTGATAAACAGCCTCAGTTTACGATTGAGAGCGACCACCTGACAGAGTTCGCTGCCGACCTTGGTGTGTATTTCAATCTGCCACTCTCTAAGCGTTTTGCTATGGGCGCCAAGTTGCTGGCCGGTCGTAGTATCATGCAGGAGCTGAATCTCTCTGCCCATTACCAGGGTAAGGTGGTGGATGTCAACCCCATGGCCATCTTGGATGATGATCCCAATTTTTTCTACGAGACAGATGAGACCTACGATACCAAATGGGATTACTTTACGCTGAATGCCAACAACACCTTTAAGTGGGGAACAGGTATCTCGCTGACCTATGCCTACAAGGAGAATTATGCCTGGCGCCTGTTTGTAGATTATGATATGGCCCGTAAGACCTATACGTTGGAGTATAATCCCACACAGTTCATGCATTCGGCTCTCCCGACATATTTCGACTTTGCGGAGATGATGCAGGAGATAGATCCGGCATATGCTGCTGACATGATATCGGAGATGTCGCCTGTGACCACACATATAAAAAAGAACCGCCATACTTTCGTAATTGGCGGCTCCTTAACAATATCATTCTAAAAAGATGCGACGTGCTTACTGCTTCAGCAGATTCAGTTTGTGCTGAGGTGCCAGTGCATTCGTAGTCTTTTCGGTATATTCACCTAACTTAAGTGTAGCAGTCGCAGCAATGTTGCGGCTGCTATTTCCTATACAGAAGGTATAGGTACCAGCCTCGGTCAACCACTGACTGTTAGCCTCGTCAAAGCTGGCCAGCATGCGTACAGGGATGGTCATGGTCAGCACCTCGCTCTCGCCAGGCTTTAACTCACGACTCTTGGCAAAGGCCTTCAGCTCCTGTGCAGGCTTCTCCAGGTTGCCCTTAGGAGCCTTCACATATACCTGAGCCACCTCCTTACCACTAACGCTACCGGTGTTCTTAACGGTGATGCTCACCTCAACAGCATCCTTACCCTTGGCCTTTACTACAGGCTTTGAGAAGGCGAAGGTGGTGTAGCTCAGTCCGAATCCGAATGGGTAAGCCACATCGCGACCAAAGGTGTCGAAATAGCGATAACCTACGTAGATATCCTCCTCATGGTTGGTGTAGGCATGTCCAGGGATTGGGGTCTTGTTACCAATCATCTGCTGCAGCGAGTAGTCGTCAATCTGTCCAGGGAAGTTCTTGGTCGATGCATGATCAGTTGCAGCAATAGGCCATGTCATGGTCAGCTTACCCGAAGGATTCACCTTACCAGTCAGCAGGTCGGCAATCGAGTTACCACCCTCCATACCAGGCTGCCAAGCGCACAGGATGGCATCGGGATAACCACTCCATGAGGCAGTCTCAATCACACTACCCGAGTTGATGATTACAATCACAGGTTTGCCTGCAGCGTGGAAAGCGTTGCACACATTTGTAATCAGGGCACGCTCCTCAGCGTTCAGGTTGAACTCGGTGTTGATGTCGCGATCCACACCCTCACCAGCCTGACGACCGATGGTGATGATAGCTGCATCGGCACCATTCACCTCCTTATTTACACAGATAGGATCCAGACCGATCTCAGGATATTTCTGCTGTCCGAAGTACTCGTTCTGGTACCACTTGGCAGGATGACGCTCAGCCTGGAATTTTACTCTTGCAAACTCGATATACTTGCGATAGATGTCAGTGAGAGTCTCGCTCGATTTGATGCCGGCATTCTTCAAACCCTCCAGCATGTCAACCACATAAGGTGGGTGAACACAACCCGAACCGGTACCACCGCTCAGGAAGTCGTATGAGTTCTCACCAAACAGGGCCACGGTCTTAATGTTGCCGTTCTTCCAAGGCAGTGTACCGTTGTTCTTCAGCAGTACGATACCCTCGTTGGCACTCTGACGGGTGATGGCGGCATGCGCCACAAAGTCGGGATTGTTAGAGGCAGGATACTTCTTGAAGCTTGGGGTCTTCACGATATACTCCAGCATGCGACGCACGTTACGATCCACATCGGCGATGTCGAGCTTACCGCTCTTTACACCCTCGATAATCTCGTTCACCTGTGCAGGCTGTCCTGGCTCCATCAGGTCGTTACCGGCCTGTACCTCAGTGATGGTAGGCAGACCTTCGCGAATACCAATCCAGTCGGTCATCACGATACCCTTAAAGCCCCAGTCCTCGCGCAGGATCTTGGTCAGCAGGTCGCGGTTACCCATCGAGTACTGACCGTTAATCTGGTTGTACGACGACATCACGGTCCAAGGGTTACTCTCGCGTACGGCTATCTCGAAACCACGCAGATACAGCTCGCGGGCAGCACGCTGACTCACGCGCTCATCTACAGCGGTACGGTCGGTCTCCTGTGAGTTGATGGCAAAGTGCTTGGCACTCACACCGGCACCTTGGCTCTGCACACCCTGTATGTAGGCTGCTGCAATCTTACCTGTCAGCAGAGGGTCCTCCGAGTAGTACTCAAAGTTACGTCCGCACAGGGGATTGCGATGCAGGTTCATACCAGGACCCAGAATCACGTCGCAGCGATACTCCTTGGTCTCATTACCAATAGCCTGTCCCACCTTGTTCACCAAGTCGGTGTTCCAGGTCGAAGCCAGGCACGAGCCGATAGGGAAGGCTGTGGCATAATAGGTCTTGTCGCTTCCCTTACGTGTCGGGTCGATACGCACGCCGGCAGGACCATCGGTCAGCACTGTGGCAGGAATGCCCAGACGTGGGATGGCAGGCGATGTACCTGCAGCACCAGCCACCAGGTCGGCCTCGCCACCTACGACGGCATTGTCACTGAAAAAGTTGTTAGCACCGCCAACCAGTAGTTTGGCTTTCTCTTCAAGGGTCATAGCCTTGATTACCTCGTCGATATTATCGGCGCGGAGCTGTACTTGAGCATTTGTTGTCATTGTGAATGTTGTTGCTAATAAGCAAGTTGTTAGTAATCTCTTCATATTGTTGATGCCATTTAGTTGTGTATTTGCGTTCTATTTCATGGGAAGATACGGAACTCATAGCCCTGATCCTTCAGCCATTGTAGCGACTCTGGTAGGGCTGTCTTCAGTTTGTTGATACTCTTCAGCGAGTCGTGGAAGGTGATGATAGAGCCGTTACGCGCGTACCTCTTTATATTATGCACCACATCTTCGGCGGTCATCCATTTCGAGTAGTCGCGGGTCACCAGGTCCCACATCACAATCTTGTACTTCCTGCTTAGCCAGGCATACTGTGCCATACGCATCCAACCGTGTGGTGGACGCACATAGTGACTGTGTATATAGGCGTTGGCCTTCTCCACGTTGTAGCTGTATTCCTTCACGGTATGGCGCAAACCACCTATGTGGTTGTGGGTATGGTTGCCCACCTGATGGCCCTCAGCCAGAATACGTTTGTATAGTTCCGGGTATTTGCGTACGTTGTCGCCCACCATGAAGAAGGTGGCACGCACACCAAACTCTTTCAGGGTATCGAGAATAAATGGGGTAGCCTCTGGGATAGGACCGTCGTCGAAGGTCAGATACACTGCCTTCACGCGACGGTCCATTCGCCAGTATGCTCTTGGATAGAGCCAGCGCAGATAGATAGCGGGTTGCTCTATAAACATGATTTACTCTCCGTATGTGCCACCTTTGGTCTCGTAGAGATTGCCGATGGCTTTAAACTGTGCTTCCTTCTCCTTGGCCTGCTTCTCGTCAACAACCGACTCCAGATTCAGAATCTGGTTCAGGATATACATGTGAACCATGCACTCCTGCTGCGACATGGCGAAGCGGTCAGTGCTCAGCGAGCAGTACCACAGCATGTACTCAGTCGATTTCTTCCACAGGTTATCGATAATCTGCTGGGCCTTCTTAGGCTGTCCAGTCAGGGCGTATGCCTTGGCCAGATCCAGCGAACCACTCTGGTAGTCGTGTGGGATATTGTAGCTTGGCAGGGCCTTCTCTGCCTTGGCCAATACAGCCTTAGCCTGCTTGTCCTTACCCTCCTGAACCAGGTTCATGGCCAACAGCGACAGCAGTCGGCGGTGGGTATAGCACATGCGCATCACAGTCTCATCAAGATAGATACCAGCCTTGTCCACACCACCGAACTTGAACTTGTTCATCACGTTGTTATACGTCTTCTCAGTATCAAAGTTCTTGGCACCAGGGGCGTTGGTGGTGAATGGGGTGATACGGTTAGCCAAGCCCTCCTGAACAAAGTTGTCGCCCAGGTTCATGTAGTTCTCCGAACCTACGGTAGTAGCTACATAGATAGGACGTGTCCAGTTGCACTGGGCAATCATCTCCAGCATCATCAGGTCCTGCTTGTACAGGGCGTTCTTACCCTTCAGCGAGATCACCATCTGATCGGGGATGGTATCAGCAGCCATCATCATGCCACTCTTGCGAACAGCCTCCTTGTCGATGGTTACATATACGGTATCTGTAGGAATCACATGCAGATCCTTATTCTTCGAACGAACCCAACGTTCCAGGATATTCTTCAGCTCGAATGGCTTCTCACCAAAGTTCTGTTTAGCCTCCTCTGGGTTCTCACGATACAGTTTCTCTACTTCAGCCTTCAGCGATGGGTCAACCTGCACGTACTCGTTGGTACCGGCACAGTACTCCAGTCGGCTCCAGGTGATGGGCACTGAAGGTGAGTCATAAGCCTGACGACGCATCTGGTCGATATACCAGTCGGTCTGCAGATACGACAGGTTACATACACGTGCGTCGGTACGGAATCCCTCAGTATCCTGGTTGTACCACAATGGGAAGGTGTCGTTATCACCATTGGTAAAGATAATGGGGTTACCCTCTTCCTGCAAGGTCATGAGGTAGTTCTGACCGAAGTCGCGACAGCAGTAACGACCCGAGCGATCGTGATCGTCCCAAGTCTGACTGGCCATCTGGATGGGCACCAGCAGACAAGCAACGCCAATCACAGCGGCCACTACCAGGTTCTCCTTCTTCAGCTTGCGGTTCAGCCAGTCGATGATGGCAGCTACACCCATACCACACCAGATGGCAAAGGCATAGAACGAACCAGCGTAGGCATAGTCGCGCTCACGTGGCTGCATAGGTGTCTGGTTAAGATAGATTACGATGGCCAGTCCTGTCATAAAGAACAGGAAGAATACCACCCAGAACTGCTGAATGCCGATAGGCTCTTCAACGGTCTTCTCTACGCCGTTCACCACGGTCTTACGCTTGCGGGTGTACCAAGCCTGCCAGAACAAGCCCAGCAAACCAAGTATCAGTGGCATGCAGTAGAATACGTTATGTCCCTTGTTCTCCTTCAGCTCTGTAGGCAGCATGCTCTGGTCGCCCAGGCGTGCATCATCGATAAACGAGAAACCGGTAATCCAGTTACCATGCTCCAGCTCACCGTTGCCCTGGATATCATTCTGTCGTCCGGCAAAGTTCCACATAAAGTAGCGCCAGTACATAAAGTTACACTGATAGCTCAGGAAGAAACGTAGGTTCTCCAACTGTGAGGGCACCTTCACCATCATCTGTTCGCCACAGCGGTCGTAAGGCACCTGCGAGCCATCAACACCACCCATCCACGATTCGTAAGCGGCAGCATGACCGGCATCGTACATACGTGGGAACAGCATATTCTGTGCATACTTGTATTCATCCTTGGTGCGTACTACAAAGTACGAGTCCTTCTCATCAGCAGTAGCCTTTTCCTTACGCTGATATACGGGCTTACCCTTACTCATCACAGGCTTGCAGTAGTTGCCGTCCTGTTCCAGAGCTACCTGTGAGGTGTAGGCGGGTCCGTAGAACAACGGACGCTGTCCGTACTGCTCACGTCCCAGGTAATCACCCAGCGTAAAGATGTCCTCAGGTGAGTTCTGGTCCATAGGTGGGTTAGCCGACGAACGGATGACAATCAGCGCGTAGCTCGAGTAACCAATCATCAGCATCAGCATACACAGCAGCATGGTGTTCTTCATGCGGGCTGTGATGAGCAACTCTTTCTCGCGGGTGTATTTCAACAGGAACCACAGTACTGCCAGTACTACCACGCCAATCAGGAAGGCCGACCAGCCCCAACCGTAGAAGGGGATACCCAACATACCTACCGACAGCAGGAATGCCAGGTTCTGGATAGTCAGCGAGTGCTTCTGTGTCTGGGTCTCGTAAACTGCCCATATGACGCACGATACCAACAGAATCAGGTAGATAATCTCACCCGTATTGAATGGCATGCCCAGGGTGTTCACAAAGAACAGCTCAAACCAGCCACCCACAGTGATGATACCAGGTACTACGCCATATAGCACAGCAGCCAGGATCACTACTGATACTGCCAGTGCGATGAGCGAACCCTTCAGGTTGGCATCGGGGAAACGACGGTAGTAATATACCAGCACAATGGCAGGCACACACAGCAGGTTCAGCAGGTGTACACCAATCGAGAGACCTGTCATATACATAATCAGAATCAGCCAGCGATCACTATGAGGCTCGTCGGCCTGATCCTCCCATTTCAGTATGAGCCAGAATACCACAGCGGTAAAGGCCGATGAGTAGGCATAAACCTCACCCTCAACAGCCGAGAACCAGAAGGTATCGCTGAAGGTGTAGATCAAGGCACCTACCATGCCTGATGCCTCGATGGCAATCAGTTTGGGCATACTGAGCTCGCTCCAGTTGCTAATCAGCAGTCGGCGTGTCAGGTGTGTGATGGTCCAGAACAGGAACAGGATACACGTAGCCGACAGCAGGGCGCTCATGGTATTTACCATACGGGCCACCTGGGTGGCATCGCTGGCAAAATGCGAGAACAGGTTTGCTGTCAACATAAAGAAAGGTGCCCCAGGTGGGTGACCAATCTCCAGTTTATAACCAGTGGTAATAAATTCGGGACAGTCCCAGAACGAGGCTGTCGGCTCGATGGTAGAACAATAGACAAAGGCCGCAATCAGGAATGTCAGCCAGCCCAACGTGTTGTCTACTAATCTAAATTGTTTCATTACAAATTATTTTTTTACTTTAACGTTAAAATTCGCGTTTGGTGGTGCAAAGGTAATAAATATAATTGATAATTTACAATTGATAATTGAGAATTAACTTACATAAACAATCCTGCACCATAGATTAATACCACATAACGGAATAATTTGCCTAGGGTAATGGCTATGAACGTAATCACCACGTTCGATCGCATCAGTCCCAAAGCGATGGTGATGGCACTGCCTAACACAGGCAGAAAGGCAAAGAACCCCATCCATGCACCATGACCTGCCAGAAAGCGGTGGGCTTTGTCAAGGTCTTCTTTCTTTACATGCAGGTATTTCTCTATCCATTCTATCTTACCCATACGTCCCACACCGTAGTTGAACACGCTGCCCAGCACGTTGCCGATGGTACCGTATATCATCAGGCTCCATGGGTCAAGTCCTGTGGCCATCAGTCCCACCATCACAGCCTCGCTCGAGAATGGAAAGAAACTGCCAGCCAGGAAGGCAGCCAACAGCATGCCCCAGTAGCCGTATTGGGTTAGAAAGCTGATGATGAAATCCATAGGTTCATGCCTGTTAGGAATAGGATTGTGGCCATGGTTACGATAAAGAACAGGTTGCTCAGTCGGCTATTGGTAAGCGTAAAGAAGTGGGCCACGATGGGCGACACCACGATGGTGAGCATACCAATAAACGTGTCGTACTGCTGAGGCTGCACAGCCATCAGTAGCAGGGTGTAGATGGTGAGCATCATCATACTGTTGTATATCTGGCGCACACGTATCTTATCCTTGTAACTGTTCATCCAGAAGTGGATGGTACCCACGATAAACAGCACTACCAACAAAGCCAGATACGCCCACTGCTGAGTGTTTACAGCGCTATAGTCGGTGCTCCACTGTACCTCGGTAAAGCGGTTCAGATTGTCGAAAGCCATCTCAGGCTGGTATCTGTAGATGTAGAGTCGCCAACCGGTATAGAGCCAGTAGGGTGTAACAAGTCCGATGAGTGCTGCGAAAAAGGTTCGCCAGCTCAACGAGTAGATGGTGGTGGCCATCAGCAACAGGAAGATGGGCACATACAACAGGAAGTGCGGTTCCAACAGACTCACAATGCTGATGAGCATATATAGGTAGAACGTGCGTCCCACGCTTTTCTGGTCCTGATAGCACGAGCACAGCAGCAACAAGCCTATTACCATGCTGAGCACCTGCACCGTACCTAGGATGGATCCGAACATCCAGGTGGCCGAACAAGCCAACAGAATATAAAATACCGAAACCGAGCGACTGTAGATACGTATCAGCATGTTGATGTTGTTCAGGTGAATCATGGCATATACCGATGCAAAGAAACACAGGAACTGGAACCACCAACCCTGATGTACCAACCCCGCCAAAAGCCAGATGCCGACACCATACAGGATGGTAATCGGCAACGTGCGACGGCTCTCAGCTATTTTATTCTGAAATCTTTTCACTATTCACTTTTCACTATTCACTACAAGTCCGCTCCGATGTCACGACGGAAATATTTGTCAGTAAACTGAATCTTCTGTGCCTCCTCGAACGACTTCTGCAGGGCCTCGGCCTTGTCCTTACCATATGATGATACGGCAATCACGCGTCCGCCATTGGTCACTACTTCGCCATCCTTCAGGGCTGTACCAGCGTGGAATACAATGCTGCCCTCCACATCCTCGATGCCTGTGATGGGGTAGCCCTTCTTGTATTCCTGTGGATAACCACCCGATACCAGCATCACGCACACGGCTGCACGCTCATCAAAGGCGATGGCACGCTGGTCGAGGTTCCCCTCGGCCACACCCTCAAACAGGTCAACCAGGTCGCTCTTCAGGCGCAGCATCACGCTCTCAGTCTCTGGGTCGCCCATACGGCAGTTATACTCAATCACGTATGGCTCAGCCTCCTTGCTAGGGGTGTTGGTGCGGTTAATCAGTCCGAAGAAGATAAAGCCCTTGTAGTCGATGCCATCAGCTGCCAGACCCTCTACGGTTGGACGGATAATGCGATCCTCTACCTTCTGCATCCACTCCTTAGTGGCAAAAGGCACGGGGCTCACGCTACCCATACCACCGGTGTTCAAACCAGTATCGTGCTCGCCAATACGCTTGTAGTCCTTGGCCTCGGGCAGAATTTTGTAGTTCTTACCGTCTGTCAGCACGAATACCGAGCACTCGATACCACTCATGAACTCCTCGATCACCACGCGACTCGAAGCATTACCGAACATACCGCCCAGCATCTCCTTCAGCTCTTTCTTAGCCTCGTCGAGTGTAGGCAGAATCAGCACACCCTTACCAGCGCACAGACCATCAGCCTTCAGCACATAGGGGGCTTCGAGTGTCTCCAGGAATTTCAGTCCCTCTTCCAGGTGTTCGCCATCAAAGGTCTGATAGCGGGCTGTGGGGATGTGGTGACGCTCCATAAAGGCCTTGGCAAAATCCTTCGATCCTTCGAGCACGGCACCTGCCTTTGAGGGACCGATCACTGGTACGTTCTTGGTACGCTCATCAGCCTTCAGGTCGTCGTAGATACCCTTTACCAATGGATCCTCAGGACCTACCACTACCATCTGAATGCCCTTTTCAACTACGAACTGCTTGATGGCCTCAAAGTCGTCGGCCTTCATGTTTACGTTTTCTCCGCAGTTGCTGGTTCCGGCATTACCTGGGGCAATGTAAAGCTTTTCGCATTTATCACTCTGAGCAATTTTCCAAGCTAAGGCGTGCTCACGTCCGCCACTTCCTAACAGTAAGATTTTCATATTTGACGATTTGACTATTTACGATTTGACAATTTGTTATTTCAAGTAATCCTCAAAATATTGGGTGATGCGCTCGTGCAGGTGCACTGAGGCATGACCACGCATGTTATGCTCCTCGCCTGGGTAGGCAAAGAAGTCGGGCTGTGTGCCGGCCTTGATGCAGGCATCCAGGAAACTCAGGCAGTGCTGTGGCACCACGGTGTTATCGTTATAACCCGTGATAATCTGCAGTTTGCCCTTCAGGTTCTTGGCCTTGCTGATCAGACTGCTCTTGGCATAACCCTCGGGGTTATCCTGTGGGGTACCCATATAGCGCTCGCCATACATCACCTCATACCATTTCCAGTCAATCACCGGACCGCCTGCTACACCTACCTTAAACACGTCGGGGTAGTTGGTCATCAGACTGATGGTCATGAATCCACCAAAGCTCCAGCCGTGTACACCCAGTCGGTTTGTATCCACGTATGACTGCTGCTTCAGAAACTCCACACCCTTCATCTGGTCCTGCATCTCTACCTGTCCTAACTGATGCCAGGTAGCCTGCTCAAAGTCACGTCCGCGATTCTCCGAGCCACGGTTGTCGATAATAAAGCAGATGTAGCCCTTCTGTGCCATGTAGGTCTCCCACGATCTGCTGGCCCAGTGCCACGAGGCGTCTACGTTGTGGGCGTGAGGTCCGCCATACACATACACCACAGTGGGGTATTTCTTATTGGGGTCAAAGTCGTGTGGCTTCACCATTCTATAATATAAATCGGTAGTGCCATCAGCGGCCTTGATGCTACCGTTCTCATAGATGGGCTGCTCGAAGGCTGCCCAGGGGTCAGCGGCTTTCAATAAGGTGATGGGTGATGGGTGGTGGGTGCTGGTTACTTCAATATTATTAGGAACGGTGGGTTCCTGATATTTGTTGAACAACAGGGCACCTGTTGCCGACAGCTCACCACGATGCACGCCCTTACCGTTATCCAGCAGGGTGCGCTTGCCAGTGCTGATGTTTACAGCCCAGAGGTTACGCTGCAGGGGGCTCAACTCGTTCGAGGCGATAATCACTGCTTTGTCCTTCAGGTTAAAGCCTAACACCTCCATCACTACCCATTTGCCACTGGTAATCTGCTTCAGCTGCTTACCGCTCTTATCCATCAGGTACAGGTGGTTGTAGCCATCCTTCTGACTCTGCATCACGAATTTGCTGGCATCCCAAGGCAGGAACTCGATGGGGTGCTGTGGCTCCACATATTTCTCCGATGTCTCACGATACAACTCGGCTATCTTGGCGCCTGTGTTGGCATCGTACGATACCAATCGGCAGTCGTTCTGCTTGCGGTTCAGCTCCAGCATATACACCGTTTGGGCATCGGGAGCCCAACTGATGTTGGTGAAATAACGGTCGGTTGGGTCACCAGCCTGCAGATATACGGTCTTACCACTCTTCACGTCAAACACACCCACGGTCACCTTATGACTGGTCATACCAGCCATGGGGTACTTGTCGGGCTCGTAACTGGCGTTACGTGGGAAGATATCTACCTGTGGGTAGTCGGTTACCATGCTCTGGTCCATGCGATAGAAAGCCAGCTTGCTACCATCAGGGCTCCAGAAGGTACCCTTGTCGATACCGAATTCATTACGATGCACACTCTGACCGTACACAATCTCTCGGCTGCCGTCTGTGCTCAGCTGGTGCTTCTTACCGGCACCATCCACCACATACAGCTGGTGGTTCTCCACATAGGCTGTGGCACGCGAGGTGGCGTTCCAGTCGTAGGCCTGCTGTCCGGCTATGCTGTCCTGCCAGATAATCTGCTTGGCCTTGAAGTCGAGCAGTATCACCGCCTTCCTGTTACCCAACTTCACGATAGGTTTGTTGGGGTAGGGGAATGTGGCGTTCATCAGGTGGCGCACGTACTTGGTATCATCACTGCCTGCCCACTTGTTGATGTCGTCGAGTGTAAACAGCAGGGTTTTCTTACCTGTCTTGGTGTTGATGGTGTAGCAGGCCTCTACATCCTGCTGTATCAGCTGCTCGCCCCACCATGTCAGCCACATGTTCTGTGGACGCAGGTTGGCATAGTTGTTACCGCCGAAGTTCAGGTCTTCGAGTGTAAACAGTTTCTTATCCTGAGCGCTCATGGTTGTGGCAGTCATCATCATGGCCAGTGCGGCCACCATCAGTTTAATCTTCATCATCGTCAAATCTCCTCTTCTTTCCAAAGTCCTTGCCTTTGCTAAAGTCGCGCTTGCCGCCACGCTTAAAGTCCTTATGGTCCTTGCCCTTACCAAACTCCTTGCGGTCGCCTTTGCTAAACTCCTTACGCTCTTTGCGGTCCTTACCACTGCGGTCAAAGCTCTCATGTCCGCCGCGGTTTCTACCCAGATCGTGCTTGTGGAAAGTAAAGTTCAGAATATCGGCCTCCTCGTTCTCCTCTTTCTCTTCCAGGCGCTTCTTAAACTCGCGCTCCTTCTTAAAGCGGTGCTTCTCGGCCATCTGGCGCTTCTCCTCTTCGGTCTTCACCACGCCACCTTCCGAGCGGAAGTCCTTCAGCTTACCGTCAAACATCTGGTACTTACGGAACTCGCACTCCAGACTGCCGTTGTAAAGGGGAATCTTGATGCTGGGCTTCAAACCAATCTGGTCGAAGCACTCCTCGCGGTAGCTCAGTATCCAGGCGTCGTTGCCCTTGAACTGGTGCTTCAGTCGCTCACCAATCATCTTGTAGGTACCCAACAGGTCGGGCGTCGAGATACGCTCACCATAAGGTGGGTTCGATATCATGATGCTCTTGTTGGCAGGTTGTGTAAAGTTCTTGAAGTCCTGCTGCTCTACGGTGATGATATCGCTCAGTCCGGCTGCCTTCACATTCATGCGGGCGGTGTTCACAGCCTTCATGTCGATGTCGTAGCCGTAAATCTTGTGGTTAAACTCACGCTCCTGACTCTCGTCGTTGTAAATCTCATCAAACAGGTCGGCATCAAAGTCAGGCCACTTCTCAAAGGCAAACTCCTTGCGGAACAATCCTGGTGCCATGTTCTTGGCTATCAGGGCAGCCTCAATCAGCAGGGTACCGCTACCACACATGGGGTCGATAAAATCAGTATCGGCCTGCCATCCGCTCAGCAGAATCATACCAGCTGCCAGCACCTCGTTCAGTGGTGCCTCTACACTCTCCTGGCGGTAGCCACGACGATGCAGACTCTCACCGCTCGAGTCGAGACTCAGCGTACATTTGTCTTCAGCAATGTGCATGTTCAGTCGGATGTCAGGGTTGGCCACCGATATATTGGGGCGCTTGCCCGTCTTCTCGCGGAATTGGTCAACAATCGCATCCTTTACTTTATACGAAACAAACTTTGAGTGACGGAATTCTTCAGAGAAGACTACCGAGTCAACCGTAAAGGTCTTGTCGGTACCCAGATATTCAGTCCAGTCAATCTTCTTGATCTCTTCGTACACATCGTCTGCGCTCTTAGCTCTAAAATGGCGTATTGGCTTCAGAATTCTGATAGCCGTGTGCAACTGAAAGTTGGCACGATACATCATTTCCTTATCACCCGTAAACGAAACCATTCGTCTACCGATTTCAACATCGTTAGCCCCCATTTGGGTCAGCTCTTTCGCCAGTACAGGTTCCAGTCCCATAAACGTTTTGGCGATCAATTCAAACTTTTGCTCCATTTCTAATAGTTTACAGCGTGCAAAGGTAATGAAAGTTCGCCCAAAAATGCGCTTTTTTACTGTTAATCTAACAAAAAATCTTCGTTTTTTATAAAAAACGGCCAAAAAATGCTCGTTTTCCAAATAATTTCCTTACTTTTGCCACATTAATTCAAAACCCAAGATGTATAATTTGCTACTATACACGCAATCGGAAAGTCCGTACCTCGTTCCGGCCCTTTGGTTGGGCGGTGCGTTGTTGTTCTTGTGGCTGTTCATCATGATTTTTGTTCAGCGTCGCGCTGGTCGTAAGCTCCAGACCGAGTTGGTCGAGCTCGAAAAGGTGCGCCAGAACAATGTCGAGTCCGAGTTTGTGCTCAAGGCCATGAAGCTCAGTACGTGGCATATCGATGTGCCTACCAAGATGCTTTATGTAGATGCCGATTTCCGTGATAACAAAGGTGGCTTGGTGGGTCCGCCCGAATTCCCTATCGAAGATCTCACCAATGTCATCGATAGGGCCGATGCCCAGCGTGTGTGGATGGCCATCGATAAAATCTGTACCGGTGCCTCGCCTTCTTATCACGAGGTGTATCGTGTAAAACTGGGTAAGGGTGCCCTGTACTATTGGGAGGAGAGTTATGGTACCATTGCTGCCCGCGATGTGGATGGCAATCCTACCCGTATCGTAGGAACCTCTATGCGTATCGATGCGCAGAAGCAGATGGAGGCCGACCTGATTGCTGCCCGTAACAAGGCCGAGGAGAGCGACCGCTTGAAGACCGCTTTCCTGGCAAACATGGGTCACGAAATCCGTACGCCGCTCAATGCCATTGTAGGTTTTGCCGACTTGCTGCCGGTAGTTGAGAGCGAGGAGGATCGTAACCAACTCATCTCCGAAATCCAGAAAAATAACTATAAGCTGCTTAATATTATCGATGGACTGGTCAGCATGTCGAAGGTCGAGGCCGAGGCCAAGAGTCTGGTCAAGTCGCAGACCAATATCGTGCCTGTGCTGCAGGAGATTGCCGATTACTACCGCACCATGGTAGATGGCAGCACCGTGGTTCTGGCCACCCAGTTCCCTTATCCCGAGATTCTGATGAACACCGATATCACCAAGTTCAAGGAGATTGTCAACAACCTCATGCAGAATGCCGTCAAGTTCACCGCACAGGGTTCTATCACCTTGGGCTTCGACTTGCAGCAAGGCGACAAGCTCCTGCTGTGGGTGCTCGATACAGGTAAGGGTATTGCCGAGGAGCATCAGGAGCGCATCTTCGAACGTTTCTTCAAGGTCGATGAGTATGTGCCTGGCACTGGCTTAGGCCTGTCGGTAGCCAAGAGTCATGTCGAGAGCTTAGGTGGTAGCATTGGTGTCGATTCTGTGCTTGATAATGGCTCGCGTTTCTGGGTCGAGCTGCCATTAAGCTAAAAAAAAGTTTCGCCCCCTTGCAACTTTTCTGCTGTTTACTCCGTCTAACAGTCAGAGAAAGTTAATTTAATGTTTCATGTTAAATCTTTAATGTTTAATGAAAATAAAGTATTTATTTTTCGTTTTCATTGCGTTTCTGCTGACTTCTTGCAGCTGCAGTCGCGAAAATATGTCGTTTAAGTTTGGTGATTTCGGTCCAAAGGTTACCGAGAGTCGTTCATTACGTGGTTTCGAGGGAATCGAGGTGTATGGCTCACCCACTGTTTACTACCAGCAGGCCGACTCGTTCTCGGTCAAGGTCAAAGGTCCTAAGGATATTGTTGATAACATCATCACTGAAGTGTCTGATGGCAAACTCACCATCCGCAATCGTGGTAAGATAGGCATGTTCAACATCAATTTCGGTGGCGATTACACGCTGGCTGTGTACGTTACTTCACCCGATCTCGTATCTGTTTCCTTGGCTGGCTCAGGTGATTTTATCAGCGAGAGAACCGTGGATACCGATAATATCACCATCAACTTAAAGGGCTCTGGCGACATCCAGTTCTCGTCTTTGCTGTGCGATCGCTGCAATCTCGAGGTAGTAGGCTCAGGCGATGCCTCTATCCGCAACCTCGATACCCGCGAGACTGATGTGACATTGATTGGCTCGGGTGATATCAACCTGCGCCAGCAGAATGCCGCCTCTACCCGTATCACCCTGCGTGGCTCTGGTGATGTGAATGTAGAGTTTGCAAAAGGCTGTGGCTCAGTCGATGCCCAGCTCATGGGCTCGGGTGATATCGACCTCCGAGGCACTGTTCAATCCATGAACAAACATAAAAGTGGCTCAGGCGACATCGATACCGATAATCTCAAGGTGGGGCGTTAAAACCCCACCTTTTTTTATGGTTTTATAGTAAATAAAACCTAAATATATAGCCAAAGTTTTCGTAATTCGGTAAAAATGCGTACCTTTGCCGCCGAAAACTAGTAATTTTTGACGATTCAGGATGAAATATGCAATTATAGCTGCTGGCGAGGGATCGCGATTGGCACAAGAAGGCGTACAGGCGCCAAAGCCCCTGGTAGAAGTGGGTGGCGAACATCTGATCGACCGTTTGATACGTGTGTTTATGGCCAATGGCGCCAGCGAAATATGTGTGATTTGTAATGAACAGATGACGGCTGTGGCTGCGCATCTGAAGGAGATAGCAGAGGCAAAGCAAGTGCCCCTGAAGTTTATCGTGAAGAGTACCCCCAGCTCTATGCACAGTGCCTGGGAACTGAGTCAGTGGCTCACCGACGAGCCCTTTGTGCTCACCACCGTAGATACCATCTTCCGTGAAAAAGAGTTTGCTACCTATGCCAAGACTTTTGAGTTGCTGGCACAGACAGGCGAGGTGGATGGCTTGATGGGCGTTACCGATTATATCGACGACGAGAAACCTCTGTATGTGGGTACCAACGATGCCCTGCAGATAACAGGCTTCTTCGATACCTGTGAGCTGCCTAAGTATATCAGTGGTGGCATCTATGGCTTAACACCTAAGGCCATCCCTGTATTGCAGCGTTGTATCGAGCGTGGCGAGAGTCGTATGCGCAACTTCCAGCGTGCCCTGGTGGCCGATGGCTTGCTGCTCAAGGCTTACCCCTTCTCAAAGGTGCTGGATATCGACCATGCGAGCGACATCGAAAAGGCAGAAACCTTTTTGGACATTAAACATTAAACATTAAAGATTAAACATTTAGAATTGAAGATACTATTGGTACAGCAGGCGGAGGTGTTCTCACCTAATTCGGTTGAGAAAGACAAGGCGATACTCGAGGCAGTAGGCGCTAAGCTTTGTGCGGCTGGTTACGAGGTAGAGATGGTGAGCGAGGAGCAGCCGTTTAATCCTGCCGGTTACCACCGTATTTTTACGATGGGACGCCTGCCACTGACACTCGACAAACTGCGCGATTTCCCTGCCATCAATTCCTCTACAGGCATTGCAAACTGCGCGCGCTGCCAGTTAGAGGCGCTCATGCAACAGATTGGCACGCCTATGCCACCACGCCAGGGGGCTCATGGCTACTGGCTGAAGCGTGGCGATGCGGCTGCACAGGATAAGAGCGATGTGCAGTTTGCGGCTAATCAGACCGAGCTGAACGAGAAGATAGCTGCCTTCCAGCAGCGTGGCATCACGGCCTATACCGTCAGTGCCCACGTGCCTGGCGATCTGGTTAAGTTCTATGGTGTGGCTGGTACGGGCTTCTTCCGCTATTACTATCCCACAGATGATGGCGACACCAAGTTCAACGACGAACTGCGTAATGGTACCGCCCGTCATTATCCCTTTGTGGTAGAGGCGCTGCAGGCCGATGCCGAGAAGCTGGCACAGGCTGTAGGCATCAGCGTATATGGTGGCGACTGCATCATCCGCGAGGATGGCAGCTACTGTGTCATTGATTTCAACGACTGGCCCAGCTTTTCGCGCTGCCGACAAGATGCGGCAAGTGCGATTGCCGCACTAATTGACAATTGTAAAATAGTATAATAGTAAAATAGTCAAATAATATAATGGCAACATTTAAGGAATTACTGAAATTATCATTTAAATCGGAGGATACTGAAGAGTGGTTGGACGTGCATTTCACACGTCCTATAGGACTGGTATTTGCATTGTTGTGGAACAAACTGGATATCCACCCCAATGTCATTACCATTGTATCGATATTCTTAGGCGTGGGCGCTGGTTGGATGTTTCATTACACCGACCTGCTGCATAACATCTATGGTGTACTGTTGCTGATGTTCGCTAACTTCTGCGACTCTACCGACGGTCAGATGGCACGTATCACTGGTAAGAAAACCCTGATTGGTCGTATGCTCGATGGTTTCTCGGGCGATTTGTGGTTCACCTCTATCTATTTGGGTATTGTGGCCCGCTTGTGGTATCAGACCATTCCTGGCACCGATATCGAGTGGCGCTTCTGGGGCTTCCTGCTGTGTGCCGCTGCTGGTATCGGTCTGCATGCCAAGCAGAGCTCTCTGGCCGACTACTACCGTCAGATCCACCTCTTCTTCCTGTTGGGTAAGGATGGTAGCGAGTTGGATAACTATAAGCAGCAGCGTGCGCACTACGAGTCGTTGCCTAAGAGCGATGTGCTCTCGCGCGTGTTCTTTTATAATTATGCCAACTACTGTAAGAGTCAGGAGCAGCGCACACCTAACTTCCAGAAGTTCTTTGCCGCTTGGAAGCAGCAGCCTTCTGAGGCTATTCGTGAGCGCCTGTTAGCAGGTAGTCGTCCTTTGATGAAGTACACCAACCTGCTCACGTTCAATGCACGTGCCATCACCATCTATGTCACCTGTCTGCTCAATTGCCCTTGGGTATATCCCCTGGTAGAGATTACCGTCTTCCAGGCCATGTATATGTACATGCACCACAAGCACGAGGCCCTCTGTGCTAAATTATAATTTTTACATTTTTACATTTTATATTTTTTACATTTTTAAATGCTCAAGGGTTATATATTTGATTACGGTGGGACCTTGGATACCGGTGGACAGCACTGGGGAAAGGTAATTTGGCATGCTTACGAGCGCCAGCAGATGCCTGTGAGCGAGGAGGCTTTTCGCGATGCCTATGTGCATGCCGAGCGCACATTGGGTAAGAATCCTATCATCCAGCCCGATTTTACGTTCTACAAAACGATAGAAACCAAAATCCGCATCCAGCTGGAGTTCTTAAAGGAACAGAACTATGTTTCTTCTGTCTCTTCTTATCTAAAACCTCTCACAGACAGCTTGTACGAGGCAACTGTGAAAGAGACTGCCAAAAGTCGCGAGGTGTTGCTGCAACTCAAACAGCAGTACCCCATGGTGCTGGTCAGCAATTTCTATGGTAACATCGCCACCGTGCTCAAGGAGTTTAAGTTGGATGGCATTTTCGATACCATCATCGAGAGCGCCGTGGTAGGCGTTCGCAAGCCCGACCCACAGATTTTTACTTTGGGCGTTGAGGCCCTGGGCATGCAGCCTGATGAAGTGGTGGTAGTTGGCGATAGTATGGATAAAGACATCATCCCAGCCGGTAAGGCGGGATGTCACACTGTATGGTTCAAAGGCGAAGGTTGGACTAACGATCCCGTTGATGAGTCCCCCGCCGGGAAAGTAATAACAGACTTAACACAGATTTTAGAAAATAATGAAGAGAAATATTGATTGGAAAACACAGTGGATACTGAGGGTGATAGTGATACTATTCACTATGCACTGTTCACTATTCACTGCATATGCGCAGCACACCATCAGCGGACAGATTGTGGATGCCAAGACCGGCGAGCCCATCCCCTTTGCCAGTGCCCAGTACCTGGGTCATGGGGTAGGAGTGGCTTCTGATATCGATGGCAACTTTTCGATTGTCCGTCATAATGGCTGGCAACTCACCTTTACGTCGGTAGGCTACGTATCCCACACGGTACAGATTAACTCGGGTATCAAGAACGTCATCAAGATTGCGCTCAAGACCGATAATAAGATGTTGAAAGAGGTCACCATCAAAACCAAGCGTGGTCGCTACAGTCGTAAGAACAACCCGGCTGTTGAGATGATGCGTAAGGTGATAGCTGCCAAGAAGCAGACCGATCTCGACAACCGCGATTATTATCAGTACAACAAGTACCAGAAGATTACACTGGCACTCAATGATTTCAAGCCCGAGGTGCTCGATTCGCCCAAGTATAAGAAGAAACAGTGGCTTATCGACCAGATTGAGGCATGCCCATATAACAACAAACTCATCCTGCCCATCAGCGTGGATGAGACGGTTTCGCAGAAGATCTATCGCAAGAAGCCACACGACGAGAAGATCATCATCAAGGGTATCAACACCCAGGGTATCAACGACCTGTTCCAGACGGGTGATATCCTGAACACCATCATGAAGGATGTGTTCACCGATGTGAACATCTACGACGATCAGATACGTATGTTGCAGTACCCCTTCACCTCGCCTATCGGCAAGGATGCCATTGGCTTCTACCGCTATTATATCGAGGACACGCTCATGGTTGACAAGGACCTGTGCTACCATCTGCACTTCCTGCCCAACAACCAGCAGGACTTTGGCTTCCGTGGCGACCTGTATATCCTGGCCGACAGCAGTTGGCAGGTGAAGCGCTGCGAGATGACCATCCCTAAGAAGAGCGATGTAAACTTCGTGGAGAACATGCAGGTGGTGCAGGAGTTCACGCAGTTGCCCGATGGCGACTGGGTGCTGAGCGTGGATGATATGTTTACCGAACTCAAGCTGGCCAACTTTCTGCAGAAGTTTGCTGTCATCCGTAACACCCGTATCAACGATTACGCCTTCGACGAACTGCCCAAACAGCTGTTTAAGGGTACGAAGAAAGAGGTGAAGGATGTGAACGCCATGATGCGTAGCGATGAGTTCTGGAACCAGTATCGCCAGGTAGAGTTGACCAAGGCTGAGAGTCAGATGGATCAGTTTGTCAATGGCATGCAGAATGTCAAGGGCTTTAAGTGGGTACTGTTCGGTTTGAAGGCTCTGGTCGAGAACTTTGTGGAGACAGGTACCAAGAAGCACCCCAGCAAGGTGGATATCGGTCCTATCAACACCATGATTACCAAGAATATCATCGATGGTATTCGTACGCGTATCTCTGCCCAGAGCACCGCTAACCTCGATTCCAACCTGTTCTTCCGTGGCTACGTGGCCCGTGGTTGGAACTCTAAGAAGTGGTATTACAAGGGCGATGTCATCTGGTCGTTCAATAAGAAGGAGTACCTGCCCCGCGAGTTCCCGCAGCGCACGCTCACCTTCTCATCTACCTACGATGTGATGTCGCCATCCGATAAGTTCATGCACACCGATAAGGATAATGTGTTTACCGCCTTTAAGTGGAGCAAGGTAGATAAGATGATGTTCTACAACCGCCAGTCGGTCACCTTCGAACGCGAGGAGGACTGGGGCTTCCGTACCACACTCTCCATGAAACTCGAGGAGAACGAGGCTGCTGGTGGTCTGTACTTCATCCCCATGTCGTACAGCAGTGATCGTTCCACCTGGACCAACTGGAGCAATCCCATTCCCACAGGTGCTGATGCCTCTGCTTATACACCCAGTCAGAAGATCCGCACCACGGAGCTCCGTGCAGAGTTGCGTTTTGCTCCTGGCGAGACCTTTATCAACACCAAGCAGCGCCGCCTGCCTATCAACCTCGATGCCCCTGTGTTTACCGTCAGTCATACCCTGGGCTTGAAGGATGTGCTGGGCGGTCAGTATAGCTACAACTATACCGAGGGCTCTATCTATAAGCGCTTCTGGCTCAAGTCGTGGGGAAAGATGGACTTCAATATCAAAGGTGGTATCCAGTGGGAGAAGGTGCCTTTCCCCTTGCTCATTATGCCTGAGACCAACCTCTCGTATATCGTGCAGGACTACACCTTCGAGGCCATCAACAACATGGAGTTCCCAACCGACCGATTCCTGTCGGGACAGGTCAACTGGGATATGAACGGTAAGATTCTCAACCGCATCCCCCTGTTGCGTAAGCTCAAGTGGCGTGAGTGGATTGGCTTCCGTGTACTGTGGGGCGAACTCAGTGATAAGAACAATCCCTACAAGGATCACAACATCGGCAATCCTATCCTCATGTATTTCCCCGAGGGTAGCTATGTCATCGATCCCAAGCGCCCCTATATGGAGCTCAGCTTAGGTTTGCACAATATCTTCAAGATTATTCATGTAGAGTATGTACGCCGATTAAACTACAACGAGCTGCCCACCGCCCACAAGCATGGCGTGCGTTTCATGGTGCGAGCCACGTTCTAAAAACGGTTTAAAACACGTATAAAAATAAAAAGCAAGAGTGTCATCCCGACAGTCTTGCTTTTCCATTTTCTAACTAACTTATTATCAACTATTCATTACTCATTTCTGATTTTGCTGGTGCAAAGGTACGAAGAAAAATACTCGAAATCAATACATTAACGCAAAAAATCACACGTAAACGTTTGCGATTTTCAAAAAAATGTGTACCTTTGCAACGTCACATGATACGAATGTAGAAATGGTAACAAATAAACGTAGAACCTCACTCAAGGATATCGCTCAGGAATTGGGCGTCAGTATAGCTACTGTCAGTCGTGCCTTGCGTAGCTCGCCCGAGATTGGTGCGGCCATGCAGGAGAAGGTGAAGGAGCTGGCGCGTAAGATGAATTACCGTCCCAACCCCTTTGCGCAGAGTTTACGTAAAGAGGCACCAAGAGTCATCGGTGTGGTAGTGCCTAACCTGGTTACGCACTACTATTCGGCTGTGCTCGATGGTATCGAGGACGAGGCCCGCAAGGCCGGTTACTCGGTCATCAGCGCCAACACCCACGAGGATAGCGAGCTCGAGGTAAAAGCCATCGATAACTTCATCAACCTGCATGTCGAGGGCATCATTGCCTGTCTGGCACAGGATACACGCGACTACAGTCACTTCGAGGAGATCTACAACATGCAGATACCCATGGTGTTCTTCGGGCGCACCTGTTTGTCGGATAAATTCTCGTGTGTCACCGCCAATGGCGACATTGCTGCCCAGCAGGCCACCCAGCACCTCATCGATACCGGTAGCAAGCGCATCGCCTTTATCGGCGGTCCTAACCACCTGGATATGGTGGTGCGCCGTAAGCATGGCTATTTAGAGGCTCTGCGCGAGAACCGTATCCCCATCGAGCGCGACCTGGTGGTATGCGAAAAGATTGATTTCGACTGGGCCCTGGAGGCGGCTACCCGTCTGTTGCAGATGCCCAACCGTCCTGATGCCATTTTGGCCTTCAACGATATCATCACGTTTGCAGCTTTTACAGCTATCAAGCAGCTGGGCCTGCGTATCCCCGACGATGTGGCGCTCATTGGTTTTACCGACGATGTGCATGCGGGCTATGTCACCCCACGCCTCTCGGCCATTGTCGATCAGAGCTACGAGATGGGTACCGAGACCTGCAAACTGCTGTTGAAGAATATCAATGGCGACAGCCATATCTACAAGAAGATTGTGCCGCAGAAGCTGGTCATCCGCGAAACATCGGCTAAGAAATAAAAATCCTTTTGATAGTATATATATGAAACGTCTACTTACCTATATCCTCTGTCTGTTCTGCCTCACAGCAAGTGCGGCAACAGCCGTCATCCCCGACATGAAGTTCCGTCGTATGGATGCCCGCGACGGTCTGTCAAACTCACAGATCAACTACCTGTTCCAGGATTCGCGTGGCTTTATCTGGATTGGCACCTCGTACGGCTTGAACCGTTACGATGGCTACCGTTTCCGCATCTATTACTCCAATGCCACCGATACCACCTCGCTGCGTAACAACCTGGTGGACCAGATCTGGGAGGATGCCGACGGTATGCTGTGGCTCAAGCAGGGCATGAACTACAGTCTGTTCAACCCCTTTACCGAGCAGGTAAATCGCAACCCTAAATCAGTGTTGTCGCAATGGGGTATCAAAGGTAATATCGACCGTTTCTTTGTCGATTCGCAAAAGCGTTTCTGGGTGAAGACCTACGACGAGGGCCTGTATTGCTATAACCCGCGTAAAAAGAGCTATAAGCTCATCAAATATGGCTACGAGCAGAACGAGATACCCAAGGAGTACAACTTCTCTAACTTTGCCGAGTGGAACGATAAGCTGCTGGTCACCTCTACCGATGGCGACCTGATGATTATCGATGGCGAGAAGGGCGAGATTATCCAGCGCGACGACTTTATGAAGCTGAATGGCGGACAGTCGAGTCAGGCTTATAACTGCTATGTGGATAAGCATAGCAACTACTGGGTGCTGAACGTGGGCCATGTGTTTGTGTACGACCAGAAGGATAAGAAATGGTATGCTCATCTCAACGATTATCTGGCACAGTATGGTGTACCCCCGCTTCCTGCCGGTCTCGAGGTGTGGGATGTGTGCATGGACCAGCGCGGTTGGATGTGGCTGGCTACCGACCACATGGGTATCTTTGTCATCGACATGAAGCGTGGTGAGGTCAAGAACTTCGTCCATAACAAGTACGACGCCACCTCTATCAGCGAGAACACTGCGAAAAAGTTGATGCTCGACCGCTCGGGCAACATGTGGATTGGCTGTTATCGTAATGGCCTGAACCAGTATATCGAAAAGTTGTTGGGCTTCAACACCTTAGAGGTGGGCGACGTGAACACCACCTGTGTGGATGCTGCCGGCAACTGGTGGTTTGGTACCGACAACCGTGGTATCATCAAATACCTGCCTGCCACTGGCGAGATCGAGGTGTACGATAAGGCGCGCTGCGGCTTTGCCAGCGATGTGATGGTATCAAGCTATGGTGCCAAGGATGGCTCGGTATGGTTCGGAACCTATAATGGTGGACTCATTCACCTTTCCAACGGACAGGCCAGGAACTACACCATGGCGAATACCAGCGGAAAATTGATCAATAACAACATCTGGTCGGTTACCGAGGATAAGTGGGGCGACATCTGGATGGGTACCCTGGGTAGTGGCGTGCAGCGCCTCTCTACCAAAACAGGTCAGTTCCGCACCATCAACTCACATAACTCTACCATGCCCGAGGACTTTATGACCACAGCCACCTGGAATGCCAAGGGCTGGCTCATGGTGGGTCACTCACAATACTACTCGCTCATCAACCCCGTGAGTGGTAAGGTGGCCAACATGAAGATTCCTACCGTCGAAGGTCAGCAGGCTGCCATGCCTTCTTCTACCTGTGTCTTCGAGGATAGTCGTGGTCTGGTATGGCAGGGCTCAACCTCAGGCTGCTGCATTGTGGATTGGAAGAACAATACGCAGACCTTGCTGGATATGAACAGCGGACTGATTGGTTCGAGCGTGGTGGGTATTGCCGAGGATAAGCAGCACACCATGTGGGTGGTTACCGAGTATGGCGTATCCAACGTGGTAGCTAAGAAAGACGACCAGGGCCAATGGACCTTCAATGTGCGCAGCTTCAGCACCAAGGATGGTCTGCAGCAGGGCCCTTACAACCAGCGTTCTATCTGCATCACCCAGGACGGTCTGGTGCTGGTAGGTGGTGTGAATGGCGTGGATGTCATCAACCCCAAGCTGGTTACCAATATCGACAACAACGAAACACCTATCTTCAGCGGTCTGAAGCTCTTCGGACAGCAGTTGGGTATAGGCGAGGCCTACGATGGTCGCGTCATCCTCGAGGAGGACCTCAACGTCAGCAAGGAACTCATCCTGCGCCACTACGAGAATCAGTTCACCATCCAGTTGGCCACCGACAAGGGCGAGATGCACAACGAGTCGCGCTTCGTCTATCAGCTCGAGGGCTTCAGTGATAAGTGGATTAAGACCGAGGAGAACGATCCTAACATTACCTATATGTCGTTGCACCATGGCGACTATATCCTGCATGTGCGCATGCTCAATGCCGATGGCACCATGGGCGAGAACGAGGCTATCCTGAAGATTACCATCACCCCGCCGCTGTTGCGTAACCGTTGGATTATGGTCATCTTCCTGGGGCTGGTACTCTTAGGTGTGTTCATCTGGCGTAGGTTCTTCCTCAAGCGTCAGGCCGAGAAGACCGAGCGCGACTACCTGCGCATGGAGGTGATGAAGAAACAGTGGATGGCCGAGATGCGTGCCGAGCTGCAACAGCAGCAGGAGAACGATCAGAAGGCTCAGGCCGAGGAACTCTACAACGAGGCATGGAGCATCGAGGAAACGGTGAAGAAACCTCACGACCTGCAGCACTTCATGAAAGAGCAGTGCGCCCAGTTCAAGGCACCGCTTGGAAAACATGTCAAGTTCTCGTTCTTCCCATTGGCCAACGACCTCACCGTCGATTTCGACCGCGAGCAGATGGCACAGGCCGTACAGATGCTGCTCAACAGCTGTGCCCTGTTCTCACCAACCGACTGCCGCATCAAGGTGTTTGTCGATAAAACCTCTACCTCCGGCTCTATCCGTATCTCGGATAATGGCGTGGGTATCCCCGAGGGTGGCGAGGAGACCATCTTCGATCCCATGGTGAGCGACGACGACTCGGGCATCAGTCTGTTCTTCGTCAAGGCCATTGTCGAGATGCATGGTGGTACCATCACTGCCGAGAACAACCCCAGTGGCGGTTCTATCTTCACCATCACCCTGCCCGTAGAGCAACTGCCCGAAGAAGCGGTGATGCTTGATGATGATTAAACATTAAAGATTAAACATTAAAGATTAAACATTATATTACAACCAATAATAAAAAATGAAACGAATTAAGATTTTAGTGTCTGGCTTGCTGCTATCCTCAACCATGATGGCAGCTGTGGTGCAGACCAATGGAAACAATGTGACTATTACGCCTGATGGTGGTCAGGCCAAGGTAGTTTACCTTGAGGTGATTAACAACCAGATTATCCGTGTGCGTGCCACCAGTAAGGATGCGTTGCCTGTTAAGCCTGCCTCGCTCATCAGGGTACCTGTGGCAGCACCTGCCAAAGGCTCTTACACCATTACCGACGAGGGCGATAACGTGGTGGTCAGAACACAGAAGGTAAAGGCAGTGGTACAGAAGGCCACCGGTCAGATTACCTTCTTCGATGCCTCTGGCAAACAGCTGCTCAAAGAGGCCCAGGAAGGCAAGAAGTTCTGGGACTTTACCGTACCTGAGCGCGAGTTGGGTATGAAGACGGGCTATACCGTTCCCGAGGAACAGAAGCATGGTCTGTCGTGGCAGATGAAGTTCGACAGTCCCGACGATGAGGCTTTCTATGGCCTGGGTCAGCACCAGAGCGAGGAGTTTAACATGAAGGGAAAGAACGAGGATCTGTTCCAGTATAACACCAAGGTCAGCATTCCTTTCGTACTCTCTAATAAGAACTATGGTCTGCTGTGGGATTCTTACAGCTACTGTCGTTTTGGTAACCCCAACGATTACCTGCAACTCAATCGTGCCTTCAAACTCTACGATAAGAGTGGTAAGGAGGGGCATCTCACCGGCACCTATATCGATGCCCGTGGTAAAAAACTGGTCCGTGACGAGGACTCTATCTATTATGAATATGGTACGCCCGAGAAATCGCTCATTGCCCAGCAAACCGACAATGGCGGCATCAAAAACTTCCCCAAAGATATCAATCTCATGGGCGCCACCGTCACTTACGAAGGCTTCATCGAACCCCAATTGTCAAATGGTAAATTGTCAAATAGTCCATTGTACCAGTTCATTCTGTATTACTCCGGCTACGTAAAGGTCTACATCGGCGGCAACGAGGTTGTCCCAGAGCGCTGGCGTACCGCTTGGAACCCCAATGCCTATAAGTTCTCAACCGAATTGCAGCCAGGCAAGCGTGTGCAGTTGCGTATCGAGTGGCGCCCCGATGGTGGTGAGGCTTACTGCGGACTGCGTGTGGCTGAGCCCCGTAGTAAGCAGGAGCGTGAGCAGCTCAGCATCTGGAGCGAGATGGCCAAGGATATGGACTACTACTTCATCGCTGGCGACAACCTCGATCAGGTGGTCAGCGGTTATCGCACCCTCACTGGTAAGGCGTCGCTCTATCCCAAGTGGGTGTTAGGCTTCTGGCAGAGTCGTGAGCGTTACAAGACACAGGATGAGATAGAGGGTACCCTCGCTGAGTTCCGCAAGCGTCATATCCCCATCGATAATATCGTACAGGACTGGAACTACTGGCCCGAGGATCAGTGGGGAAGTCACCAGTTCGAGGCATCGCGCTATCCCAATCCCCAGCAGATGCTCGACAACGTACACCAGATGCATGGTCGCTTTATGATTTCGGTATGGCCTAAGTTCTATTGCAATACCGACAACTACAAGGAGCTCGATGCCAAGGGTTGGATGTATATCCAGAGCCCCACCGATGATATCCACGACTGGGTAGGCCCCGGCTACACCAATGGCTTCTACGACGCCTACGACCCCGGTGCAAGAAAAATGTTCTGGCGCCAGATGGATGAGAATCTGTATTCCGCCCTTGGTAAGGGCGTCGACGCTTGGTGGATGGACGCCTCAGAGCCCAATGTACGCGACTGCACCCCCATGTGGTACCGCAAAGCCCTGAGCGGCCCCACTGCCTTAGGCACATCAACCGAATATTTCAATGCCTACTCAACCGTGAATGCCGATGCTATCTACAATGGTCAGCGTTCTGTTTGGAAGGGTAAACTTAACGAGCCAAGAGTATTCCTGTTGACACGTAGCGGATTTGCTGGCGAGCAGCGTTATTCTACCGCTACCTGGAGCGGTGATATCGGTACCCGTTGGGAGGATATGCGTGCCCAGATGACGGCTGGTTTGAACTATTCTATCTCTGGTATTCCTTTCTGGGGTATGGACCAGGGTGGCTTCTGTGTCGAGAACCGTTATGTGGCTGCCCAGCAGTTGTACGATCGCACCAAGGTAGAGAACGAGGACCTGAAGGAGTGGCGCGAGCTGCAGACCCGCTGGAACCAGTTCGGTACCTTTATTCCTTTGTTCCGTTCGCATGGTCAGTGGCCATTGCGCGAAATCTGGAACATTGCCCCTGAGGAGCACCCCGCCTATAAGTCGTTTGTTTACTACGATAAACTGCGTTACCGCCTCATGCCGTACCTCTATTCACTGGCTGGTTGGGCCCACTTCAAGGATTACACCCTGATGCGCCCCTTGGTGATGGACTTTAATGGCGATCGCGAAGTAGAGAACATCGGCAACCAGTGGATGTTCGGTCCCGCTCTCATGGCCTGTCCCGTAGGCTACTACAAAGCCCGCAACCGCAGTGTCTATTTCCCCGCCCAGTGCAGTTGGTATGACTTATACACCGGCGAGATGATCATCGATGCCAAACCTAATGTTTCATCTTTAATGTTTAATGTTTCATCTTCGGGCCGCAGGCTCGTGGTAGATGCTCCCTACGAGCAGATACCAGTGTATGTGCGCGCTGGCGCCATCATCCCCTTCGGTCCTGAGATGGAGTGGAGCGACGAGAAGCCCGCCGAGCTCATCCATCTCTACGTCTATGCCGGTCAGGATGGCTCGTTCCAACTCTACGAAGACGAGGGCACCAACTACAATTACGAGAAGGGCAAGTATGCCACCATCGACATCACCTACGACGATGCCACCCGCACCGTTTCGTTTGGTGCGCGCAAGGGTCAGTTCGCTGGCATGCTCAAGAATCGTCAGTTCAATATTGTACTGATATCAAAAGAGCATCCCCAGCCGCTCAACCTCGACAACCCATCGGGTAAGCTCGTTTCTTACAACGGAAAGGCTATCACCATCAAGTTGTAATCTGTGAGATAGCAATACACAAGTTATCTTGTTAAAATAGTCTAAAAAAGCGATATGTTGGTTGCAACGTATCGCTTTTTTTTGTACTTTTGCAGACTTTTTCAGAGTAACGATATAAATATGAGGCAATTAAAGATTCAAAAAAGTATTACCAACCGATCAAGTGAGGCACTCGACAAGTATCTTGTAGAAATCGGTCGTCAACCCCTTGTCACTATTGATGAAGAGATTGAGCTGGCTCAGGCCATCCGTCGTGGCGGTCCTGAGGGCGAGAAGGCGAAGGAACGCCTGGTAACAGCCAATCTGCGCTTCGTGGTGTCTGTAGCAAAACAGTACCAGCATCAGGGATTGACACTCACCGACCTGATCGACGAGGGAAATATAGGACTGGTAAAGGCAGCCGAGAAGTTTGATGAGACACGCGGATTTAAGTTTATCTCTTATGCCGTATGGTGGATTCGTCAGAGCATTCTGCAGGCCATTGCCGAGCAGAGTCGTATTGTGCGCTTGCCCCTGAACCAGAGTGGCGCTCTGAGCAAGATTAATCAGGAAATCAATAAGTTCGAGCAGCAGCACCAGCGCCGCCCATCTGTTACCGAGCTGGCTGAGCTCACACAGATTGAGGAGTCGAAGATTGAGCAGACTGCCAAGGCCGATAGTCACCACATGAGTATCGACGCACCTTTCGGTGAGGACGACGACAACTCAATGGCCGACATGCTGAGCAGTGGCGAGGATACCCGTACCGACAAGCTGGTGGATTACGAGTCGCTCACATCCGATCTGGACAATGTACTGCGTAACGTACTGAAGGATCGTGAACTCAAGATTGTCAAGGAGTGCTTCGGTATTGGCTGTCAGGAGCGTGGTCTCGAGGAGATTGGCGCCGAGATGGGACTCACGCGTGAGCGTGTACGTCAGATTCGCGAAAAGAGCATCACCAAACTGCACGACAGTGGTTATGCACGCATCTTGATGAAATACCTTGGCTAATAGGTTTATTCGCTTATTGGCAGTGTAACAATAAACTGGGCGCCATCTGTATAGGTGGTGTCCAGTTCTACTTTTCCACCCAACTGTTCGGCCAGTCTGCGACTCAGTGGCAGACCCAGTCCGATACCTTCCTTAAAGTTATCCAACTTCACAAAGCGGTCAAAGATATGCTCCGCCTCTTCAGCGGGTATGCCATAGCCGGTATCGGTTACCATCATCTGCAGCTGGTCACCCTCCTGTTTGGCATGGATGGTAATGCAGCCCTTCTCGGTATATTTCACGGCATTGTCCAATAAGCAGGCAAATATACGGCGCAGCATGTTCTCGTTGGTCTTCAGCGTAAGGTCGTCGGCCAGCTCTGTCTCCAGTTTGATGTCGGTCTCGTCGGTCACGTATTCCTTGTACTCTGTCTGTAATCCACGCAACAGGTTGTTGATGTTCGTCACATCGTCCTTGCTCATCTTTTCGGTACTCTCAATCAGCGAGAGGCCGATAATCTCGTCGATGAGGATGGTCACCTGACGGGTACTCTTCTGCATCATGGTCGATATATGCTTGCGCTCTTCGGGATCAGCAGCCAAATCAGGATCGGCTATCACCTGGGCAAAACCCGTGATGATGTTCAGCGGCGTGCGCACCTCATGACTCACGTTCTGAATAAACGCTGTCTTCATCTTCTCCGACTCCATGGCCTTTTTATACGCCTTGCGCAGTTCCTTCAGGTGCTTTTTGCGTATCTGCACGATATATACCAGGGCGATAATCAGCAGTGTCAGTAGCAGGATAGCACCCATCAGGGCGGTGGTACGTACGGTAGCCGCTTTCTTCTCGGCTTCGTACAGCTCTACCTGTTCCTGGATACCCTGCATACTATTGGTCAGCACCACATTATCTATCGAGTCGCTGGCCAGCGATTCCTTCTTAAACGATTTGTAGGCCTCCTCCCATCTGCCAGCACGCTCGTAAATCAGCGGGATGGCATCGGCACCCTCGTCACCCAACTCGCGTTTGGCATATTCGATGGCCTCGTCAACCTTACCTGTAGCAGCCAGATAGTAGGCCTCCATGCTTCGTCCGTGAACCGACGACAGACCTTTCCGCTCGCCCTCCTTATACACCTTGTAACCCTTTAGGAACTGGTCTATCTTACCTTCGTTATAGTAGGTCAGTGTCTTTCGGGTCTCGATGTCGAACACACGTTCGGGCGAGTATTTCTTGGCTATCTCCTTGGCCTTGTCCATCAGGTCTAATGCCTCCTGAGCGTCATCGTCTATGGCCACATTGATGATATTCATGTAGATGGGCGGGATGCTTTCGTAGTAGCCGTTCTTCTCCATCATCTCTACCACCTCGTACCAACATTTCTTGGCAGCCTCCTTGTTACCACAATAGCGGTTGATATGACCCATCATGTTCACGGCCATATACATCTCCTTGGTCAACTTCTTTTCGCGCAACTCCTTCGACAGCTCCTGGGCTTTGGTGTACGCCTCGAAAATCTTCTGGCGGTTCATCTCAAAGATAATGTCATTGCACCGCTGCGTGTAGTAGCCGTGCAGGTCATTATTTTCCAGCAGATAGTTCTGCAGGTTCGTCAGATGTGTATAGAATCGGGCACTGTCGCCATCGTTAAATGCATGGCTCATGGAGTCGCGAAGTTCTATGTATTTCGCGTCTTTCTTATAATCTATGTTTGCGTGGCTGGCACTCGTTCCAAGTAATAGCGCTGCAGCCAAAAGGATTCGTCCTATATTCATAAATCTTAGGTTAGTCGGTATTCTTTTCTGCAAAAGTACAAACTTTTCTATAATTACCAAATATTTTTGCTTTTTTTTTCCTTTATAATAAAAAAATCCGTGTAATCCGTGCCATCCGTGCCTAAAATTGCTTATCTTTGCACCGTCAATAAAGAAAGTGTTATGAATAAGAATTTGATTTTAGCCCTTATAGCAGTGCCTTGCTTGTTAGCAAGTTGCGGTCAGAAAAAGCAGCACGATGATATCATCGTACAGCATACCGAGGCGCCCAAACCTCAGGCTCCCATCCGTATGCAGGATTATAAAGATGTAAAGGATGTGCAGTGGTTGGGTAAGCAGTACCAGGTTGAGGTGTCGCGCACAGCCGACGATTCTTTGCGTATGGTGAAGGACGAGAACGGACAGAAGTTCGTCGACAACCGCATCACCCTCAAGGTCATCCGTACCGATGGCAGTGTGTTCTGCACCAAGACCTTTACCAAGGCCGCTTTCGAGGGTTGTCTGGACGACGACTATCGTAAGACCGGTATCCTCGAAGGTTTTGTGTTCGACAAGGCTGAGGGCAACCAACTGTTCTTCGCTGCCAGCGTGTGCCATCCCCAGACCGATGAGTACATCCCATTAATCGTCACCGTCAGCAACTTCGGCGAGGTAGGCATCTCTCGCGATCAGGATCTAGAGTAATGAAACAGCGTCGTAACATTCTGATTGCAACTGCCGCGCTGCTGGTGTTGGTATTGTTCGGTTTGCTGACACGCTGCCAGCTTCTTCTGCCAGTTCTGCCAGGGGACAGGTTCCTGGCAGCTGATTCAGATGCCAGGAACCTGTCCCCTGGCAGAAGTATCGATACCGTCCCCATGCTCATTCTCCAAGTCCAAAAATGCTCCAAACTCTACACCGCCGAGTATCGCGTACATAAGATTATCACCCACGACGATGCCTTGCGCCTCAAAGGCCAGTTGATGAGCAAGCAGTTCAACCTCAAGGTGCCCCTGGCCGACAGAAAGATTGCCATCCCCATGGATGCCAAAATCAAGGCGTATATCGATTTCTCCGAGTTCTCCGAACAGAACATCGAGCGCAGCGGTAATCAGATTACCATCATCCTCCCCGATCCACAGGTGGTGATGACCAGTTCTAAGATTGATCAGCAGAACGTCAAGCAGTACGTCGGTCTCACGCGTGCGCATTTTAGCGACGAGGAGTTGGCCAACTATCAGCAGCAGGGTAGGGAGGCCATCCTGCAGAGCATCCCCGATATGGGTATCGAAGAAACCGCCCGTGCCAACGCCGCTAAGGTCCTCGTTCCCATGCTCACCCAGTTGGGCTACGAGGAGCAGAATATCACCATCGCCTTCCGTAAGGACTTGGATTTCCGTCACAAGTATCAAGGCTTAATACGCTTTGAAGATTAGAGTTATGAAGAAGATTAATATCATCATAGGTGCAGTTATAGTCATCGCTGTTATCGCGATTTTCTTCTGGGTTAAGAGCGTCCTGAAGAGCAACTATATCGAGATTGGTTCTAACGACAAGATTGAGCCCACCCCCACGCAAATCCAGAGCATCAGGGATATTGGTGAGTGGGAGTTCCTCTCTATCTCTGCCGAAGAGATGGTCGACACCGTCCGTAAGGGTTTCTTCTCCGACGATGAGTTGGTCCGCATCTATTACGGCACCCTCCGTCTGGGCATCAACATGCAAAACCTAAGCGAGGACGCGATACGCGTCCAAAGCGACACCCTCCAGGTAACCTTACCCAAGGTCACCCTCCTGGACAAAGACTTCATCGACGAAGCCAAAACCAAGTCCTTCTACGAGAGTGGCAAATGGACCCCACAAGCCCACCAGGCCCTCTACCAAAAGGCCCACCGCCAGATGCTAACCCATTGCCTCACCAAAGAAAATGTTAAGACAGCTGAGGTTAATGCCGAAATCCAGGTTTCAAATCTGTTTAAGAGCTTAGGCTATAAGAACGTAGTTCTTCATTTCGAGTAGCCCCTGCCAGGGGACAGGTCCCTGTCATCCGATTCCCTCGCTTGCTGGACGCTCGCTCCACCCACCCTCGCTCTTTGGTGGCAGCCCGCCCCCAGCCGCGCGGCATCCCCCTCGGTGTTTTCAGGTATTAGTTGAGTTTTTCAAAAGAAAAACTTGCAAGTTTCAACTATTTGTTTTATATTTGCAGCAGATTTATTTAATTTACGATTATGGTAACAACATATAATCAAGTAGAAGTGTCTCCTGTTGATGCGCTTTGGACATTAATACAGGGACAAAGCAAGGCTGTAAGAGTTGCACTTACCAAAAGACTTTTAGAACAGGAAAAGGCAGCCTTAGCAGCAAAAGCTGTTGATGCTAAAAAGTTCACACAGAAGATAAATGCTCTTGAGAACGATTCTGAGGGTTTCTTAAAATTGGGTGGCTTTATGGCAGATAGCAGTGTCAGTGCAGATGAACTTCTTGAAGAGGCTCTAACCGATAAATACGGAATCTGATATGAAAGTCTTTATTGATACCAATATCATTCTAGAATACTTCATGCATCGTGAGAAGTATGAGGTGGCGGAGAAACTATTAAAAGAACTCCATAACAGAGGCGCTCAGATGTTCATGTCTGTAGGAGCTTTCTATACCATACATTTCATTATTCTGAAATACTTACATAAAGAACAAGGGCTCGTTGGCGAGGTGTGTTTGCAGAGTCTTCGGATTATCATGAATAAGATACTTCAGATGTTTGATATTGCAGAGCATGATAAGAATAGCCTTTTACAAGGTGTTTCTGATAAAAGGTATAAAGACTTGGAAGACAGTTGTCAGTATCAAGTAGCTCAGAAGGTTGGATGTGAGGCTTTGGTCTCATTTAATATTTCAGACTATAAGGAGTCGACAGATGGACAAGTGAAAATCTACACACCCCAACAGTTCATAGAGCAGGAATTGGTAGAACGTTAAGGGAGTACCTGTCCCCTGTCATGTGGAAGAACTGTCAGGAACCTGTCCCCTGTCATGGGCTACAGGCCTTGGATAAGGCCGCGGCCTACACCTGTTAACCGCTCTAACTGACGATAAGAGGCTCCTTTTGATTTCAGAAACTTCAACACTTCCCGTTTGATACCATCTTGCAATTGCTGGAATGCAGTACTATTCGTAACACCGGTATGCTCCTTAATCAATAGCATAATTTGATCGTCCGACGGTCTCTCCCTCGGCGTGTCTTCCATTTCCAGACAAGGTACGTCATCCTCCAGCGGCTCGTCAACCCATTCCTTCAGTTCGTCAAATGGAATTCTCTTCAATACTGTTGTCGTATCGCAGATTTGAAACACCGGCTCTACAGTTCCGTCAAACTCTCCCCAACTGCTATAGGCGTAGTCCCTAACCCGCTCAACAAGCTTTGCTTTCACTGGGTTTTGGTGGATGTAACGGAGTAGAGTGGTAAAGTACCCCATATCGTTAACCGGCTCTGATTTGAATCGATCCTTGAACAGGTGCCCGTCGCGACCGTACTTGCGGTTATAATAGAACACATAGCTACCGGCAATGCGCTTGATAGTCTCACCCACGGTCTCTCCGCGCTCACGTATCAGCAGATGCAGATGGTTCGACATCAAGCAATAGGCATAATAAGTACAATTGCTCCCGCATGGTGCCCCTTCGTCGTCGTAACGAAAACGCATTCTGTCGAGTGTCGCGATGAATTGGAAATAGTCCTCTTCATCATTAAATATCTTTTGGTGGTTGATACCACGTATCATCACATGGTAAATACCCGTTCCCGACTCCTTTCGTGATTGTCTAGGCATATTTTCTGTTTTATGATTTAAACTTAGCTCTTTATTTGCGCTGCAAAAATAATAAAAATCCCAAACAATCTCATCATTTTTCCAGAAAAAGTGCACATTTTCTTTATATATTAGGGGCTGCTCGCCCCAAATACCCTCGGTGTTTTAGCATGGTATTAGATAAAGGCCCTATGGGCCGCTGCTCAAGGAGCAGCCATAAGCAATATAGGCCGAAGTCCCGGCCTGCCAAAACATAGGATGGATTTGGGTTTTCCCAAATCCAGAATTTAAGCCCCTTGCCAAAGATTGGCGAGGGGTTTGGAGAGTGGTTTGAAGCCCTCCTTAGGATGAAGGAGGGTTGGGTGGTTGTGAAAAAGGGAATTTTGGGGAAAGGTTGGAGGGCAGCAGATGTCAGGTACCTGTCCCCTGGCAGGGTTAGATGACAGGGACCTGTCCCTTGACAGGGGGAAGATCCTTCCAAGAATCGCTTAAGGCTTGCATAGTAGGAAAAAGGATGTTGGCGCCTGAATCAAGGAGGACTTGATCGGGAAGGGGACCGGTGTTGACGGCGATGGTGTAAATACCGGCAGCTACACCAGCGCGGACACCTAAGGGGGCGTTTTCTACTACCATCGCTTCGCTCGGTTGCAGATTGCCTGCCTTTTGCAATCCCATGAGATAGGGATCGGGATTGGGCTTGCCTCGTTTTACATCGTAGGCTGTGGTGATGTTATCGATGGTAACGTATTTGCCAAAATCACGCAGGATGCGATTAATCAAGGGGCGCTGTCCAGAGCCTGTTACGATGCCAATGGTAATACCAGCTGCATGTATCTGCTCCATGAGCGATAAAATCCCCGGCATGATCGGCGCCTCTGGCATCGAGTGAAAGATACGTGTCTTCTCATCGTACATCAGCTGCGATTCTGCCTCGGTAATCTCGCGACCTTGCTGTTGCTTTACCATATAGCGAATGGTGTCTACGCCACGAGCTCCCTCAGTGGCGTAGGCATCATCGGCTGTCATATTGATTCCGAACTTCTTCATCGACTGGACCCAGGCCACTGCGTGATTCTTCATCGAATCATACAATACGCCATCCATGTCAAATAATACTGCTCTAATCATCTAATTATTTTTTGCAACGGACTACAGGACTTTAGGATTAAATCAAAAATCTTATAGTCCTGTTATCCGTTGCTAAATACTTTATTTTGCGAGTCTGGCTTTGATTGCGGCGCTCTCTGCCTCGTAGCCAGGCTTATCCAGCAGGGCAAACATGTTCTTCTTGTAAGCCTCTACACCAGGCTGGTTGAATGGGTTAACACCCAGTACATTACCACTGATACCACAGGCAATCTCGAAGAAGTAGATGAGTTGTCCGATGTAGTACTCGTTCAACTTAGGAACGCTGATGCGCATGTTGGGCACACCACCATCCACGTGAGCCAGCTGTGTACCCAGCTCAGCCATCTTGTTCACCTCATCCACACGCTTGCCAGCCAGGAAGTTCAGGCCGTCCAGGTTCTCCTCGTCGTTGGGGAACAGCAGCTTCTTCTCGGGCTCCTCTACAGAGATAACAGTCTCGAAGATAGTGCGCTCACCTTCCTGAATCCACTGACCCATCGAGTGCAGGTCGGTAGTGAAGTCAACGCTGGCAGGGAAGATACCCTTACCGTCCTTACCCTCGCTCTCGCCGTAGAGCTGCTTCCACCACTCAGAGAAGAAGTGCAGCTTAGGCTGGAAGTTCACCATAATCTCAATCTTCTTACCGCTCTGGTACAAACCGTTACGTACGGCAGCATACTGGGCTGCGGGGTTCTCGGCAAATGGTACGGTTGGGGCGCAAGCCTTCTCCATCTCCTGGGCACCAGCCACCAGATCCTTGATGCTGAAACCAGCGCAGGCGATAGGCAGCAATCCTACTGGAGTGAGTACTGAGAAGCGACCACCAACGTTATCGGGGATGATAAAGCTCTTGTAACCCTCCTTGTCGGCGCAGGTACGGGCAGCACCCTTCTTGGCGTCGGTAACGGCTACGATCACCTTCTTAGCCTCTTCCTTACCACGCTGGGCCTCGCACTGCTTCTTCAGCAGACGGAAGGTGAGGGCAGTCTCGGTGGTAGTACCACTCTTCGAGATGTTGATCACACCAAACTTCTTACCCTTCAGGTACTCTGTGAGTTCGAACAGATAGTCCTCACCGATGTTGTTACCTGCGAACAGGATGGTGGGGTTCTTAGGATCGTTAACCAACCAGCTGAATGCGTTGCTCAGGGCCTCGATCACAGCACGTGCACCCAGGTACGAACCACCGATACCGGCTACTACGATAGCGTCGCAGTTAGCGCGCAGGGTGTCAGCGCAAGCCTGCAACTCATCCAGGAATGCTGGTGTAATGCTGCTGGGCAGGTGCAACCAACCCAGGAAGTCGTTGCCAGGACAGGTACCAGCCTCAAGAGCCTTCTGTGCCTCAGCTACCTTTGGTTCAAAACTCTCCACTGCACCTTCCTTCAAAAAGCATGCAGCCTTCGTAATGTCAAGCTTAATCATTTCCATAATCAGTTAAAATTATATATTATAATGTTTAATCTTTAATGTTTAATCTTTAATCTTTAATGTTTAATCTTTCGCTCGAGCTATGCTCGCTTGCTACCGAAGGGTCGCAAGAATGTTTAATCTCCATCGCCTTCTGGCAGCGCGCTTTCAGCTTGCTGGTGTCCTTCAGGCGCTCTGTGGCCTTTTCAAGGCGCTGGCGATAGGCCTCTACATCCTCTTCGAGGATAAGCGCTGCAAGATACATCGGCAGGGCCAGCTCTGCTTCGGTGGTTGGGGTAAAGCCTTTAAACTTCAGCAGGCGCGCGCGGGTGCGCTTCAACTCATACAGTTTCAAGTTGAACTCCATCTTGGGCACATCCTTATCCGCCTGGTTCTCCAACAGCCACTCGGCCAGCTCCAACAGGTATTTCTTATCCCCATCCACATCTTTCGATGGGCGCTCCCTAATCTCTCGTTCTATCGGGTTGTTCAGGGGCTCCACCAGTTCGGGCTCCAACTCTACGGCGGCGATAATCACCCCCGGTATCTGTACCACCAGGTGCTTGTTGCGCTTACCTTTAAAGCGCAGGATGGTTCCCTCGTAACCATCATAGATACCACCTTTGATACGAATCTTCTCGCCCTCTTTCAGGTTCAGCTCCTCGGGCTTAAAGTAGGTAATCTTTTCCTGTCGGATATTGGTGAATTCGATGAATCGCTCCATGGCATAATCAGGCACCGTCAGATAGTCCTGCTTGTTCGAGAAGGTTGATTTGCGCATGTAGATGCTTTCGCGCGACTTATGTCGGATATACTCCTTCAGCGCCTCCTCGGTAGCACGCACAAAAATCAATCCCGTGATGGCAGGCACCATCGTACGCTGCTCCTGGCGGCGCACGGTTTTTACCTCATATTTCATAGGTACGTGACTGCGGAATCCTGCCTTTCTCAGTGCATCCCTCACTTTCTCTTCGTGGTGTACACTCAAGCATCCCAGCACATACCATTTTTCTACATTATTATCAGTTTCTGCCATCTTAATCTTATTTCGTGTGCAAAGGTACGAATAAGTGAGCAGAAAAACAAATTTTATTTGGTTTTTTTCGAACGGGAGTACCTTCGACTCATTCTTGAGTCAAAGATAGCATAAAAAAACGAAATAGCCGAAGAAATCACGCAATAATTGTCTTTTTTTGCATTTTTATTTGGTCATCTCGCAAATTTGGCTTACCTTTGTCCGCGGAAAAGGGAAATCGATTTCAATTCTATCCCGAAAACCATAGTATTAAGAAAACTTAAATATTTGATAACGTACTGACTTTAAACATATTATGCTAGTCAGCACGGAAGGAGGAGATTCACTAGATATCAAAAAATGAGGCGATTAATTCTTCCATTTTACCTTATCTTATTAATCATTACATCTTGCGAGCATCCGCTCATCCCTGAACAAGACGTTATAGGTGGCGACGCCGATGGCAATCTGGTAGTATCAGTATTCCAGATCGAGCAACAGTCGTTTGCAACACCATTCACGCGCACATCTATTACCGACTACTGTCAGCGACTCAATTTCGCTGTCTACGATACGGCGGGCAAGCTCATTAAGCAAGTCAACCAAAAAACAGGCGATGCCAGTTATGGCACGGTAGCCTTCCGGATAGATCCAGGTACCTATCAGGTAGTGGTAGTGGGTCACAGCAGTAGTGGCAATCCCACCATGACCAATCCTCAGAAGATTCGGTTTGACAACAAGGATGGCTATTCCGACACCTTTCTGCATAATGCCATTATCCAGGTAACCGACGACAAGGAAACCACTATCGATGCCGATTTGCACCGTATCGTGTCGCTCTGCCGGGTAGTGTTTACCGATGCCATCCCCGAGGGAGTCACGCAGATGCGGTTCCAGTATAAAGGTGGCTCGGGTGCATTTGATGCTGCTACAGGCTTAGGCTCTGTTAACAGCACCCAGAAGGAGACCTTCGCAGTCGAACCAGGTCAACAGTCATGCAGTTTTGATCTGTACACCTTTCTTCACGACACCGAGGGTACGCTGCATCTGCAGGTTACAGCCTACAACGACAACGAGACCATCGTGAAAGATCGCGAGTTTGATGTGCCGCTCAAGCAGCGCATGATTACCAAACTCACAGGTCCGTATTTCTCGGGCTCCGATGGCTCAACCATCACCATCATCATCGGTATCAATGCCGAGTGGGAAGGTGAGCAGACCATAGAATTTCAATAACGTTATAAATAAACCTATAACTTAAAAAATGAGAATTAAATCAATCATGCTGGCAGGAATAATCCTGTTGGCTCAAAGTTGTAGCCAGAAGGCTGCAGAAGAGAACAACCAAGACGAGGTGAAAACCCCAGTGCGTGTACATGTAAGTGATTTCTCATTCTCCAACGAGAATTTTCCTGATGCCCAAACGCGTGCTGGCGACGATCCAAACAACTACACGGCGGTTAAGGCTATCGATATCGCCATCTTTGCCGCCGGCAACAAGCAGGTGTATGCCGCCACTCAGATAAAGGACGATGCTACCACCTACACCACCTTTGGCGAGTTTGAGTGCAGTCTGCCCATAGGCACCTACACCATGGTAGTCGTGGCGCGCAGCAGAAGTAAAGGCGACGAGTTCACCATAACCAGTCCTACGCAGGCTGCCTATACCAGCGAACGTGCACGCGAAACATTCTGCTGCACACAGAGCATCACGGTAACTGGCACGGCACCAGTGGATATCAGTCCGGTGATGAATCGTGTGATGGCACAGTTCCAGTTGCTTTCAACCGATCAGGCACCATCAGCTGCCACCACCCTTCGCACCACCTACGGCGCAGGCAGCAAGAGCTTCAATCCTACCACCGGACTGGCCACCGACGATAAAGGCTTTTCGGTCACCAATAGGGTAGTACCCGATGACGATGATGGCACCATCTTTGTGTACAGCATTGTGTTCCTGAGTGCTAACGAAGAAACCATGCCGGTAACCATCGAGGCGCTCGATGCCAACCAGTCGGTACTCATCAGTAAAACGTTACCTAAGGTACATTTCAAGCGTAATCAAATCACCAAGGCCACCGGTGCGGTGTTCACACCAGGAACCTCCAACTTCTCGTTCCTGCTCAATACCGACTGGCTTCCCGACGAGAATATCACATTTTAAAACAATAGCATAATATAATTTAGAACAGCAAAATATGATTGACGAATCAAAATTGATCGACGAAGGTCAGGATTTGACCGATCTTCAGGACGAACAGTCTATGTTTTCTTTCCAGAACCTTTTTGCGATGCTGGTGCTCAACTGGCAGTGGTTCCTGCTGTCAATGTTCATCTGCGTGTGCGGCGCACTCATCTACCTGCGCTATGCCACCAAGAACTACCAGGTATCGGCCAAGATGCTGATTAAGGACGATGATAGTCGTCGCCGCAGTTCGGCCAACCAGATGCTGGCCAACATGCAGGACTTCGGATTTATGAGTAATTCGGCTGGTATCGAGAACGAGGTTGAGATTCTCCAGTCGCGTGTATTGGCTCGCGATGCCGTGATGGATCTCAAGCTCTATACCCAGTATTACAAGGCCGGCCATCTCTCAAAGGTGCTGGTTTACAACACCCAGCCCGTGAGTGTTGATATCGATTCTGTGTCGCTGGCACAGTGGGATAAGGGCCTGCTCGAAGGTGCCAAATCCATCCAGCTCTCCATCACTCGTCATGATGATGGCTACGAGGTGCAGGGTGGAACCTTCTATCAGGGCAAACCTACAGGCAAATTCTCACAGCAGTTTGCCAAGCTGCCTGCCACCCTCCGTACCGACTATGGTGTGTTGGCCTTTACCCAGAGCGGTAAAGAGCCTATGGAGAATGGCGACCGCTATGTGGTAAATATCCTGCCCCCGATGGTTGTAGCCACCGGCTATGCCAAGGCCATCACTGTGGCACCCACCTCAAAGCTCACCTCGATTGCCGAGCTCACACTCACCGATCAGAATACCCGTCGTGGTTTGGCCTACCTGCGCCAGTTGGCAGTGTGCTATAACCGCCAGGCCAATGTGGATAAGAACGAGATTGCGATGAAGACCGAGGAGTTTATCAATGCCCGTTTGCAGAAGATTGATGCCGAACTGGGTACCACCGAGAGTGCCCTCGAGAACTATAAGAAGCGCAATGCGGTAACCCAGCTGAATATGGATGCCACCCAGAGTCTGAATCAGAGCTCGCAGTACGAGGCCAAGCTTACCGAGGCCAATGCCCAGCTGCACCTGATGGACTACCTGCGCGAGTATGTCGATAATCCCGCTAATCAGTATAAGATTATCCCCTCAAACGTAGGTATGCAGGATAATGCCTCTACCTCGCTGATTGCCTCGTTCAACCAGGCTGTACAGGAGCGTAACCGCTTGCTCAAAACCGTTAGCGAACAGGCACCCCAGGTACAGACACTCACAGCTACACTCGACGATCTCCAGACCTCTATCCGTACTGCCCTGTTGCAGGCACGCCGCTCGGTTGATATCCAGCGCCAAAGTCTGCAGCGCCAGTTGGCCAAGTACGAGGGTCGTATCGGTAATACCCCCGAACAGGAGCGTGTACTTACCCAGATTGGTCGCCAGCAGGAGGTAAAATCAGGCCTGTATCTGTTGCTGTTGCAGAAGCGCGAGGAGAACTCTATCTCACTGGCAGCCACTGCCGATAAGGGAAAACTCATCGATGAGCCTCTGTCCGAGGGTCAGGTTAGTCCTAAAAAGGCCATCATCCTGCTTGCTGCCCTGGTAGCCGGTATGGGTGTACCTTTCGTTGTGCTCTACCTCATCCAGCTGCTCAGCTTCCGTATCGAGGGTCACGACGAACTTGCACGCCTCACTAAGCTGCCTATCGTAGCCGATGTGCCCGTGGCCAGCGACTCGGTAAAGACCGCTGCCGGCATTGTGGTACAGGCCAATAAGAACAATCAGATTGACGAGATATTCCGCTCGATGCGTACCAATATCCAGTTTATGATGAAGGAGAACGATCAGGTGATTCTCTTCACCTCCAGCACATCAGGTGAGGGTAAAACCTTCCTCGCTGCCAACCTGGCGGTATCGTTCGCCCTGCTGGGTAAAAAGGTAGTGCTTTGCGGTCTCGATATCCGTAAGCCAGCCCTGGGCCGCCTGTTCGGTGTAAAGGACCGTACCGTTGGTGTCAGTCAGCTGCTGGTTAAGGATGCCGTTACGCTCGCCGATCTGCGCAGTACCATCTGCCCATCAGGTGTTAACGAGAACCTCGATCTGCTCCTGGCTGGTCCTACACCTCCAAACCCCACCGAGCTGTTGGCCCGTCAGAATATGCACGACATCATCGAGCTGCTCAAACAGCAGTACGACTATGTGATTATGGATACCGCTCCAGTTGGTTTGGTTTCCGATACCCTGCAGGTTGCCCGTTACAGTAATGTGAACTGTTATGTTTGCCGTGCCGACTACACCCCGAAGAGCAATATCGGTTTGCTGAATACCTTGGTAGCCGAAGAGAAACTCACCAACACCTGTGTGATTCTGAATGGTGTGGATATGTCGAAGAAGAAGTACGGCTACTACTATGGCTATGGCAAGTACGGTAAGTACGGCCGCTACGGTTACGGTCGCTATGGCTACGGCAAGTACGGTAACTACGGTTACGGCAACTACGGCTCATACGGCAACTACGCCGAATCTCATTATTCTAATAAGAACGACGATTCAATTAAACAATAATGTTTAATCTTTAATGTTTAATCTTTAATGTTTAATCTTTAATGTTTAATGTTTCATGTTTAATGTTTAATGTATGCTAATCGCAGTTGATTTCGACGGTACAATTGTAACCCATAAGTACCCTGAGATAGGCGAGGAGATTCCTTTCGCCATCGATACCCTGAAAATGTTGCGCCAGGATGGTCATCGTATCATTCTGTGGTCGGTTCGTGAGGGTCATTTGCTCGATGAGGCAGTAGAATATTGTCGCCAGCGTGGCCTCGAGTTCTATGCCGTTAATCGCGACTACCCCGAAGAAACCACCGATAATAATCCCCATTTCTCGCGCAAACTCAAAGTCGACGTTTTTATCGACGATCGCAACTTAGGTGGCCTCCCCGACTGGGGCACCATCTATCGTATGATTAAGCATCGCCACACCTGGAACGATGTAGTCGATGAGTTGGTTTCACAATCTTCCATCCACCACTCCCTTCCCCCAAAAAAGAAGCACTGGTGGCAGTTTTAATGTTTCATGTTTAATCTTTAATGTTTAATGTAACAAAATGAAAAAATTTCAATTCTTAAATTTTTTAATTTTGTCAGCAGCTTTGCTGCTCAGTTCTTGTGGAACAGTGAAAAATGTTGCTTATTTGCAGAACAGCGACAGTATTAACTTCGATAATTCACGTTTCCTGTATGATGCTCGCATCATGCCAAAGGATCAGCTTACCATATCGGTAAATACCACTACCTCCGAGGCTTCGATACCTTTCAATCTGCTGTTACAGAACGAGTACTCGCAGGGCCGTACCATGGCAAGTGGTGGTGGTACCCTGATGCCATATCTGGTAGATAACGAGGGCTATATCAATTATCCCATTATTGGTCGCCTGAAGGTAGGTGGACTTACCAAGTCGGAGTGCGAGAAGATGATTGCCGAGAAGATTCGTCCTTATATGGCCGAGACCGAGAATCCTATTGTTACCGTACGCATGTCGAGTTATTCGGTATCAGTATTAGGCGAGGTAGCTCGTCCCGGTAGCTTCCAGGTATCACGTGAGAAGATTACCATCCTCGAGGCTTTGGCCCAGGCTGGCGACCTTACTATCTATGGTGTGCGCGATAAGGTAAAGCTTATTCGTGAGGACGCCACAGGTAAAAAGCAGATTGTAACGTTGAACCTCAACGATGCCAACATCGTTAACTCACCTTATTATTATCTGCAGCAGAACGACGTGGTGTATGTAGAGCCCAACAATGTCAAGGCCCAGAACTCAAAGGTAGGTCAAACCACCACCCTCTGGTTCTCCGCCACCAGCATCCTCATCTCCCTCACCTCGTTACTCTACAATATCCTGAAGTAAAGAACTCGATCTTTGATCGCTTGCCACCGCGCTCGACCTCTGGTCGCTTGCTACCGAAGGGACGCAAGAAGGGTCGCAAGAATGTTTAATGTTTAATGTTTAATGTTTAATCTTTAATGTCTGAGCATCACCATTCCCATCATAAAAAGGACGGCTCCAGCCTGTTCAAACAGCGCAGCCTCGCCAACATCCAGCGCAAAAAAGTCATCGAGAAGGTTCTAAAGATCACCCTGATCATCATCGCCCTCCTCATGGCCCTCGCTGTCATCTTCGTCTATACCATAGGCTAGCCCCAATAAACAATATAGGCCGTCGTCCCGGCCTGCCAAAAAGGTAGGAGGGATTTGCGGTTTTCCCAAATCCTGACTTTGCATCCCCCTTTGAAGGGGGCCTTGGGGGTAGCAGTCTTCTTTGGTTCTTTTTCTTCTGATGTCAGAAGAAATGAACGAATAAAAGATAAAAACTTGCAAATATCAAATATCGCTCAATCGATGAAGAATAGAAACGTGCTGTCTCAACAGGAGATGGTAAAGGAAAGTTTGAAGCGAGCTTTCGATGAATTTTATCTAGGTAATGTGCATCACAATGCTCGTGATCTCTTCAAGAAAGAGATTGCACAAGTAGTAAAATAGGGTTATCCCCCCGCTCGCATAAAGCTCGCTCCACCCACCCTCGCTCTTTGGGTGGCTGCTCGCCCCCAGCCGCGCGGCATAACCCCTCGGTGTTTTAGCATGGTATTAGGGTAGGCCCTTTGGGCCGCTGCTCATAGAGCAGCTATAAACAATATAGGCCGAAGTCCCGGCCTGCCAAAAAGGTAGGAGGGATTTGCGGTTTTCCCAAATCCTGACTTTGCATCCTCCCCTTGAGGGGAGGCCTTGGAAGGGTGAATGTCTCTTTTAGTTCTTTTCTCTGCGCCAGAGAAAAGGACAATCAGGGAAACTTGAAGGTGTTGAAAACCTTCTATATTTATTAATAAGGTGTCAGGGACCTGTCCCTGTGTCAGAAACAAATCCCTGAAGATGTCAAGAGGCTGTCCCTCTGACAGAAGAGCCCGAGAAGTAATCTCGGTACTCCTGACAATCAAAAGATGGACACTCTTTGTGAACCCCTTCGAGTTCCCGATGGCCCAGAATCTCGGCCTGAGGATAATCCTCCTTGAGGCTCCTCAATAAGGCAATTAACGCTGCACGCTGTTCCGGCGTACGAGTATCAGCAGCCTGGCCACGCTCGTTAAGGCCCCCTTCATAGCAGATGCCAATCGAGTGCGCATTGTAATGCCTGGCATGCATGCCCACAAGGCTTTCATCACGCGTCTGATACAGATGCCCATCACGCTCAATGTAATAGTGGTAACCAATACCCTTGTTGCCGAACCGGGCATTATGACAAGCCTTGAGCATATCGACAGTGAAACGCCTGTTGCAGCGGGTAGCGCTGCAGTGAATAACAATCAAGTTTACTGAGCGCATGACTGTACGGCTATGGATCCGAGAACTGAGGTAATAACTGTTGCGACAAATTTAAGGACCTTAGCAACTTTGGTCCAGTTTACTTTCACCATATAGAATACAATTTTAAGGGTTAAGAGTTAGTTTTTAGCAACGGACTACAGGACTATAGGAAATTAATCCGTGTTAATCCGTGTAGCCCGTGCCTAAAATTTAGTCACCGACAGGCTCATGGTTACCGCCACCACCGGTGTTACCACCGCCGCTTGGCGTATTAGAACCTCCGCCACTGGTATTACCACCGCCGCCATTACTTGGCTCAGTAGCCAGCTTGCCATTGATAAAGGTAGCCTTCTTCAGGGTAGCCTCCAGGTTAAGACTCTTACTCATCAGGTCGCCAGTGGCACGGGCCTTCAACTTCACACCGCTGATGTTCTTAGATACAGTGAAGTCCTCTTCCTTCTCCGCCATCTCCTTGTTCTTGATACCAAGCGAGAAAATGGCCAGGTCGTCGATCTTCACGTTCTTACCCTCCAGCAGGAGCTCTTTGATACAACCAATCATGTCGGTGAGCAGACCCTTGATAACGCCCTTCGAGTAAGGCGAATTGTGATGACTCATGTGTTCGGCCAAAGCATCCAGGTCGATAGTCTCTTCAACCACGTTCTTGGCGAACCACTTACCAAAACACTTGTTGCCGGTGATTTTGATTTGCTGCAAAATGTAACGTACCATAATTTAGATTAAACATTAAAGATTAAACATTAGTGCCATCCGGAATGACACTGCGAAGGTACGGCTTTTTAAGATGGCATTGGCGGACTTTGGCGGACTTCGAGAAAAATAATTAGAAATCAGGTGGAATTTCTGTGATTTTCGTCCACTTGCCGTCAAAAAAGGTAGTCAGTTGCAACTCACGCACCACCTTCTGATAAAGCTGATGACTCTGCAGTACACGCTGATCCTGCAGCTCCGGTGGTAGATCGATGCAGTAATCTTCACAAACATACTTCACGGCCTGTGGTGGTAGCAGTTGAGCTTTACGGCTTACTCCCATTGCTTCGAGGATATGCTGGCGACTACTGAGATAACGAGAAAAGGTACGGTCTGATACACCAGCCAGTTCGGCCAGTTTGGTCTTGCTGATAAATAAATGCTTATTGTAGTAATTTACCATATTGATTGTGGTTGAAAAGTAACTTGATTTTAGATAAAAAGTAAATTGATTACGGAGCGAAACTAAGTTGATTCCTGGATATAATCCACAAGGTCGATTTTCCGCCGTTTCTGGTCGGCCGAGGCATGGCGCTCTAAAAAGTCGGATACGTAGATACGGTTCTGTTTAGGCCATAAAAACGATTGCATTACCTGCTGCGCCACTCCGTACCACTGTGTGTAAGCTCTCAGCTCCTCATCGGTATCAGGCAACAAGATAATCTGGCAGTGCTGCAAGGCCCAGAACTTCTGAGGCTGCAACTCAAACAGTCCGCCTGCCGCCAGCCACACATACTGCGGATACAGCTCCGATAAGATAACCGCCGATTTCTCGGCCTCTACGATACAAACCGTGCATGGTTCCCGAACCAGATGCAAACCGAAGAAAACGTGATTGCTCTGAAAACTGCCCTGTGGCAGCTTGAAGTGCTTCTTCAGCAGATACATCGCCCACGTGGCATTGCGGTTCTTCAACCGATGGCAGTCGGCACCATACCACATCAACTTCCCATCATGCACCCGGCCCATCTGGTCGATCTGCCAGTAGATGACGGCATCATTCTTCGATCGGCCTAACCGATAGCGCAGTGATGCATGCACCATCTGCCGCTTGGTAAGCATCCCGTTGGCAACCACCGCCCGGCAAAAGCAGCTCCTGGCCGATAACGACCGCACCCATAAAGGTGGCGTTGGCATATACAGGCCGAGGTTTCTGAGCGAGTCTTTAAATAGATCTTTCAACTTCATAATGATTTGGGGGGCGATCGGAGAGGCCCTTTCCCCCTAAAGATTTACGTACTCCTGTTAAGGAGTACTCCAATCTTGGGGGAGGCCTCAAAAGGGGTTAGGTTTTTACCATATCTCAATCTGTTCTGCAACAGGCTTTACAGGTGGAGCTGATTTAAGTCGATAAATCACATGATTTTGGTTGTCGTGGCTCTTCAACATCATATCCAGACTCATGGCCTTGTTAAGGCATTTGATGTAGAGATTGCGAGTGGCTATCTGACCTAAGTTCATCACCGCATAGCGCAGTGCAGCCCCAGTAAGCGAATCATGGCCTTGGAAGGCATCGGTAAACAAACGTTGCACATCCATCTCCCAGCTACCGTCTAGGTGTCGCACTATGTAATCGCCGTTAAGTGGTGGGCGCTCCTGCTCATCATCATCCTGCAGCGATTGATAGGCCATAGGAGGCGCCTCGGTAATGCAAGGCAATCCATCATCGCCCACAGTGAAATACAGATCCTGCTCGATATCGTACTTGCGGGTGTAAAGCTGTTCAAGCTTAAAGATACGCTGCGGCATCAGTTTCTCGGTAGCAAACACGTCGAAGGCCTTGTTCAGCAGCTCGGTTCCTAACCAGCCTCGCGGGTCGCGACTCTCGCCACTCTTGTTCTGGTGCAGCACACATACAATACAGCAATCTTTTTCCTGAGCCACGTGCATCAGTTTTTCGATGAGCTCCTGTGCCACCGTGCCGTCGTTGATGTCGCCCACCAAGTCGCGGATACCGTCCAGAATCACTAAGTCGGGTTTGTAGTAATTGATAGCAGCAATGAGATAGGCCTCGCGCTTCTCTCGATCCAGATTACGAACATTGAAAATGTCAAACATATCCTCGGGGAAAGGAGCCCCATTTTTGTTGACACGCTCATAAAGGGGCATGATACGGTTTTTCAGGATGTCCTGAGTAGAGTTGTCACTCTGTTCCGTGTCGTACCATAAAAGCCGAAGCTTGCTCTCCGTAAGCCTACGGAAAGACAAGACTTCTGCCATCACACAAAGCACCATCAGCATCGACATCACGAATGTCTTACCGCTCTTGGCGCGACCAGTAAAGGCCACTAGCTCACGTCGTGGAAAACAAGGTTCGTTAAACAGCGAAAACAGGAACTCCATAGGAGCCAGTACTTTAGTAGAGGTGATACGATTATTCTCCAGTTCCAGAATCTCTGGTGTAACGCTGGGTTGTTCGCCGGCATGAGCCAGTTCATTAGTTATTGGGTCCATGGCATGTTGTAGGTTAGTCGTTCATCTTCTGATAGAGATTCTTGTAGTACTCACGTGCTTCATCCAGAATAGCCTCTCCGAGTTCGTTCCAATCATCTAGGAATTCATCTTCGGTTTGATAGTGTGCTTTGATACGTACAATTTGGAAAAATCTTGAAATATGGATGTCGTAAGGCTCATCGGCACGCAGCCATCTGCCGTTCACACCATTTCGTTGAATAAATCTGGTCAGCCCATGCTGATGTCTGATTTGAGTTAATAACTGCTGCATGGCAAATTTTGCCATACCCTCTCCCAAAACGGGAATCTTTGCATTGAATTTTTTCATTGTGACTTAAAAATTTTGATGTTACTTTCCGGGGCAAAAAGCCCCAATTTATCGCGCATTCGCGCCCGCGAAAGTACCACTTCAGCCACGAAGCATGATGACTAGTATACTCGTCATCATTGTTAAATGAGATAAGGATTATTTAAGTTTTTTAACGGTAAATATAAAAATATACCCATTAAATTGAGAAAACAGCGGTTCAGGTGCGCCAGGAACCTCATGAAGTTATTCTTTATAGAAACTTGATTTTTATTTTGATATGAACTGTAATATAGAAAGCAATACTTGGCGACGTAATAGACGTTTTTCAATTGGTAGTATTCTTATTTACTGAAAAGGAAATAGTAGACAAACCATATATAAAATTAAAACTAAATAGCAAATAATGAAAAATATTATCAAATCCGTTAGCATACGGGGGTTATGGGATGTGAAGCATATTCGCATAGATTTTTTTGAGGATGTGAATATTCTCATAGGTGGAAATGGATCTGGTAAAACGACTTTTTTGCGTATAGTTGAGGCTTTGCTGAATTTGGATTTGGGCGCAATTGATGATATAGTTTTTTCCGAAGTTGAAATAACTATTCATGATGAAGAGGAAAAAACAATAATGATCCAGCGTATAATGGATGATTTAGTAACACCATCATATCGTTATATTTTCCCTGATGGAGAGGTTATAGATATGAGATCAGATGGTAGGTTCTTTTTTCGTGCAAGGTCTACTTCGCGAAATTTGTACCAACATCTTAGGGAAAGACTTGAAGAATTGGTTAATGTATCTTGGTTGTCAATTAACAGAATCAGTGAGAATTCTGAAAAACCTGATAGAAAGCTTCTTGATACCAATAGAACCGATGTGGATTTAAAGCTGAATCTTTTAATGACTCAGATTGTCTCTTATCGTTTGCAACTTGAAACAAAGGTAAATGAACGAACAAGAAAATTTAATGAAGAAATCGTTTCTATGATGTTGTACAATAAAGCATATGATAATATTCCTACATATGAACAATTTCAGACATTAAAAGGGTATACTACTGAGAATATTGTAACAGAGTTACATCGGGTTTTTAGCTATTTTGGTGACGCTAGAATGCATACGCAAGATATTAAAGTACATGCTGAGAGAATTAAAGACGTTATAAATAAGATTGATAATAGAGATGATTCTTTGTCTGCAGAAGAGATGTTGTCTATTTCTTTGATGAATAGAACTGCTGCGATTCTAAAATTATCAGCAGAATATCAAACAGAACGTGCGCAGATTTTAGAGCCAATTAAAATGTATGTTGATATTGTTGAACAATATTTTAAGGATAAGCATATTGAGTTCGATTCTATGTCAAGTCGTCTAATCCCAATTGTTAAGATAGGAAACAAAAATGAGCGTAGCTTGGATATGAATGCGTTATCATCTGGTGAGAAGCAGTTGTTGATTCTTTTGACAGAGACACTTCTGCAACAGAAGAAACCTTATGTATTCATTGCTGATGAACCTGAGTTGTCTCTTCATATAGAATGGCAAAGGAACCTTGTGAATAGTATAAGAAGTTTAAATCCTAACGCTCAAATTATTTTTGCTACCCACGCTCCGGAAATTGCTGCTAATCATCCGAAGAAGTTAATTAATATGCAAAACGCAACAACTTATGTCGAATAACGAAGGCTTTAGTCTATCAATACCTGCACAGAATATTGAGGCTCGTTTTTATAACAAGATTGGCATAGTTTACGTAGAAGGGGATGATGATATAGTATTTTGGGCTCAGTATTTTGATAATAATTTATTTGAGATAAGGAAAGTTGATGGTTGTAAGAATCTTGAAGATTATGAAAATGATATATTAAATCATGGTTTAAAATGTATTGTTGCTAAAGATTCTGATTACTCATCATATACAGGGAATATTAAAAATCATCCATTGATTGTTTGTACATTGAGCCATTCTATAGAATGTGTAATGTATTGTCCTTATAATGTAAATGCGTGCTTAAAAAAACTTGCTCGATCATTGGAAGACCACATAGATGAGATCCTTCAATGCTATGATGAATTTTTCAATGAGGCTAAGGAAATGGTTATATATGACATAGCAAATAATGTATTTGGCATTGGGTGCTCTGTATGTGGTGATTCTTGTATACCTATTTTGGAGTCAGATCACTCGGTAAAAATTTCTGTAAGCAAAAGAGATAAAATAATTAATTCAATATCGCCATACTTTACAAAAGATCAAATCGATAAAGCAAGGTTATTGATAAATAATGATAGTAGAAATCTGAGGCAAATTACAAAAGGTCATTTCCAAACATCTTTTGTGCTAAATGTTCTAAAAAAAATGTCTTCCAAAATTAATGGAAATAAAGTTCCTTCCATTTCTAAGGATAGTTTATTTGCCTTGTTAGTTAATTGTTATGCTGGATGTGGCGTTGATTGTGAGGAGAGAAAAGTAGTACGTCAAAAGGTTGTAGATGCTATTGCTGCATTAAAATGAAAAGTCTATGAATATCTCAACATTTTTTTGAAGATTGAAAACGTATGATGTCATTTCTATTAAGTTTAAATATTTTAATCCGCGCTAAGGAATCTCAACAAGAATTTTAATCCCCCTGCGATTATTATACGAGGTGTGATAATCCGCCCCGGATTATTAAGCGGGGCTAATTAATCCCGAATGGATTATTAGTTCGTATATTATAATCCTAAGCACTATAACTACAAATATGTCATACACCTGTCCCTATGACAGATGGAACAATAAAAATAAAATTATATAATGAATACTCACATCGTAATCATGGCTGGTGGCGTTGGTAGTCGCTTTTGGCCTTTGAGTACACCAGAGCTGCCCAAGCAGTTTATTGATATACTTGGTTGTGGTCGCACCCTTATTCAATTAACGGTTGACCGATTCAAAGGCATCTGCTCTATGCAGAACTTCTGGGTGGTAACAAATGCCAAATACGTTGATATCGTTAAACAGCAACTGCCCGATATTCCTGCTGATCATATTTTGGCAGAGCCGGCAGCTCGTAATACCGCCCCTTGCATTGCGTGGGCTTGTTGGAGCATTAAACAGGTAGATCCTACAGCTAATGTGGTTGTAACCCCAGCCGATGCAGTGGTAATGAATCCAGAGGAGTTCCGACGTGTAATAACAAATGCTTTGGCATTCACTGCCAAGAAGAATGCCATCGTAACTATTGGCATCAAGCCCTCACGACCCGAAACAGGCTATGGCTATGTTGAAACTTCTGCGGTCGTTGACAACGAAATCTGTGTTGTGAATGCTTTTAAAGAAAAGCCAGACCATGATACAGCCGAGAAATATTTGCAGGCAGGCAATTTTCTTTGGAATGCAGGCATCTTTGTATGGAATATCGAAACCATTACCAATTGTATTACCAAATATAAGCCTAACATTGCTGCCGACATGGAAATAATTACAACTACAGGCGATGTCGCAAACATATTTCCACAGTGCGAAAAGATCTCTATCGACTTTGCAGTAATGGAACCTGCTGCTGCCGATGAATTGGTATATACCCATCCTGCAGATTTCGGCTGGAGCGACCTTGGCAACTGGGCCTCATTGCATGATAAACTGCAGAAGGATGATAATAACAACGGAGCAGTTGGCAATGTAAAGCTATACGAGTGCAATAATTGTGTAGTTCATGCCGAAGATGCCAAGAAAGTGGTGCTCCAAGGACTTGATGGCTATATCTTCAGCGAGAAGAATGGCCAGATACTCCTTTGCAAACGTAGTGAGGAACAAAGAATCAGAGAGTTTTCTGCAGAATAAAATCAAATTGAGAATATAAAAGCGTAAAGAGGCACCAATAACAATAAATTGAAATAAAAACAAAGTTTAATCATGAATATTGCAATAGTAGGAACAGGCTATGTGGGCCTGGTAACGGGAACTTGTTTTGCTGAGATGGGCGCACATGTTACTTGTGTGGATGTTGATGCGCAGAAGATACAGAAGCTTAAGGATGGCATTATGCCTATCTATGAGCCTGGACTCGAAGAACTCGTTAAACGTAATGTGGGTTTCGAACGCCTTAAGTTTACTACCGACCTTACCGAGGTGCTCGACGATGTAGAAGTAGTATTCTCGGCTGTTGGTACACCTCCTGATGAGGATGGCTCAGCCGATCTGAAATATGTACTGGCTGTAGCCCGTCAGTTTGGTCAGAATATCAATAAGTATACCATTCTGGTCACCAAGTCAACCGTACCTGTTGGTACCGCTAAGAAGGTTAAGGCTGTCATTCAGGAAGAGTTGGATAAACGAGGAGTCAATGTCCCCTTCGATGTAGCCAGCAACCCCGAGTTCTTAAAAGAGGGTGCAGCTATTAAGGATTTTATGAGTCCCGATCGCGTGGTAGTAGGTACCGAGAGCGAGAAGGCCAAGGAGGTGATGACTCGCCTTTATAAGCCATTCCTCATTAATAACTTCCGTGTTATCTTTATGGATATACCATCAGCCGAGATGACCAAGTATGCAGCCAATGCCATGTTGGCTACACGAATCAGCTTTATGAACGATATTGCCAACCTTTGTGAGCGTGTTGGCGCCAATGTGGATAGTGTTCGTAAGGGCATCGGTACCGACTCTCGTATTGGTTCCAAGTTCCTTTATGCTGGTTGTGGCTATGGCGGCAGCTGTTTCCCAAAGGATGTTAAGGCTTTGGTACATACCGGTATGGATAATGGCTACCACATGGAGGTGATCGAGGCTGTAGAACGTGTTAACGAAAAGCAGAAATCGATAGTATATGATAAGATTATCAAGGCAGTAGGTGAAGTTCAAGGTAAAACGATAGCTATCCTTGGTTTAGCCTTTAAGCCCGAAACCGACGATATGCGCGAGGCACCTGCTTTGGTGGTTATTGATAAACTGCTGAGAGATGGTGCAACGGTTAGAGTATTCGACCCCATTGCGATGGACGAATGTAAACGCCGCATTGGTGATGTAGTTACTTATTGTACTAATATGTACGATGCTGCCGATGGTGCTGATGTGTTTGCCCTGATGACCGAGTGGCGCCAGTTCCGCATGCCTTCGTGGAATGTCATCAAGAAAGTAATGACTGGCAATGTAGTTGTTGATGGTCGTAATATCTACGATCGTCAGGAACTGGAGGAACTGGGGTTTGTCTATACTAGGATAGGCGAGAAGTAATCTAAAAGAGCCTTGCTGGCACATTCAGATTATAAAAAGCCGTGTTTATCACTACTATGAAGAGATAAGATAGTTTATCGGTGATAGCATGACAATTTTAGAAATTATATCTCTTATTGTAACCCTTTGCATAGGTGTTCTATGTGTATTTTTAGAGCGCCATGCTAAGCGTATGGCAGATTTGTCCACAGAACGAAAAATGGCTTACGAAGCCGAAAAAGGTAAGAACTATGCCACAAAAGAGGATATAACAAAGCAAATTGAGACAGTAAAGAACGAAATATCTTTTACTACAAAACGTAAGAAAGACTATATAGTGGAGCGTAAGCGCCACCTATTTAACCTTCTCTACTATGCAGAGAAGATATCAAACGGGCAAAATAGCTTACAACTCTATGCGCATAGCGCGTCTGAATACAAAGCACTTTATGCTTTGATTGATAGGACTAATGATACTATTCTGGAAATGACGCATGAGTTCCATATACTCTTTGCAGAGTATGAGGGCTTTGAAAAAGAAAATGTAATATCAAATTTGGTAGATAACTGTTCCTTGTTGGTTGCCGAGATAGTAACAGTGGCTCACAATGCAGCAATTACTTTAAGGCAATCGCAAAATTGTGTTGAAGAAGCTGACAAAAATGATATACACAACTCTTATTACATGCAACAAACAATGGAACTTAAAACGAAGGCTTTGAGCCTTGTAAAAGAGCCGTTGATCCATAAAGAGCCTGTTCCAATGCAATAAATGAATATGTTGTATGGTTGAAAGACCTATTTGGTCAAGGATTAAACTTTGAGTATAATTTAGCAAAACCTCAATTTGAGGTTGAACAATAACGCTTCAGACACAGATTCCCTACGGTCATCAGTTCCCTCTTCCTTCTTCCATCAATAGTCTCTTACGTCTTACATCTTCCTTCTTACATCAAGTTACTCTTCCATCTTTGGAGGTGGTTTTCAAGTCTGGACGTCAAAATTGACAGTTTACATGAATTAATGAATTCACTGATGCACGAATTTGTGCCGAGAGCGGTCAGAATGGCTGTCAGGATGTTAATCAGCAAAGATTATGATCCGCCGTTTAGAATTTTAATGTATAGCTAGAGTTTGTCTAATATAGTTGTCTTCTTATGATAATAAGGAAATCTTTAAAAGAAATGTATATAATCTTTTTATGGTTGTCTAAAAGATTTACATTTACTCTTCATAAAGTAACATCTCTTTTTATATCTAAAGTATGTCCACCTCTAAGTAATGGCGGAACACCATCAGATATTTTTTATAAGAAACAGTACGTTGCACATGGAAGATTTGAGAGTTGTGAGTACCCAAATAATTCTCTGTCTTTATATGACTATTTAATAAATGAAGGTTTTAAAATTGTTGAATGTGATGTAATGTTTACAAAAGACAATGTGCCAGTATTATGTCATGATGATAATCTTCTCAATTTTGCTAAAGATGACTTTGGTAATTCTGTTAATATTAAGATCGATTCTATAGATTTTTCAGAAATTATAAAATATAATTTTAGCATAACAGATAAAAGGACGATTAAAGTAACAACACTCGAAGAATTGTTATCGTTGTGTAAAGAGAACTCAATATGTATAGAACTAGATCTTGAGAAGAAGTTTCTTGGTAGACGAAAATATAAAATTCTTTATGAGCTGGTGAAAAGATACCAAATGCTCAATATGGTTATTTGGGAAGTGTCACCTTCTGATTTCTATTCTATATCATCGATTGATAACAGTCTTATCTATCAGATAGACCATACATGGAGTTTTGCTAAATTAGATGAATTAAAAAAGAAAAAGAAAGTAGCCTCTTTAATTATTTCCTCAGAGTGGTTTCCTGGTTTTGTTGATAAAGACTATAAAGCTATTATTGAGTATGGAAAATCTCTAGGGTTCATAATGAAATGTGCTACAATTAATGAAAAAAGTGAAGCAGACAAGATGTTCTGTCAAGGAGTTGATTTAATAACAACAGATAAATTAAATATGAATAGTAATAAAAAAAATAGAATCCTGATGGATTCTGAAATTACAAAAAAAAGTGGCAAAAAAGTATTAACTGTTGGCGTTTATGACATGATTCATATAGGTCATGTTAATTTGTTTAAGAGAGCACAAGCACTGGGTGATTCATTGACGGTTGCTGTACAAAAATCGGAAGTGGTTCTGAAGTATAAGCCGCAAGCGAAGCTTGTGTATTCGACAGAAGAACGTATGTATATGGTAAAATCGATTAGGTTTGTAGATGACGTTATTACATACGAAGGCGTCGATGAAATTGTAAAAGTCGCAGATTTTGATATTTTTGTTACGGGACCAGACCAGATACACTCAGGCTTCCAGGATGCAATCAAATGGTGTAAAAATCACGGAAAGGAACATGTAGTTCTTGGGCGAACGGAGGGTATAAGTTCTTCTTGGCTTAAAGAACAGATTAAACAAATGTAGATATTTATATGAAATCGCTTGCCTATAAGATTGTTAACAAACTTGTTAATAAATTGAATTCCTTCTGCAATAGAGAAGAATATCCTTCTGACGAAGCTGTCATAACTCTTTTTGAAAAGAGAGATTTATCTAGAGTATATGAAAGGATTCGTCATAAAAAACAAATTAATGTGGCATTCTTCTGTATGTCCGTACCTATGTTTAAATATGAAGAGGTATTTCGAATTATGCAAGAAGACCCATATTTTAATCCTATTTTCTTTATAGCACCACGAAAGGGTAATATAAAAAATCTTCTAAATGAAGTGTCTGCTATGGAAATGTATTGTAAGGATAATAGATTCCCTTATGTTAAACTAAAAAATAAATATTTGAACATAGGTCAAGATGTTTCAATATACAATATTGACATCGCCTTCTACTCACAACCATATACAAGGATATGCTGCAAGGAGTACTATTATGACAAACTCAAGGATTCTCTATTGTGCTATACTCCATATGGGTACTTGATTTCTTATACTAAGCATAATTATTTATCTGTACTTAATTTAATTGCATGGAAAAATTTTATGCCAACTTCAGTTTCTGTTAGGGTTGCTAAAGAGTTCAATCCAAGTTATAACAATTTGTATTACTTGGGATATACAGGGTATGATTCATATTGCAAATGCAAAGAATATCACTGGAAAAGCTCAAACAAAAAACATGTAATATGGGCGCCTCACCATTCAATAGCTTCTAAAGGGTGGCTTCATTTGTCTTGTTTTCTTGATATATACGAATATATGATCGATTTGGTTAAAAAATATGAGAAAGAGATAGAATTTGTATTCAAACCCCATCCTCATTTATACCCTGCTTTATGTCAAGAATGGGGGCAACAAAAAGCCGATGATTATTATAATCGTTGGAGGTCAATGCCAAACACTTCTATAAATGAAGGGAATGCGTATGAAATTTTTAAAAGTTCAGATGCTTTAATACACGATTGCGGTTCTTTTTTACTTGACTATATGTTTACTAAAAAGCCTTGTCTATATATCGCTTTTTCAGGAAAATTAAATGTGGAAACAGCGGAAGATGGCACCGATGCCTATAATGCCCACTATCATGCTTATAAAAAAGTGGATATAGAGAAATTTTTACAAGATATTGTTTGTGATGGTAAAGACGATATGATGACAATTCGTGAAGCGGTTCTAAATAAGTATATTAAACCAGAAAATGGATATTCAGCTTCGAGAAATATTGTCAATAATATCAAGGACAGCCTACAATTAAATTGATATGGGTGAAAATTCTAACACTAGGAGATTAGCCAAAAACACCCTTTTGCTATACTTTAGGATGTTCCTGTTGATGTTTATTGGCTTGTTTACGAGTAGAATTATTTTACAAGTACTTGGGGTGGAGGATTTCGGAATATATAACGTGGTCAGTGGTTTTGTTGTTATGTTTTCAATTCTATCGGGCTCGTTAGCAAATGCGATAAGCAGGTTTTTCCAAGTCTCAATAGGAAGTTGTGATTTAAATCGACTTAAAAACTTGTTTTCTATTAGTGTTAATGCTCAAATGGGAATGTCAATATTAGTTCTAATACTTGCGGAATTAATAGGATATTGGTTTTTAAACTATAAGATGAATGTAGATCCTGCCAGAATAAATGCGGCATTCTGGGTTTTACATTGCTCCATTATTGCTTCTATTATTGGACTAATAAGTGTTCCGTATAATTCGTTAATAATAGCGCATGAAAAGATGTCCGCATTCGCTTACATTTCGATATTAGAAGCATTATTAAGATTACTTATCACATACTCTTTATACATATCACCTTTCGATAAATTAAAAACATATTCTGTTCTTCTTCTAATTGTAGCCTTGTTAGTTCGTATAGTATATGGACATTATTGTACTAAGCATTTTGATGAATGCAAATACCAGTTTTCGATAGATATACCACTTTTAAAAGAAATGTTATCTTTCGTAGGATGGAATTTTATGGGAAACGGTATGGTATATATTAATAATCAAGGAATTAATCTACTCATCAATGTATATTTCGGAGTTGCCGTGAACGCTGCACGCGGTATAGCGGTGCAAGTGAATAACGTAATACAACAATTTGTTACGAACTTTGTGATGGCGGCACAACCTCAGATAACGAAGTCATACGCCTCTGGAGAAATAAATTCATCATTCAATCTAACATGCATGAGTTCTAAATTTGCTTTTTTTTTAACATTTGTACTCGCGTTTCCGATTATGGCAGAAACGGATATAATTTTGAAAATATGGCTAAAAAACCCACCTGATCAATCTGTGCCGTTCGTACGCTGGACTATAGCAGCAAGTTTAACAACTGTGATATCCAATATTTTGTACTATATACAGATGGCACATGGGGATATAAAAAAATACCAAATAATAACGTCTGCGGTAAACAGTTTGTTGTTCCCACTATCATGGTTCGCATTTTATCATGGAATGCCGGCGATAACCTGCTTTGTTATTGCTTTTGTCATATCATTTTCTCTAATATTTGTGAGGTTTTATGTTGTTAATGATAAAACGGGATTTCCTTTTAAGGAGTACATCATTGACGTTGTTATAAGATGTTTTTTTACAACAGGCGTTGTAGCTATTATCCCAATATCTATACGTTATATGGTAGGGGAAAGTATTACAAGGTTAGTGATCAATTGTGTTGCATGTTTTTTTACTAGCATTCTTGCTATATATATAATCGGCCTCAATACAATCGAAAGAAAGACAGTTTTGTTATATTTAAGAAGAAATATTACTAGTAAGTTGACGCGATTCCTGAATTTTTCGCAGAAATAATGTAAACTGTCAATTTTGACGTCTTGTGTATGAAGTGGGAAAATGATACCTTTCTTCGACGAGCGAAGCGTACTAAAGAAACGATGAGGTCTCGTTTTAAGAATGAGGACAATGCGAACGCAAGCAGTTTCGACAAATAGTCAATGGTGGTTTTCATGCCAGGACGTCAAAATTGACAGTTTACCGGTAAAAACTAAATATATATGAGAAAATTAGTATACATAGGATTTCCGTTTGAGCATCATAAAGGAACACATGCAGGCTATCATCAGATAGCTGACTATGTTGATTATGATGTTAAGATAGACTGTAGTAGTTTCATTGAACATGTTAGCAGAAAACCTAAGAATATTTTCGATAGGATATTCAGGCATGTTGTATGGAAATTTACATCTCGCCCTGTAATACCATGGTTCCTTTTGAAATGTATCATTCTTGGCATAAAAAGAAACGATGTAACATTTCATTTTATATACGGTGAAAACATCTATTACAACATTAAACCTTTTATCCGTAAAGGTAATAAAATAGTATGCACATTACATCAGCCCTTGGAATGGTTTCAGAATAACCTTTGGAAAAAGAGACTGAAATCAATGGATGAAGTTGTTCTTGTGGGGAAAAGCGAACTTGACGGTTTCCGTGAACTTGTCAGTAACGGTATTGTAACGTTTATCCCACATGGCATCAGAACAGACTTCTATTGTCCTGACTCTATGATTAAGAAAGAGCGAATGCTGTTAACAGTTGGCAATTGGCTTCGCGACTATGAGTTTGCAGACAAAGTCTATCAACAATTGCTCAAGCAGGATAGTGAACTGAAGATAGTTGTGGTAGCAATGCCTAAAAGAGTGGAATGCCTAACGAAGGATTCTCGCATCCAGTGTCTTTCAGGGATATCAGACGATGAGCTTCGTGACTTATATCAACGTTGCTCAGTTCTGTTTTTGCCGTTAAAACGGTATACGGCAAATAATTCACTTTTAGAAGCTTCTGCATGTGGATGTAATATCGTAATTTCGTCGGATTTCCAAGATAATAGTTATATTCCAGAGCAATACGTGTCGCTATGTCCTATGAAGGTTGAAGCATCACTATCATCTATTATCCGAACGATGAGTAGTGAGACTAATACTCCTTTGGCTACTTTCATTCAGAAAAACTATTCATGGGAAAACGTGGGTGATAATTTAACCCGCAGATATAAAAACACTTAATTCCATTTGTATATCAATATTATGTATACATTTACATTCTATGATATAGAATATCTGCTGATTATTGCTGTATTTGCAGTGCTTCTTATTTGTTCGCTCTCAAAGCGAACAGTGGCATTGCAAGGCGAATTCACTATAGATATCAATATGTCACAGGCCATGAAAGGCATGGCATGTGTCATGATATTAATGGGACATTGGGGGCAGCGACGTTTTGTTACGGAACAGCCTTTGGGGGTCTCCTGGGCAATTCAGCATTTTTTAGCAACTATTGCATTGGTATGGTTTATGTTTTTTTCTGGATATGGGTTGTCTTTGAAAACGATGAAAGACAATGAAAATATTATTTTTATTTGGCTAAGAAGAATAAAGAAAGTTTACTTGCCATTGTTGTTTTGTTGTATAATATGCACTATAGGGTATGCATTTTTACCATCAGTATATTCGCTTGACGAGTTTGAACAACTATGGGTGTCTAAAGACATCTATTATCTTCATCATCTATCATTAGATAGCCTAAACAATATATGGCCTCATATGCTTGGATGGAAAGATTGGTATGTGCTATGCATTATAATATTTTACAGTTTATTTTATTTATCACTGTTGCTGGAGCGATACACTAGGTTTAATCAAACCACATACCTCTTCATCCTGATGTGTCTTTATTATGTTTGGGCATTCTATTATTTTGGTAGACCAGAAGGGCACTTCTTTAGATATTGTTGGATATTTTTTGTAAGTCATGTTATTGCAAAATGGAAAACATATAGGAACAAGTGGGTTCCTCTGCTGATGTCTTTTATGCTTTGTACAACTTTATTAATGGAAAGCAAAATAATGTTGTTCGGTTCCTTCATGGCCATAAGTTTATTGTTGGGGGGGGCAATAATTAATAGACACTTTGTTGTTAAAGGTCAAAGCATTATGCTTTTAGGAGGTATGAGCTATTTTTTCTATTTATTACATGCTCGGATTTGCTATACTCTAATAGTTTACGCGGGAATTAATAGTGTTATAGCATGGCTTCTTTTAACATGGATTATGTCCTATATAATATGGAAATTGTATAATAAATTGGTTTTGTTCTTATAATTTATGAAAGTTCTTTGGTTTCCTGGTAATGGAGCAATATATGCTTCTGATAATAAATATAATGGTGGAGGCTGGACTGGCGCATTAGCTAGAGAATTAATAGCGAAACACCCAGAAATGGATTTGGCGATGGCTATACCTTGGAAGGATTATTTTGAAGACCAAATAGGGGGCGTAAAGATTTATGGCATTCCTACCATTAAGCTTAAAAGTATTGGCTATCAACGGAAATTGAAAAGTCAGATACTTGTAATGAGACAAATCGTAGACAAATTTCAACCGGATATTATTCATGTCTTTGGCTCCGAACACACGGGGGGGATGGTTGCATCTGTAACTAAAATACCAGTTGTTCTCCACCTTCAGGGGATAATGAACTTCCTTTATGGAGCATGGTTGCCACAAAATATGTCATGGGGAAAGTATATTAGAATGTGTCCCAAACATTGGAATGAGAGAGCATATATTCAGCATCGGTGTTCCACAGAAAAAAGCATACTCAATTCTTGTAAATTTTTGATGGGACGAACAGAGATGGATAAAAGAGTTTCTGCGATTCTGTCTCCAGACAGCAAGTATTTCTATTGTAGTGAGATGTTAAGACCTGAGATTTATCATTCTCCCAAGATCTGGACTTATCATGACAGGAGTAAAAAGATTATTGTAAGTGTAATATCTGCACCGATTTATAAAGGCGGAGATGTCATATTGAGGACTGCAAAAATATTGAAAGAAGATATTGCTGCTGACTTTGAATGGAAGGTCTATGGTGTGAAAGACATGAAGGTCTGGGAAAAGTTGTGTGGCATTAAAGCCAAAGATGTAAATATATGTATTTGTGGCATTATTAATGCGGTAGGATTAGTAGACGCAGTGACTGACGCAGACGTTTTTGTGCACCCCTCCTATATTGAAAATAGTCCAAATACCGTCTGTGAGGCTCAAGTGTTGGGTATACCTGTAATAGCAAATCACGTTGGTGGGGTGTCTTCTCTAATCAAGCATATGGAGAATGGAATTTTACTCCCAGCCAATGATCCTTATATGTCTGCATCATACGTTTCAGATATATTCTCAGATAAGAACTTGGCTACACGAATAGGAACAGAAGGACGTAAGGTCGCAATCAATAGACACAATCCAAATACAATTGTGAATGATGTTATGAATGTATATTATAAGATACTAAAGCAGTGAGTTTTTGTATTGCATTTCTATAGAATAACGGTGTTATTGGTAAAATTGGTTTTATGAGAAATAGAAAACTCGTTTATTATTTCGAAATATTGATACTTCTCCTTTCGCTAATATCGGCATTAAATATTAGAGGAGAGGCGTCTTTGGCTGTTCAATTTGCAGTTCAAATCCCCATAATTATTTTAATCGTCATATTTAAAGATACACTGTGCCCTAAAAGAGAACAACCGTTAATAATTAAGATATGGTTTATTTGGGTGTTTTTTGAGGTAATTAGAGGTTTTATAGTGGCTGATAATGAACGTGAATATAAACAATTGGCAGTAGGAACTATAGGCATGATGATGCCTCTTTATATATATTTGTTTTATAATCCGAAGGTTGCAGGCTCTATTTTTAGATGTTGGTATTCATATGCCATATTATTATATTTTGTCTTGTTCGGGAGCTCTTGCCAATTTACTCAGTTTTATTTCTCACCGCTTCTTGTGTTATTTTGTACATTTCCTTTATATAAAGGGAAGATAAAGTATGTTATAATAATTGTTGGTGTGGTTTATATGCTTGTCAATGCTGTTGAAGCTCGTGCTCAATTTGTTAAAGGACTTGTCGCGTTGACAATCGGATTAGGGTTATGTTTTAGATCATATATATATTATCAACGGATATTAAAGGTTTCTCATTTGATTGGTTATTTATTGGTTGCATTTATCTTTCTATTTGCTTTTTCAGATACATGGGATGCATTAACAGGTCGGTCATATGCTTGGGTATCTATAGATAATAATAAAAGTAGAGAATATGAATTTAAGGATACACGTAGCCTCTTATACGTGGATATTATACAATCGATGAAAGATAATAACCAGATTCTTTGGGGGTGCAGCCCGGCTCGTGGATTTAAGGTTAATTACAGCTGGGTATTGATTGAATATGGTTATAATAGTTATAATCCTTTTAATAAAGGTGAACGTCATAAAAATGAGATGGTACTTGCAAATATTTTCTTATGGTGCGGGATTATTGGACTAATCCTTTTCTCGCTAATATATATGAGAGGTTCATACTTGGCATTATATAAGTCGAGAAATAAAATAGTTCCAATGATAGGTTGTTTTGTAGCTTTTAGATGGTCTTTTGGTTGGATTGAAGATGTTAATAACTTTCTTATTTATGATGTTGATTTATGGTTGCTAATTGCGATGTGTTATTCAAAGCGATTTAGATATTTGTCTGATAAACAAATAGAAAAATGGTTTAACTCTTTATTGCCATCAATTCCTTTATATAAAAGGTGATATTTGATATTTTGTCAATATTTTAATATGTAAAAAGTATGTGTAAGCAAAAAGATTCTCAAGTTATATTTGACGTTATTATACCGCTGGGGCCAGATGATATTAGTTTTATATCACGTGTCGTCTCATATATAAATCGTTGCTTGGTTAATATAAACAATATATATATTATTACTGCTAATAAAAATATAACTTATGTAGGGAAAAAACTGAGTTTATATGAACAATGTCAAATAATAGATGAAGATCATCTTATTCCCAATTTATCATTTGACAGAGTCAAACAATTGTTAGTGAAATACGCTCCTGATAGGGTGAATAGGACAGGATGGTATTTCCAACAATTTCTTAAAATGGGTTTTTCTGTTTCTTCATTATGTGGAAAATTCTATCTTAGTTGGGATAGTGATACATTGCCTTTGGCTCCAATATCTTATTTTGATGAGGAAAGTATCCTTTATAACCCGAAATCGGAATATAATCCCAATTACTTTGTTGCGATGGAGAAATTGTTGGGCATAGGAAAAGTTGTTGACAATTCATTTATTTCAGAATCGATGATGTTCTCTTCGGAATATATGCGTGAGTTGTTACAGGCAATCGATTCTTCAGATGTTGCAGGAGATGACTGGGTGGAAAAAATAATGGCAGCGGGAGACTACAGTACACCTTTGCCAACCTTTTCTGAATTTGAAACATATGGAAACTATTGTGCTATCAAACATCCTTCAGCATATAAACCAAGGCATTTAAATACATTTCGAGAAGCGGGATTTATCGCTGGTCGGAATATTTCTGATAGGCATTTGCGTGAGATGTCTTTCGACTTGGATATGGCTTCTTTTGAAATTTTTCATCAGCCGATGTTCCCTTATAATATGTCTTTTTATTTAATGAATAAAAAAAAGCAGATAAAAAAACTTCTCAAAATGAGTTTTAGTGAAATCTTCTCTTATGTTGTTAATAAAAATGCAAAGAAAGAACGTGATAGAGAAAGAGAAGAATTAATGAATAAAATAAAGATTCGCTTGCCAAAATAATACGATTTCTATTAAAGTCTTGAGCATGAAGAGAAACGAAATTGCTGTATTGTTAACAGTCTTCAATAGACGAGAGGTTACGCTCAAAGGACTTCAATCGTTATTCAATGCGATTGATTACTTGGGTGGTGATTATAGTTTTGACATCTATATGGTAGATGATGGTTGCACAGATGGTACGAGTGAAGCTGTAGCTAATGGTTTTCCGACAGTTCATATTATTCAAGGGAATGGTAGTTTATTTTGGAGTGGCGGCATGCGTTTGGCCTGGAAAGAGGCAATAGAATCAGGTGTAATTTATGATTTTTTTCTCTGGTTTAATGATGATGCTGATTTATATGAAGGGGCCTTGGTGACTATGTTCGAGTCTTATTATAAATCAGGTGGAGGCTCTGTTATTAGTGGGGCCTTTTGTGACATGGAAGGCAAAGCTTCATATGGTGGTCGAGACCAAGATAACCGATTATTATCCCCTAATGGGAATATGCTACCTATTTTCTTAATGAATGGAAATCTCGTACTTATTCCTGCTATAGTAGTGAGGCGTATTGGTATTATAGATGGTACATTTTCACATTCATTTGGAGATTGGGACTACGGGTGTAGAGCATTGAAAAAAGGCTTTAATGTTTTTTTGTCTACTAATTTTGTTGGAATTACTGAACGGCATGATCATGATATAGAACCGTTTCTTAATTCGAAATATAGGCTTCACGAAAGGATAAACTTACTCTATTCTAAAAAATACTCTGCAATAATGTCTTTTTTATTTTGCAAGAGACACCTAGGTGTTTGCAAGGCATTGAGAGTTTTTCTTATACAAAATTTGTATGCGTTATGTCCGAGATTATATGTTTTTAGGAAATGTACAAGATAACAATTATTATACCCCACAAGAACGTTCCATCATTGCTTCAACGTTGTATTGATTCAATTCCCAATAGGGATGATATCAAGATTGTAATTGTCGATGATAACAGTGATCGTAATTCTGTAGACTTCGATAACTTTCCTGGTAAAGGCAGGAAAAACGTATTCCATGTGTTTTCAAAAGAGGATTTGGGGGGGGGCGGTGCCAGAAATGTAGGTTTAAGACATGCAGAAGGAGAATGGATACTCTTTGCAGATTCCGATGATTTCTTTAATAAAGGTCTTTCTGACTTTATTGATGAATATACCCGTTCGGATGCTGATTTGATAGTGTTTGATACAAATTCTGTTTTGTCTGACACTCTTGCCCCTGTTGAAAATAGGGAAAATATTGTTAGTATGTTTAAGGAACGTTATGACGAGAATATACTACGTTATTGTCATCATACTGTATGGGGGAAAATGTTTCGTCACGAAATGATTAGAAAACATAAAATTCAATTTCAGGAAGTTGCTGCTTCTAATGATGCATTCTTTGCTGCGTGCGCTGGGGTCTTTGCAGAAAAGGTTAAATTTTGCCCTGATGCGGTTTATTGTTGTACTGTGAGGCGAGGCTCAATATGCACAAGACTAACCTTGGATATTGTTGAGGCACGCATTTTTGTAGTAGAAACGGTTAACAGATTCTTGAAAGAAAACGGTATTAGTACAAAGTATTGGATGAATCGTTTAGGGCCACTGTTTAACCTGAAAGGACTTTCTAAGAGGAAGTTCATTGCGGCTTTTGTTATGTATTTCTGGCAAACACCCCTATCTCGAGTTTTCTTTGATTATAAAGAATCAGGAAGAAGGTTCCTAGGCCGCTTGAAAGGAAATGTTAATGACGGGGATATAAAAAAAATGCAAGTTGAGTTATAGCTGTTTTTATTTTATGGACTTTCTTTTCTGCTAGTGGTTTGTATATTGGGGGGAGGTACTCTAGATATAAATAATAGGAATCGAATAATGATATGAAAATACTATTTGTTACCGTTCGCTCTGACTTTGGCGGAGGACCTCGGCATGTAGATCAATTGGTAAAGAATCTACCAACAGATGTTGAAATTTACATGTCTTATCCTAAAGTTGGCGATCCGTATGCTGAACTATGGAAGACAGATAAGCGAATAAAGGGCACAATTTTTATTCCGTACAGGAGTTTCTCAGTTAAGGCTTTGCTGGAGCTTAAGAGATTTGTTAAGGCTAATAAAATAGACATTATACACTCGCATGGTAATGGAGCTGGGATGTATAGCAGAATGCTGAAAGTATTGTATCCAAAAGTGAAAGTAGTACATACATATCATGGTATATCGGATGTATATAGTTCAATACTAAAATTCTATTTGTCAAAAATAGTTGGTGTATTGCTGTCGCCTTTGGCTGATTTGTATGTTTGTGTTTCAAATGGCGAGAAGCAAATGGCTCTTGACAGAAGGTTTTCCAGAAGTAATAATACCGTTGTTATATACAATGGTATCCCTGCTCCGCAATACGATAATAAATATGAAGCTTTGCACAGCCCATTGACAATAGTAACATTATCTCGTTTTGACTATCAGAAGAATATGGATAGTATGTATAGGATTGCTAAACATTGGGCTGGTTCAAAGGATGTACGATTTGTGTGGGTTGGCGATGGCGAGGATAAGACGAGATTGGAACAACTGGCGAAAGAGGAAAATGTACCAATTGACTTTGTCGGGTTTACAACTGAACCTATGAAATATCTATTATCATCGGATTTGTATTTATCTACATCGCGATTTGAGGGGCTACCTTATGGATTGATTGAAGCTGCATCAGTGGGATTGCCAATAGTGGCTTCTAATGTAAAAGGAAACAACGAAGTAGTTAAAGATGGATATAACGGCTTTTTATTTGAAAACGAGACAGAGGCAATAAAGCTTATAAAAAACATTATGGCCGATAGGGAGTGTTATAAGGCAATGTCTGCTGCATCTATGGATTTCTTTAAGAGCAATTTTACAGAAGAGAAGATGCTAAATGCATTGATGGATGAATATGAGAAGTTAATCAATTAATGGTATTATGAAAGTAGCAATCATACAAGAATGGCTCGTTACGGTTGGTGGGTCTGATAAAGTGGTGAAGGCGATATATGACGTATTCCCTGATGCAGATATATTTACGCTTGTAGCCAAAAAAGAGATTTGTGATGAATTGGGCATCCCTTGGGAAAAGGTACATACATCTTTTATACAGAAGATGCCATTTGGTGCAAAGAAACATCGTGCTTATCTGCCGTTGTTCCCGTTTGCTATTGAGCAGTTTGATCTCCGCGGGTATGATGTTGTTATCTCTTCATCGCATTGTGTGGCAAAAGGTGTTTTAACCAAGGAGGATCAACTGCATATCAGTTATGTTCACTCTCCGATACGCTATGTTTGGGATATGTATAATGAGTATCTGGAAGAGTCGAACTTGACCGAGGGCTTAAAGAGTTGGTTGGTAAGATACCTGTTGCATAGAATCAGAAAATGGGATATGCTGAGCAGTTTCCGTGTGGACTATTATATCAGTAACTCTGACTACGTAGGTCGTCGAATTAAGGAGACTTACCGTAGAGATTCTGTGACGATACACCCTAACATTGATATCTCACGATTTGAACTATGTGAGGATAAACAAGACTATTACCTAACCAGTAGTCGGTTGGTGGCATATAAAAAGATCGATGCTGTTATAGAGGCATTTAATCAGATGCCAGACAAGAAATTGGTGGTTATAGGTGGTGGCCCTAATTTGGAAGAATACAAAAAGCTTGCAGGCCCTAATGTAACAGTAATGGGCTATCAGCCCTTTGATGTATTAAAAGAGAAAATGCAGCATGCCAAAGCATTTGTGTTTGCACCAGACGAGGATTTTGGTATGATACCCATTGAAGCAGAGAGCTGCGGAACACCGGTAATAGCTTATGGTCACGGTGGCTCGCTGGAGACTGTAAGTGATGGTAAAACAGGATTATTCTTTAAAGAGCAAACGCCAGAGGCAATTATGGAGGCAGTGAAGCATTTTGAGAGTATGGGTGAGCAGCCTTTCTCACCACGAGTTTGTAGAGAGTGGGCTGAGGGTTTTTCAGAAGAACGTTTTAAGAGAGAAATTAAAGAATTTGTAGAGCAAAAATACAAGGAGTTTAAATCATGAATTATATTATTACTGGCGGTACCGGTTTTATTGGTACCCATCTGACGAATCTTTTGAACGAAGTACATCCAGAGGCCAAGGTGTGGAATCTGGATATAGTAAAGCCTGGAACTCCTAACCCTGTAGTGAAGAACTATAAGTCTGCGGTTAGGGATGGTGAGCAGCTGGGATCAACTTATATAGAGTGCGATATCAGGAAACCAATAGGAGAACTGTCTTTTACGCCGACAGCAGAGGATGTGATATTTAACTTCGCAGCTGTGCATCGTACACCTGGTCACGAGGATATAGAGTATTTTGAAACGAATATCCGTGGAGCTGAGAACGTGTGTGCATTTGCTGAGAAATATGGCATTAAGAATATGGTGTTTACATCGAGCATAGCACCATATGGCGCCTCTGAACAACTGAAGACTGAGGATACGCTGCCTACACCAAACACACCTTATGGTATATCGAAACTGGTGGCAGAGAAGATTCATATGGCATGGCAGAAGGGGGGTGAAGGCAGAAAACTAACAATCGTTCGCCCAGGTGTGGTATTCGGTCGTGGCGAAAACGGCAACTTCTCTCGACTGTATTGGGGCATCCGCAAACATACATTTGCCTATCCTGGTCGTAAGGATACCATCAAGGCCTGTGTGTATGTAAAAGAGTTGGTGCGCTTTATCCTATGGAATGTAGAGGAGCGTAAGACATCGTTTGACATCTATAACTGCACCTTTGAACCAGCCTATACCATCGAGCAGATAGTAAAGGCAATGAAAAAGGTAACAGGCCTGTCGCAATCAGTGCCATATATCCCCAATAGTATCATTATGCCAATGGCAGTTTGTGCTAAGATGGTAGGTAGCCCCATGGGCATCTGTCCCGCAAGAGTAAAGAAACTGCAGATCTCAACCAACATCTGTGGCAAGAAAATGGCTTCGTCGGGTTATCAAATGAAATGGACATTCGAAGAAGCATTAGCAGATTGGTATGAGGACAACAAGCAGCAGTGCTTGGAGTAAACAGCATTTAGGATGTCGCCCTGCCTCCCTGCCAGGGGACGGGTACGTGACATCAAAGGTACGAGATGTCGTGAGATATCAATATAAAAAGTTTGTCATAACGCATGCCTCCACTTGGATAACTCTCATACAATCACTCAAGTGGGGCCTGCTTAACAAAAGCAAAACCTGGGAGGAATAATCTATGTACAATAACTAAAAATCAAAATTATGGAAGAAAGAAAAATTAGAGAACTGAACTATAAAGTTCAGATGATTAACGTAAAGTTGATGTCGGACAGCCGTACTGGTGATGCTGCTTATACTGACATTATTAAGAAGATAAACCAGGAAAAGGTTTCGATCCCAATTAGAGGGGATAGGCATATGATTTTACGTACGCTGTTTAATAATGTGGTTGAAGTGAATGGCAGAAACTGGGACGTATTGTATGGAAGCATCTCAACATATACTGTGATCGATGGCAAGGATTGGATTAATCTGGAGAATATGGAGGTGGAGAGTGTTGACCTTCCAAGAAATACATTCCCCAATCTGAAGGAATCTGATTTCTTCTTTGTACCAGGTGCACACCGAATGGCTTTTGTGATGAAAAGTGGCTTCAGCGCAAATGCTGTAGAGAAGTTCTTAAATGAGGCTGTAGCACAGGTTATAGAAGAAGGGGAGGATTTCTTGGTGACAAAAGAACAGGATGAGTCGGACTTTGAACAGATATTCCAGGCTGATATCGTAAAGAAACTTGAGATTGACGTATCGTATAGTAATCAGGACAATGGCGATGAAGCGATGGAATTTATGGATGACCAGATGAAGGCTGCTCATATGAAACGATTGAAAATAGAAGGTACTCCAGATAATACCGGTAACATAGATGTTAATGTGAGAATTCTTAAAGGTGCTATCGGATTGGCTCAGCATTATGGAAAGGTTACGGCCTCAATTATAAAAGATGGTGTATCATCTAAGATTGTTACAGATTGGCACCCCAAAACACTTGCAATTAGATGCAAGGAGACACTTCTACGTAAGAATATAGTGACGCAAGTGGTGAACTTATTTAGAAATAATGGTAATGGATGATGATAATGATCTGAGAACGAGACACAAAGTGAGTATTGATGGGATATTCCGTAATGGATATACTATCGACAAAATACGAAAGTCTTTTGTGTTTAAGTTTGGTTTGATTTTAACTTGTCTGTTTGGGGGATGTTTGCTCTTTTTTAACAGGGAGGCTAATCGGATATTTGAGTATATAGATGATTTAGCCTCGACCGTACTATCAACATTTCCTAGTTTGCTAGGATTTAGTCTTGCTGGGTATGCGCTTATTATTGGCGTTTCGGATTTGAAATTGATTGGACGTATGTCGGAACCATTAAAGAGCACCAAACAGAAACTGAGTTTTTTTCAGACCACAAGTTGTGTGTTTGCATCATCGGTTTTGATACAATGTTTTACTTTGATACTGGCGTTTTGTGTTCACTTGATTGTGAAACAGAAACTGACAGTGGATAATGAATGTGTTTGTTTAATATTAAACTTCTTTATATATATTACACTTCTGTTCTTTGGGCTGTTTTCAATGCTTCTATTGTGTTCTACGGTTGTGAATCTTTTTACTTATGGGCAGACTGTTCATTTTTGCGTAAGACAGGATATAGAAATGACCAAGAATGAGGAGGATGGCTTGTGGAAAGATATTAAGGAAGCGGTAATTGGAGTATTAAAAAATCATCTTAATAAATATGAATGAGAATATAAAAATAGCAAACGCTATAGTGCATTATGTTGGTAATAGAGTGGCGGAAGAGGGGATAAAGACCTCTTCCCACTCGTTGTATATAGATGATGCGATGGAGAATATGCTAAAATATTATTTCCTATCTCCATTTAAACTTGAGGCTCTCTGCCACTTCTACCATGAGGCTGAGTTAAAGATGAATGAGGTTTATTCTCATGTTTCTGCTATCTTTGATGACAACAATACTCTGGTAGAGAAGTCGATAGATATCGCAGGATGTTTATATGAGCATAGTAATCATCCAAAAATTAATGGAGGTGATTTTTTTGTGGTACTGTTTAAAAACTGCGAAGTAGACCATAAACTAGTGGATGCGATAGGATTGTTTAAAGCAGAGAATAAAGAACGTTTTTTGAAGGTGAAGCACGAAAAGGACGATGTGTCTGTTGATTTTGATATGGGGGTAAATGTGCAAAAACTGGATAAAGGCTGCTTGATATTTAATATAGAAAAAGAACATGGTTATGTTGTGGCTGTTGTAGATAGGACAAAACGTGGTGCTGAAGCTAAATACTGGATTGATGACTTCTTGCATGTGGTTCCAAGAAATGATGGTTATAATCAGACGAAAAGGGCCATTAATGTATGTAAGGATTATGTGAAGTCGCTAACAGAGAGTGTAGATAAGAATGAAAGGGCAATGATGCTCAATAGGTTGACGGACTTTCTGAAAAGAGGCGATTTTGACTTGAAAGAGATGGTTGGCTGTGTTTTTGATGATGAAAAGACCGCGCAGGGCTTTTTGAAGTATAATCAAGATGCAATCACAGAGGATGGTAATGGCGTGGTGGACCATTTTAAAACGGAACCACTGGCATTAAAGAAGCTCTCGTTCGGCAATATGACAAACATCAAGCTGGATGATAATTTTGGCATCAGCATCCGAGGTGGGGAGAATCTCCTGGAAAAAGGCTATGATGAAGAAAAAGGAATGAAATACTATAAGTTGTATTTTAAGGAGGAGAAGTAAAATGTAATAACCTTGAAAAAGAATCGAAGAAATTCACAAACAAAAAGCAATATAATCGGCTTTTTATATTACAATAATTATTAACTAAAACTGTACAACTATGGAGAAAATTGATGTATTTGAAACTGTTATCAAACAAGAAAGTGGCAAATGTTTTAAGATTGCAGTTTTTAGGGCTAATGTGCCATGTGATCCTAGTAATATTGCGGCAATCAATGCTGTGATGGACAATGCTGTTAGAGAATATGTTGGAACAAAAGGTCATAACACTTTTGTGGAAGAACACTCTGATACTCCCAATGTAAGGATCGTTATCAGTGACTTTAATGATATAGATTTTGTTCCTTTTGATGGGCAATCTCTGTAGAATATGTTGAACTCTGTAAGCTTACAGGGTTCAATTGCCAAAGGTGGCGATATGGGAATACTTAGATAAACCCAGTAACCACGCCATCCTGATAGGGGACGGGTTCGTGGCATCAAGGTACGAGATGTCGTGAGATATCAATATAAAAAGTTCGTTATAACGCAGGCCTCCACTTGGATGACTCTCATACAATCAATCAAGTGGGGCCTGCTTAACAAAAGCAAAGGTGAGGAATAATTGATATTCAATAACTAAAAATCAAAATTATGGAAGAAAGAAAAATTAGAGAACAGAGCGTACAAGAGATTATTCTTGATGAGGTATTGATACCAGCATTGCAGTATCTTTATGAGTTTGATTATGAGAATATCAAATTTGATGTGTCGGAACGAAATATCTGCGCCAGATTGGCTCTTCATATGGAGAACATTATGCGTAGATATGATGCGAGAAAAGAAAAACCATTTTTTGCTAAGTATTATGCAGATGTAGAATATAATCGTATGGGTAATGGAGAAATTAAGAGATACGAGAATAGTAAACATCTGCCAAAAGATATGGTGAGCGATCTTTTGATACAAAGCAGAGGTGAAGCGCCAAATTACCTGGCTGTTGAAATGAAGAAAAAGAAAAACCTCAAAAACCGCGATGAGGATAGAGTTCGATTAAAGTCTCTTGTGTCTCCAAAACCTGTTAGAAAGGAATTGAAATGTGTATATGGAACATTGTTAGGAGCCTTTATTATTTATTCGCCCGAAGATGTTGTGATAGAATTGTTTGAAAATGTAAAAGGCCGAGGAAAACCGGTTGGTAAGATTTCAATGGTATACGATGAAGAGAAAAGGCGCTTGTTGAAAGAAGCGTTGCCTCTTGCCAAGAGATAGGTATGAAGTGAACCCAGAAATTGAAAGGTAACCGTTAACTAAGTAGAAACGCTTGGTTAGCGGTTTGTTATTTTTGAGATATTTGGTAATAATTCTATTTTTTCTTGTTTTTGTTTGGCGTTACAGATATATTTCGTATATTTGCCAACGGAAAGGGATGTCGACATCTGAAATCACCCTGAGTACATAAATGTGAATAAACTAAAAATGTATCGTAAAGTGTTGAATCTTAATCTCTTAAGATCCACCTTGCGGAAAATTACTATGCAAAGGGGTGGCTCGCGTTTATGCGATAGAGGCGATGACTCACTATAAAATGGGATTTTGAGCTTTGTGTTCTTTGGTGTTTGGGCGAAGATGGGGGAGGACGTGATGATATCGGGCATACGGTACAGAGAGATTAGCTGATAATATCGGCGAAACGGTACCATCATAGCGCTTGTATCGGTACCACCGCAGCGCTTGTATCGGTACCACCGCAGCGCTTGAATCGGTACCATCATAGCACTCCAAACGGTACCAGCGTAGCGCACCAATCGGTACCGCTGTAGCGCTCGAATCGGTACCAAAAGTTCATTTCGGTTCTGCCATTGAAGTTTAATTACTATCTTTGCCGAAGGAAATACAAAACCTTTAGCGAGATATGGCAAACCAAAATGTAACAATGAGCAAGTTAAAAAGAGCATTTCAAATGCTGGCGGCAAGCATCCCACACCGCGAAATCTGTGGACAACTGCACATGGGACGTGGCGTACTTGCCAAGTACAAGAAGGCGGCTGATGAAAGACATCTGTCGTATGCAGATGGAGGCCGCATGAACGAGGTCGACCTTGAGTCGTTCCTCAAGTCAACAAGACCCGAATCAGCACCATCTGATGCCAGAATTGTCCTCGATGGTCTGATTCCTGATTATGTGTCAGATCTGGCCCATAACCGCTATCTGACCATACAGCATCTCCATGAGAACTATAAGCGTGAACATCCCGACGGCTATGGTTACACTCAGTTTAAGAAAGCTATCCGTGACTATCAGTATGCCCACAACTTGAGTTTTCATAACACCTATATGCCTGGTGAAGAGATGCAGATTGACTTTGCTGGTGATGCCTTGTGGCTAACAGACCCTCTGACAGGCGAAATCACCAGCGTAGTGGTGTTAGTCTGCACGCTTCCTTTCAGTGGAATGGCTTATGCAAAGGCACTTCCTGACGCCTCTATGGAGTATTTCTTTGGAGGTTTATCTGATGCCTTCAGCTATTTTGGAGGGACAGTGCGCAGAGCCAAGAGTGACAACATGAAGCAATGGGTAAAGAAGAACGACCGTTACGAACCTGTTTTCACTGACGCTGCGCTAGAATGGGCTGCATACTACGACACAACGCTTGAAGCGTGTCGCGTAAGGAAACCTCGCGATAAAGGCTCTGTAGAAGGTGCAGTCAGGAAAATCTACAACGCTATCTATGCGCCTCTTCATGATGAGGTTATCAGTGACCTGAACAGCATGAACAGCCGTATTTCAGAACTGCTGGATGATTTTAACTCAAAACCATCGAAAGTTACAGGCAGAAGTCGTTTTGACATTTTTGAGGCAGAAGAGAAACCATCTCTTGGAGAACTGCCTGATACTCCTTTCCGCTTCCGTTATCGCAAAGAGGTCAAGCTGTCAGGTAACTATCATGTACAAGTGGCAGGCCGTAAATATAGCGTGCCATATCAGTATGTAGGACAACATCTTACCGTCGTATGGGATATCGACACTGTGGAGGTCTACGCTGGCAATACACGTATCAGTACGCACGACCGTTATGGCATCAAGGATCCCTTTACCCATGATGAAGATATGCCTCCCGAGCATCTGGAATACATGCGTACAAAGGCGTGCAATGCAGCCTACTTCCTGGAAAAGTCGGAAGAAATCGGGCCTTATACAAGACAGGCTATGGAGGCGATTCTTAAGCGTAGCAGACATGTAGAGCAGAATTATGGCTCATGTCATGGCGTACTCAGTCTGAATCGCAGATATGGCAGTATAAGACTTGAGAATGCTTGCAAAAGGCTTGCTGGATATAGGTCTGTCAACTATACGATGATAAAGAATATCCTGGAGAAGAACCTCGACATGGCAGGCGATCAGGAACCTGTATCACAGATGCCCCAGAACGACTACGTAAGGGGAGCAGAAGCATTTAATATCTAACATCAAAATTATAATTATGAACTCACAAGAAACCGTTATACAACTCAGAGAACTCAAACTCAAGGGCATGGCAGATGCTTTTGAGTCAATCCTCAGTCTGCCAGTACAGAACCGCCCAGCAATGGAAGCAACTATAGCCAGGCTGGCAGAGGCAGAAGCTCAGGACAGAAGGAACCGCAAGACAGAGATGTATCTCAAGACTAGTCGATTAAGATATACCGCACTGATAGAGGACGTTATCTGCGGCACGGACCGTAACTTTACGAAGGACGATCTTGCAGCATTTGCAGACTGCTCCTTTATACGTCGCCATGAGAACTTGCTCATACAGGGCAAGTGCGGATGTGGAAAATCTTTTATTGCCTGCGCCTTAGGGCGCCAGGCTTGTATGTTAGGATACAGGACGGCTTACCTCAATATGAACAGCTTCGTAGAGAAGGTGGCACTCAGCAAGCTCGATGGTACCTTCCTGAAAATGATCACTTCACTTGAGCGGAACGACCTGCTTATACTCGATGACTTTGGACTGCAACCAATGGACACCAACACACGTCTGGCCATGCTGCAGATACTAGAAGAAAGGTATGAGAGGAAGTCCGTTATCATCGTCTCTCAGCTGCCTATTAATAAATGGTATGACTACATAGGAGATCCCACTCTGGCCGATGCCATCATGGACAGATTGGTGTCAAATGCGAATAAAATTGAATTAAAAGGTGATTCTATGCGTCAGAAAAAGAAAAAATAATTATCTTTGCACCCAGTTAGGCAGAGCCGATGATCATGGTACCGTTTGCAGCGATACGGACGGTACCGATTGCAGCGCTAGCATGGTACCGATTACAGTGTTACACTTGGTACCGATACAGCGATATCAGCAATTAGCCGTGAACGGCAGAGAAATGAAATGGGACGCTATGACATAGCGGCAAACAAGACAAGAAGAGCCTGCAGGGAAATAGTATGATAACAGTTGATATAGAAGTGATAAAGGCATATTACGGAGACTGTATCTTCGTAACAATCTGTTATGATGGAAAAGAATATATCATCATGATAGATGGTGGTACTCCTAGGACCTATATCCATCGTGGTAGATATGGAAGAACAGAGGATGGTAATCTGAAACAAAAGTTGGAAAAACTGAAAAAAGCAGGTAAGGCTATAGACCTGCTAATCATTACACATGTAGATGATGACCATGTGGGAGGCGTATTGGCGTGGTACCATGAAGAAATTCCATCATCGGAGTTCGTGAAGCAGATTTGGATGAACGACGATGTAGAAGTAAACATCGGAAAGGGATTGGAGAATACTTCCGCACAGGTGGCTTCGCTAAAGGAAATACTGGAAGAAAACAATGTGCCGTTTGAAAATAAGATTGTCAAAGGAAGAGTATTTCAGTTTGAATGGGGAAGACTTATAGCTCTGGCACCAACGGCGGAAGCCCATAACAAAATAGCGGAGGACATTGGTGACGAACTGAATAACACTACAAATGACCGTTATGATGAGGACATCAAAAAGCTATTGAAAGAGCCATACGAACGAGGCACCTGCACACCAGAGAATGATGCTTCGATGGCTTTCCTGCTTCAAACAAAGGACGGCGAGAACTGCTTACTGCTGGGAGATGCCAACATAGATGTAGTGATGGACACACTGGAACATACAGCAGGAATAGAGCTACCTCTGAAATGTAAATGGTTAAAACTGTCGCATCATGGCAGCAAAAACAACTTTTCCCCAGAACTATTAGAGAAGATAGTGGCAGAGAATTATATTGTCTCAACTAATGGCTTGAAGTTCGGCCACCCTGATAAAGAAGTGATATCGTATATAGTGGGTAAGACCGATGCCAAACTGTGGTTTAACTATCCTGAAAGGGCAGAGAAGATATTTACTGAACAAGATAAACAGGATTATCCGGACTTAGCGGAGCGACTAAGGTACTTTTGAATGATGAATTATCAGGACGAGATGAAATCAGTAACGGTCAGAGTAGCCAATGGCAGTGGCGTAATCATAAAGCCATTGGCTGATGACTGTTTCTATATATTGACTGCATATCATGTGGTGAAAGGAAAGACTGTTGACGAAATAATCTTCGACTTCCTATCCACATCCCCATTCACAAATAAGACCGTCAAGGCTAAACGAATCATTTATAATGAAGAACTTGATGCTGCTATTCTCATTGTAGAAAAGGATGATAGTGAGATAGTGCAGTTTGTGCCAAGTAACATCCGCCAAAACGGTGCTGTCCACTGGCATACTGGCTATCCAAACAACCAGAACAGCTATGGTAAGGCCAATAGTTGTAAACTGCATGACTTTAATACATGGTTAGGAACGTATGACCATAACTTTGAGGAATATAAGTATCCGAATCATATCAAGCAAGAAGAGTTGAATGGTATGTCGGGTGGTGGAATATTTGACGACAACCATCACTTGTTGGGCGTACACATGAAACTTGCAGCAAGCGAAGAAAAAGAGCAACTGGGCAAGAACGTGATGATACCATGGAGTTGCTTTGAACGAGTGATAGCAGAGAATGGATTACCAACAATATACCAGTGTAATTTTGAGGTATTCATGAATGAGATGTTCAATTTCGACAACAATCTTGGAGCCAAAGAGAAACTGAAAACTCTACTCATGATGATGTCTCATTATAGAGCAGGAATGTTGGACTTATCACCACTGCAATGCTACGATGCTTTTCAGAAAAGCCGCAAAACTAATAATTATCTGTTGGGTTCAGAACTACAGAAAGATGATTGGGTAAAATTTGGAGAGTTCATTGTAGCACTGAAAGCCGTATGGGGATTGGATGCTGCCAACAATCTGGATGAAGTGTTTCCCCGATTTCAGTATGTGCAGTCTGAAAAAGACTTTGATATCTACTCAGCGCCTAGTGCACTAGACCCGAGTGTACTTGGAACCGTGAGTGACGTGAACGTAGTGTTTGTGGTAGGAGGCATACAGTCCAAGGGATACAAGCAGGACGTAAGGGGTAAGGATATATTGGATATAGCCATAGGATTAGAGCCCAAACAAGAGTTTAACATAGCGAGGAACGGCAGAGAGAACATGGGAGGTTTTGTATATGTGAATGCTCACTTTTTTAAGGATGCGATGGTAGCGTTTACAGACGAAATCAGGGATTATGACGGTGATAAGATGGAATACTACAGAAATTTGATAACGAGCAAGATATGAATATAACAGAGTTTTACGAAATGTTTGATCAGGATGTGTTTGACATCCAGTCGAAGGTAGATGTGTTTATCACGAAGCCATTGAATCATGATGATTTGCGGGATAAATGGCAAGACATCAGGAATGACATAGCCGAACGCCAGCGAATGATAGAAGACGAGTTTGAACGCTGGAACCACTATCTATTCTATCTTGCTGAAGAGGATGCAGCGAACGATATATCCTTAAAATATAAGATAGAACACGACACCGTCTCGTCGCGAAAGATAGTCATATCAACCAAGGATTATCGCATGGGTGATTTTGAAGAGGTGATAGGCCGCTATATCAAATATTCATTTGATGATAGTGTTTATATGGAGTTGGAAGATTTCAAGAAGAGTTCAAAGATAGTGAAACTGATAAATAAAGGCTGACATGAAACTAAAGGGAATAAAAATCAAGGCTTTCCGCCTGTTTGATGATGTGGAACTCTCGTTTGTAAACCAACGTTTTGCAGACAAGGGTTGTGCCAACTTCGTGTCGGTCTATGCGCCCAATGGATTTGGAAAGACCTCACTATTTGACGCCATCGAGTTCGGAATGACTAGTAATATTCGCCGCCTGAAGTTGAGTAACTTCAGTGAGAATATGAAGAACGAGAACCGCCTATCGGAATTCAGCAGTTTTATACACAACAAGAAACTGCCTGAAGAGGATATTCATATAAGACTAGACATAGAAGGATACAAGAACGGTGTGGTGGACAGAATCATCTCAAAGGATGAGGAGAAGAGTCTGCTAACAGGCGAAGGACATAATAAGTTTTTCTCGGAGGCTATCCTGTCGCAGGACTGGTTTTCAGAATTCCTCTCTGTAAATAATGCAGAGACGAGGTTTAAGTTGTTTATGGAAAATTTTCATGAGTCGCAAGACCTGTTGGACTATCATTCGCAATTGAAAACCAAGTTAAAATCTCTGGCCCTAGAGAAAGGTGCGCTGACGAGAGAACTCAATAACCTGAAAAAGCAACTGCAGAACGATATAGATGAACACATAGTTGAGCGCCTTGACAAGATGGCGGCAGACCTTAATAGTTTGGGCGTTAAATTAGGCTGGAAGCAGAAGATAGATGCCGACAACCTGGCAAAACTTGCGATGGAAGTCGATCAGAAAACCGGAAAGGAGAACGCAACGAAGAGACAGGTAGATGACGCTCTAGAAAATTGCGAAAAGATTGAAAGAGAGTATGATGGTCTGATAGCTGTGGATCATATTTCGGAGCATTTGAAAGCCATTGGAGAGATTGATAAACAAATATCCATTCTGCGGACACAATTGAATCAAATTGTCAGACTGAAAGAATTGTTGGCCCTTGTTGAAAAACTCGGAAATGAACGGAAGGACCATGTAAACGGACTGACGCGACTACAGAAACTGGTGGAAAAGTACCCTCAGTATAGGGAGTTGTGGACAGTGATTGATACCAAGAAAAAAGAAATAACCGCATGCGACAATGAACTGATTACATTAGCAGAGCAAATCTCTAAGCTGGAAAAAGAACGCAGCAGTATAGAAGAAACTCGAAAGAAACAGAAGGCACAGTTAGATATCGTTGAGAATAAGAAAAAATGTTTAGATACAGACTATGCAAAATATCAAAGCTGCCTGAAAGAGATTAGCCTGAAACAGAAGGAAAAAACAGAACTGTCGGGAATAATTGCAGAGAAAAAGGTAAGCATTGATACAAAGAATAAAGAGATGAACCGCCTACGCGGCATACAACAGAAAGTGTATGGCAGGAAAGTGGATGCTGAGATTGAAGGATTTGAAGAGGAATCGAAACGCGTAGTGGTTCTGAGCCAGAGAATTTCCGGTCGTGACATGGAAATTGCGGAATTGACCAAAAGTATTGATCAGCAGACTGCATTTCAGAACCAGGTAAGCCAACTCGTGAATCGTTCGAGAGAAATGGTGAGTGAGTTGAAGACAGGCGTATGCCCACTGTGCGGCCATGACTACGCCAATGTGGAACATCTGTTGAGGAGTATTGAAGACAACAAAGCGGTGCCTAAAGCTGTTGCACAAGCTATTGCCAAAAGGGAAGAATTGAAAGAGGCAAATAAACGTGACCATCAAGAAAGAGAGGTATGGTATCAACAATTTGATAAGGTCATCGATGAAGCTGTGGCAAATGCTGTTCAGGAATTGAATCGTTTGAATGGGGAGCAAGAAAAGGTGAACGCTGCCTTACGAGAAGCAGACAAAGTCATCAGAATGAACCAAGAACAGGTGGATGGGGAGTACTCAAGATTCAAAGACCTGACAAAGGAGCAGGTTGAGAAACAGTATGCTGAAAGTAAGGAGATGTTGGCAAAAGAAATCCATGAGAGGGATAAGTCTATTGAAGAAAATGATAAGGCGCTTGAATTGCTTGAGAGAAAAAAGAAAGCGAAAGAAGGGAAGCGCATAGAGGCTCAGAAAGTAATAAGCGAGACGCAGAATAAAGAAGATTATCTGGAGTATCAGCGGATTTTGGGAAACGATACCGCAGATGATTTGACGCTGCATTTTTGGAGTTCGCGTATACACGACTTGAAGGAAACGATAGCCCAATATGACAAACAAATCAATGAGGCAAATGCCGAATGCAAGACGTTGAAGGAGGAACAACATGCTGATTTGAGTAAAGAAGTGGCGTTAGAAGAAGAGTATGATAAAAAGAATAAAGAAAGAGAGATTCTGGCAGAAAGATATTTCAAGACTCTACGGTTCTTAAAAAAAGAGTGTAAAGTCGCTGAAATTACGAGTGATACAGCGGCTGGGGATATTGTGCAGTTGTTTGAAGAAAACAAGACAAAGCTTCGACAGGAATCGGCTTTGATTGAGAAGAAACTGACAATGCTGGGCGAATATTTGACGATGTTAGGAATTGCGAGGAAATATAACCAGCAGCAACAGGTGAAGAAAGATATCAAGGAGATGAAGGAAAGAATATCTCAGAGTGAGAGTAATCATGAGGCTGTATCAGATGAAATTGAGAGACTCCAGCAATATCTCAAAGACTATGTGGCCAATTTTTTCCAAGTTGATCAAATTCAGCGATTATATAATACGATAGACCCACATCCAGAATATAAAGAGATACGGTTTGAATGTGATTTTAGTTTGACGAAGCCACGACTGAACGTCTATATGAGAAATAAGACGGAAGGGAACGATACTATTGTCCCGACGTTATACTTTAGTACAGCCCAGGTAAATATTCTTTCGTTCTGTATATTTATGGCAAAGGCTCTATTTGCGAAGACAGATGACGGACAGGATGTAGGGTGCGTTTTTATAGATGACCCGATACAGGCGTTGGATGACATTAATATATTGTCGATGATAGACCTGCTGAGGAATGTAGCATTCTCGCTTGATAGACAGATTGTGATGACTACACATGATTTGAACTTCTTTGAGTTGCTGAAAAAGAAGATGCCTAAGGAGAAGTTTAATGCCTGCTATATAAGGTTTAAGGAACGTGGAAAGTTTGAAATGGACGGGGAAAGAGATATTGTGGGAGAAGTTAGATGCTGATATCGCTGTATCGGTACCAAGTGTAACACTGTAATCGGTACCGTCCGTATCGCTGCAAACGGTACCATGATCATCGACTCTGCCTAACTGGGTGCAAAGATAATTATTTTTTCTTTTTCTGACGCATAGAATCACCTTTTAATTCAATTTTATTCGCATTTGACACCAATCTGTCCATGATGGCATCGGCCAGAGTGGGATCTCCAATGTAGTCATACCATTTATTAATAGGCAGCTGAGAGACGATGATAACGGACTTCCTCTCATACCTTTCTTCTAGTATCTGCAGCATGGCCAGACGTGTGTTGGTGTCCATTTGCAAAAAACGGTCGATATCCACCCACCCAAAACGGGGATATCCGTTCACTTTTCTGATTAGTTCATCCTAATGGCGTAAGCATGAAAAAAAGACGTATTCTTTCTTTATGAAAGCGGCATAGCCGAGCGGCAGGGGCTGAATAAAGTGATTACCTTTCTTTGACGAGCGAAGCCAGCATAGCTGGAGCGGCTGCCGAATTAAATATTTAAGTACAATGGCAGCAATAACAGAAGAAAATTTTGGCCGTTATCTGTTTTTGTATAGGACAGAGGCCGTTCCTAAAAACATGCTCCGATTTAGCTAATTGGGTGGAGTGGATATCGACCGTTTTTTGCACCAGAAGATTACTTTCTTTGTTTTCTGACCTCCTTTTGTAGTTTATCAATATTGTGTTTTACCTTGCTTACGTCGTTTCGTATTGAATCCGTAACTTGCTTATAATTAGTACTATCTCTCTTAATGATTTCCTGCTTAGCTCTCTCAACAGCATCCTCAATAGTATGGTTGCTACAGGTGATATAGGTAGAAATTGCAAAAAGCGCACAGCTAACAATTATGCCCCAACATCCAAATCTAATACCCTGAATGCCGTATTTAATCCCCAAGGCTGCCGTTGACACATTATATGAGGTATTTGCATCATCTAATATCTGTCGAGTTGTGTTTCTTAATAATTCAATCTCGTTTCTCAATCCCTTCGGTATGCTATAGGGTCTAGCAAGTCTCTGTATCAGGAAATCCATATAACCCAATTGTCCCTTAAGGTCGTCGCCGGCCTTAACGATATCGCCTAATGCATTTATGCTTTGCTTAACTTGACGAGCATGGTTTAATCGATTTTTTAGAAGGACAATCTGTTCTGAAGTCTCTTCATTGAAGTCAATCAATAAATCCCGATACTGATGGATATAGTGAAGCGTTATTTCTTCATATGTAGAATTCAAATCCACCATTTCCTGGCTTGCGTATGCCTGCAACAAGCTATCTTGTGAAGCATGATGGTGAGTGTGGTTATGGAAGAATTCTTTTATAAAATGATAGATAGGCGACTTTAGGACTCCGCACAATCCTTTTTGAATTTCATCGAGTTCAGTTTCTGGCAATTCACTCGAATACTGCACAAATCCCCTTTTGAGTATATCCGACTCTTTATGCAGTCTTATAACACCAGGCTTTTTGCCTATAAACTTTTCCCATAGGCCATAGACTCCCGTCCTACGGTACTCTATCTCAATATCAAGGGACGAATCTATTCGCCCCTTCAAATGATAACCACCAAGACATTTTGAATCTTCTAACTTATGATTAACTTCTTCTCTGCAGTAAAAGGGGTGCTTTAGTTCCGACAATGTGGGCACCCATAAAACATAATACGTTTTCACTCCAAGCTCACATTATAACGTAACACATGCTTGAAGAAGAAATCACTGCATCGCATGGCAAACGAATTACCTTTCATGAGATTCTTACGCATACGCTTTCCTTTTGCAGAAAGTCGCCATGTTGCTCCTTGTGGAGATATTGCATTTTCAATATACCCCAAACGTTCCAAGCGCCTTACCTCAGCAGGAGAAATACTCTGCTCTAGAACGCTAAGCATTCCGTACCCCTTGTTTAATGCGGGATCAACAATAGACATTTTTCCCATAATAGCCTTAGAATGAATGAATTATTGCTACAATTTTGCTGCAAAGTTACATTTTTATTTTGATTATTATATAAATTAATCAATATTTTTTTTAATTAATAAGTTTTTTTTGCGTAATAAAGCAAGTAATATTGTCAAAATCTAATTATTTAACTTTATCTTTCTGATTTTATCCAATTCATCTTTCTCTGATGAGTAAGAATCAATCATTGCAATATGGCATCTGATGGAATCACTAGGTATGTAGAAATCAGCATATAGGTATATACTTAAATAACTTTGTGATTTCAAATCATTAATATCATAGTTTTTATTCAATAGTTCTTTTCGTAACACAGAATCATTTTTTAGGTCTACCAATCCCCAATATATAGGATAATTCGCAGATATCCTTTCATATTGGAAAAGTCTCCTTGTATCTTCTTTTGGTTCGCGTAATGCCAGTTTGGGCATTTTTCGTTTATCCACCACTATCAGCCTGTTATTGAACGGAATAATATCCGGAAGGAAATATATCACTCTGTCATCAACAGTAGACACGCCACCATCCTCTTTATAATGATTACCCATTAGATGAACAAAGGACTCCTTATAACCAAAATATAAAAGCACATCATTATCCACATCAGGGCACAGTTTATAGATTGCCTCATACATATTTTGACTAGAAATATTTATAGGGCTGCCACCAAGTGCCATAAACCATGTATCAATACCTCTAACAAAATTATAATTAATCTCATCAGAAATGGCTTCTGCAAAGTTGGCTATACCAACAATCTGGCCTTCCTTAAAATAATTCGAAGGATAGATCTGCTTGCTAGTACAACTATTCATTTGTATCGACTTGTGGAAAGCATCAGTAACATTCTCCGCATCAAATTCCGGCATTATTGTGTTTGATGTCAGAAATACACTAAACTCGGAAATATATCGCTCCAAATGAGCCGCGACTATAGTCTTGTCCTTTTTAATGATATCAGGGCTTATCTCTTGAGTTTTCTCTATTATTTGAGCCTGAGAATTCAGATGCTGCAAATATCCTTTCAGGAAATCAACAACTACCATATTGCTTTTATACTGAGACTTAGAGAATAATTTATTAAGGATGTTTTGATCCAATGCTTCCGCTCTTATAATCAAATCATTACACGCATCAATATAGCTCTTCACACCTATAGGAGTCTTTTCGTATTCTTCATTATAAACAAAAACATTATCATTGAAATAAATCGGAGGGATATACAGTAATCTCATGGTAAGAACTGCAAGATAGTCCAAGGCTGCATTTCTTGTAGTACCCGAACTTAATGGGTCTCTGTCATCATAGAATGTGTACTGAGATTCGTATATGAATCCTGTACGAAAAGAATCTTGGTAAAGTTTGGTATACCACCTGAATACCTCAACAAAATTATTAGGTAGCATATCGTACATAGGAGGTATGTTATGACTATAAAACAACAATCTAGATAACGCTTCGTGCTTTTTGCTATATAACAAATGCGCACATAAGAATATAAAGAACTCCTTATATTTCGCGATGTATCTTTCATCACTCTCACTGCCTTGTTTCCTTTTGAGAAATAGGCTTAATCTTTGGTCGGCATACTCCCAATAATCGTACAGCAAATCCATGCGGTCGGTATATATCATTTCTATAAGACATCTCCAACAGGTATTCCTCAGTTCAACACCATTTATCTTTCCATCATACTGCCCACTATAACCTGACAACATAGCTACAGAGTTTGTAAACGAGAATTGACGTTCTGATGATTTACATATAGCAGAATTAATCGCAACTACTGCCTTGTTAATGTATTTGTTGTAAACAATAGGTTCTTTTTTGTCATAACAAGAACGATAGAGGCGTATTCGAGAGTAAAGATATTGATAGCTATCAACAATTAAATCACCAGAATCTGTTGAAATAAGATACTTCATAAAGTCTGTCCATGCAGCCAATTCCGTTTTAGGAATTTCTAGAAGAAGATTCCTTGCTAGCCAAATTCTTGCCAACCTACATGGCTTATGATGTTTGTTATTTAGAAGCCTTATGATAGAGAACTTATAATGGTCGCTTTTTTCAAAATAGGCAGCTAACTTATCTGCACGATAAAACATCATTATCTTTTTGCAAAGAGAGAAGAAGCATACTACTAACAGTAGAGAGCCTCCCATAGAAACATATCTAAGTGTATTTCCTATCAGTTCTAGTTCTGCAAACTCTTGTAAGATTACCGATATAAATAGAAGCATAACATCTAGGCAGAGTATTCCTACAAACAATCTGTATTGATAGGATCTGCATAGTAGGGATATTATGGCACGCGAATTATATTTTGTATCGATTCTCTCAATCACCTGCAAGAGTAAAGGATACGATATACCCAATATGGCAGTTACTATACCTACTACCACAGAAATTTCATCATTGATTACCTCTTCAAACTCCATCATCTGCATTTATTTTTTGCCGACAAATATACGCAATTTTCTTCAGACTCATAGTATTTCTAAATTTTTATTTCGCAAAATCGGGGGATATTCATTCAATTAAGACAGTCAAATCTGTCAGCAGAATGGTTATATACCTCATTTCTGTTATTTTTCGCGCATTTTGTTTGGTGGTAATGAGATTTTTATTATATTTGCAAACTTAAAAGGGAAATTTATATAAATTCCCGTATACATAATAATTATTACTAAATCTTCACGGAAAAAGAAATGGAAAATATAAGCACTGCTATTAAAGCGATATTCGTTAAAATAAGCGGAGATGAAATATTAGAAAGAGCTGGCTATTTGTGGAAAGATAAATCTGCTTGTCTAAATCCTTTGCATATTGATTCTGAAATTGAAGAGTCTATGATTGTAAACAGATTGCTAAAAGTGGATGCAGGCAGAACGATTGATCAAATATCAATGCTAGGCCAGATTGTAGAATTTAAATGGATGGAGAAAGACAAATCCTGTATGACTCTCAACTTTCATGAGACTCCATCGGTATTTAACTTGCTACTCTATTTTACGTCCAAATGTTTATTGGTAAAAACGGGTGATCCTCTTGTAAATTATGATTATTTGCTAAGATGGCATCTGCTAACAACGTTGGTCGGGGAGGATTTACTGACAACTTCTTTCTTGGCTTCAAGAGACTTGGCCATAGAATATGAACGTAAGAGTTTTGATTGGGATGCATTCTTGGGCCATAACAGCAAAGAACTTAACTTCCTTTTTGAAAAGCCTATGGCGGAACTCCATATGCATTTGAAGGGTTCGTCGTTTAATTTCGATTTGAGTTGGCAATGCATGATGAATAATATTTGGTGTATGCAGCGCCACTTTGAGAAGGAGTATCCATTCCATAAATATAGAGATAGCGATAAGGACTTATATGAGAAGATGCGAAAGGCGGCACTTATCCGCTATTATTTGGCAGGAGCCGTAGGCTGTGTGAAAGAGATAATTACATTAGGCCAATTATGTAATGAGTTGAATAACGTTACCTACGATAAAACTAAGAGTCAAGAGCCGGTAGATGTATTTGGGTTAGTTAGTGAAGCAAGGAAATGCAATCAAGTGAAAAGTATTGAGGAGTTTAATAAGTTGAAAACAAATCCCAACATTAAAGATAATCTGACTGAATTAGACGTCCTAGATTATATACCTATTAGTCATTATAGTGGTGAGTCTATTGAAAACAAAGTTCTTGCTTCGGAGAGAAAATTAATGTATATGGTATTTAAAACCTTATTTAATGATAAAACGAATGAAAAGCAGGACCTTGCGACTCTTTTCTTTGCATATTTGGCATATAAGAATTACTTTAGAAATGACATTCTGCAGCTTAATGAACGTGTAGGCTTTGCTAACTTTGCCAGTTATGAAGAGAAGAAAACAGATTTCATACAAGATGAATATTATCATCTGCTATACAAAGCTGCCATAGAAGGCTTTTTGGAAAAGGATAAAAATAACCAGCGACATTTGGAGGCTAGAATTGTACCCAAAGAAACCGAAGCAGGTATAGTGAAAATGCTTAATGATATATGTAAAGAGATAGATCCTAAATATACTGATAACTATGATTTTATATTCCATTTTATTAAACAGCGAGATGAGAGGAAAAACAAATCATATAGGCATTATGATCTGCGCCAGCAAATAAAAAGACAGGCTTATGCTATATATCAGTTTAGGTGTAACAAGGATAATTGGAAAGACGGTAATTGTCTGGTAGGTAAAGTGGTTGGCTTAGATGCTGCCAATTCTGAGATATTCTGCCGACCAGAAGTGTATGCGCAGGCTTTTAGATTTCTTAGATCTCATAAAATCGAGAATGATAATAATGTGGATAGTTATCCTGACGACCTAAACGTTACTTATCATATAGGTGAGGATTTTATGGATATAGCAGATGGATTAAGAGCAGTGGAAGAAGCGCTTATATTCCTAAATTTGAAGAATGGAGACAGATTAGGCCACGCTCTTGTTCTTGGAACAGATGTGCTTAAGTATTATACAAAGCGTAGCTTCTCTATCTGTGCAAGTAAACAGGTCGTGTTGGATAATCTTGCTTGGCTTTACCATAAATGCATTCGTTTGACAGGATATACACAGCTATGTGGGTGGTTAGAGATTATGTTCTTGAAGTATTTTACAGAAATATACAGGAATCACGAGGAAGAAGGTGAGAGCATCATTGATTCCTTTTTTACAGAAGAAAATGAAGATGAACTATCGGATGATATACGGGACTATTACTTATCATGGTTGTTAAGAGGCCATTCTCCTAAAATTGGTGTGGATCTAGAACCAAAGAATCTTAATAGTTTGACTGGTATTGATTATCTTTGGGTTAAGGCAGCCATCAATCATCATGAATGGACTGAGGTCGCACTACGCAACGAACGCGCAAAACGACTTTACGATGCATATCATTCTGATAGATATGCAGATAAGGGGAATGTTGGTGATACTCTAACAATTCCTCTAGATTATAGGGAAGAGTGGGTAAGATTGCTTGAAAAAATACAGGAACAATTGTTAGAAAAGATTGAAAATAGGCATATTGCCATCGAATGCAATCCTTCATCCAACTACAAGATTGGCGAGATAGAACGTTACGATGAACATCCTATAGTGAAGTTTTTTAACTATGGGCTTTCTACACCTTATCCTCGTCACGATATTGCAGTGTCCATTAATACTGATGATCAGGGCGTGTTTTCAACATCTTTGGAAAGAGAATATTCTTTATTAGCATTGGCTTTAGAATGGAATCAGACAGAGAATCATAAGAATTCACCCAGGGCTATCGTTGACTGGCTTGATCGTGTACGTCAAATGTCATTAGAGCAAAGGTTTAAACATTAATTATTGAAATTATGGATATATATTTGAAAGAATGTTATTTGGAAAAAACTAACCAGTTCCAGGCACTAGAGGTTTTAAAGGAAATAAAAGAATTAGGAACAAATTTTCTTTTCAAATTGGATGTTAATGAAGACGGGAAGGAAGTGTCACTTTACACTCAAGCTCAAAATCCGGAGGATGCAAAAAAAATTGGCGTTCTGAATAAAAATGATGCGATAGACATTAAGAAGTTTTTAGAGGCAGGATGGAATGATAATAAGTTGTTCCTATGTAAAGTCTGTCGTTTTGATGAAAAAGCTGATGAAAATAAACGAATCAGTGTGGCAATCTATGTGAAGGAGAATTTGTAATCTAGGTAATCAGGGCTTGAATCTCTTCTAAAGTTAGCTTCTCTGAGGTGTTGTTGAAGAGATCGACGGTTTGGCGCTTTTGAGCTTGAAGTTGAAGAATTTTTTCTTCGACAGTGTCTTTGCAGACTAATCGGAGAACAAGAACATTGTTCTTCTGGCCGATGCGATGAGCACGTGCCATGGCTTGGTCTTCGACTGCAGGATTCCACCAGTCGTCTAAAAGAATAACTCGATCGGCAGAGGTGAGATTGAGGCCGAAACCACCAGCCTTAAGGCTGATAAGGAATACAGTGATAGAAGAATCGCTTTGGAACTGGCGTACAGGGATGTCGCGATTACGGGTGTCTCCATATAGAGTTACAAAGTGAATGTCTGCTGATGACAAACGTGCCTCTAACTCGTGAAGTGCGCTGACAAATTGAGAGAAAAGTAAAACCTTGCGCCCCTCAGAACGAAACGTCTCAATATAGTCGATAACTGTTTGGTACTTAGGAGCGATGCAAGCCTGGCGTAAACGAAGAAGGCCCTCTAAGGCCAAACTACTAATACGGCCACTTATTCCTGAAGCGAATGCTTGGAGTATAGTGGCATGCACCTGTTTATATTTGATTCGTTCGGATTCGTTAAGTTCAATATATACAGTCTTCTCAATACGGTCTGGCAAATCTTGTAGTACCATTTGCTTTTCTCTACGAAGTATGAAAGGCTTTAGAAACTTGCTGGATAGAGTGATATATACCTCGGGCACAGCTTGAATACCCAATGCATGCAAGTGATGATAGAGTGACTGCATAGGGGGCATGAGCATGATGAAATGCGACCAAAGCTCATCAATGGAATTCTCGATAGGAGTGCCTGTAAGGATTATCTTGTGTTTACAATGTAATTGGCTAATGGCCTGATATTTCTTGGTTTGACGATTCTTTATCACTTGAGCCTCGTCGATTATAATTGTATCGTAAAACACTGGCAGATATTCATAAAGATGTATGCGCAGCATATCGTAACTTACAAAGGTGAGCTGTTGTAATAATTGCGGCGCAAACCTACTAACCTCGTTCTGCCAATTATATATTAAAGAGGTGGGGGCAATTATCAGGTGCTGTCTATCATTACCCAAACAACATAGATGGGCAATAATCTGAATGGTTTTGCCAAGGCCCATCTCATCAGCTAAGAGGCAACCATGATTGTTTTTACGTTGTTGCTGCAACCACATAACTCCATCAAGTTGATAGGGGCGCAGTGTTGCGTGTAGCTGATTAGTAAGAGTCGTTTTAATGTCATTTATCTCGGCATTAGTGAGTGGTAGGGAATCGGCATATAGTTGACGTACATCGAAGGAAGCATCTAACTGCTGAGCCAATGTCTTGTCATCAGATATCGTGGCATCCTCTTTCTTGAACAATATTATATGTCCATCGTACTCATGATAGTTGCGACGATGGAGATAGCCATCAAGGAGTTGATGGGCAAACTCGGATTGGTCAACATCTTGATCGGTAGAGAACCAGTTGATGCCTGATGATTCGTGATGGTAATACAGCCTATATGCGGCTTTGTTGGGGCTGGATACGTAGAGTGTCCAGCCTTTTTTAGTGAGTTCTGCGAGACTCTCGGTATCTGTATCCTTAAATGATAATGTGGCTGTGGCAGAATTGTAATCCTCGCCTAACATATTCAAGAGCTCGATTTCTGCCTGTTCGTTGCGCTGCATGAGCGAACCTAAGCTAGAAAGATATGGGAGAGGTGAGTATGTGGGATAGAAATCACTGAGTGCATCGTTATAGTGAAAACGTACTTTGATGTTGCGGTGCCACGAAGCGGGATTATCTATATAGAGAACTCCTGATGGAACGGATGATGCGAGATTTGAAACGATAGACGATGGATGGATGAAAGAAGGTGGATTAGCGATGCGCTTGAGGCTGGATTTTGGGGTGGCTTTAACATAAGAATAGGGATGATCCTGGAGTATGCGCTGAACAAGCGGGTGACAAACAAGCCTGCTGTCAATACAGAATGGTTGGCTGATAAGGCCTGCATGGTTTATTAGTTGGCATAGCGCTGAGGGGTGGAGCCCATTTGTGGATGCATCGGCCAGAAGGTCGCTAAGTGTTACCTTGCGTTGGAAAGGTGCCAAAGAGGAACTCTTGCCATCCAGATTGACTTCGATACGGAGTTGAGGGATGGTGCTGTTTCCGTATGTTTCGTAGATGCAAAGTAACCGATATATCATAGGTCTAGAATTTGTAATAAAATAAATAACTATCTATCATCTTGCGTTCCATACGGTGTATTTGGTCATCGTTACATTTTACCTGTCGAAGTGCTCCAGTATGGTTTTGAAGCTTGCCTTGGAAGTTGCATTCGTCAATGCGGCAGCCACCACAGCAGATAAAACGCAGATGGCAAGTACGGCAGGGGATGAGATTATCGACCGAAGTTTGCAGGTGGAGCTGATGGCCTTTTTCCATAAATGGTTTTATCGGTCTGCCATTGATATTACCATAGCTATCGACCTCAGAGATGCGATTGCAATAATACACCTCGCCATCGGCACCTATGGAGATACCGCCAAAGCCACAGTTGCGCTCAATTAGATTAGGGGTATGACCTTCCATGAAGTTATTATACTTGGCATCAGGATCTAAGGCGTGCTCAATTTCCATAATACGCATGAAAAACTCCTTGTTCTGAGCTTCAGTGTAGTGAGTGTTGCGTCCTTGAAGTACCTTCTTGCTGAGTTTGAAGAATACTGAGTGCTGACATTGGTTCTTGATGTAACTAACCATCTGCTGATAACGCTCGGCTGCATCGTACTGGAGATTCTGGAATGTAAAGGTGGTGGCTACAGATGTGCGGGCACCTGTGTTAGCGAAGAGTATGACGTTATGCACAATTCGGTCGAAATGTCCTTTACCTCTCACCTTGGCATTGGAGGCCTCGTCGAAACCATCTATGCTAATCTGTATCTGACTGATATATGGGGCGAGCTGATTAATGCGATCCTCGGTCCAAAGGATGCCATTAGATAGCACTGTGGTTTCTAAACCAAGTGTTGATGCATGTATAAGGATGTCGTTAAAATCGCGGTTCATCAGAGGCTCTCCTCCAGAAAAAGTTACACTTTTACCTCCCTGGTGTTGAAACTCGGTAAGGATGCGAAGCCACTCTGTCTTTGGTAGTTCGTTGTCTAATGGCTTACCTGAGCGCATGAAACAGTGCTCGCATCGCAGATTACAGGCATTGGTGAGGTAGATGTTAAGCATGCGATAACCCTCTAAGTACTGAGAAACTGGGGCAGTGTTGATACCTGCGAAACTACGGGCGGTGATAGCAGCCAGAAGTTGCTTGAATTGAGTCTGTTCGTCTTGGGTTTGCAAAGATGTATAGACTTCGCCAATAGAGTGGCCATTAATCAACTGTTGTAGAAGATGTTTTTGAAAGTTAGATTTTATGACCAACCAGTTGGCAGTAAGCACAGAAATAACCAACCATCCTTCATCGCATGGTCGGAAAATAATCTCATCAGGAAAGATGAGGTGGTCGGTGCTTTGTAGTTGAGAATGCTGCCTCATGTCATGTGGTTCAAATTTAATAATTGAGGTGACACCAGTCTCTGCTGTCACCTCAACCCAATTGGGATAATGCTGCTGGTAAAGCTAATCCTTGATCAGGGGATTAGTTCTGGTTTACGTCGCAGCGCTTGAAGCAGTACATGGCGCCTATGCGCTCTGTATCTTCAGCTGTCTTAACTTCCCAATCGAAAGAAATAGAAAAATTCTCTTTCATCTTTTCAATCGTTTTTTAGTTTGACATAATGTTATCTATTCTCGAGTGTGCAAATAAGCCGACAATAGGGTTATTGCACTATCTGCATCTGCCAATGATACAACTTCCGAAGGGGTGTGCATATATCGGCAGGGAATGCTGATCAATCCTGTTCGGATGCCAGTGCCGGCAACCTGTATCTCGCGGGCATCGGTGCCTGTGGGGCGGGCAATGGCCTCTATCTGATAGGGGATGCCATTGGATTTTGCCAAGCTGATGAGCTGCTGGTTGATACCTTTACTCATGTTAGGCCCCATAGGGATGACAGCACCTTTGCCTAGGCTGATGTCACCATCTTTTGTGGGTGACATGGTGGGATAGTCAGTGGCATGGGTTACATCAATGGCAATGCCTATATCTGGGCGTATAGCCTCAGTTATCATTTTTGCACCGCGTGCACCTAATTCTTCCTGTACGGAGGCCACTAAATAGATGTCCTTATCTGTTTGCAGGGACTGCAAATTCTGTGCCAGACCCATCAAGACTGCCAAACCGATTTTGTCATCTAGTGATCGGGACATGAGAAGGGTGTCATTAAGTTGTACAGGATTTCCTTGGAGAGTGGCTACATCACCAATCTGAACCTTGGATTGTGCTTCTGATTTATCTTTGGCGGCAATATCGATCCAAAGGTCTTCTGGTTCGAGCTGCTTGGTGTTCTCGGATTTGTCCTGAAGATGTATGGGCTTCTTGCCTATAACGCCTGTTACAAGGCCTTGCTGCCCCATGATATTTACACGCTGACCGGGGAGAAGATTTGTGTCGATACCGCCAATTTCTTTGAAATATAGGAAACCGCGATCATCAATGTAACTAATCATTAAGCCAATCTCATCGGCATGCGCCATGATCATAACTTTTGGCCCAGTGCCCTGTTTGTGGGCAATGCAGTTGCCATTGACGTCGGTGGTTACTTCATCTACAAAGGGACGTAACTGCTCAGCAAAGAGCGCTGTGATTTGCTCTTCGCTGCCTGACGGACTTGCTGTCAGTAGCATCTTGTGCAATATGTCTTTCAACCATGATTCCATATCAATTTGCAAAATTACATAAAAATCTTCAGATTCTTCGCGATTGTGGATAAAAATAATGCTTTTTTAATAATAAAAGGTGAATTCTCTTTGTAATCGAGATTAATTTGCTGTAAATTTTAGAGTAAAAGCCCCGGATGGAGCGATATTATGCCGTATTTTAGCAATTTTTCGCGCATTTAATTTGGAAGTATAGGTTTTTTTTCTTAAATTTGCTTCGGAAAATAGAATGATAAAAAACAAAAAATATATGAAGATTATTGGATTATACGGTAGAGGGAAATGTGGGAAAAGTGAGACGCTAGGAATATTTCTTAGAAGTCTGCTTCATGGTATTAATATTTCTGATGCAGAAGTGAAGTTCGGTAAAGATAAGGATATGTGTGAGTCTGTTGATAGACATGGAATCGTTGTGGATATATGTCCTCCTGGAGATACTGATGATATTGTTAAAGCAAATATTCAGTTTGTTGAGCAGAATCCTTGTGATATCCTTTTTACTGTTACAAGAACAAAGGGGAGGGGACGTAAGGCTTTGGATAATTATGCCAAGAGTATAAATGCCGAACTGGTATGGATAAAGAAAAATTATAATGATGACTTGGATGCAATAGGTCAGAAGGAAGCAAATAAGAGACTGGCTGAAAAGTTGTTTGGGATGATTTGATGCTTTTTGTGATTTTAATTTGCGATTGTAATCATTTGTGATATGAGAAATTTATATGTCGCACCAGAGAAAAGGAAGAAATCCTTTACGTGTCCTCATTGCCATACTTTGTCATTAATGACCTGGGCTACTCATTATTTTAATGAGGATACTAGTAATGTCTTTACAAAGGACGGTAATATAGTAGAATACAGTAATCAACTATCTATAGCAAGATGTGTTAGCTGTGGGAAAAAGATTATCTGGGTTAACAATACCTATGTGTATCCTGATATTATTGCTGAAGAACCTAATGTTGATATGCCCGAAAGGGTGAAACAACTCTACAATGAAGCTGGACTTATATATAATAAGTCTCCTAGGGCTGCTTGCGCTTTATTGCGTTTGGCGATAGATAGACTATGTAATGAGCTTGGAGAAGTAGATAGAGATATTAATAATAATATTGGTGCTCTTGTTATGAAAGGGCTTCCAAAGATCATTCAACAAGCATTGGATGTAGTCCGTGTTGTGGGTAATAAAGCTGTTCACCCTGGTGTGATATCTTTCGATGTTGATGATATGAATACTGCAATTACGTTAATGCACCTTATTAATATGATTACTGAACGTATGATTTCTGAACCAAAAGAAATCGAGTCGTTGTACGAAATCTTACCAGATTCAGTAAAAAAATCAATCAACAATAGAGATAAAATATAAAATGGAAAATGAAATAGTTGACATAGTAAAAGCAACCCCAAATATTCTGGGAGAGATCTATAAAGATTTGGCACAGCCAAGTGTGAGGGCCATTGGTAATGCTTTAGGTACTGTATTTGAGTTTAGTACTGCAATATTGTTACCTTTAAAGTTGAAAAATGAGAAGTTGAAAATGACTTTTAAAAAGAATCTTGATGATTATAAAGAAAAATTGGAAAAGATTCCTGAGGAAAAGAGATGTAAGGTTCATCCCCAATTAGGAACACCAATTATTGAGAAGCTTACTTACACAACAAATGAAGAAATTGCCGACATGTTTACAACTTTGTTGGCTAATGCTTCAAGTGTGGATATGGTTAATACTGCACACCCATCTTTTGTATCAATTATAGAGAGAATCTCTCCAGATGAAGCGAGGATAATGAGATGCTTTCAGTATAAAAGAGATTGGGAATATTGTTCTTACAATGCAAATTTGAATGATGCTGAAGGGTTTGTTAAACTGAAAGAACATTTGACATTGCTGGATGATAATGCGAAAATTACATTTCCCCAAAATATGAATGCGTATATTTATAATCTTATAAGCCTGGGGCTTCTCGTAGATATGTCTGGTGAATATAAGATATACAGGGAAAACTATGATGCTATTAATAAGAAAAATGGGTTAGACGATTTAAGAAATGAACTTGTTCCCCAAAAGTTTAAATCGATAGATGTTGAGGAAAGTTTTATTCGCTTAACGCCTTTTGGCAGACTTTTTCTGAATGCGTGTATTGAATGAGACGAACAATCTACAAATGTTATAATGATACTCTCTTTCTATGATGCAAGAAAATCGTTGGATGCCAAGGCGCAAACGGAAGATTCAATACGAATTGAATAAAGGAAAGGCAGCATGAGTGCTGGTTTTCTTTTTTGCGGGGTGTTTGAAATATAAGTGAACTTCTAAAAATGGGATAACCTACTATAATTTTAGTATAATTTTTGATGTTTTTAATATAATTTGATATAATTTTGGCGTATTTTGAATATAAGATGCTATAATTTTGAGAATAAATTATTATCTTTGCGACGAAAATAATACGAAAGGCTAATATTGTTATGGTAACAACATCGATATCAAAAAACTCTACCAGTTGTAGTAATGAAGCTATTCTTAGTAATTCGGATGGCTTTACTGCTTTCTGCTTTGGAGGGTATCATATCCGTTTCAAAGCACCATATAGCTTGGAAAGGTATGTGGATGTTGTGAAGTGGGATAATGGCTATCTGGTGGTGCTGGCCAAGTATATCCATAATGCAGAACCCGAGGAGGAGTACATTGACTTGAAGCCAATTCTCGAGGGATTATATATCGATTCAGAAACCTTTTTAAAACCAATAAAAAAAGTACGTATAGCTTATGCCTGATATTAAGAGCATTGCCGATGGGGCAGATATAATTGTTAATGGGTATGCATTTACCCGCAAGGATGATTGTATACATGTGCTTAACCTGAACAGTCCTGATAAGGCTGTTGTGTTCAGTTTGGATGGTGAGGTGCTGGAAACTACTATGGACGATATCGAACTATCCATAGCCAGTCGTTACCTCAAACAGAATCTTAAATTTATGGAGGACTGAACGATGCCGAAGTACTATGATTTTAAAGTGGCAGGTTATTACTTGTATTTTACTTCTTTCTGTGTTGTGGAGTGTATGCATGTGCATGCTAGTGACAGTAAGCTAACCGAGGGTGGATCAGCAAAATTCTTCGTTAAGAACAACGGTGATACCGTTCTCCAGAATCGCGGCATTCTCAATGACCGTGAGATTTCCAAAATCTCTGAGTTTATCAAGGAACATTATCAAGAGATGTACCTCCGCTGGTCTCAGTATAGCGAAAAGGGGTATTATGAGAAATGATGGCCGTTTCCTCTCTTTAGGAGATGGATGGAGGAGAGTTTCTGATATCGGAAATCAATAAGGGACTACGAGTATTACGAATAATGAGAATGTTTGGATTTACGGATATGATACAGGTACTTATAGATGCCTTAGGGGCTGGTTCTTTCATTTTGATTTAGTAGCATTTTTTTAAATTAATAGTATTAATATCTGAATAGATGGAAATGATTATTGGAATACTTGGTTTAATTGCGACAATTGTTTTTGGAGTTTTATCTATTGATTTGTTTAAGAGAAAGCGTCGACCATGCAAGTTGACATATTATCCTTCTGAAACAATCAATATATATTGGAACTTGATCAAGGGTTTTGATAGTATAGAGGTCCTTAAGAATGACAAACCAATAAGAAATAATGTAATATTACTGAGTGGAATCATTTCTTGTAATGGTGATGCCGATTTGACAGGAAGTAATAACGTGGTTCATATGTGTCTTCCAGAAGGTTATAAGTGGTTAGATGTTAAGATAGATTCTTGTTCCGAGGGTGTTGATGCTCAATTCTCGATAACAAATGAAACCAACAGAAATGCCTCTTTGTGTTTTGGTTTATTTCGTGTTAATGAATATATAAAGCTCCAAGCACTTGTGGAATATGAGAATGAGAAGAAATTGTCTTCCTTAAATGACTTACATCGCAAGATTACTTTTTCTCATCGTATTCAAAATACATGTGATGTTGAAAAAGGGGATGAGTTGCGTAGTTATATCCCGATGAGACGTTTTTATTTGTTAGTTTTAGCAAATGTAATAGTTTTGTCTTTGTTTTATGGAGGCGTGTTGCTATTCGATAATTCTGATGATGTGATTTATAAAGATTGCGAAACAGGAATGGAATATTCATGTATGGTTTCTGATGATAATATGATAGAACTTAATAGTCGTTCAATAAAAGATTTTTGTCTTGAATTACGACCGAAAAAAATTAATATTGATGAATTTAGAAAACGGTATGTTCCTGTATTTCAATATAAGCGGATGAATCTTCGTTCTATGTCATTTTTATTAGGATTAAGCGTTCCATTGGCAATTGGTTTATTGCCAACAATAATAATTGTGTTTTTTAAAGTCCGACGAATTAACAAGTATTACCTATTATATAAATCTTCAGATAAAGAGGGTGCTAATTAAAGTTGAGTAAACGGTCAATTCAGAAGTCTACGTAGCTAAGGGGGCATTAGCTAGAAGTCTGAAGTTGATTGTTTGAAGTATGACGCAAGACGAACGTTGGTTGACAAGATACAATGAGGTGGTTGATTACATAGATAGCAACCACCGCAATCCATCCCGCCATCGGATTGAAGATCATGATATGCTTAACTGGCTAAAGGCGAATAGGAAGGCTCTTAATGCTGGTAAAATGAAACCAGAACGACTTGAAATGTTTAGAAGACTCTTGTCGCTAATGGAAGAGTATAAACGTAAGAATCAATATGAATAAAAAATATTGTTGAATTATTAACCGTTGTTAAAAATAGGTGTGTTGTAACTACTTTTTTATGTAAAACTGTACAAAAATCAAATTAAAGTTGTATTTTTGCAGAAAATCTACAAAATCAATGATGTAATGATACTTAAAATCGAATTTGAGAATTTCTTCTCTATCAGAGACAGAATCAGGATTGACTTTAGGGCTGCAAGCATTAATACAGCACTTGCTCGAGAGCTGAGTCACAATGTTATGGAGTGGAAAGGTGTGCCTGTGCTTAAATCGATTGGGCTGTTTGGCCCTAATGCTTCAGGTAAGTCAAATATCCTGAAAGCTATCACTTTTTGCTGTAGAATGATTCTTGAGTCGCACCTACATAATGAGGGCGTGACCTTTAATTTCGAGCCATTTAAGTTTGATGGATGGCAGAATAAACCAAGCAAATTCTTGATTGATTTTGTATGTGAGGATGTGGAATACGAATATTCCTTTGAACTTACTCGCGAGCGTATTCTTAGTGAAAGTCTGTATTATTATCCTGTTGGTAGGAGGGCAAAAGTTTTTGTTCGTGACGCCGAGGGGAAATATAGCTTTGGTACCGGCGTAATGGTAAAGCCTTCGGATGTTGCCACTAATACGAGCGTGAAGAATCTTTTCCTTAGTCGTGCCAGTTCTATGAATCGTGAGATTGCTCAAAAGCTTTATCGCTATTTCATGAATCAGTTCCTTCTTGGACTTGTGAATGTAAATGATATGATGATGCTGGATAGCTTTAATACTTACAAAAAGGTTATCCTTAAGGCTCTGGAGATAAGCGATACAGATATTACTGATATAGAGGCAAGAAAGGAACAGGTACCTGCCCCTGTAGCTATTCCTGGGCAACCAGAGATGTCGTATAAGTTAGTGGATGTACTTAGATTTAAGACATTCCACCGCAATCAGAAGGATGTTATGTTCGACATGGATATGGAAGAATCTAATGGTACACGAAAGTTGTTCCAGATTCTTATCCGTTTGCTGGATGTTGTGAAGAATAAGAAAGGCATTATCATGGACGAGTTTGATATGGGACTTCATACTCGCCTTGCTGATTTTATCCTGGATTTGATTCACGCTTCCGAAAGTAGTCAATTACTGTTTACCTCGCACAATACGAACCTAATTGATGTAAGGAGGTTGAGACGTGACCAGATTGTGTTTGTGAATAAGACTGAAGAGGGAGCGACAGATGTATATTCACTATACGACTTTAAGGATTTTCGCGAGAATATGGATGCCGAAAAGGGCTATTTGCAGGGGCGTTTTGATGCTGTACCATATGTAGATTCATCGGTTTCTAGTATCAAACAATTATTGGAAGGTTGACTATGGCAAGTAAAAGAGAACCATCCCCATCCATGCGGATGCGCAAAATTGCTCTTGTAATCTGCGAGGGCGAAACAGAAGAACGCTATATAAACCTCCTGAAGAAGTGGTATAAGTCGCCAATTAGAATCGTGTCGCATATTGAAGGAACTAAAATTACGCAGTCTCTTGTAGACAATCGCACTAGGGAACTCAAGCTCTCAAAATATGATAAGGTACACACGTTCCTGATGTATGACATGGATGTACCATCTATTAATGAGAAATTATTGGCATGCAAAGCTGAGATGCTGCTTAGTAATCCTTGTTTCGAGATATGGATACTGCTTCATGCAAAAGATCAAAAGAGTGCTATTTCGACAGATGCGCTCATTAAAGAACTAAAGAAGAGTGCGACTGTTTGGAGGAATTATTCGAAGACGGACTTTACTGATACGCAAGAAGCTTTTTTGAAGAGCAATATTGATACAGCAACTGCAAGGGCAATGAATCTTAAGGAGTTGCAGAACCCATCCACTGGGGTATATAAATTAATAGAGTTGTTGAAAAAGGATGAGTCAAAAAGCCAAGGGACAGGTTCGTGACATCATAAGCGAAAGAACCAGTACGAGTAATAACAAGCGCCTGGTGAGTAGCGTTGAGGCTACCATCAGGCGCTTAATTTTTGGCTTTTTTGGTGTGATTTAAACAATTTTTAGGTGAATTCAGTCGAAGTTTGGTTAAATAATGGAAAAACTTTAATGAAAATTTAGTTTTTCGCAAAAATAGCAGTACCTTTGCCGCCAATAACTTAAAGCAAACTTTTAGGGATAAGAATGAGAAGTAATAATCAATCAAACGAATTAATCAAGTGGCTGGTGATTATAGGCGACTTTGTGTTGCTGAACGCGATTATATTGGCAGGAGCATGGCACTCTTGGCGGGTTGAGCATTGGCCAGACAGAGGCTTGGAAATATTTATCCTTGTGAACAATATTGCGCTGATATTGAGCCAACTGAGATATTGTACCATCATTCATCAACGACTGGTGAGTAGTGGAGATGTTGTGCAACGAACAGTAGGACTATCGGCACTGCAGTGTGTGCTTGCTTTTGTGCTGGTGAGGGTGTTTGACTACCATCTGCCTGTAGGATGGCTGCAGTTCTGGCTTGGAACGGCCTTCTTTGTATGTCTGCTTTTTAAACGATTTGCAGAACGCTGGTTTGTGAAGTTATACCGCCAGGCGGGTAGAAACACCAGAATAGTGACGCTGGTGGGTAACGACCCGGAACTGGTGAACCTTTACCGGAAACTGATCAGCGACCAGACCATGGGATATAAAGTGCTGGGCTATTATGCCGATGAGCCATTGGGCGACTGGACGCACTCGCACAAAAAAGATAGTGGAATAGAGGCCGATGAGAATGCCGCAGTAGAGGAGGATAAGAATAAGACGCTGACACATCTGGGCACGCTGCAGGATTTTATGCGACTGATGAAAGAGAACCCTGAGGAGCTGAAGCTGGGGGATGAGATGTATGTGAGCTTGTCGCGTCGCGATCGAGATATCATCAAACGTATCTCGAGATTCTGCGACCATAAGGTGATCAGGTTTTACTATGTGCCTGTGAGCGTGGAGTATATCGGCTTGAACCTGAAACGTGAGATGCTGGATGATATGGAGGTGTTTACCACCTACGAGAATCCTCTGGAGAATATCTGTAACAGAGCAGTGAAGCGACTGTTTGATATCGTGTGTTCGCTGGTGTTCCTGATTCCGACGGCATTGATGTTCCCATTTATCTGGCTGATAATCAAGATTCAGAGCCCAGGTCCGCTCTTCTTTAAACAGGCGCGTACAGGTATCGACGGCAAGACATTTATGATGCTGAAATTCAGATCGATGCACGTGAATAAGGATGCCGACCGACTGCAGGCAACGAAGAACGACCCGCGCAAATTCCCATTCGGCAACTTCATGCGTAAGACGAACATCGACGAGCTGCCGCAGTTCTTGAATGTGCTGAAGGGCGATATGAGTTTTGTAGGTCCGCGTCCGCACATGCTGGCACATACAGAGCAGTACTCGGCACTGATAGATAAGTATATGGTGCGCCATTTTGTGAAACCTGGCTTGACAGGATGGGCACAGGTAACGGGATTCCGCGGCGAAACGAAGGAATTGTGGCAGATGGAAGGTCGCGTGAAGCGTGACATCTGGTATATGGAGCACTGGAGCATCTGGCTAGACATCCGCATTATCTGGTTAACAGCTAAAACGATATTTATTCATGATAAGAATGCTTATTAAGTTGATAATTGACAATTGATAATTGACAGTTAGCGAATGATAAAGAAGATTGTATTTGCGATAATATTGGCATGGACGACCATTGGTGCCCAGGCACAGGTGTTTGAGCCGGGGGAGGAACCAAGAACGGTGAGAACGGAGGGGTTCTGGGAGAACTGGTTTGTGCAGATGGGACTGGACATGACGCTGCAGAACCCATACGGATATGACTTCTCAAAAGTGTTCCCCAATGGAAAATCGTTCGGACTGGACTTGGCGGTAGGCAAATGGTTTACCCATCAGGTGGGTGTGCGCGGAAAGTTTAATTGGGAAAACAAATTACCGCTGTTGGAGAATGGACATGCTAACTGGTTGGCACCATTTTATCAGCCTGGTGAGAATCGCCGCAAAGGTGGTTACATCGCTGTGTATGGTGATGCGCTGCTGAATCTGCACAATCTGTTTGGCGTGTATCGTCCAGAAAGGAAATGGAACACGAGTTTGTATCCGCGAATTGGCATCAACTATAACTTTGGTGTAAGCAAAGGCTCGCTGTTGGCGGGCATCGGTCTGCTGAACACGTATCGCATCAGTGACAGGTGGAGCGTGTATGGTGATGTTGCTTATATCATGACTGGTAGCGGATTCGTGGGAAAGGAGTCGAAGGCGGATACCGGTACAGGATCGAATAGCAACGGATATCTGACGTTTGGCATTGGCGCACAAGTGGAGCTGGGGAAAATTAAAGCATTGAAAAATGCAAAAATGCAAGATGACCTTTCGGTGCTTTCGAACGGGATTTGGGACAACTGGTTTGTACAGGCGGGCATGGATATGAGTCTGATGAACCCTTACGGTTGCAATTTTGGTAAGGTGATTCCAAAGGGCATGACGTTTGGACTGAATGGTGCACTGGGAAAATGGTTTACACCGGAATACGGACTGCGTGGACGCGTGCAGTGGGAGAATGGACTGATTCCGAATAACAGCGTGGAGTGGGTGCCACCTGTGGAGGATCCACGACAGAACTACAAGAAAGGTGGACTGGCTACCATCGCCATTGATGCCATGCTGAATCTGACGAACGTGATAACTGGCTATGATCCCGAAAGGAAATGGCATACTACTGGCTATGTAAGAGCTGGTATTATTACGCAGTTTGTGGAGGGCTCGGGATCGCCATTGATGGGCGTAGGACTTGAAGAAACCTACCGACTGAATGATAAATGGAGCCTGTTTGGTGCAGCTGGGTATCAGGTATCTACCAGTGAAGGTATGGGCGTAAGTACCACGGGCATGGATGTGTCGGCTGGTAGTAATGGCTTTTTTGACATCGACTTTGGTGTGAGATATGACTTGGGCAGAAACAAGTTCTATCGTGATGAAGAGACCAAGAAAAAGGCGTATGCACAGCCTGTAGCAGGACATAACTGGCCCAGGTTTGCTGTGAACACGATTGCATCGGTAGGTGTGGCGTATATTGGCAAAACAGCGCTGAAGGCGATGGTAAAAGAGGAGCGACCTGACCATTCGGATAACAAATCGTTCCCATCGGGGCATACTGCTATGGCGTTTGCCGCTGCCCGTTCGATTGATAAAGAATTCAGAAAAGAGAGCATTTGGATTCCCATAGCTGGTTATGCTGCAGCCACAGCTGTAGGCATAGAGCGCGTGGCTAACGACAGGCACCACTGGTACGACGTAGTTGCCGGTGCTGCTGTAGGCTACGGTGCCGCAGAGCTGGCTTGGTACCTGAGTGACAAACTCTTAGGCTCCGGTTCGAAGGTTGCCCTCACCACCACCGGTCAAACCGTTGATGTCACCTACAACTTCTAATTCCCCTGCTAGGGGACAGGTCCCTGACATCCGCGGAAAAAGGAATTGAGCTGCAGGCAGAAATGCTTGCGGCTCAATTTTTTTATAAGATTTCTTAAATCTCTTGGTGGATAGAAATTAATTCGTATATTTGCAACCGAAACCAATAAATGGAAACGATATGGGAAAGTTTGAATTAATGGCGCTGCCGTATGCGCCTGAGGCCTTGGAGCCGGTGATTAGTCGCGAAACGATTGCTTTTCATCACGGGAAGCACTTGGCGGCTTATGTGAATAACCTGAATGGTTTGCTGGAAGGAAATCCGATGGCCGACCTGGCATTAGAAGAAATCGTTTGTCAGGCAACGGGTGGTATCCTTAACAATGCTGGGCAGATACTGAATCACGAGTTGTACTTCGGACAGTTTACTGCGCCAAAGGCTGACAATCAGCCTGTCGGAAAGGTGGCAGAGGCAATCGTTCGTGACTTTGGCTCGTTTGAGGCTTTCAAGGAGGCATTCCAGAAAGCCGGGGCTACGTTGTTTGGTTCTGGATGGGTGTGGCTCTCTGCTGATAAAGACGGTAAGTTGGTTATCACGCAGGAAACGAATGCGGCCAACCCTGTGCAGAAGGGCTTGAAACCGTTGCTTACTTTCGATGTCTGGGAGCATGCCTACTATCTCGATTATCAGAACCGTCGGCCCGATCATCTCGCTGCCTTGTGGCAGATTATTGACTGGCAGGTTATCGAGAAACGATTTGGATAATTTCTGCCAGGGGATACAATCCCCACCCCCTTTTTTCACAACCACCCAACCCTCCTTCATCCTAAGGAGGGCTTCAAACCACTCTCCAAACCCCTCGCCAATCTTTGGCAAGGGGCTTAAATCCTGGATTTGGGAAGACCCAAATCCATGCTATGTTTTGGTAGGCCGGGACTTCGGCCTATATTGTTTATGCTGCTCTTTGAGCAGCGGCCCATAGGGCCTTTATCTAATACCATGCTAAAACACTCGGGGAACGCCCAGCGGCAAGGGGCAGACAGCCCCGACGAGCGGGGATTGGTGGAAAAGTGTAATGATTGAGCAAAAAAAAGTATTGCAGTTTAAGAAAGATGTCGTAACTTTGCAGCCGTAAACTTAAAATTAAATAAAACGACAATCGATAATTAAAAAATGAAAAGACTGCTTACTTTCTTTTTTTGTGTGGCGACTGCGGTGATGCTGCAGGCACAGATTCGTGGAAATAGTGTGGTGGTGACTGTTGAACCTGACCATGCTGACTGGCGATACAACACAGGCGAAAAGGTGAACTTTACTGTAGAGGTGCGCCAGGAGGGTACATTACTTAAAAACGTTGCTATAGATTATGCGATGGGACCTGAGATGTATCAGGACATTCGCAAAAGCGTGACCCTGAAAGACGGTAGTCTGAAACTGCAGGGTACGATGGCGAAACCGGGATTCTACCGACTGGATGTGACTGCCCATGTGAATGGCAAGGATTACCGCGGGGCATGCGGCGCTGCGTTTAGTCCGGAGAAACTGCAACCATCGACCGTGATGCCACAGGATTTTGAGCAGTTCTGGCAAAAGAGCATTGCCGAAGCACGAAAAACCGACCTGAACCCTACCAAGCGTTTGCTGCCTGAGCGTTGTACGAAGGACGTAAACGTGTACGAAGTGAGCTTTAACAACGAACGCTGGGGCTCGCGTACCTATGGTATATTGTGCGTGCCTGTGCGCGAAGGGAAATATCCGGCCTTGTTGCGTGTGCCTGGTGCTGGCGTACGACCCTATGGTGGCGATGTATATACGGCCTCGCAAGGTGTGATAACCCTGGAGATTGGTATCCACGGCATTCCTGTGACGATGGAGCAAGGGGTGTACGACAACCTGGGCAATGGCGCCCTGCAGGGGTACTGGGAGTTTAATATGGACAACCGCGAAAAGCACTACTATCACCATGTGATTATGGGCTGTATCCGTGCGATGGACTATATCGAGCAGTACACACCCTGGGACGGACAGAAGGCTGGTGTGACTGGATCGAGTCAAGGGGGATTCCTGACCTTAGTGACAGCTGGACTGGATAAACGCATCACCTGCTATGCACCTGTGCATGCGGCTCTTTGCGATCATACCAACTCGTTGAAAGGGGCTGCCTGCGGATGGCCGCACTACTTTTATGAAAATGCAAAAATTAAAAAATGGAAAAATGTAAAAATTGAAGAATTAGATGATACAAAAATTACTACTTCTCGATATTATGATGGGGTGAATTTTGCGCGGCTGATTGATGAGGGGCAGAAGGGCTGGTTCTCGTTTGGCTATAATGATGATGTGGTGCCACCTACCAGTGCCTGGGCTACCTATAATATCGTGAAAGGTCCGAAGGAGATAAAGCCTTATCAGGCTACCTGGCACTTCTGGCATCAGGAGCAGTGGGACACCTGGGAGGCTTGGTTGCTGAAAGAGTTGAAACAGACGACTGCGACGCAGTTGGCCGACAGATTGACGAGTCTGCAACAGAAAGGTTACATGGCCGGGCATCAGGACGATCCGTTCTACGGTATCGGTTGGGCCTACGAGGATGGAAAGAGCGATGTGAAGCTGACCGTTGGCGACTATCCTGCTGTGATGGGCTTTGAGCTGGGTGGCATAGAGATGGGTGACGAGAAGAACCTGGACAGCGTGCCCTTTACCCGCATACACGATGAACTGTTGGCCCATGTGAAGCGTGGGGGCGTGGTGACTATCAGTTGGCATCCACGTAACCCGCTGACGGGCGGAACGGCCTGGGATGTGACCAGCAACAAGGTGGTGAAGAGCATTCTGCCTGGTGGTGTGAAGGCGGACTTGTTTAAAGTGTGGATGGCCCGCTTGGCCGACTTCCTCGAAAGTCTGAAGGATGAAACCGGACAGCCAGTGCCCATCATCTTCCGACCCTGGCACGAGAACAACGGCTCGTGGTTCTGGTGGGGACAGAAACTGTGCAGCGACAGTGAATTCATGGCGCTTTGGAACCTGCTACAGGATGAAATGAACGCGCGTGGGTTCAGTAACCTGCTGTGGAGCTACTCACCTAATCTGGATGGTGGCTGGACACTGGAGCGCTTTATGCAGCGCTACCCGGGTAACGACCGCGTGACGCTGATAGGTGAGGATGCCTATCAGTGGGGCTCGGAGCAGGATTTTATCAAGGCCGTGAACAGCGACCTGACATTCCTGACACAGTTTGCCAAGAATAACGGTAAACTGTTGGCGATGACGGAGTGTGGCTTTAAGAATATCCCTGACGCCACATGGTTCAGCAGAGTGCTGAAACCGCAGATGGATAAATATCCCATCAGCTATTTCCTGTTGTGGCGTAACTACGAGAAGGAATGGTTCGGACCAGTGCCGGGCACACCCTGTGGGGATGACTACCGCAAAGCGTTTAAGGAGGCCAAAAACGTGATGTTCTTAAATGATATTAAACATTAAAAATTAAGCATTAAACATTATATGAGCGAGTTTGAACAGAAGGTAGCGGCTCTGAGAAAACATCATGAGGAGCTGCTTGCGAGAAAGAACGAACCCCTGGAGTGGGGAAATGGTATTTACGAGAAGTACAAGAACCCGGTGGTGACGGCTGAACATGTGCCCCTGGAGTGGAAGTACGACTTTGATGAGCATGACAACCCTTACCTGATGCAGCGTATTATGTGTAATGCCACGCTGAACGCAGGTGCCATTAAATGGCAGGGGAAATACTGTCTGGTGGTGCGTGTTGAGGGGGCTGACCGCAAGAGTTACTTTGCCGTGGCCGAGAGCGAGAATGGTATCGACAATTTCCGTTTCTGGGATGAGCCTATCACCATGCCGGATGATGTGGTGCCTGCTACCAATGTTTATGATATGCGACTGACACAGCATGAGGATGGCTGGATATACGGCGTGTTCTGTGCTGAGCGTCACGACGACTCGCAGCCTGGCGACCTGAGTGCTGCCACAGCCACTGCTGGCATCGCCCGTACCAAAGACCTGAAAACCTGGTATAGACTACCTGACCTGAAAACCAAGAGTCAGCAGCGTAATGTGGTGCTACACCCTGAGTTTGTGGCTGGGCAATACGCTTTCTACACCCGTCCGCAGGATGGTTTTATTGATACTGGTAGCGGCGGCGGTATCGGTTGGGCGCTGGTGGACGACATCACGCACGCAGAGATTAAGGAAGAAAAGATTATCTACGAGCGCAAATACCACACCATCACCGAGGTGAAGAACGGTGAGGGTCCGCACCCCATCAAAACACCGAAGGGCTGGTTGCACCTGGCGCATGGTGTGCGTGCCACTGCCGACGGTCTGCGCTACGTGCTGTATATGTATATGACTGCCCTCGACGACCCCACAAAGGTAATCGCACGTCCTGGTGGCTATTTCCTGGTGCCTGAGGGTAACGAGTATTATGGCGACGTGATGAACGTGGCTTTTGCGAATGGTTGGATTGCCGACGAGGATGGTAAGGTGTTTATCTACTATGCCTCGGCCGACACCCGTATGCACGTGGCTACATCGACCATCGATAAACTGATCGATTACTGTATGAACACCCCTGAGGATGGCTATTATACCGCGGCTTCTGTTTTGACCATCAACAAGTTGATAGACAAAAACAGAAAGACATTGAACATTGAGCGTTGAACATTGAGCATTGAACATTAATTATTAATTATATGGCTAGTTTAAAGGAGAAAATAGGTTACGCCTTGGGCGATGCGGCTGCTGGTGGTATTACATGGAAAATTATGTCGATTGCCTTCCCGCTGTTTTTTACAAATGTGTTTGGACTGACGTTTGCTGATGCTGCGACACTGATGCTGATAGCACGTATGTTTGATGTGGTGACCGACCCGCTGATGGGATCGCTCGCCGACCGTACACAGAGCAAATGGGGCACCTATCGCCCCTGGCTGATATTTGGCGCTATCCCCTTCGGACTGGTGTTTGCCCTGCTGCTCTATACGCCTGACTTCGGACTGACGGGCAAGCGCATCTGGGCTTACAGTCTGTATCTGCTGATGATGGCGATGTACACTGCCGTGAACGTGCCTTATGGCTCGCTGCTGGGTGTGATGACGGATGACGACAACGAGAAGAACCAGTTCTCGAGTTTCCGTATGGTGGGTGCCTATGCCATGGGATTTGTGACCCTGCTGTCGTTCCCTTACCTGCAGCGTCTGGTGGGTGGCACCGAGCAGCACCAGTATGCGGTGCTGGGTGCTTTCTTTGGTGTGCTGGCAGCTGCCGGAACGCTGGCCTGCGGCTTCCTGACCAAGGAGCGTCTGAAGCCGGTACGCGCCGAGAAATTCTCGTTTAAGCAGTTTGGCGACTTGTTTAAGAACAAGCCTTGGATTATCCTGACACTGATTGGTATTTGTACAAACTTTTTTAACGGATTCCGCTACGCTGTGGCTGGCTATCTGTTGGAATACTGCTTGCATGGGGATGTAACGGTGAGCGGACTGATTATCAACTACACCGTGTTTATGACCTTTGGCGAGCTGACTTGTATGATTTTCGGTGGTGTGTCGCCAAAGTTCACCCAACTGATTGGCTCGAAGCGTAATGCCTTTATGGCGGCTGCGCTGATTTGTGTAGTTTTTTCGGTGGCTTTCTTCTTCGTGCCCATGGATCCCGCCTATATCTGGGTGATGGTGGCACTGGTGGTGCTCACATCGGTGGGCATCGGCTTGTATTCGCCCCTGCTGTGGAGTATGTATGCTGATGTGGCCGACTATGCTACGGAGAAAAACGGTACGTCATCGACTGGCTTGATCTTCTCGTCGGGTACCATGGCGCAGAAGTTCGGTACGGCCATCTCGGGCTCGCTGGTAGCCCTCTTCTTAGGTCTGGCTGGTGCCAGTATGATTACGGATGAGATGGGTAACACCATGGTTGACCCTGCCTCGATTACCAGTTCGGTACTCTCGATGGTATGGAGCCTGTTTTCGCTGTTCCCTGCTATCATCGCAGGATTGATTATTGTACTGACTTGGATTTATCCGATTAAGAAATGAACGAACGTGTTGATATGATGAAGCGCGAGATGCAGGACGTGCTGGAGAATAACATCCTGCGTTTCTGGCTCGACCAGATGATGGACTATGAGCATGGGGGCTTTTACGGGCGCATGGCCCATGACGGCGAACTGCATCCCGAGGCCGAGAAGGGGGCTATCCTGAATGCCCGTATCCTCTGGGCGTTCTCGGCGGCTTTCCGTGTGCTGAAACATCCGGAGTATCTGGAAGCGGCTACCAGAGCCAAGGACTATATCATTGAGCATTTTATCGATCAGGAGTATGGAGGCGTGTACTGGAGCGTAGATTGCGAGGGGAACCCGCTGGACACCAAGAAGCAGTTTTATGCCATCGGCTTTATGATTTACGGACTGACGGAATATGCCCGAGCAACGGGCGACAGAGAGGCACTGGACTATGCGCTGGACCTGTATGACTGTATCGAGGAACATGCCTTCGACAGGGAACATAACGGCTATATCGAGGCCTGCACGCGCGAGTGGGGCGAGATAGCGGATATGCGTCTGTCGGACCTGGATGCCAACTACCCCAAATCGCAGAACACCCACTTGCATATTATCGAGCCTTATACTAACCTGCTGAGATGTCTGAAAGAGGCGCAGGTGCAGGAGTCGTGCGACTATGTGTCGGCCATCGGCTCTGTGCTGCCTGTGGGTATCAGTGTGCCGCCACAGACCATCAGCGAGGTGGAAGGGGCACTGAGAAACTTGGTAGATATCTTTACAGAGAAGATACTGAACAAGGAGACCAATCACCTGGATCTGTTCTTTGGAATGGACTGGACGCGTGGGGCCGGCCACCTGGAGAGTTACGGTCATGATATCGAGTGCTCGTGGCTGTTGCACGAGGCGGCTCTGGTGCTGGGCGACCAGCAGGTGCTGAACAAGGTGGAACCCATTGTACAAGCGGTTGCACAGGCATCGGCGAAGGGTTTGCGACCCGATGGTTCGCTGATACACGAGGCTAATCTGGATACGGGCTATGTGGATGATGATCTGCACTGGTGGGTACAGGCCGAGAACGTGGTGGGCTGGTATAATATCTGGCAGCATTTCGGCGATGAAGAGGCCCTGAATCGTGCTGAAAAATGCTGGCATTATATCAAAAAACAGCTGATTGATTACGAACACGGTGAGTGGTACTGGAGCAGGCATGCCAACGGCTTGCTGAACACAAAAGATGACAAAGCCGGTTTCTGGAAATGTCCGTATCACAATTCGCGCATGTGTCTAGAAATCATAGAGAGATAAAAAAATCCGCCAGAGAATTTGGAACTTTGGCGGATTTTTCTTACCTTTGCAACCAATTATGAAAAGATTGATACTATTCGTTGCATTGGCGTTGTGCTATGTTGTTGACAGTCAGGCACAAACGCAGTTTAACGAGCGCCCTAAGCTCGTGGTAGGAATCGTAGTTGATCAGATGCGTTGGGATTATCTGGGCAGATATTACAATCAGTATCAGGAGGACGGACTGAAGCGCCTCATTAACCAAGGATACTCATGTAATAACTGCCTTATTAATTATCTGCCCACCGTAACTGCCATCGGACATACCAGCGTTTACACAGGTACAACTCCCGCTTTTCATGGCATCTGCGGTAACGCCTTTTACAAGAACGGCGTGAAGATCAGCAGTTGCGAGGATCACGACGTAACGACCGTGGGTAGTAACAAGAAAGATGCCTCGTCGCCCGTAAACCTGTTGGCCAACACCATTGGCGACCAGCTGCGACTGCATACCGACTTTAAGTCGAAGGTGATTGGTGTGAGCTACAAGGACCGTGCAGCCATTCTGCCTGCCGGACGAAGTGCCAATGCTGCCTATTGGATTGATACCAAGGCCGGACAGTTTATCAGCAGCACCTGGTATATGCAGGAACTGCCTAAATGGGCCAAGGAGTATAACGCCCAGCTGAAGAAAAACAAAGAGCTACAGAAGGTAGGTAAGAACGTCGGACTGTATCCATTGTGTGGTCATATCACTGCTGATATGGCCATTGCTGCTTTAAAAGGCGAACAGCTTGGTAAGGGCGAAGAGACGGATATGCTGTGTATCAGCTTCTCGCAGACAGATGTGATCGGACATGAGTACGGCACCCGTGGCGAGCATACCGACGAGGCTTACCTGGAGCTGGATAAGGATATCGCCAAACTGCTGAAGGCTTTCGACGAACAGGTGGGCGAGGGTAACTACCTGGTATTCCTGACTGCCGACCATGGCGCTGCGCATAACTTTAAGTTCATGGAAGACCACCGTTTGGGCGGAGGTCCGTTTATGTTCGACGAGATGTATAGCGGCGAGGCTGCTAAGCGCTTGCAGGAGCGACTGCACCTGACTAAGAATATCATCAAAGACTGTCTGGACTACCGTCTGGTGCTGGACAAAGAGGCTATCCGTGAGCAGGGGCTCGACGAGGAGAAAGTGCGCGAGGTGGTGGTAGAGGAGTTACTGAAGACACCACATGTTGCTTTCGCCTTTGATTTCAAGAAGGCTGCCACAGCTCCCGTGCCTGAGATGCTGAAAGAGCGTGCCCTGAAGGGGTATCATCACGACCGTTCGGGTGATATCATCTTTATGCTGGAGCCAGGCTGGTACGGATTTGGCAAGGGCTCGTCGCCCATCGGCACCACTCATGGCGAGTGGAATCCCTACGATGCCCATATCCCCCTGCTGTTCTACGGTTGGCAGGTGAAGCATGGGGCCACCAGTCGCGAAGTGCATATTACCGATATAGCACCTACCGTGTGCCAGAAGCTGCACATACAGCAGCCAAACGCCTGTGTGGGTGAGCCTATTACAGAGGTGATGGGTGAGTAACTACTTGATAATGGAATAATTAAAACATTAATAAATAATTATAGTTAGCTTTTTATGAACTTTACTTTGTTAATTACCGTCTTGGTGACGGCTATTACATTGGTGGTAGCGGCTTACGTGCTGGCCAAGCTGTTGGGACCAAGGTCCTACGCAAAGGTCAAGGGTGAGCCGTATGAGAGCGGTATTCCTACCCGCGGCAGCTCATGGTTGCCTGTTTCGGTAGGTTTCTATCTCTTTGCCATCTTGTTCCTCATGTTCGATGTGGAAACGGTGTTTCTGTATCCATGGGCTGTGGTAGTGAAGGAGTTCGGCGCAATGGCTCTGCTTAGCATCGGCTTCTTCTTAGTAGTTCTGGTATTAGGCTTGGCTTATGCCTGGCGGAAAGGAGATCTCGAATGGAAGTAAGAAAGCCCCACATCAAGAGCATTCCTTACGAGGAGTGGAACGACAACGAGTCGTTGGAGAAGATTATCGACGAGCTGCATGAGGGTGGCGTAAACGTGGTGACAGGTTCGCTCGACCAGTTGATTAACTGGGGACGTAGTAACTCACTGTGGTCGCTGACCTTTGCTACATCATGCTGTGGTATTGAGTTTATGGCTTGTGGTTGCTCACGTTACGACTTTGCCCGATTTGGTTTCGAGGTAACACGTAACTCACCACGACAGGCCGACCTGATTATGTGTGCAGGTACCATCACCCACAAGATGGCCCCAGCCCTGAAGCGTTTGTACGATCAGATGGCTGAGCCTAAGTATGTGGTAGCTGTTGGTGGATGTGCCATCAGCGGTGGTCCTTTCAAGTCGAGCTACCATGTGGTAAAGGGTATCGAGGAGATTGTGCCCGTGGATGTGTTCATCCCTGGCTGTCCCCCACGTCCAGAGGCTATCATGTATGGTATGATGCAGCTGCAGCGTAAGGTGAAGGTAGAGAAATTCTTTGGAGGTGCTAACCACAAGCAGGACGCTGAGGAGCGCGAGCTGGGTGTATCGAACGAGGAGTTGACATTCCGTAACAACCTGGGTGATCATCGTAGAGAACCCATCGTTGTAACAGATGTACCCGAGGATTTTTCCATTGACCATTCACCATTGACCATTGACCATTCGGAGGTCAGTGGTGCTGCAAATAATGGTCAATGTTCAATGGTCAATGTTCAATCTAACAAAGGGGAGGACAAGGCATGAAATTAGAATTTTTATCATTCGACTTTGAGAAGTTCGCCTCGGAGATGCTGAACTTGAAGAGCAAGAAAGGCTTTGACTATCTTGTAACTATCGTAGGTGAGGATTTTGGTGGAGAAGAAGGTCTGGGTTGTGTGTATATCCTTGAGAATACCAACACCCACGAGCGTTGTGCTGTGAAGCAGCTGGCCCAGACTCAAAACGACACGCCTTATATCCCTACTGTATCAGATATCTGGAAGGTGGCCGACCTGCTGGAGCGCGAGGTTTACGATTTCTTTGGCATCGTGTTCCTGGGTCATAAGGATATGCGTCGCCTGTTCCTGCGTACCGACTTTAAGGGTCACCCCTTCCGTAAGGACTGGGAGTTTAACGACAAGTACACCCTGGAGGATGACGTAGAGCCTGACTACGGTCTGGAGTACTATCTGGACAAGGAGGGTAAGCTGCAGTGCAAGCAGAACAAGCTGTTTGAGGCCGACGACTATGTGATTAACATTGGTCCCCAGCACCCTGCTACCCATGGTGTGCTGCGTTTGCAGACTGTGCTGGACGGTGAGACCGTGAAGCGCATCTATCCTCACTTTGGTTATATTCATCGTGGTATCGAGAAGATGTGGGAGGGTATGACCTATCCTCAGACACTGGCTCTGACCGACCGACTGAACTACCTGGGTGCCATGCAGCATCGTCATGCATTGGTAGGTGTGATTGAGGAGGCCATGGAGGTTGAGCTGACCGACCGCATTAAGTACATCCGTACCATTATGGATGAGCTGCAGCGTTTGGACAGTCACCTGCTGTACACCTCGTGTGTGGCTCAGGACTTGGGCGCTCTGACTGCCTTCCTGTATGGTATGCGCGATCGTGAGCATGTGCTGAACTGTATGGAGGAGACCACCGGTGGACGCCTGATTCAGAACTATTATAGAATAGGTGGACTGCAGGATGATATCGATCCTAACTTTGTATCGAACGTAAAGGCACTGGTGAAGTACCTGCGACCCATGATTCAGGAGTACATGGATGTGTTTGGTGATAACGTGATTACACACAACCGACTGGAGAAGTGCGGACCAATGAGCCTGGAGGACTGTATCTCGTATGCAGTGACCGGTCCTGCCGGACGTGCTTCGGGTTGGAAGAGTGATGTGCGTAAGAACCACCCATATGATATGTATGACAAGGTAGAGTGGGAGCAGTGCACACTGACTGGTTGCGACTCTATGGACCGCTACCTGGTTCACATCAACGAGATGTACCAGAGCTTGAACATTATCGAGCAGCTCATCGACAATATCCCTGAGGGTGACTTCTACGTGAAGCAGAAGCCTATCATCAAGGTGCCCGAGGGACAGTGGTACTACTCGGTTGAGGGTGTGGCTGGTGAGTTTGGTGTTTATCTCGACTCGCGTGGCGACAAGAGTCCATACCGCATGAAGATGCGACCCATGGGACTCTCGCTGGTAGGTGCTTTCGACCCCATGCTGCGTGGTCAGAAGATTGCCGACCTGATTGCGACTTGTGCTGCTATTGACGTTGTAATTCCTGATATCGACAGATAGTCGAAATGTAAAAATGTAATAATGTAAAAAGTAAAGATTATGTTCGACTTTTCTATATTTACAACATGGTTCGACGCTCTCCTGCGCGATACACTTGGCTTAGGAGATTTCTGGTCGATATTGATTGAATGCGTGCTGGTTGGCGCTGGTATCCTGGCTGGATATGCGCTGATTGCCATGCTGATGATTATGATGGAGCGCTGGGTATGCGCTTATTTCCAGTGCCGACTGGGACCTACCCGTGTAGGTTTCCACGGTACCCTGCAGATTTTTGCCGATGTACTGAAGATGCTCGTGAAGGAGATCTTCTTCGTGGATCGTGCTGATAAGCTGCTGTATGCTGTAGCTCCACTGCTGGTAATCATTGCGTCGGTAGGAACCTTCAGCTTCCTGCCTTGGAACAATGGTGCCCAAGTGCTTGACTTTAATGTAGGTATCTTCCTGGTAACTGCTATCTCATCGATTGGTGTGGTAGGTATCTTCCTGGCTGGTTGGGGTTCGAACAATAAGTACTCGGTGGTTTCGGCCATGCGTGCTGCTGTTCAGATGATCTCGTACGAGATGTCGCTCTGCCTCTGTCTGATTACCGCTGTGATCCTGACAGGTACCATGCAGATGAGTGGTATCGTTGAGGCTCAGACAGGTGCCTTTAAGTGGTTGATTTTCCAGGGTCATATCCCTGCCATCATCGCCTTTGTAGTGTTCCTGATTGCTGGTAATGCCGAGGCTAACCGTGGTCCGTTTGATATGGCTGAGGCTGAGAGTGAGTTGACTGCCGGTCACCACACTGAGTACTCGGGTATGGGCTTCGGTTTCTTCTACCTGGCTGAGTTCCTGAACCTGTTTATCATCGCTGGACTGGCTTCGGCTGTATTCCTGGGTGGTTGGGCTCCTATCAACATTGGTGTGGATGCCTTTGATACCGTGATGAACTACATCCCCGGTATCGTATGGTTCTTTGGCAAGACCCTGCTGGTGGTTTGGTTGCTGATGTGGGTGAAGTGGACTTTCCCACGTTTGCGTATCGACCAGATCCTGAAGCTGGAGTGGAAGTACTTGATGCCTCTGGGACTTATCAACCTGGTAATTATGACTGTTGTTGTGGCCCTGGGCCTATATATTAAATAAGGTATAGCAATGGAAGATAACAAAACATATTTCGGAGAAATCGGACACGGCCTGAAGACTTTGGCTACAGGTATGAAGATTACTTGGAAGGAGTATTTCAAGGATTTCTTCACCAATAAGTCGACAGAGCAGTATCCCGAAAACCGCAAGACTACACTGCACGTATCAAAGCGTCACCGTGGTCGCTTGACCTTTAAGCGCAACGAGGATGGCAGCTACAAGTGTACCGCTTGCACATTGTGCGAAAAGGCCTGTCCTAACGGAACCATCAAGATTACTGCCCATATGGCTGAGGATCCTGAGACAGGCAAGAAAAAGAAGGTGCTGGACGATTATGCGTACGACCTGGGCGACTGTATGTTCTGCCAGTTGTGTACCAACGCCTGCAACTTTGACGCCATCGAGTTTACAAACGACTTTGAGAACGCTGTGTTCGACCGCTCTCGTCTGGTACTGCACTTGAACGAGGAGGTTTACGCTGGTGGCTCTCTGCCTAACCTGATTGAGGGTGGTGCCGAATGGCAGGTCGGTAAGTTTAACACTAAAACCAAGTAACGCATTATGGGTAATACAGTTATGTTTATCATTCTCGCGGTATTCATCATTGCTTCGGCACTGATGTGTGTGACCACGACGAAGATTATGCGAGCCGCAACATTCATGTTGTTTGTGCTCTTTGGTGTAGCAGGTATCTACTTCCTGCTGGATTACACCTTCCTTGGAGCCGCTCAGATTAGCGTATATGCCGGTGGCGTTACGATGATCTATGTGTTTGCCATCCAGTTGGTAAGCAAGCGCACACTTCAGGGTTTGGAGGAGCGAGTTAAGAGTAGCAAGATGATTACTGGCGCCCTGGCCGCCCTGGCCGGACTGGTGGTAGTAGGATTGATTCTGCTTAAGACTGGTTTCTATACACAGGAGATTGCTGGCGTAGAGGTACCTATGAAGGAGATTGGTACTGCTCTCGTTGGTTCGGGTAAATATCAGTATGTACTGCCTTTCGAGTTCATCTCAGTATTCCTGCTGGCATGTATCATCGGTGGCTTGGTTGTAGCAAGAAAGGAGGATAAAGCATGATTCCAGTAGAATGTTATTTCGCACTGAGTGCCCTGTTGTTCTTTATCGGTGTATATGGTTTCACTACACGTCGCAACCTGATTGCCATGCTCATCTCGGTTGAGCTGGTGCTGAACGCCGTGGATATCAACTTTGCCGCTATCAACCGCTTGCTTTATCCAAACGGTATGGAGGGCATGTTCATGACACTCTTCGTGATTGGTGTAGCTGCTGCCGAGAGCGCAGTTGCCATCGCTATTATCATCAACGTGTATCGCAAGTTCAAGAGTGATAGTGTTGAGGCTATCCAGAATATGAAACGATAGTTTAACATTAAACATTAAAGATTAAACAGTAAACATTATGTTTGGATATACAATCTTTATCATGCTTCTGCCACTGCTGTCGTTCATTGTTCTTGGACTGGCTGGCATGAAGATGCAGCATAAGGTGGCCGGACTGATCGGTACCTGCTCGTTGGGAATGGTTACGATACTCTCTTATATCACCGCTTTCCAGTACTTCTTCGGACTGGATCGTGTGAATGGCGTGTATCAGACCTTTGTTCCGTATAACTTTACCTGGTTGCCCCTGGGTAACCTGCATTTCGACCTCGGTATCCTGTTGGATCCTATCAGCGTGATGATGCTGATTGTGATCTCGACTGTATCACTGATGGTTCATATCTACTCATTCGGCTATATGCATGGTGAGAAGGGATTCCAGCGTTACTACGCTTTCCTCTCGCTGTTTACGATGTCGATGCTGGGTCTGGTTCTGGCCACCAACATCTTCCAGATGTACATGTTCTGGGAGTTGGTAGGTGTTAGCTCATACCTGCTCATCGGTTTCTACTATCCTTTGAAGCCTGCCATCGCTGCCTCAAAGAAGGCATTCATCGTGACACGCTTTGCCGATATGTTCTTCCTGGTAGGTATCCTGACATTCGGTTACTTCGTGGATTCGTTCAGCTTTAACTTTGCTGGCGACATTGTGATGGGCCAGGGTACTACACCTTTCATCGAGGGTAACCTGGCTAAGGCTGTAGCTGCTGGTGGCTTTATCATTCCTACTGCACTGGTACTGATGTTTATCGGTGGTGCCGGTAAGAGTGCGATGTTCCCACTGCACATCTGGCTGCCAGATGCCATGGAGGGTCCTACACCTGTATCTGCCCTGATTCACGCTGCTACCATGGTTGTAGCTGGTGTGTTCCAGATTGCACGTATGTTCCCCTTGTGGATTGAGTATGCCCCACAGGCTATGAGCATTGTGGTTTGGGTGGGTGTAATCACCGCTTTCTATGCAGCTGCTGTGGCTTGTGCCCAGAGCGATATCAAGCGTGTGCTGGCCTTCTCGACCATCTCGCAGATTGCCTTTATGATGGTGGCTCTGGGTGTATCACTGCCCGGACATCATGGTGCTATCCTCGACAACCACGCTCAGCTGGGTTACATGGCTGGTATGTTCCACCTGTTTACTCACGCTATGTTCAAGGCTTGTCTGTTCCTGGGTGCAGGATGTATCATCCACGCTGTACACAGCAACGAGATGGCGCTGATGGGTGGCTTGCGCAAGTATATGCCTATCACACATATCACCTTCCTGATTTCGTGTCTGGCCATCGCTGGTATCCCCTTCTTCTCGGGCTTCAGCTCAAAGGATGAGATTATCACTGCCTGCATGGAGTACAGTCCGGTGGTAGGTTGGATTATGACAGGTATCGCTGCCATGACAGCCTTCTACATGTTCCGCCTGTACTACGGTATCTTCTGGGGTACTGAGAACAAGGAGGCTCATGCACATCATACACCACACGAGGCACCACTGACCATGACAATCCCCTTGATTGTACTGACAGTGATTACCGTTGGTGTGGGTGTTTACACCACGATTGCAGGATTTGCAGAGTGGGGTGGTTCGTTCGGTAGCTTCGTAAGTGCTGCTGGTACTGACTACACCATCCACTTTAACATGCAGATTGCTGCTACCTCTACTGTGATTGCGATTCTGAGCATCTGCCTGGCCACCTATATCTATAAGGGTGAGCAGCAGCCTATTGCCGATCGCCTGTATGCTACCTTCCCCAAGCTGCATCGCGCAGCCTACAAGCGTTTCTATCAGGACGAGATCTGGCAGTATGTGACACATCGCATCATCTTCCGTCTGGTTTCTACACCTATTGCCTGGTTCGACCGTCACGTTGTGGATGGTACCTTTAACTTCCTGGCATGGGGTGCTAACGAGGCTGGTGAGAGTATCCGTAGCTGGCAGAGTGGCGATGTTCGCCAGTATGCCGTATGGTTCATCACTGGTAGTGTGGCCCTTACATTAATCCTTTTATGCATCTAAAGATATGAGTATATTAAGTATTTTCGTAATAATTCCTGCCCTGATGCTGGTTGGTCTCTGGTTGGCCAAGAACGTTAATCAGGTGCGTGGTGTGATGGTAACGGGAGCTTCGTGTTTGTTGGCCCTCTCTGTTTGGTTAACCATCTACTTTATTCAGGAGCGTGCAGCAGGTAATACAGCCGAGATGCTGCTGACCTATAGCACGCCTTGGTTCAAGCCTTTGAATATCGCTTACAGCGTTGGTGTTGACGGTATCTCTGTGGTGATGCTGTTGCTTTCGAGCATCATCGTGTTCACCGGTACCTTTGCCTCATGGCAGTTGAAGCCACTTACTAAGGAGTACTTCCTGTGGTTCACCCTGCTTTCTACAGGTGTGTATGGCTTCTTTATCTCTACCGACCTGTTTACTATGTTTATGTTCTACGAGGTGGCTCTGATTCCTATGTACCTGCTGATTGGTGTATGGGGTTCGGGTCGCAAGGAGTACTCGGCCATGAAGCTGACCCTGATGCTGATGGGAGGCTCGGCCCTGTTGATCCTTGGATTGCTGGGTATCTACTACTTTAATGGTATCTACAGCGGCAACTACACCTTTGAGTTGACCACAATCGCAGCTAACCACTGCATTCCTGGTCACATCCAGAACATCTTCTTCCCATTCATCTTTATCGGATTCGGTGTACTGGGTGCGCTGTTCCCATTCCATACATGGAGCCCCGATGGTCATGCTTCGGCCCCTACAGCAGTATCAATGCTGCACGCTGGTGTACTGATGAAGCTGGGAGGTTACGGCTGCTTCCGTGTAGCTATGTACCTGCTCCCTGAGGCTGCTCAGGATCTCTCGTGGATCTTCCTCATCCTCACTACTATCTCGGTAGTTTACGGTGCACTCTCAGCCTGTGTACAGACCGACCTGAAGTATATTAATGCTTACTCTTCGGTTTCGCACTGTGGACTGGTACTGTTTGCCCTGCTGATGATGAGTCAGACTGCTGTGACAGGTGCTGTACTGCAGATGCTCTCACACGGACTGATGACAGCCCTGTTCTTCGCCCTCATCGGTATGATTTACGGTCGTACTCATACCCGTGACATCCGCGAGCTGGCTGGACTGATGAAGATTATGCCTTTCCTGGCTGTTGGTTATGTGATTGCCGGTTTGGCTAACCTCGGATTGCCTGGCTTCTCTGGATTCATTGCCGAGATGACCATCTTTGTAGGTTCGTTTGGTGCACACCCACTGAGTGGCGACCCCAACACTTCGTTCCGCATGGTGGCTACCATCATCGCTTGTATGTCGATTGTTGTAACAGCTGTTTACATCCTGCGTGTGGTTGGTAAGATTCTGTATGGTGAGGTTGAGAACAAGCACTTCCTGGAGCTCACCGATGCTACATGGGATGAGCGCGTGGCTGTTATCTGCCTGATTTTCTGCGTAGCTGGTTTGGGTTCGTTCCCATTCTGGGTAAGCGATATGATTTCGCCTGCAGCAGGTACAATCCTGGAGTCAATTGGTGTAATGTAAAGAAGGAGGACGAAAGAATATGAATTACGGACAATTTATATATATGTTCCCAGAGTGTGCTCTGGTTGTAGCATTGATTCTGGTATTTGCGGTTGATTTCGCGATGACCAAGTCTGGCGAGTGGCGTGGCGAAAAGCCCAATGTGGCTATCGGTCGTCTTACCTATTTCATGCTGATGACTGTTGGTCTCGGTGTATTCAGCGCTATGCGCCAGGGTGATACCATTACTGCCTTTGGTGGTATGTATGTAGCCACTCAGGCTATTAACGTGATGAAGATGGTGCTCACCTTCGGTACATTCATCGTAGTGATTATGGCTGAGTCGTGGGCTGCCAAGCAGCAGCGCATTGCCGGTGAGTTCTATATGCTGATTCTGAGTACCCTGCTGGGTATGTTCATGATGATGTCGGCTGGCTCGTTCCTGCTGTTCTTCCTGGGCTTGGAGATGGCTTCAGTGCCCCTGGCTTGTATGGTGGCTTTCGATCGCCATCGTAAGGAGAGTGCCGAGGGTGCTGCCAAGTATATCCTGGTAGCTACTTTCTCGAGTGGTGTGATGCTGTTCGGTATCTCGTTCATCTACGCTGCTACAGGTACCCTGTACTTCGATGATGTTTGTGCTGCAGTATCTAACTCGCCTCTGTGCATCATGGGTCTGGTATTCTTCTTCAGTGGTCTGGGCTTCAAGATTTCGTTGGTGCCTTTCCACTTCTGGACTGCCGATACCTATCAGGGTGCACCTACACCTGTTACCGGTTACCTGAGCGTAATTTCTAAGGGTGCTGCCGCTATCACACTGTGCACCATCCTGATGAAGGCATTCGCGCCTATGGTTGAGTACTGGGACTACATGCTGTATATCGTGATTGTACTCTCAATTACCGTGGCTAACCTGTTTGCCATCCGTCAGAACGAGTTGAAGCGCTTCATGGCCTTCAGCTCTATCTCTCAGGCCGGTTATATCATGCTGGCAGTGGTTGGCAATGGTCAGCTGGGTGTGGCTGCACTGACTTACTATGTGCTGGTTTACATCGTAGCAAACATGGCTGTATTCACTGTGATTAACGTGGTTGAGCAGAATAATAACGGTCGCACAGATATGGCTGCCTACAACGGATTCTATCAGACCAACCCCAAGCTGAGCTTCCTCATGACTTTGGCTCTGTTCTCGTTGGCTGGTATTCCTCCATTTGCTGGTATGTTCTCTAAGTTCTTTGTGTTCATGGCAGGTGTGCAGAATGGCGAGCCTATGGCCTATGGCGTGGTGTTCATCGCCTTGGTTAACACCGTAGTATCACTTTACTACTATCTGCTCATTGTGAAGGCTATGTACATCACCAAGACAGAGAATCCTCTGCCTACATTCCAGAGCGACGAGGCCACTAAGCTGGCTCTTGGCATCTGCACTGCAGGTATCGCTCTGTTCGGCGTAGCAAGCTGCGTTTACGAGTGGATTGCTGCCGCTGGTATCTAAGCATCAGTTCTTAGTTGTTAAATATGTTGGTCCCAACTGCCCTTTCGGGTGGTTGGGATTTTTTTATAGGTAGATTTAAAATATTTTAAACGATAAAAGTGGTGATTGTGTCGATTTAATGATATTGGTCAATAAATCTTTTAAAATATGTAAATTTCCGGGAAACTCGTCTTTAAGTTGCGGTTTTATGCTTACCTTTGCACGTGAAAATAGATTGGGTGTTTAGTATTAATCAAAGTATAGTAGAAAAAAAGCAAAAAAGTAGGAAGTTTATCTTCTATAAAGATCTATCAGTCCATTAATTTTTTGATATCTGAAGGGGCGTGCGCCGTGAGGCGCGCGCCCTTTTGTGTTTCTTTATTTGTTTTGGTGTCAGGTGTCAAATAGATAGTAATAATCAATGTATTTGTGTCATTTTGCAAAAATAATCTCAATTTTGCTTGCATATTTGATAAAAATGTGTACCTTTGCACGCAAAATTATCATAAACGATTAAAATGGGACAAGTAATTAAACCCGTGATGTACGAACCGCTGCTGGATATGAAGCAGACGGAACAGGGTATTAAACTGATAAAAGAGTTCTTTCAGCAGAACCTGTCGACAGAACTGAGATTGAGACGTGTAACAGCGCCACTGTTTGTGCTGAAAGGATTGGGTATTAACGACGACCTGAATGGTGTGGAGCGCCCTGTGAGCTTCCCCATCAAGGATCTGGGTGATGCCAAGGCCGAGGTGGTACACTCGCTGGCTAAATGGAAGCGCTTGAGCTTGGCTGAGTACAAGATTGAGCCTGGCTATGGTATCTATACCGATATGAACGCTATCCGTGCTGATGAGGAGCTGGACAACCTGCACTCGCTGTACGTGGACCAGTGGGACTGGGAGGCTGTAATCCGTAAGGAGGATCGCACCCTGGCATTCCTGAAGAATATCGTGGAGCGTATCTACGCTGCTATCCGCCGTACAGAGTATCTGACTTGTGAGACCTATCCACAGATCAAACCATTCCTGCCTGAGAAGATACATTTTGTACATGCTGAGGAGCTGGTGGAGATGTATCCTGGTAAGACGTCCAAGGAGCGTGAGGATGCTATCTGCGAGAAGTATGGCGCTGTATTTGTGATTGGTATCGGCGGTAAACTGAGTGATGGTAAGAAGCACGACGGACGTGCACCAGACTATGACGACTGGAGCACCATTGCTGAGGACGGACGTGCCGGACTGAATGGTGATATCCTGATCTGGTACCCTGTGCTGGGTAGAAGCTTTGAGCTGTCGAGCATGGGTATCCGTGTAGATAAGGAGAGTCTGCTGCGCCAGTTGAAGCTGGAAGGCAAGGAGGAGCGCGAGCAGCTTTACTTCCACCAGCAGCTGCTGAACGATAAGCTGCCACTGAGTATTGGTGGTGGTATCGGACAGAGCCGTCTGTGTATGGTGCTGCTGCATAAGGGCCATATTGGTGAGATTCAGGCAAGTATCTGGCCTGAGGAGATGCGTAAGCAGTGCAAGGCACTGGGCATGAACCTGATTTGATGTACATTAAACATTAAACATTAATGTTGATGAAGGGTGTTAGGTGTTGGGTGATAGCTGGCTTGATGGCGGGTATGCTGGGCGCTTGTGGCGGACAGCGGCAGCCTAGGGCTTATGGCGGTACAGAGCTGACCAGCAGCGACAGTTTGACCATACGCATGGGGCAGTGGGACTTGCTGAAATATCACAGCGAGAAACTAGGTCTCGATATTAACTACCCCTCGTTCCTATACCTGCAGGATCTGCCCGAGGAGCCTAACCAAGAGGTGCTGATGGCCGACGAGATGAGTATATCGGTAATGGTTGACTCGCTCACAGGCAATCATCGACCTGCCAGTCAGCTGATGTTGGCCATGGGGGCCGACTTGGTTGAGGTAGGGGATGACTACAGCATACAGGAGGGCTCGGACGAAGAATGGGATTACTATGGTAAGGTGCTTGAAGATGGCACCATACGTCTGGTAACCGTGATGCTGAGATACAAGCCCGAACACAGCGAAGCTGTAGAGCCCATGAAGGAGTGGGTGCGCAATTTTACGCTGAAATAATTGACCTATCATATTTTTAACACGGATTAATCTGAAAATTTCGCCGAGAAATTGAGGTTAATCCGTTTTCTTTTTGTACCTTTGCACCCAAAATTTATATTTATAACGTTATAAGGATAAAAAATGGCTGAAATTAAGAAGATTAAGACCGCATTGGTGTCTGTTTTCCACAAGGACGGACTGGATGAGCTTTTGAAGAAGTTGAACGCCGAGGGCGTAAAGTTCCTGTCGACTGGTGGAACACAGCAGTTTATCGAATCACTTGGTTATGAGTGTCAGAAGGTCGAGGATGTTACCACTTACCCATCAATCCTGGGTGGACGTGTAAAGACTCTGCATCCAAAGGTGTTTGGAGGTATTCTGGGACGTCGCGACAATGAGGGCGATCAGGAGCAGATGAAGAAGTACGAGATTCCAGAGATTGACCTGGTGATTGTTGACCTCTACCCATTTGAGCAGACTGTGGCCAGCGGTGCCAGCGAGGCTGATATCATTGAGAAGATTGATATCGGTGGTATTTCACTGATCCGTGCTGGAGCCAAGAACTTTAAGGATGTGGTTATCGTGCCCAGCAAGGCTGAGTACAGCGTGCTGCTCGACATCCTGAACAAGAAGGGTGCACAGACTGATATTGAGGATCGCCGTATGTTTGCTACTCGCGCCTTTGGCGTAAGCAGCCACTACGATACTGCTATCAACGCTTGGTTTGAGAAAACAGCCAAATAAACATTGAACATTGAATATTGAACATTGAACATTAATATATGGGATTTTTTAGTTTCGTACAGGAAATTGCCATGGACCTTGGCACTGCCAACACCATCATTATCAGCGATGATAAGATTGTGGTAGATGAGCCTTCGGTTGTGGCTTTGGATCGCCGTACCGACAAGATGATTGCTGTAGGTAACGAGGCGAAGATGATGTATGAGAAGACTCATGAGAATATACGTACTATCCGTCCACTGCGCGATGGTGTGATCGCCGACTTCTCGGCTTGCGAGCAGATGATGCGTGGACTGATTAAGATGGTACACACAGGTAGTCGCCTGTTCTCGCCTTCACTGCGTATGGTGATTGGCGTTCCTTCGGGTTCTACCGAGGTAGAGCTGCGTGCTGTACGCGACTCAGCTGAGCATGCTGACGGACGCGATGTTTACCTGATTTTTGAGCCTATGGCTGCTGCTATCGGTATTGGTATTGATGTAGAGGCACCAGAGGGTAACATGATTGTTGATATCGGTGGTGGTTCTACCGAGATTGCTGTGATCTCACTGGGTGGTATCGTATCTAACAACTCGATCCGTACTGCTGGTGACGACCTGACAGCTGATATCCAGGAGTATATGTACCGTCAGCACAACGTGAAGGTTTCAGAGCGTATGGCTGAGCGTATTAAGATTAACGTAGGTTCGGCTCTGACCGACCTGGGTGACGAGGCTCCTGAGGACTTTATCGTTCACGGACCAAACCGTATTACAGCCCTGCCTATGGAGGTGCCTGTATGCTATCAGGAGATTGCTCACTGTCTGGATAAGACTGTGGCCAAGATCGAGAACGCTGTACTCTCAGCGCTCGAGAATACGCCCCCAGAGCTGTATGCCGATATCGTGAAGAATGGTATCTATCTCTCAGGTGGTGGCGCCTTGCTGCGTGGCTTGGACCGTCGTTTGACCGACAAGATGCATATCCCATTCCACGTGCCCGAGGATCCCTTGCACAGTGTTGCTAAGGGTGCCGGCATTGCACTGAAGAATATCGATAGATTTAATTTCTTGATGCGATAATCAATAAGGTAGTTTGGGCCGATGCGCAATCTGCTGGATTTCCTATACAAGTATCATCACTGGCTAGTTTTCGTATTACTCGAAGTAGTCAGTGTTGTTCTGTTGTTTAAGTACAACAGTTATCAGAATAGTGTGTGGTTTACAAGTGCCAATGCCGTGGCAGGCAAAGTGTACGAGATGGAGAGCAAGCTGACCAGCTATATGGCCATGGCCGAGCTGAACGAACAGCTGACCCTGCGTAACATCTATCAGGAGCGACAGCTTGACCAGTTGCGACGCCTGTATGCCGAGGCCACCAAGGACACGACTGCCGCTGAGCGCGAGGAGCTGGCTTTCCTGAGTAATTACCAGCTGATACCCGCCAAGGTGGTTGAGAACTCCATACACAAGGCTGAGAACCTGATTACCATCGATAAAGGACGTAAGGATGGTGTAGAGCCCGATATGGGTGTGGCATGCGGTAATGGCGTGGTAGGTGTTGTTTACTTGGTGAGCGACCACTATTCGGTGGTTATCTCGGCCTTGAACGCTGCCTCGTCGCGTATCAGCTGTAGCATTCGTAACCGTGGCTACTTTGGCTATCTGCACTGGTATGGTGGCGACCCATCGGTGGCTTATGTGGAGGATGTGCCACGCCACGCCAAGTTTAACTTGGGCGAGTGGATGGTAACCAGCGGCTTCTCGAGTATCTTCCCATCGGGTGTGCAGGTAGGTAAGATTGAACAGGTTTATAACTCGAGCGATGGTTTGAGTTACAAGCTGAAGGTGCGCCTGAGTACCGACTTTGGTAACCTGCGTGATGTGGTGGTAATCAGTGATAAGAGTATAGCCGAGCGTGCTGCACTGATGCAGGCTGCCCGCGACTCAATCAGTTTTAAACAGCGACAGTAGCACTATGAAGATTGAATTGATAAACCGACTGGTGATGTTTGTGGCCCTGTTTGTGGCTCAGGTGCTCATCCTGAACCATGTACACCTGTTAGGCGTGGGCACACCGCTGTTGTATGTATACTTTGCCATCACCTTCCGTCGTAACTTCCCTAAGTGGCTGGTACTGGTATCGTGCTTCCTGTTAGGACTGCTGATTGATGTGTTCTCGAATACGCCAGGACTGGCTGCCAGCACAATGACACTGGTGGCACTGGCACAGACATACCTGATTGAACTGGTTGCACCACGCGACTCGGCCGAAGACCTGGAGGCATCGGCCAAAGTGCTGGGGCTCACTAAGTTTGTAACGTTAAGCGCCCTGCTGACACTGCTGTACTGTCTGGTGTTCTTCGCACTCGAGGCGTTTAACTTTTTTGATGTGCTGTTATGGTTGGCCCGATCGGTCATCAGCTTTGTGCTTACGATGGTACTGATACTGGCCGTAGAAAGTGTTAGAAGCCGGTGAAGCAGAAAGACTTTGATCTGGAATACCGTAAATACGTGATTGCTGGGGTGGCCGCACTGATTGTGTTCATCTACATCATCCGTTTGTTTATGCTCCAGATTACAAGTGATGACTACAAGAAGAGTGCCGACTCGAACGCTTTCCTGAAAAAAATAGAATACCCTTCGCGAGGTGCCATCTTGGATCGCAGGGGTAAGCTGCTGGTGTATAACCAGCCATCGTACGATATCATGGTGGTGATGAACGAGATGAAGGACCGTTTGGACACCCTCGACTTCTGTACAGCCTTGGGTATTACCAAGGAGGAGTTCGACCGTCGCATGGCCACCATCAAAGACCGCAGTAAGAATCCTGGTTATTCGCGCTTTACCGAGCAGCTGTTTATGAGTCAGCTGAGCGATAAGGACTTTAGTGTGTTCCAGGAAAAGATGTACCGTTTCCCAGGTTTTTATATTCAGAAGCGCAGTGTGCGCCAATATACCTATAATATGGGTGCGCACGTGTTGGGTGATGTGGCCGAGGTGTCGCCTGGCGATATCGAGGAGGATGAGTACTACCAGCCTGGCGACTATATCGGCAAGTTGGGTATAGAGCGCTCGTACGAGAAAGAACTACGTGGACAGAAAGGTATACAGATATTGTTGCGCGATGCCCATGGACGTATCCAGGGACGTTATCAGAATGGTGCACTCGACCAGCGTGCCATCCCTGGTAAGAACCTGACGCTGGGTATTGATGCTGAGCTGCAAGCCTTAGGCGAGCGCCTGATGGAGGGTAAGATTGGTGCTATCGTGGCCATCGAACCTGCTACTGGCGAGGTGCTGTGTATGGTATCATCGCCTACGTACGACCCGCGACAGATGGTAGGACGACTGCGCAGTAAGAACCATCGTGCCCTGTCGCAGGATGTGTGGAAACCACTGTTGAACCGTGCCATCATGGGACAGTATCCACCAGGCTCAACCTTCAAGACCACCCAGGGACTGACGTTTATGACCGAGGGTATCATCAACTCGCACACCATGTATCCCTGTTCGCATGGATTTAACTTCAAAGGCCTGCACGTGGGCTGTCATGGACATGCGGCACCACTGCCTTTGGTACCTGCCCTGAGTACATCGTGTAACGGTTACTTCTGCTGGGGACTGTATCACATGATTAATACCAATGTGAGCAAATATGGCTCGGTACAGAACGCTATGAACACCTGGCGTGACTATATGGTATCGATGGGATTCGGTTATCGTCTGGGTATCGACCTGCCTGGTGAGAAACGCGGACTGATACCTAATGCCATGTTCTACGATAAGGCCTACAAGGGTTCGTGGAACGGACTCACCATCATCTCTATCGCCATTGGTCAGGGTGAGGTGAATGCCACACCACTGCAGATTGCCAACCTGGGTGCTACCATTGCCAATCGTGGTTATTATCTGGTGCCCCATGTGGTAAAGAACGTGCAGGGACAGCCACTTGATACGCTTTACACCCGCAAGCATTATACCAAGGCCAGCAAAGAGGCCTACGACTATGTGGTGCAGGGTATGCGCTCATCGGTATTAGGCGGTACGTGTAAGGAGTTAGGCAAATACGATTTTAATGCCTGCGGTAAAACGGGTACTGCCCAGAACCGCGGACACGACCACTCGGTATTTATGGGGTTTGCACCCATGGAGAACCCGAAAATCGCTGTAGCCGTGTATGTTGAGAACGGTGGATGGGGTGCCACCTACGGTGTGCCCATCGGCGGTTTGATTATGGAGAAATATTTAAAAGGTAAACTCTCGGAGGCCAGCATTGCTAAGGCCAAGAGTATTCAGGAACGCAGAATAGCATATGGCGCAGGCGATAGGTAACAGAAAAGAAAAAGGAGTGATTCGCTCGCTCGATTACTGGACGATTATCATTTACATCGCCCTGCTGACCTTTGGATGGGTGAGTGTGTGTGGTGCCAGCTACAGCTATGGCGAGACCGACCTGTTTAGTCTGGATACCCGTTCGGGTATGCAGATTGTGTGGATTGGTACCTCGATTGTGTTGGGCTTCGTCATCCTGATGCTCGACGACCGCTATCTGGATATGTTTGCCTATATTATATTCGGCATCATGCTACTACTGCTATTCGGAACCATCTTTAATCCGCATAGTATCAAGGGCTCCCGATCGTGGCTGGTGTTGGGACCCATACGACTGCAACCAGCTGAGTTTGCTAAGTTTGCTACGGCGTTGGCTTTGGCGAAACTGATGAATACCTATGGTTTTACTATAGCCAAATGGAAGGATTTTGCCCTGGTGCTGGGTGTGATCTTTGTGCCTATGCTGTTTATCGTGCTGCAGCGTGAGACTGGTTCGGCACTGGTATATTTGTCGTTCTTCCTGATGCTGTATCGCGAGGGTATGCCTGGCAGTATCCTGTTTACAGGTGTGGCCATGGTGGTGTACTTTGTGGTGGGCATACGCTATGCAGATACCATGATGGTATATACGCCAACATCGGTGGGAAAATTTGCTGTGCTGCTGATGGTGCAGCTGTTCTCAATCGGACTGGTGTATGTGTACTGTAACGATAAGCGCGACACCATACGCATGGCGCTGATAGGACTGGGCGCTACCCTGGTGGCACTCGTCTTCAGCTTGCTGATTATCCCCTTTGACCTGAATTACGTAGAGATGGCGCTGTGTGCGGTGCTGATAGGTTATCTGCTATACCGATTCCTGGCTACACGCCTGCGTAACTATCTTTGGATTACAGCCTTCGCTGTGGGCTCGCTGATGTTCTATAACGTGGCTGACTATGCGCTGAACCATGTGCTGGAACCCCACCAGCGTGTGCGTATTAACGTGCTGTTGGGACTGGAGGAGGACCTGAAGGGTGCTGGTTATAACGTACACCAGAGTGAGATTGCCATCGGATCGGGTGGACTGCAAGGAAAAGGCTTTTTGAATGGTACACAAACCAAACTGAAATACGTGCCTGAACAGGATACCGACTTTATCTTCTGTACTGTAGGCGAGGAAGAGGGTTTTGTGGGCTCAGCAGGCGTACTGCTGCTGTTCCTGGCGCTGATATGGCGCCTGATACACCTGGCCGAACGTCAGGTACACAGGTTCGGACGTGTGTATGGCTATTGTGTGGTGAGTATCTTCCTGTTCCATGTGTTTATCAATGTGGGCATGGTATTAGGACTTACGCCGGTTATCGGTATCCCATTGCCATTCTTCAGCTATGGTGGTTCGTCGCTGTGGGGCTTCACCCTGCTGCTGTTTATCTTCCTACGTATTGACGCGGGAAGAAATCTACTGAGAAATTAAGATTCCTACATCGCTGATGCCTTTCATGTTCTCTTGTTTCATGTAATGCATCACGTACATGTGCAGCGAGTCGCCCTCGTTAAGCTGCAGACTATCGACATCAAACGTATATTGATAACAGCTGATGCCGCTGCCCATCACGTGGCCATTCTGTTCTACCAGCTTACAATCGATACGCTTACGCAGCTTGCGACCTACAGGGTAGATATCCTGCTCAACAATCACGCTGATGCCTAAGAAGGGCAGTTGGTTGTTGGTGCGCAGCATGAGCTGCTGGTGATAGGTGCCTGTCTGTTTGATAGGGGGCACGTAGAAGTGCATGGTATCGGTGCGCTCCCATCCCTCGTTATCCACATGCTCGTAGTGATTGTACACCACCGAACGATCGCAGGCTGCCATCATGAGGAAGCCTGCCATCGCCAGTATCAGTGTGATTGCCTTATTTTGCATCCTTGGCCTCCTTTTTATCGTTAGGCTGTCGGTTGTTGTTGGGCTTGTTCTTCTTCTTTTTCTTCTTCTTGGCCTTGTCGAAACGACTGATATCACCACCTGCCAGGTCGATATGTGGCTTAGGCTCTGCCTTCTTACCCTCGTCGTGGGTGAGCGATACGGGCTTCTCGCCACGCTTGTTCATCTCGATGATGGTCTTGGCACGCTCGGCGGTAATGGTTTCGCAGTTGACAGCGATGTTTTTATCGGTGCTGTAGGTGCAAAGACCGGCCAGGATATCGTTCTTAAACAAGTGGTAGTCGCCATCCTGGGTCTGCAGGATGATATCCTTGCCAGGCAGCTGCTTGCCAGCCTCTACGTAATCATCCACCTCGTAGTTCAGACAGCACTTCAGCTTGGCACACATACCTGCCAGCTTCTGTGGGTTGAGCGAGATGTCCTGGAAACGGGCGGCATTGGTGCTCACACTCGAGAAGTTCTTCATCCAGGTGGCACAGCAGAGCTCACGTCCGCAAGGGCCTGTTCCGCCAATACGTCCAGCCTCCTGGCGCGCACCAATCTGCTTCATCTCGATACGTACGTGGAAGGCTACTGCCAGGTCCTTAATGAGCTGACGGAAATCCACACGCTCATCAGCGATATAGTAGAAGATGGCCTTGTTGCCATCACCCTGGTACTCCACGTCGCCAATCTTCATGTCGAGACCCAAGCCCTTGGCTATCTTACGACTCTCGATCATGGTTGAGTGCTCGCGAGCCTGCGCCTCACGCCATTTCTGGATGTCGTTCTCGCGGGCTATGCGATAGATACGTTTGATATCGTCGGGCGACTTGATGTTCACCTTCTTGAGCTGCAGTTTTACCAGGCGGCCTGTGAGGGTAACCACACCGATGTCGTGACCAGGACTGGCCTCTACGGCTACGATGTCGCCTTTCTTCAGGTCCAGATTATTTACGTTGTGGTAGTAGCCTTTGCGGGTGTGCTTGAACTGTACCTCTACCAAATCAGTGGTGTAGGGGTTGCCAGGCACATCGGCCAACCAGTCGTAAGTGTTAAGCTGCTTGTCCTGGCGTCCCACTGCCTGGTGGCACAAACCGCGGTCGCAACCTACGTGTACGATATGTTCTTTAGATTTTTCCATATATAATCACTATTCACTGTTCACTATTACTTCTGCAAAAGCAGTACTATCATTTGTAGGGCCAAGTCGAAGAATACAATCTTTCCGTTGGCGTTCTGTCCGATATCGCGAATGGCCAGGTTAGCCATATCGGTGATGGGCAGGATATTCTTCTCGTTCACAAAGCGGGCAAAGTTCTTGGCAAAGTCCTCTTCGCGCTGTGTCATATATACCAGTTCCTCGTTCTGGAAGTTGTACATGAAGTTCTCGCGGGTCATACGCAGGAAATACGTCAGCCAGCGCTTCTGCTTCTCACGACCCATGCCAGCCAGCTGCTCGCTCCACTTGCGCAGGTCTTTTATCTTACGCTGGTAGGCCAGGCGCATCAGCATCACGTACATGTCGAGAAACAGTTCGTTCTCGGAACCTACCTGCAACTCGTCGAGGGCCTTTATCCAACTGCCATTGGCCAGTCGGGCTATGCGGTGGGCATCGTCGGCACTGATGCCACGCTTTTCAATGAGTGCCTGCTCGATGGCCTCGTTGGATATTTTCTTTACATCGATGCGCTGCACACGACTGCGGATGGTTTCCAACAGCTTGTCGGGTTCCTCGCATACCATGATGAATACCGTTTGCTGTGGGGGCTCCTCAATCAGCTTGAGCAGCTTGTTGGCGCACTCTATGTTCATGCGCTCCGGAAGCCAGATAACACTGACTTTATAGCCACCCTGACTGGATTTCAGGCTGAGCTTGCGTACCAGGTCGTCGCTCTCGCCTGCAGTAATGATGGCCTGCTGGTTCTCGGCGCCCATGGCTGTCATCCACTCTTCCATCGTAAAGTACAGGCCTCGCATCACCAGCTCGTGCCAGTCCTTGGCAAAATCATCGCTCACAGGTTTATGCTCGGCACCCATCGATGGCAGTTTGATGGTGGGGTAGGTGAAGTGCAGGTCGGGATGCTCCAGTTTGGCCAGCATGGCTTTGGCAGATGGTGTGCCATTATCCAACAGATAGCAGGCAAAAGCCACGGCTAATGGCAGCTTGCCACAGCCCTGCGGACCGCACAGCATCAGTGCGTGGGGCAATCGCTCCTCGCGTACCAGCTGCAGCAATCGCTCCTCGGCCTCTTTCTGTCCTATAACCTCGTCGAAACTCATCTGTCTTTAGCCTCTAACCACTAATCTCTTCACAATCTCTGCAACACTATCAACAGCTGAGACGGTGTAGAAGTGGATGTTGTGTACCCCATGCGCATACAGATCCTTGCACTGCTGGGTGGTCCACTCTATACCTAACTGCTTGGCATCCTCATCGGTCTTACATTTCACTACCTCCTTGGCCAGTGGCTCAGGGATATCGCAGTGGAATGTCTTGGGCACTACTGTTAGCTGACTCAGCTTGGCCATGGGTTTGATGCCGGGGATGATGGGGATGGTGATGCCCATCTGGCGTGCCTTCTCAACAAAAGCATAGTACTTCTCGTTGTCGAAGAACAGCTGTGTAACGGCATACTGGGCGCCCAGGTCCTGCTTCTGCTTCAGATATTGCATGTCCATCTCAAGGTTGGGTGCCTCCTCGTGCTTCTCGGGGTAGCAAGCCACACCATAATCGAACGGACGACCAGGATTCTTGATGGGGGTGCCATCAGCAAAAAAGCCCTCGTTAAAGCGTTTTACCTGAGCCATCAAGTCGGTGGTGTGCGCATGACCGCCAGGGGTAGGCTGGAAACGGCTGTCCTCCTTGGCCTTATCGCCACGTAACAGCAACAAATCGTTGATGCCTAAGAATTGCAGGTCGAGCAGCTCGTACTCGATATCCTCGATGGTGGCACCACTACAGATAACGTGGGGCTGAACGGGAATCTGATAACGCTGCTGGATGGCTGCGGCTATGGCGATGGTTCCTGGGCGGCGACGAATGCGACGACGCTCAAACTGCCCATTCTCAAGTTCGTGATACACAAACTCCGAGTGATGGGTGGTAATGTTGATGTAGGCTGGGTCGAATTCTCTTAGTTTGTCGATATCGGCAAACAGTTTGGCTGTGCCAGTACCCTTCAGCGGTGGCAGCACTTCGAATGAGAATCGCTTGGCCTCCTTATCTTGATGTATAAACTCAGTAACACTCATATTGGCTGCAAAGATACTAAAAATTTCTTTATTACAAAAATTTTTTGTAATTTTGCACCATGAAACTGAAGCAATTTGTTAAAGACTGGACTCTTCCAGTGGCTATAGCTGTTGGTACTGTGGTGTATCTGCTGTTTTATCTGTTGCCATTTCTGGATGGCGCAGGCGATACGTTAGGCGAAGTGGTGGATGCTATTTTCCCGTTTATGGTGTTCTCTACGCTGTTCTCGACCTACTGTCGTATCGACTTCCATCAGATGCGTCCTCACCGCTGGCACATAGGTGTGCTGGTGGCACAGGTGGCTTTGGTGGCATTGAACGTGTGGATTATCTTCCAAGTGGATGCCGACCCTGAACAGAAATTGCTTTGGGAGAGTGTGCTTACGTGTATCATCGGTCCTGCTGCTACGGCGGCCCCTGTGGTTACTGCCAAGATTGGTGGTAACATCAATACCATGACGGCTTATGTGGTGATGTCGGCCTTTGCCTCGGCCCTTATGATTCCAGCCGTGTTCCCGTTGTTGGAGCGTGGCGTAAGCACTGGTTTCTGGGCGGTGTTCTTTATCATCCTGCAAAAACTGGCGATGGTACTGGTAGCTCCGCTGGTGCTGGGATGGTTGGTGCAGCACTATGCCAAGCGCCTCTGCGCGTGGATAGTGTCGATACCCGACCTCTCGTTCTACCTCTGGGCAGCGCAGTTGGCAGTAACGTCGGGTGTTACCGTGCGTAACATCGTGCATAGCGACGCTGGACTGCGTACGCTGCTGATGATAGCCGTGATGTCGCTGATTCTTTGCTTTGTGCTTTTCCTGATGGGCCGTTGGATTGGTCGCCAGTTAGGCGATGAGATCGATGGCGGTCAGGCTTCGTTCCAAAAAAATACTGCCCTGAGCATCTGGGTAGCCTATACCTACCTTAACCCAGTGGCATCGGTAGGTGCAGGCTGTTACGTGCTGTGGCAGAATATTGTTAACTCGTTGGAGCTATACGAATACCGTAAAAAGCATTAAGCCTTTTTGCTGTAACGCTTACGTTTTTTAGGACCAAGGTGCTTGACGCGGAATTCGCGTGGGGTGGTGTTTAAGAATCGGTAGAACGAGGCGTAGAATGCCTGACGGGTACCGAAGCCTACCATCTCGCCAATCTCGCTGATAGATTTGTCGCGATATTCCTCCTCGGCTAATAGTGTCTTAGCCTCGTCGATACGATGCTTGTTCATCAATCCATTAAAGTTGGTGTGGAAGCGCTCTGTCATCACTGCCGAGATATAACGACAGTTGGTGCCAAGGTCGGCAGCTAGTTTGCTGGCAGTGTAATCCTTATCACGATATTTCTTGTCATCTACTATTATCTCCATTATCCTGTCGTGGAGCTCATCCTTACGTTCGTCGCCTAATATATTTCGGTAATCGGCTGTACACTTCTTTAGTTCAGTAATTTGATATTTTCCTGTTGCCATCTTTAAACAATCTTTTTACATTTTTCCTGAAAGTGCTGCCCGAAAAGGGCAAAACGGATGCGAAGGTACAAAAAATCGGCGACATAGCGCACCACTGCACGCTATGTTAACGCTATTTTAACACATAAATAATTGTGCGAAAAGTTTGGCCTTTCCACAAAATTATACTATCTTTGTCGCCAGAATGTGATTAAACGTAGAACTATGAATACAATGAACGATACAATTAAGTATATCGGTGTGGATGATCTCGACATCGATTTGTTTGAGAGTCAGTATGTGGTGCCCGCGGGCATGAGTTATAACTCGTATCTCATCGATGATGAGAAGATAGCTGTGCTGGATACTGCCGATCGTCGTAAGGGCGAGGAATGGAAAGCCAACCTGACGGCTGCCTTGAATGGTCGTCAGCCTGATTATCTGGTGGTTCACCACATGGAGCCTGATCACTCGGCACTTATCGCTTGGATGCTGGAGACGTATCCCGGTGTGCAGCTGGTGTGCAGTGCGCAGGCTGTAAAAATGCTGTCGAACTTCTTCGAGGGCGTAGATTTTACAGGTCGTGTGGTTACTGTTAAGGAGGGCGATACACTCGCGTTGGGTAAGCACACGTTGCAGTTTATTGGGGCTGCCATGATTCATTGGCCGGAGGTAATCATGAGTTACGACACCACCGACAAGGTGCTGTTCAGTGCCGATGGCTTTGGTAAATTTGGTGCATTGGTGAACGATGATCCCAACGACTGGGCCTGCGAGGCGCGTCGCTATTATTTTAATATATGTGGTAAGTATGGCTCGCAGGTGCAGAGTGTGCTGAAGAAGGCGGCAGCCCTAGATATCCAGACAATCTGTCCGCTGCATGGTCCTGTGCTCAAGGGTGAGGCTCTGGCTGAGGCTGTGCGCCTATATGATATCTGGAGCAAGTACGAACCAGAGAGCGAGGGTATACTGATTGCCTACGCCAGTATTCATGGTGGTACTGCCGCTGCTGCAGAGCGTTTAGGAGAGATACTGCGCGAAAAGGGTGCGCCAAAGGTAGTTGTAAGCGATCTGAGTCGTTCGGATATGGCTGAGGTTATCGAGGATGCTTTCCGCTATCCTACAGTGGTGGTGGCTGCTTCGAGCTACGATGCAGGCGTGTTCCCCGTGATGCACGACTTCCTGTATCATCTGCAAATCAAGAACTATCAGAAGCGTAAGTTTGGTATTATTGAGAATGGTAGTTGGGCTCCTACGGCCGGCAAGACCATGCGCACCATGATTGAGGCCCTGAAGGACTGTGAGATCGTAGAGCCCATGGTAACCATCCGCTCACGCATGAAATCTACCGACGAGGCCCTGCTGCAGCAGTTGGCCGATAGCTTATTGTAAATGCATATAATCATCGTTGCCATCGACTCGTTCAAGGGCTGTCTCACGTCTGTTGAGGCTAATCAGGCAGCCAGCGAGGGTATTCTTAGCAGGATGCCTGATGCCAAGGTGGTGCAGGTGCCTGTGAGCGATGGTGGCGAGGGATTTATGGAGTCTTTCCAAGCGGCTATGGGTGGCGATATTGTGCAGGTGCATGTGAAGGCCCCGCTGATGCGTCCCATTGTAGCACAGTATCTGATGCAGGGCGATATGGCTGTGATTGAAATTGCCAAAGCCAGCGGCCTAACGCTAGTGAAGCCCGAGGAACGTAATCCCATGGTAGCTACAAGCTATGGCACTGGTCAGTTGGTGGTCGATGCCGTGCGTCAAGGCTGCAAACATATCATCGTGGGTCTTGGTGGCAGTGCTACCAGCGATTGTGGTATAGGCATGCTGCGTGCCATCATCGATGCGTTTGCCGAAGGAAAGACTTGGGACGATGTGCGTCAGTTAGATGATGTGCGTTTCACCATCGCCACCGATGTTACCAACCCCCTTTGTGGCTTAAATGGCGCTGCCCATGTGTTTGCGCCACAGAAGGGTGCTTCGCCTGATGATGTTCTTGCCCTCGATGCCCGGGCCAAACGCTTTGCTGAGGCATCGGCCAAGCACTTGGGGCGCGACTGTCAGGATATGCCAGGCGCAGGTGCTGCAGGTGGTTTGGGTTATGCTTTTATGCAGTATATGCAAGCTGATTGTCGCTCTGGAATCGACCTTCTGTTGGATGCCATCCATTTCGACGAACTCCTGAAGGATGCCAACCTGGTGATTACTGGTGAGGGCTCAGCCGATAGACAAACGCTGATGGGTAAGTTGCCTTATGGCATTCTGCAGCGTGCTCAGAAACATCATGTGCCTGTTATGCTCATAGCCGGTCGCATCGCTGACGAGCAGCAACTTCTCGATGCCGGCTTTGCCCGTGTTGCCTGCATCAATCCTCCGGGATTACCCCTCGACATGGCTATGCAACCCACCACAGCTAAACAGAACATCCTACTTACAGTTCAGAATGAAGGATTATCCTGATAAGATGTCGCCCGAACAGGCGCGTGCCTTTCGCGATGCTGTGCTCAACATCGTGGCCCAGATACCTCGTGGCTGTGTAACCACCTATGGTGATATCGCCACCCTGGCAGGTTGGCCCAGTCATTCGCGTATGGTAGGTAGAACGTTGCGCTACACGCCAGGTGCCGAGAATCTACCTTGTCATCGTGTAGTGAACAAATCTGGTCGCACCGCCCCAGACTGGAGTCGCCAACGCCCTCTACTAGAAGAAGAGGGTATCCACTTTAAGCCAAATGGTCATGTAGATATGTCTCTTCATCAGTGGATTCATATGCAACGGAATTCATTAGAGGGTGGTTGGTATATCAATGATTTTCATTTTTCGCAACGTGAATAACTAAAAACTTATGGTTATGAAAAGAATTCTTTTTATCGTAGGATCGCTGAGGGAAGGCTCCTTTAACCGACAGTTAGCCCGCGAGGCTGAGCAGATGATTGGCTTACGCGCCAAAGTTACTTATTTGGACTATACAAATGTACCGCTGATTAATCAGGATATTGAGTTTCCTGAGCCTGAGGCTGTAGGTCGACTGCGTGCTACGGTGAAAGAGGCAGATGGCATCTGGGTGTTTACGCCCGAGTATAACTTCAGTTATCCTGGTCATGTAAAGAACCTGTTTGACTGGTTGTCGCGTCCAGTGGTAGCTAACGATTATGAAACACCTACTGTTATTAATGGCAAAAAGGTGGCGCTGAGTGGTGCAGGCGGCAAGATGGCTACAGCCAAATGTCGTGAGAAACTAACGGAATTGCTTACTTTTCTGAAGGCCGATGTGATGGAGCCTCAGACAGGCATCGCTCTGAATGTTGAGGCCTGGACTGAAGGACGTATGATTCTTAGCGATGAACAGAAAGTAGCACTAAAGAATCAGGTTGAGGCTTTCTTGAAGATTGTGTGAACTTATTTAATGCCCATCCAATACTGGCGCTCGGGGGCGGGGAGTTTCTCGATGGCGTAGCGGAGCATGGTGCGGGGCATTTCGTGGGCGTGTTGGCGGAGGAAATCGCGTAAGAGTTCTTCGCTAACACGTTTACCCATTTCGCGTAGCATCCAACCTACGGCCTTGTGCATCAGGTCGTGAGGGTGATGCAGATGGATTTCGGCATAGCGCAGGCACCAAGTGGGATCGCCCATCTGTGATGTTTTCCATGAACAGACCATACTCATGCGCTGTTTCCACAGGCAGGGGCTTTGGGCCAAGGAGTCGAGAACCTTGAGTTTGTAATCTTTATCGCCTAAGTTGGAGGGCAACAGGAGCCAGTGACCCAGGATTTTGTGGACAGAAAGATCTACCAGATCCCAATTGTTGGCTTGTTCGGCATATTGCAGATAAAGGGTGAGTATCTCGTCGCGAGCGCTAATGGCTTTCTTATCGTTTTCAAGACGTTTGGTGGCCAGTTTTTCGAACTTAGATACTAATATCAGCAGTCCACAAAGGCGTACCTCGTGCCAGCGACACATCAGGAGTTCGGGGATTTCGTTCAATGGGAAATCTTTCCCCACAAGCTTAACCACCTCGCGTGTCTGAGGAACCTTCAGGCCAAGGAATTCGTCACCCTCGCCATATTCGCCAGGACCAGTCTTGAAGAAGCCCATCAGGATGCGTCGCTGGGCATCGTTGCGCAGCGATTCCATATGGTTGATAACTTCTTTGGCTGTCATTATTAGCGGAATGAATCGGTAAGAAGTTTAATCTCGATTTGGGGAGCGATGCGTTCGTATAGGATGTTATACACGGCATCGAGGATAGGCATGTTTACGTGACAGTGGCGATTGATCTCCTTCATACACTTGGTACCGAAGTAACCCTCGGCAATCATCTCCATCTCGATCTGGGCCGACTTCACGCTGTAGCCCTTACCAATCATGGTACCGAAGGTGCGGTTACGACTGAAGTTGCTATAACCCGTAACCAGCAAATCGCCCAGATAAACGCTGTCGTAAGCATTGCGATCCAAAGGATAAACAGCTGTGAGGAAACGATTCATCTCCTGCACGGCATTGGCCATGAGTACCGACTGGAAGTTATCGCCATATTTCAGGCCGCTGCAGATACCTGCGGCAATGGCATACACATTCTTCAGAACAGAAGAATACTCGATACCAACCACATCGGTAGAGGTCTTGGTTTTGATATACTCGCTTGATAATACATCGCAGAAGGCCTGGGCTTTCTCACGGTCGGCACAACCTACGGTGAGGTAGCTGAGACGCTCGAGTGCCACCTCCTCGGCATGAGAAGGACCACCGATGCAAGCGAGATTCTCGTAAGGTACGTCGTAAACCTGATGAAAATACTCGCTACATACGAGATTTTCATCAGGTACGATACCCTTAATAGCGGTAAGTATGAATTTGTCGCGAATACGCGTCTTCAACTTCTTAAGATGACTCTTGAGGTAAGGCGAAGGGGTGACAAACACCAGCGTGTCGTACTGCTGCGCAATACGATTCAAATCGCTATCGAAGTTGATCTCATCGATATTGAAGTGTACACTGGTGAGGTAGGCGGGGTTATGCCCCATGCGACGGAAATCCTCGATACGGTCGTCGCGACGCATATACCAACCTATATGGTGTGTATGACTTACCACAATCTTGGCAATAGCTGTTGCCCAGCTGCCACCTCCGATAATTGCTATCTTACCACAATCGTACATCAGTACATTAAACGTTAAACATTAAACATTAAACGTTGGCCTTTTCGATCCAGGCGGCTACTTCATCAACTGAAGGCTTCTGGAGTTCGAGCTTGTACTTCTTGAAGATCTCACCAATCTTCTGCTGCAGCCCCTGGGGCTTCTCGTCCTTAATGTTGGTGATCAGGTTGAAACCAGCCTTGCGGAGTACTGGAACGATATCCTCGGGTACACCAATCTCGGCCCACTCTGCTACAGATGACTGAGGAATCTTCTTCTCAGGCTTCATCTGTGGGAACAGCATTACCTCGCCAATAGCAAACTTACCAGTCATCAGCATCACCAGACGGTCGATACCGATACCAATACCGAATGTAGGAGGCATACCGTACTGGAGGGCACGCAGGAAGTCGTGGTCGATGATCATAGCCTCGTCGTCGCCCTTATCAGCTAACTTCATCTGCTCGATAAAGCGCTCCTCCTGATCGATAGGATCGTTGAGTTCAGAATAAGCATTGGCCAGCTCCTTACCATTAACCATCAGCTCGAAACGCTCGGTGAGACCGGGCTTAGAACGATGCATCTTGGTAAGAGGTGACATCTCAACAGGATAATCGGTGATGAAGGTAGGCTGGATGAAGGTGCTCTCGCAGAACTCACCAAAGAGCTCATCGATCAGCTTACCCTTACCCATGGTCTCATCTACATCCATGCCCTTAGAGAGGCAGAATGCACGAATCTCGTCCTCGGTCTTGCCATCGCAATCGAAACCTGTCTTCTCCTTGATCGCATCGAGGATAGGCAGGCGACGGAATGGGGCCTTGAATGAGATAACCTTACCATCAATCTCAACCTCGGGCTTGCCGTTTACAGCTGTACAGATCTCCTCGAGCATCTTCTCGGTGAAGGTCATACCCCACAGCAGATCCTTATAGCTCACGTAGAGCTCCATGCAGGTGAACTCAGGGTTGTGGGTCTTGTCCATACCCTCGTTACGGAAGTTCTTACCCATCTCGTAAACACCCTCGAAACCACCTACAATCAGGCGCTTCAGGTAAAGCTCGGTGGCAATACGCATGTACATGTCCTGATTCAGGGCATTGAAGTGGGTGATGAATGGACGGGCTGATGCACCACCTGCGATGCTCTGCAGGATAGGTGTGTCAACCTCGGTATAACCAGCATTGTCGAGAATGCTACGCATGGTGCGAATGATAGTTGCACGCTTCAGGAAGGTATCCTTTACGCCCTCGTTAACTACCAGGTCGACATAACGCTGGCGATAACGCAACTCGGGATCATCAAACTTATCGTAGGCCACACCATCCTTGTACTTCACGATAGGCAGTGGCTTAAGGCTCTTTGAAAGCAGTGTAAGCTCTGAGGCATGTACAGAAATCTCACCAGTCTGGGTGCGGAAAACCTTACCCTTAACACCGATGAAATCGCCAATATCGAGCAAACGCTTGAATACATTATTATATAGGTCCTTGTTCTCGCCTGGGCAGATATCATCGCGAGTGATGTACACCTGGATACGGCCCTTTGAGTCCTGAAGCTCGGCAAAAGATGCCTTACCCATGACACGACGGCTCATCATACGACCTGCGATAACGACCTCACGATCCTCATCGTCCTTGAAACTTTCCTTAATTTCTGTGCTGAATGCATTTGTTGGGAACTCGGCTGCAGGATAGGGATCGATGCCCATCGAGCGCAGTTCCTGAAGGCTCTGACGCCTTCCGATTTCTTGTTCGCTTAACTCTAAAATGTTCATCTTTAATATTCGAATATTTCAATTTTATGGCTGCAAAGTTACGGAAATTTCTCGAAAAATGCAAGATTCGAGTAAATATTTGCAAAAAAAGTGAGAAAGATTTGCTCAGTCTCTAAAAAAAGTATATATTTGTGGCTGATAACTGAGAACACTTTGATGGAACAAGAAACAATCAAGAAAAGGGTCATCGGGATTGATATCAGTCTTGAAGCCACCTCTTACGCAATTGTTGACGTGAAGGGTGAGGTGGTTGTGATGGACAGCTTCCCGACATTAGACTATCCGGATATAAACCTATTTGTATCAGTGCTGAGTGAGCGCGTGATGGAAATGGTGGAACGCAACGGTGGCTACGAGAGCATTCGTTCGGTAGGCATCAGTGCGCCCAGCGCCAACTTCATGACAGGCAGCATTGAGAATGCACCTAACCTGCCTTGGAAAGGCGTTATTCCCTTAGCTACTTTGCTTAGAGAACGTACTGGCTACGCTGTGGCTGTGGCTAATAATGCAGATGTAAGAGCTCTGGGTGAGCATACCTACGGACTGGCCAGAGGCATGCGCGACTTTGTGGTACTTACCATGGGCAGTGGCATTGGTAGCTGTATGTTTTCGAATGGCTTGATACATAAAGGTAACGAAGGTTTTGCTGGTGAGATTGGTCATACTTGTGTGGTAAATGGCGGCAGACAGTGCAGCTGTGGTAACAAAGGTTGCTTAGAGGCCTACGTGGCAAAAAAAGGCATCGTAGCTACTGCCAAAGAACTGTTGGACGAAACAACCACACCATCGTTGATGCGTGGCGTTGAGAATCTGAAGGCCTTGCAGATTGCTGAGTTTTGCGATCAGGGTGACGAACTGTCTATCGAAGTGTACCGCAGAACAGGTGAGATGTTGGGATATGGATTGGCCAACTATGCATCGCTGGTAGATCCTGAGGCCTTTATCTTTACCGGCGGGCTTACAAAGGCTGGTAAATGGTTGTTTGAACCTGCCAGAGAGACCTTTGATAAAATGGTGTTCCATAATACCTATGGCAAAACCCAGTTCCTGATTTCTGAGGAGTACAAGTCCTCGAATGACATGTTAGGCGCCAGTGCCTTGGCATGGGAAGTAAGAGAATATTCGTTGTTTAAATAACAGAGAATAGTTATGGAGAAGAAAGACGAGAGCATCGACCAGATTAAAACACGTGTAGTAGGAATCGATATCCGTGTGGATCGTACCACTTTTGCTGTGGTAGATATCAGAGGTGAGATTGTGGCACAGGATTATTTCCTGACTTCCGACTATACTGATATTAATGAATACGTAGCGGCCCTTTGCGAGCGCGTGGTTGCGCTGGTTGAGGAGAACGGTGGTTACGAAACCATCCGCTCGGTAGGTGTGAGTGCGCCTAGTGCCAGTGCGGTAACAGGTTGCATTGAGAATGCGGCCAATCTGCCTTGGAAGGGTGTGATACCTCTGGGAGCAATGCTGAGAGACCAGTTAGGACTGGCTGTGGCAGTGGCTAACGATGCTCATATTACAGCGCTCAGCGAGAAATCGTACGGAAGTGCGCATGGCATGAAGGACTTTGTAGTGATCTCAATCAGTCATGGCGGACTGGGTAGCTGTTTCTTCTCAAACGGTCAGCCCCATCTGGGCTTTAATGGCTTTGCTGGCGAACTGGGTCATACTTGTGTAGAGTTGAACGGCAGGCAGTGTGGTTGTGGTAACAAAGGCTGTTTGGAGGCTTATTGCTCGGAGAAGGGCTTGATTAAGACTGCCGAAGAGCTGATTGCTGCCAGTAAGGAACCCACATTGCTGAGTGAGCAGCAGGAGCTGAGCATCAAGACGATTGCTGACTGTTGTTATAAAGGTGATAAAGTGGCCATCGAGGTATTCCGTAAGACTGGAGAGATATTGGGATTGGGTATGGCCAACTATGCATCAGTGTTGAACCCTGAGGCTATTATCCTGACAGGCGATATGACGCAGGCAGGTAAGTGGCTGTTGAAACCCATGCGTGCCTCGTTCGAGGAGCACGTTTTCCATAACATCAAGAATAAGACCCGTATCCTGGTGTCGATTCTCAAGGAAGGTGAGCGTGATGTGCTTGGCGCCAGCGCTCTGGCATGGGATGTGAAGGAATATTCGTTGTTTAAATAATAACTAGACCTATATCTATGGAGGAGTATAAGATTAAAACGAAAGTTGTAGGTGTCGACATCAGTAATGAACTGACCACCTATGCCATTGTGGATATCCGCGGTAATATTATTGCCGAGGAATCGTTCCTTACATGCGGCTATTCGGATGTGAACAACTTTGTGACTGCCTTGAGCGATAAGATTGTGAATCTGGTTGAGGCTAATGGCGGTTACGAAACCATTCGTTCCATTGGTGTTAGTTCGCCCAGTGCCAGCTCGGTTTCGGGCTGTATCGAGAACGCAGCCAACCTGCCTTGGAAAGGTATCGTACCTCTGAGTGCTATGCTGCGCGACCGCATTGGATTGGCTGTAGGTTTGTCGAACGATGCCCACGTATCGGCTCTTGGCGAGTATACCTTTGGTTGTGCCCATGGTATGAAGAATTTCATTATTCTCAGTCTGGGTGTGGGTATAGGCAGCTGTTTCTTCACGGCAGGCGACGACCATATCGGACATAATGGCTATGCCGGTGAGTTTGGTCACACCTGTGTCGTGAAGAACGGTCGTGCTTGTGGTTGTGGTCATACTGGCTGCTTGGAGTCGTATGTCGGTGCTGCTGGTATTATCAATACCGCCAAGGAACTGATGGCTGAGAGTGAGGCGCCTACAATCATGCGTAATCTTGAGAAGCTATCACCACGTACCATCAAGGAGTGCTGCGACCAGGGCGACGAGATGGCTATCGAGGTGTACCGTCGTACAGGTGAGATGTTAGGTCTGGGATTAGCCAACTACGCATCGCTTGTGGATCCTGAGGCTATCATCCTTACAGGTGGTATCTCGCATGCTGGCAAGTGGTTGTTAGACCCAACGTGCAAGTCGTTCGAGGAGCATGTGTTTGGCAATTTGCGAGGCAAGGTTAAGATGCTTGTTTCGAAACTTGAAGATAGAGAACGCGATGTGCTTGGTGCCAGTGCCCTGGCCTGGAGTGTACCAGAGTACTCGCTGTTTAAATAAAATGTAAAAATTCAAAAATTTAAGAATTAAAAAATTCAGAGTGAACGTAGAGAAGATAGTAGAGATTATTAACGCAAAGCCGAATTTAAGTACAGCCCTCGGGATGGAATTTATTTCTACTCCCGAGGTTGATACTTGTTTGGCGAAAATGAAAGTTGATGAGCGAAATCGCCAGCCATTCGGCTTTTTGAGTGGTGGCGCTTCGTTGGCTCTGGCCGAGAATGTGGCCGGGGTGGCATCGTCGGCTCTCTGTCCTGGATGCGCCTGTGTGGGCATCGAGGTTACTGGGAGTCATGTGAAAGCTGTGGTTGAAGGCGACACGGTAACTGCCTTCGCAAAGATGTTGCACAAGGGAAAGACGCTGCATGTGTGGAATGTGGATATCAAGGACACGGCAGGCGATCTGATATCAAATGTGCGAGTTACTAACTATGTTATTAAGCAGAAGAAATAATGTCAGCATACGCTATTTACAGATTACCCCATGAAGACCACGCCACACTGATTACCCAATCGGTGGGTGAGCCCATGGAATTGCATTCGCTGACAGAGTTGAATGGTAAACAGGGTTTTGTAGTGGCCCCCTTCGAGGTGAAGGCCGACCAGCCCGTGGTTTTGATACAAGGAAAAACAGAGATGATTGCTTTGAGCAACGAGCAACTAACTGCTGATGATGGAAAAAACAGGTTGCCAAGCGATATGTCGAATTATTATAAGGTTGACTTTGCTAACTATCACTCGCAGTTAGAGGCAGATAAGTTCCGCAAGATAGTGTTGGCACGCTGTGCCGATGAGCAGATGCCCAATGGTGTAAAACCTATCGACCTGTTCTATCGTGCCTGCCAGCTTTACCCCCGTCTGTTCATCGCACTGGTGGATACTGAGAAGAGTGGGTGCTGGTTAACTGCTACCCCAGAGATCCTGCTGGATGGGCATGGTGCCGATTGGCGAACCATCGCCTTGGCAGGAACCATGAAACTGGAGGGCGACCAGCTGGATGGCGAAGGCGAAACACTTACCTGGAGTACCAAGAATATTCAGGAGCAGCGCATTGTGGCCACCTATATCACCGAGTGCCTGGAGCTGTTTACGGGTGATTTCCGTGAGGAGGGTCCTCGCACTGTACGAGCCGCTAACCTGGTACACCTGCGTAGCGACTTTACCTTTAAGTTGGCCGACAACAATAAAATTGGCGATTTGTTACAGGCCTTGCATCCTACACCTGCCGTGTGTGGACTGCCTAAGCGCGAGGCCTTTAAGTTTATAGTAAAGAACGAGCATACCCCACGTCGATATTACAGTGGGTTTATGGGACCTGTTGCACTGGAGGATACCCATCTCTATGTGTCGCTAAGATGTATGAACATCGATGGCGATGTGTGTCATCTCTACGCTGGCGGCGGACTGTTGAAAGACAGCGTCGAAGAGCAGGAGTGGTTGGAAACTGAAGCGAAAATGGAAACAATGAAAAAGCTATTATATGTACAGCAGTAAGCAGAACGTAAACATACTGACAAGTTTGTTGGTAGCGCATGGAGTTAGATACGCAGTAGTTTGTCCTGGTAGTCGTAACTCGGCTATTGTTCATAACCTGAACGAGTGCCCTGATATCGAGTGCTATCCTGTAACTGATGAACGTAGTGCAGGATTCTATGCCTTAGGTATCGCACAGGTGGTTCATCGCCCCGTAGCCGTATGCGTAACCAGTGGTACGGCTTTGCTGAATGTGGCCCCAGCTGTGGCCGAGGCTTATTATCAGCACATGCCATTGGTGGTGATTTCAGCCGATCGTCCTGCACAGTGGATCGATCAGTTGGATGGTCAGACGCTACCTCAGCCCGATGCCTTGGGGCGCTTTGTGAAAAAGGCTGTGAACCTGCCCGAGGAGTATAACGATGAGTTGCATTGGTACTGTAACCGCCTGGTTAACGAGGCCATGAACGAGACCCGCCACCATGGTTGTGGTCCTGTACATATCAATGTGCCCATCTCAGAGCCCCTGTTCGAGTATAATGTCGAAGAACTTCCTCAGGAGCGTGTTATTCAGCTACTTACACCACGTAGCAATGCGGCTTTGATATCGTTGGAGTGCGCAGGCCAGTTTGCCGAGGCCAAGAAACCTATGGTGGTTATTGGTCAGATGTCTACCGAAGACTTGATTCCTCAGGAGCTGTTCATGCTCTCACAGTGTGCTGTGGTGGTACACGAGGCACTGAGTGTAGGTAAGGGTGGTACCAATTTCGATGAGGTGATACATGTGTTGGGCGACAACCCCGCTTACCAGCCCGACTTTGTGCTTTACTTAGGCGATACACTAGTTAGCAAGCGCTTTAAAAAGTGGTTGCGTGGCCTGAAGGATTGTCATATCTGGGCTGTTACCGAGGATGGTAGCATTCACGATACCTCTATGCAGTTGTATGGTGTGATCGAGGGTAGTCCTGCCGATGTGATCGAGGATCTGGTGAACGCCATCAAGTTCAAGGCCATCAGTTCTACTGCTACCTTTAAGGCCCGATGGGATCAGGCCACCCGACTGGCAGCCTATCGTGCCATGAAGTTCGAACCCGAGTATTCGCAGATGGCTGCTGTCAAGTATCTGGAGGATAAACTGGGCAAGGCCATCTATCGCTATATCCATTATGGTAATAGTAGTCCTATCCGTTTTGCCAATCTCTATGCCAAGCACTATGTGTTCTGTAACCGTGGTGTGAATGGTATCGAGGGCTCACTATCTACAGCTGCAGGCTGCTCGATTGTTACTGGCGACGAGAAGGTGCTGTGCGTGCTGGGCGATCTGAGTTTCTTCTACGATCAGAATGCCCTGTGGAATCAGAACCTGAATGGCAACCTGCATATCATTGTGCTGAATAATGGCAAGGGTGGTATCTTTAACATGCTGAAGGGTCTGGAACAGAGTCCTGTTCGTGATAGCTTCATTTCTGGTGCGCATCACACCACAGCCCAGGGCATCTGTAAGCAGAACAACATCCGCTATATGAAGGCCACCAATATGGAGGAGATGCAGCAGTGTGTCGACAACTTATTAAATAAGAAATCTACTCGTCCTGTATTGCTCGAGATATTTACCGATGCTGATGAGGACGAGCGTGTAGCAAAAACATATTATCAAATTTTGAAAAATGAGAAACTGGCAAACGATAAGAGAGTTTAAGGAGATTTTGTTTGAGGAGTATAACGGTATCGCCAAGATTACCATTAATCGTCCGCGCTATCGCAATGCCTTTACCCCCAAGACCACTTGGGAGTTGAGTCAGGCTTTTGCTATGTGTCGCGAGATGCAGGATATCAGTGTGGTATTGTTGACTGGTGCTATGAGCGAGGTGCCCGAGGGTAAGACCCTGGCCGATGTAAAGCATGCTTTCTGCTCTGGTGGCGATATGCACGTAAAGGGTCGTGGTGGCTATGTAGATGAAGAGGGTGTGCCCCGTTTGAGCGTGCTTGATGTGCAGATGCAGATTCGTCGCTTGCCCAAGCCTGTTATTGCAATGGTGAATGGTTATGCCATTGGTGGTGGACACGTGCTGCACCTGGTGTGCGACCTGACGATTGCCTCAGAGAATGCTATCTTTGGTCAGACTGGTCCTAAGGTAGGTTCATTCGATGCTGGTTTTGGTTCGTCGTACCTGGCTCGTATCGTGGGTCAGAAGAAGGCGCGTGAGATATGGTTCTTGTGTCGTCAGTACACTGCCAAGGAGGCCGAGGAGATGGGCATGGTAAACAAGGTTGTGCCTATCGAGCGCCTGGAGGACGAGTGCGTAGAGTGGGCTGAGATTATGATGGAACGTTCGCCATTGGCCCTGCGTATGATCAAAGCTGGCTTGAATGCCGAGTTGGATGGTCAGGCTGGTATCCAGGAGTTAGCTGGCGATTGCACTATGCTGTATTACTTCCTGGATGAGGCCCAGGAGGGTGGCAAGGCTTTCCTTGAAAAACGTAAGCCTGATTTCAAGAAATACCCAAAGTTGCCTTGATTTATTAGGCACGGATTCTTGGACGAGCCAAGCGGCCGCTCGACCTATGGTCGCTTGCAAGGCAAGAAAGCCGAGCGAACACGGCCTTTATTAATGAAGATAATTATGCGATTTGAAATAGAAAAAAAAATATTGCATTTTAAACAACCCGCGGGGACTTCTCGCGGGGTTTATTTAACCCGCACGATGTGGCTGATTCATCTGAGTGATGGTGATAAGCAGGGTGTGGGCGAGTGTGCACCGTTGCCCGATCTGAGTTGCGATGCGATGCCCGACGAGCAGTATGAAGCTAAACTGAAGGAGTTTTGCGAGGCATTCTGTGCCAAGGGCGAGATGGATTATGATGCTCTGCGCGATTATCCCTCGATGCTGTTTGGATTGGAAACAGCCTGGCTGAATCTGCAAAAGGGCGAAAAACTCTTCGATACTGCTTTTTCGCGTGGCGAGGTGGGCATCCCCATCAACGGACTGGTGTGGATGGGCAATTACGAGGAGATGCTGCAGCGCATGGAGGAGAAACTGAAGTTGGGTTTCCGCTGTGTGAAACTGAAGATTGGTGCCATCGACTTTGAAAAGGAGTTTGATTTGGTAAAGCGTATCCGCGAGCGCTTCTCGCATCACGAGGTGGAGTTGCGCTTGGATGCCAATGGTGGTTTTACCTACGATGAGGCGCTGTATAAACTTGAACTCTTGTCGCAGTACAATATCCATTCTATCGAGCAGCCCATCAAGCAAGGTCAGTGGGCTTATATGGCCGAACTCTGCAGGGAGTCGCCCCTGCCTATCGCCCTTGATGAGGAGCTGATAGGTGTGAATGATGCGGAGATGAAGCGTCATATGCTCGAGATTATCAAGCCCCGCTATATCATCCTCAAGCCTTCGTTGCATGGTGGTATGATGGGTAGTAAGGAGTGGATTGATATCGCTCGCAGTCTGCATATCGGCTCGTGGATTACCTCGGCCCTTGAGAGTAATATCGGTTTGAATGCCATCGCCCAGTTTGCTTCGAGTGTGTATGGCGACGATATCAGCATGCCACAGGGCTTAGGCACTGGTCAGCTGTTTACTGATAACATCGAAATGCCCCTCACCATTCAAGGCGATCAACTATGGCGTTTATAGACGAGTGGAATAATGATTCGGCGTATGTTGAGGTGAAAACCAGTGGTAGTACTGGTGAGCCCAAACGTATGCTGGTAGAGAAGCGCAGGATGCTTAATTCTGCACGCATAACCTGCGACTTTTTGGGATTGAAGCCTGGCGATACGGCGCTGCTGTGTATGAGTACCGATTATATTGCTGGTAAGATGATGGTGGTACGCTCTATTGAGCGTGGCCTTAAATTAATTGAGGTGCCCCCCTGTGGGCATCCACTTGACATTAAACATTTAACATTAAACATTAAACATTCTCAATTTTCAATTTTCAATTTTCAATTTGATTTTGCCGCCATGGTGCCTATGCAGGTGTATAACTCATTGCAGGTGCCTGAGGAGAAGGAGCGACTGATGGCTATCCGACATCTGATTATTGGTGGTGGTGCTATCGACGAGGCGATGGAGGCCGAGCTGCGTACCTTCCCCCATGCTGTTTGGAGCACATATGGTATGACGGAGACACTCTCGCATATCGCCCTGCGTCGCATCAGTGGCCCTGAGGCCTCTGAGTGGTACATGCCTTTCCCCACCGTTAAGTTGAGTACTACCGACGAGGGTTGTCTGGTGATTGATGCTCCTGAGGTTTGCGCCCAGACATTGACTACCAACGATATTGTAGAGTTGAAGTCCGATGGAAGATTCCGCATCCGTGGTCGTAAGGACAATGTGATTTGTTCGGGTGGTATCAAGATTCAGATCGAGGAGGTTGAGCAAATTCTAAAAAAGTACATGCGCGTACCTTATATTATAAGTAAACGTAAGGACGAGAAGTTTGGTGAGATAGTGGTGCTGTTGACCGAGGGTGATACCGCCGAGGCGCAAACCATCTGCGAGCAGGTGCTGCCCAAGTACCATCAACCTAAAGTTTACTTGCACGTAAACCAAATACCGCTTACCGAAACAGGCAAACCAGCCCGAAAAAGGGCCGAAGAACTGGCTAAAAAGTGAATAGGACTACTCTCGCGAGCAGTCCTACTCTGATTAGTTAGTAATATGATTAGGTCTATTAAGTTGAATTGGTTTGTGTTAAGACACCAGCATCAGCTTTCTCTATAAAAGTCGAATGCCTCATAGATTTCTTCCTTCGTAGCCGTCTGGTCGATAAGGATGTCGCCTACACCTCCCAGCAGTGTGAAGTTTATGATGCCAGCTATATTTTTCTTGTCGTGCGTCATCAGCTCCAACAGGGTGGGGTAATCATCGCACGTAATGTTCATCTTTCCGTAGTGATCCAATATGAATCTTACCGTCTGGCGCATCTTATCAGTGGGGAATCCCGTCTTGATGGCGCTCAGGTACAGCTCTACTATCAGGCCCCATGCCACAGCGTAGCCGTGCAGTACGGGATTGTGCTTCAGAGCGAACGATTCGAACGCGTGTCCAGCGGTATGACCTAAGTTCAATGCCTTGCGGATGCCCTTCTCGGTGGGGTCTTCGGTTACGATGCGCTGCTTTACAGCTACCGATTCGGCCACCATACGCTTTAACTGTTCCAGATCGGGGTGCTCGATATCAAACGAGAGTAACTCGCCCAGCATCTTCGCATCATTAATCAGTCCGTGTTTCAGCATCTCGGCATAACCCGACAGCATGTTCTCTGTATCCAGGGTTTTCAGAAATTCAGTATCCAGTATCACGCTCTTGGCATTGTTAAACACGCCAATCTCGTTTTTCAGGCCTAAAAAGTTGATGCCTGTCTTGCCACCTACCGATGCATCTACCATCGAGAGCAGGGTAGTGGGGATGTTAATGTAGTTAATGCCGCGCTTAAAGGTTGAAGCGGCAAAACCACCTAAGTCGGTTACCATGCCACCGCCTATATTTATTAATAAGGTGTGACGTGTAGCACCGCCCTCGCTCAAGTCGTGCCATACATGGCTCAGCGAAGCCAGGTTCTTATGCGTATCAGTAGCTTCGATCGTGATGCGCTTAGCGCCTGCCATGCATTCGAACTGCTCGATAACTGGCAGACAGCACTCAACTGTGGTCTCGTCGGCCAGGACGAAAACCTTATCGTGTTCACACTCTGCTATAGCTTCAGCGAGTGTACGATCTAGCTGGTCTGATATGACAACTTTCTGTGGGCTCATTGTTTGGTGCCGTAGTTGACTTTTTAATTTTTATAGAGTGCAAAGATAACATTATTTTTTTAAAACGTAACAAATTAAACAAAAAAATAGCCTATAGGTTAAACTTTTTTTTTGAAAAGGCGTCAAACTTTCAAAAAAACGTAGAAAAAAGTAGCAATGAGAAGATTATTACTATTCATGATGGCCGTAATGTTTACGGTATTGTCGGTACACGCACAGCGCGTGGTTACAGGTAAAGTGATTGAGCAGGATACGCAGGATGCAGTTATTCAGGCCACCGCTTCTATTCTCTCAGGCGAGAAGGTTGTGGCCAATGGTGTTACCAACACCGATGGTGCATTCCGTGTTACAGCCCCCAGCGATGGTACTTACACCTTGAAGATTACCTACGTGGGCTTTAAGACTTACACCAAGAAGTTTACTTTAAAGGATGGTAAGGGTTACAATGCCGGCACCATCTCGCTCAGTCCCGATGCTATCATGCTGAAGGGTGCCACTGTTACAGCACGCGCCTCGAAGGTGACACTGAAGGCCGACACCTTTGTATATAATGCTGCTGCCTTCCGTACCCCCGAGGGCTCGGTAGTTGAGGAGCTGGTTAAGCGTCTGCCTGGTGCCGAGGTGAGCGACGATGGTACTATTAAGATTAATGGTAAGGAGGTGAAGAAGATTCTGGTAGATGGTAAGGAGTTTATGACTGGCGATACCAAGACTGCCATGAAGAATCTGCCTACCAATATCATCGACCGCATTAAGGCTTACGATAAGCAGAGCGACCTGGCCCGTGTATCAGGTATCGAGGATGGCGAAGAGGAGACTGTGCTCGACTTTGGTATCAAGCAGGGTATGAACAAGGGCTTTATGATGAATGCCGACCTTGCCGCAGGTACTAAGAACCGTTATGCAGGCCGTATCTTCGGTGGTATCATGAATAGCGATATGAAGGTGTTCCTGATGACCAATGCCAACAACACCAACGATATGGGATTCCCCGGTGGTGGCGGTGGTGGCCGTTTTGGCGGTGGTCGCCAGGGTCTTACAGCTAATAAGATGACTGGTATCAACCTGAACTACGAGAATACAGGTAAGCTGGTTCTGGATGGTAGTGTACGTTGGAACCACAGCGATGGCGATGCCCTCTCAAAGGTTACCAGCATGACTATGTATGGTGCTACCAACTCGCAGTATGGTAACAGTCTTACACAGAACTATACCCGTTCTAACAACTGGAATGCCCAGATGCGTTTGGAGTGGACCCCCGACTCGATGACCAACATCATGTTCCGCCCAAACTTCCGTTATAACTCTCAGGATGGCGATAACGAGGGTGCCGAGGCTACCTTTACTGCCAATCCTTTCGACAATAAGCGTATCACTAGTCCGCTCGACCAGTTGGATGAGCTGAAGGATTTCCTGAAGAACAACCGTACGCAGAACAGCGTATCGTATAGCGATTCAAAGAATGTAAGTGGTATGTTGCAGTTCAACCGTCGTCTCAGCAATACAGGTCGTAACATCACTGTACAGCTGAATGCAGGTTGGAGCGACGGCACCAGCAAATCGGCTTCAAACAGCCTGATTAACTATTACACCTTAGGAATTGTCGATTCAACCACCATTACCAATCGTTATTCTATCACCCCAACCAAGAACTGGAACTATAGCGCACGCATTACTTATAGCGAGCCTATTCTGCCTCGCACTTACTTGCAGTTCAGCTATCAGTACCAGTACCGTTTCCAGAAGAGCGATCGTGGTACCTATGATTTCAGTAAGGTTGATCCCGTTGCTGCATGGAATGGTGGTTATCGCTCATGGGATGAGTATCTGGGCCAGTTTGGTCGTATCACTTCGCTCGATCCTTATCGCGATGATAGCCAGAGCCGCTACTCTGAGTATCAGAACTACATCCACACCGCTGAGTTGATGCTGCGTATCGTTCGCAACTCATATACCTTTAATATTGGTGTGCAGATGGTGCCTCAGAAGTCGCACTTTATTCAGGACTACAAGGGTATCCATGCCGATACCACCCGCACTGTTACCAACTTTGCACCTACCATGGACTTCCGTTGGAAGAAGTCGCAGACTGGTCAGTTGCGCTTCACCTATCGTGCCAACACCTCGCAGCCCTCTATGAGCGATCTGCTGGATATCGTAGATAACAGCGACCCCTTGAACATTACACGAGGTAACCCTGGCTTGAAGCCTTCGTTCCGTCAGAACTTCCAGCTGTTCTACAACGATTACTTCCAGAAGCACCAGCGTGCTGTGATGACATTCGTAAACTTCTCTACCACCGCTAACTCTATCGCCAACAAGGTTACCCTGTTGGATGGTGGTGCACGTATGACTCGTCCTGAGAATATCAATGGTAACTGGAATGCCAACGTTGGCTTTATGTTCAACACAGCCATCGACTCGGCTGGTTACTTTAACGTGAATACATTTACTAACTTTGGATACAACCACAACGTAGGTTTTGTTAATGATGGTGTGAGCGATGCCAAGGCTGTTACTAAGTCGCAGACCATCATGGAGCGCCTGGCTTTCAGCTATCGTAACGATTGGTTGGAGATCGAGCTCAACGGATCGCTCAACTACAACCGCAACCGTAGCGAGTTGCAAACCAGTAATAACCTTGATACCTGGCAGTTTACCTACGGAGGTATGGTGGGCGTAACAGCTCCTTGGGGCACATCGCTTACTACCAACCTGAACATGCAGAGCCGTCGTGGTTACTACGATGCCTCGATGAACACCAACGAGCTTATCTGGAATGCCCAGCTCTCGCAGAGCTTCCTCAAGGGTAAGCCCCTTACCATCTCGCTGCAGCTGTACGACATCCTGCACCAGCAGAGCACATTGTCGAGCACAGTCACAGCTATGATGCGTAACGATACCCAGTACAATGCCGTTACCAGCTATGGCATGGTTCACGTCATCTATCGTTTGAACCTGTTTGGTGGTAAGGCTGGTCGTCAGGGTGGCTTTGGTGGCCCTGGTGGTCCTGGTCGTGGTGGCTTTGGTGGTCCTGGCGGTGGTCGCCCAGGTGGTGGTGGCTTCGGCGGCGGTCGTCGTGGTGGCGGCGGCTTCGGAGGCCCACGTATGTTCTAACTAACTTATTAACAGAATTGCTCCAAAATTTTTTGGGGCAATTTCTTTTTTATCTCCCAAAAAAGTGCTACCTTTGCACCCCAAATAAAGCATAGTGCGCCGAATGAAGCAAGCGATGATATTTGCCGCAGGGCTTGGCACTCGTCTCAAGCCACTAACCGACACCATGCCTAAGGCACTGGTGAGGGTAGGGGGGCAGCCGCTCATTTGGCATGTAATACAAAAACTTAAATCCTCTGGTTATGAGCGCATTGTGGTAAATGTTCACCACTTTGCCGATCAGATTGTAACCTATCTTGAGGAAAATCATAACTTTGGTTTGGATATCCGTATCAGCGACGAAACCAGTGCGCTGCTCGAAACAGGTGGTGGCATCAAGAAGGCGCTGCCTTTGTTTGATGCCAATGAGCCCATCCTGATTCATAATGTGGATATCCTGAGCAATCTCGACCTCGAGGCGCTGCCCATGGGTGCCCCCTTGCTGGTAGTCAGCGAGCGCCAGACCAAGCGTTATCTGATGTTCGATGACGAGATGCGCCTGCATGGCTGGACCAACATCGAAACCGGCGCTCTCAAAGGCCCCATCTCTAATGGTCAATGGTCAATGGTCCGCTCCAGCTCTGCTGGCTTGCAAGGCAAGAATGGTCAATTGCGAAAGCTCGCTTTTTCGGGCATTCACGTGTTCCACCCATCACTCGTGCCATTGTTGGATGAGTGGCCCGATCGCTTCCCCATTATGGACTTTTATCTCAAGGCCTGTGGCACCCATCTGATTCGTGGTTACGAGGCCAAGGATCTGAGGTTGATGGACGTAGGCAAACTCGACACCCTCGATCAAGCCGAAGCGTTTATCAATAGTAAATTGTAAATTGTCAAATTGTAAATTATATCTATGACACAGAAGATTATTATTCTCGATTTCGGTTCGCAAACCACGCAGCTTATCGGCCGCCGTGTGCGCGAGCTGGACACCTTCTGCGAGATTATGCCCTACAACAAATTTCCGAAGGACGATCCCTCGGTGATTGGTGTAATTCTGAGTGGTTCGCCCTACTCGGTACACGATCCTGAGGCTTTCAAGGTCGACCTGTTGCAGTTTGTAGGTCGTGTGCCAGTGCTGGGTATCTGCTATGGTGCTCAGTTCATCAGTCACACCCTGGGTGGTAAGGTCGAAAAGGCCGACTCTCGCGAGTATGGACGTGCCAACCTTGAGACTGTCGACACCACGAATCCCCTGTTCAAAGGTTTCGAGCAGCACTCACAGGTATGGATGAGCCATGGCGACACCATCACCTCAATCCCCGAGGGTTTCGAGGTTATTGGTTCTACTAAGGACGTTAAGAACGCTGCATTCTGGCGCGATGGCGTATGGGCTGTACAGTTCCACCCCGAGGTGTTCCACACCCTGCAGGGCACACAGCTCCTGAAGAACTTCGTAGTTGATATCTGTGGCAGTAAGCAGGAGTGGAGTGCCGCTTCGTTCGTCGATTCTACAGTAGCTGAGCTCAAGGCTCAGCTGGGCGACGACCGTGTGATTCTCGGCCTCTCAGGTGGTGTCGATTCATCTGTTGCTGCTGTACTGCTCAACAAGGCTATCGGCAATCGCCTTACCTGTATCTTTGTAGATCATGGTATGCTGCGTAAGAACGAGTTCAACCAGGTAATGGACGACTACAAGGTGCTGGGCCTGAACGTGATTGGTGTTGATGCCAGCGCTAAGTTCTTTGCCGATCTGGCTGGTGTTACCGATCCTGAGCAGAAGCGTAAGATTATCGGTCGCGACTTTGTCGAGGTGTTCAATGCCGAGGCTAAGAAGATTACCGATGCCAAGTGGCTGGCTCAGGGTACTATCTACCCCGACCGTATCGAGAGCTTGAATATTACAGGTAAGGTGATTAAGAGCCACCACAACGTAGGCGGTCTGCCTAAGGAAATGCACTTGCAGCTTTGCGAGCCCCTGCAGTGGTTGTTCAAGGACGAGGTTCGTCGTGTAGGTCGCCAGTTGGGCATGCCCGAACACTTGATTACCCGTCACCCCTTCCCTGGTCCTGGCTTGGCTGTTCGTATCCTGGGCGATATCACTCCTGAGAAGGTACGTATCCTGCAGGATGCCGACGATATCTATATCCGCGGTCTGCGCGATTACAAGGTAAAGCTGAGTGGCGAAGAGGCCCGCAAGGTGCTGGCTGCCGGTATCCCTGCCGATATGAAGGATGGCGAGATCGAGGTTTCGCTCTACGATCAGATCTGGCAGGCAGGTGCCATCCTGCTTTCTACTGTTCGCAGTGTAGGTGTGATGGGCGATGAGCGTACCTACGAGCATCCCGTAGCCCTGCGTGCTGTAACCAGTACCGATGCAATGACAGCCGACTGGGCACATCTGCCTTACGACTTCATGGCTAAGGTAAGTAACGAGATTATTAATAAGGTACGTGGCGTAAACCGCGTTTGCTACGATATCTCGTCGAAACCACCCGCAACCATCGAGTGGGAGTAAACATCATCACATTAAAAGCTCTGCCGCAAGGCAGGGCTTTTTTGTTAAAATCCTTAAATTACTTGCAACTATCAGATATATATCGTATATTTGCGACGTTAAAAATCAAACATGCTGAATTAATCAATCCTAGCCATAAACATAGGGTTGATATAACATGGAACTAGAAACCAATTACCGGTTATATTACTAATTAATTATTATCATTATGTACAACTATTCAAAGATCCTTTCTGCTGTTTGTGCAGGAATGTTGGTTATGGGTTCAACCATGCCCGTGGCTCAGGCGCGAGCTAGTCAGGTTGTTACTCAGGCTAAGCCTACTGTGCAGGTAAAGGGTGTGGTTCTCGACACCAGTGGCGAACCTGTCATAGGCGCCAGTGTCATTGAGTTAGGCACACAGAGTAATGGAACGCTTACAGGAGCCGATGGTTCCTTCAGCATTACTGTTGCCAGGGGTGCAAGTATCCGTATCTCTTTTGTGGGTTACAAGAATGTAACTGTTAAACCTACCGCCGGCAAGAGCGTGAATGTTACTTTGGAAGAGGATTCCGAGGTGCTCAACGATGTGGTGGTAGTGGGTTATGGTACCCAGCGCAAAAAGCTGGTTACAGGTTCAACCGTACATGTAACCTCTGACAATATCGCAGCCATCAATGCCGTTGATGCCTTTGGTGCCCTGCAGAGTCAGGCTGCCGGTATGAACATCGTGATGAACTCTGGTCAGCCAGGCGAGAGCTACAAGGTGGTTATCCGTGGTATGGGTACAGCCGGTAGTAACACCCCGCTGTATGTCATCGATGGCGTGCCTGGTGGATCTATCACCGACCTGTCGCCAAACGATATCGAGAGTATCGACGTGCTCAAGGATGCTGCTTCGAGTGCCATCTATGGTGCCCGTGCCTCAAACGGTGTTATTCTGGTAACCACCAAGAAGGGTAAGAGTGGCAAGGTGCAGGTAACCTTCGATGGTTATATGGGATGGCAGAATCCTAATACCAATGATGTTACCCCGCTGAATGCCAAGCAGTATATGGAGATTAACGATAAGGCCTATCAGATACAGGGTGTGAGCACCTACGACTGGGCCAAGCTGATTCCCAAGCAGTACGCACAGATTATGAATGGCACTTGGAATGGCACCAACTGGCTGGAGGAGACAACCATCCACGATGCGCCCATGCACAATGCCTCAGTAAATATCATTGGTGGTAGCGATGTGTCGCGCTTCTCGTTAGGTTTCAGTAAGTATCACCAGACGGGTACCATCGGCTATCCTGCCGATCCTAAGTACGATCGCTATACCGTTCGCCTTAACTCCGATTACTCGCTCATCCGCAAAAAGGGTCGCGACGTGCTCAAGTTCGGCGAGAATATCACCTTCTCGGCTACTAATAAGAAAGGTGTAAGCATTGGTGGTATCTATGGTAACAGCATCCGTAACCTGCTGGCCATGAGTCCGCTGCTGCCTGCTTACAACGAGGATGGCAGCTTCTACGAGTACAAGGATATTGTGGCCGATGGCTGGGATTTCAGTGCCGAGATGGCCAACCCGTTGGCTCAGATGAAGTACGACGAGGGCTACGGCTATACCAAGGGCTGGCGCCTGCAGAGCAACTTCTTCCTCGAGTTCTCGCCCATCAAGGATCTTACCTATCGCGCCAGTGCCGGTTGGCTGTATCGCCATCGCGAGGGCCGCAGCTACAAGCCTGTTTACGAGCTCAGCACCAAGAAGTCGAATCCTAACGACGACGTGAGTCAGAACCAGTCGTACAGCATCCGCTGGTCGTTAGAGAACACTATCAACTACGTTAAGTCGTTCGGCCTGCATAATATCGACGCCCTGCTGGGTCAGAGTATCGAGAAGTGGGGCTATGGCAGCAGTGTCAACGTTACTAACAGTAACTCGCTGTTCCCAGGCTCGTTCGATCATGCCTATATCATCAACGCCAATGTGGTTGACCCTGCCTACACCTCGATAGGTGGTAGCCCCGAGGATCAGGGTGCCCTGTCGTCGTTCTTCGGTCGTATCAACTATAACTACGACGAGACCTATCTGCTCTCGCTCGTGCTGCGTGCCGATGGTTCATCCAACTTTGCCCGTGGCAAGCGCTGGGGTTATTTCCCATCAGTCAGCGCTGGTTGGGTTATCAGCAACGAGGCGTTTATGGAGAAGACCAAGTCGTGGCTTGACTTCCTGAAGATTCGTGCCAGCTGGGGTCAGAATGGTAACTGTAACATCTCTAACTTCCAGTATGTAGGTACCATCGCGTTCGACGATCCTTACTATTTCGAGAGCAAGGATAATCCAGGCATCGGTGCTTATCCTAACATCCTGCCTAACAAGGATGTAAAGTGGGAAACCTCTGAGCAGTTAGACCTTGGTTTCGATGCCCGATTCCTGAACAATCGTCTGGGCGTGGCCTTCGACTGGTATAACAAAACCACCAAGGACTGGCTGGTACGTGCGCCCATGCTGCTGTCGTACGGTACAGGTGCGCCTTATGTGAACGGTGGCGATATCCAGAACAAGGGTTACGAGGTGCAGCTCACCTGGAACGATAAGGTGGGTAAGGACTTTGTATATGGCGTAACCTTCAACTTCTCGCATAACAAGAACGAGGTTACCCGATTGGCTAACTCCGAGGGTATCATCCATGGTGGTTCTAATGCCATCGCCCAGAACACGGCCGAGCTGTATCGCTTGCAGGTAGGTTATCCTATCGGCTACTTCTGGGGCTATGCCATGGAAGGTATCATCCAGAACGAGGCCGACCTGCAGGATTACATCAACCGTAACTGTAGTGGCGATAAGAAGAACTCGCTGCAGGGCGAATCGCTGCAGCCTGGCGACGTGAAGTTCGTGGATGTGAACGGCAATGGTAAGATTGATACCGGCGATGCCGACAAGACCATGATTGGTGATCCTAACCCCGACTTTACCGTAGGTCTTAACATCAACCTGGCTTATAAGGGCTTCGACCTGGCTCTGAATGGCTACGGCTCGTTCGGTCAGCAGGTGGCCAAGAGCTATCGTCAGTTCTCCGATCACCCCGATGATAACTATTGTACCGATGTTTACACCAAGTACTGGACAGGCGAGGGTAGCACCAACAAGTATCCACGCTTCTCCGATGGTAAGAACGTGAACATGAGCGAAATCTCGAAGGTTTGGGTAGAGGATGCCGACTTCTTCAAGATCTCTCGCATTGCCTTTGGCTACGACTTTAAGAAGCTCTACAACAAGCTGCCCGTGCAGAAGTGCCGCCTCTACGTGGCCCTCAGCAATTACTTCTGCTTTACCGGCTACTCGGGTATGGATCCTGAGGTAGGTTTCGGCAATGGCACCAGCTGGGCTTCGGGTATCGACTGTGGTTACTATCCATCGGCTCGCTCATGGCAGGTAGGACTGAATATAAACTTCTAAACACATGGTAATTATGAAACACTATAGATCTTTGATGCTTAAATTATGTAATTTTGGCATTGCAGTAGCAGCCATCGTGCTGGCTTGCTCCTGCGACGATTTCCTGGATACCGAGAACCTTACGATGAAGGATACCTCGAACTTCCCTGTTAACGAGACCGATGCCGTGCAGATGGTAAATGGTATCTACTCTGTTATGAACCGCAACCTGGCCGACCCCGAGGAAGACCCCTTCTTTATATTCGATATCGCTGGCGACGACCGCTTGGGTGGTGGTAGTCAGAGTAACATTGGCGCTCAGGGTGTCGATCGCCTCATGAATGCCTATGTGGATTGGATGAAACCCCTTTGGAAGCAGCGCTATGCAGGTATCAACCGTGCCAACAACGCGCTCGAAACCATCGACAACGTTACCGAGTGGAGCTCGCCCGATAAGAAAAAGCAGTTGCTGTGCGAAATCTACTTCCTGCGTGCATTCTATTATTTCAACCTCGCTCAGGTGTTTAATGGTGTGCCCCTGGTTCTCAGCACCGATCCGCAGAACCTGCCACGCGCCACGGCCGACGAGGTGTATGCCCAGATTGGTAGCGACCTCAAGGCTGCTATCGAGAATGGTCCTTCAACCAAGTATCCCGCCTTTGGCGAGGGGCGTGCCTCAAAATGGGCTGCCGAGGGTTTGATGGCCCGTGTATGGCTGTTCTATACAGGCTTCTATAACAAGAGCGAGCTGCCTTTGGCCGAGGGTGGTAGCATCTCAAAGGCTCAGGTAGCCTCGTGGCTCGAGGATTGTATCCAGAACTCTGGCTTTGGCCTGGTTAGCGATCAGCGCAACCTGTGGCCTTACACCAACCCCTATACCGCCAAGGATTATCCTTATGCCCTCGACAACGGTTTGAATTGGGTTACCGACGAGAATATGGAGAACATGTTTGCCGTTAAGATGAGTAACAAGGCCGGTTGGAGTGCCGACTCGCAGTTGCGCCACAACCGTATTGTTGAGTTCTACGGCCTGCGCAAGACCACTGTTGATGCCTTCCCATTCTCAGTTCAGGGTTATTCTAACGGTCCTGTGTGCGAAAAACTGTGGACCGATTGGGCTGCCGATCCCGACTATCAGGGCGACTATCGCCGTGTGGGTTCTATCTGCGATCGTGCCGTCGAGATTCCTAAGTACAAGGGCGATCCCGCCAAGGAGGTAGAGAACACCAACCTGCTGGCTAAGAAGTACATAGGTTGCGAGGCCTATAGTGAGGATCACAGCAGCCGCTACCTTAGCTATGCTTACTACTATGGCTCTGAGAACAACCGCCAGTCGGGTCTTACTCAGTCGCTGGTATGGCTGCGCTTTGCCGATGTGCTGCTCATGCACTCCGAGCTTACCGATGGTAAGGCTGTGCTCAATGGCAAGAGCGGACTGAATGCCGTTCGCCAGCGTGCCGGCTTGAACGATATCACCTACAGTCTGGCTGCCCTTAAAAAGGAGCGCCGCTACGAGTTGTGTTTCGAGGCTCTGCGCTGGAACGACCTGCGCCGTTGGGGCGATGTGGCCGAGAAGGTTAAGAATCAGGTAGGCAACAAGATTACCAACCAGGGTATTCCTGGCGAGTATGCCTTTACCAACGATTTTATGCAGCGTTATAACGAAACGGGTGGTGGATTCTTCAAGATTCCTGAGGATCAGGTAACCCTGTCGGAGGGTGTGCTCGAGCAGAACCCCGGCTGGGGCGATGGCACCAACTGGGCCAAGGGCGACCTGCCGTATAAGTTTAAGTAAAATAAAAACCCCGCCAATCGGCGGGGCTTTTTTATTGTTTATTTATTTTTCAGCAGATCTCTGATCTCAGCCAGCAGCTCTTCCTGGGTGGGACCCTTAGGAGCCTCGGGCTCTGGAGCAGGCTCTTCCTTCTTGCGGTTCAGCTTGTTAATGCCCTTCAGCATCAGGAAGATACAGAATGCCACGATCACAAAATCTACCACGTTCTGTATAAACGTACCATACTTCAGCACAGCTGCACCCTCGCCTTCGCCAATCTGGAAAGCCAGGCTGGTAAAATCTACATTGCCAGTAACCATACCTACAACAGGCATCAGCACATCGTCAACCAGCGAGCTTACAATCTTACCAAAGGCACCGCCAATGATAACACCCACTGCCATGTCCATCACATTGCCCTTAACGGCAAACTCCTTGAATTCTTTAATAAATCCCATAAGCTTTAAATGTTTAATGTTTAATGTTTAATATATTAATGTATGAATTGTAATCTGTATTTTGCAATCATTGGTTTTTTGCCGCCGATTTTTATACTTTTTACTTTTCAGTTTTCACTTTTCACTTTATTTTTAAGTGATTTATGCTGCAAATATAGGAATAATTTTGTAACTTTGCATCCGAAAATAAAAAAAAGTTCGTTTTTCGAGCTAAAAAAGTTAGTAATAATAGGTATAACCCATTTAAATAATTAAGAAAATGACAAAAGTAGCAATTAACGGTTTTGGCCGTATTGGTCGTCTCGCATTCCGTCAGATGTTCGAGGCTGAAGGTTATGAAGTAGTAGCAATCAACGACTTGACAAGTCCTAAGATGCTCGCTCACCTGCTGAAGTACGATACCGCTCAGGGTGGTTTCTGTGGCAAGATTGGTGAGAACAAGCACACTGTAGAGGCTGGTGAGGATTACATCGTTGTTGATGGTCAGAAGATCACTATCTATGCTATTCCTAACGCTGCTGAGCTCCCTTGGGGTAAGCTGGATGTAGACGTTGTTCTGGAGTGCACAGGTTTCTACACATCTAAGGAGAAGGCTTCTGCTCACCTCACTGCTGGTGCTAAGAAGGTTGTTATCTCTGCTCCTGCTGGTAACGATCTGCCTACTATCGTTTACAATGTAAACCACAAGACTCTGACTCCTGCTGACACTGTTATCAGCGCTGCTTCTTGTACAACAAACTGCCTGGCTCCTATGACAAAGGCTCTGAACGACCTCGCTCCAATCCAGAGCGGTATCATGACAACTGTTCACGCTTACACAGGTGACCAGATGATTCTCGACGGTCCTCAGCGCAAGGGTGATGTTCAGCGTGCTCGTGCTGGTGCTCAGAACATCGTTCCTAACTCAACTGGTGCTGCTAAGGCTATCGGTCTCGTAATTCCTGAGCTCAACGGTAAGCTCATCGGTGCTGCTCAGCGCGTTCCAACTCCAACTGGTTCTACAACTATCCTGCACGCTGTTGTTAAGGGTGATGTAACTGTTGAGAGCATTAACGCTGCCATGAAGGCTGCTGCTAACGAGAGCTTCGGTTACACTGAGGAGAAGCTCGTTTCAAGCGACATCATCGGTATGAAGTTCGGTTCACTCTTCGACGCTAACCAGACAATGGTAAGCAAGATGGAGGACGGCAACTCACTCGTACAGGTTGTTTCTTGGTACGACAACGAGAACTCTTACACTTCTCAGATGGTTCGTACTATTAAGTACCTCGCTGAGCTCAAATAAGATCAAATCTTAGTTTGACATATTTTAAGCCACTCGATTTTGTCGGGTGGCTTTTTTTGTGTACCTTTGCCATCGTAAAATAACGTATTATTACAGTAAACCTAACGTAAAAATGAAAAAGTTACTATTATCAGCTATGCTGTTCGCAGCAAGTACCGGGCTGGTTAATGCCCAGACAGTTCAGAAACAGATTGTAGAAGAGGGTGGTACAGGCCCCTTTAAGTCCGAGGTGGTAGGCGATGCCTCTTGCCCAGGCTTCACCGTTTATCGCCCTCAGAACCTGCAGCAGGTGGTGGCCCAGAAAGGCGCCCTGCCCGTTATCGTTTATGCCAACGGCGCCTGCTTTAATAATAATGTAGAGATGCGCCTGCTGCTCAGCGAGGTAGCCTCGTATGGTTACGTAGCTGCTGCTATCGGTCCTTACGACGAGGCCGATGTCATGGCTCAGTGGCGTGGTGTGCTCAAGTCGGCCTATCCTGCCACCAAGGCCGAGGTTGTGATGGCCAATGGCGAGAAGATTCAGCCCCTTACACCTGAGGAGATCAAGGCCCAGCAGGAAGAGCAGGCCAAGATGATGGCCCAGGCCACCAAGAAGGCTAAGAAAACCGCTAAGCAGCCCGCTGCTCCTCAGTTCAGTACCTATCCTAAGATGCTGCTCGAGGTGCTCGATTGGCTCACCGAGCAGAATGCCGCCGCTGGTTCCGAGTATTACCACTGCTTGGATCTGCAGCGTGTAGCCGCCATGGGTCAGTCGTGTGGTGGTGCCCAGGTGCTTGCCATCGCCTACGATCCCCGTATCCGCACCTGCGTGATGCTCAACACCGGTATTGGCGATATGGAGATGATGGGCGCCACCAAAGAGTGCCTTAAGAATCTGCACACCCCTATGTTCTATATGATTGGTGGTCCAGCCGATATCGCTTATGCCAACGCCCAGAAGGATTACGAGCGTATTGCCGACGATATTCCTGTAGTGATGCTCAACTCAAAGGATGGCCACAGTGGTACCTATTACGAGGCTCACGGTGGCAACTATGCCAAGGCCGTTGTAAAATGGCTCGACTGGCAGCTCAAAGGCCAGGTAGGACAGTCGGCCCTCTTCCTCGACGATGAGTACCTCAAGCTCAAATTCCCCGAGTGGCAAGGCGTCCGCAAGAACTTCTAAATACACAAACAATGATGGCTGCACCGGAATGATGCAGCCATCTTTTTTTGATTTATATAAACTAAGGTTTTACTATTAGAAGTTGTAGTAAACACCGAAGCTTAGGTTAGATCCATCGAGGTCGAAACCAAAGGTGTTAGCAGCCTTGGCGCCATCTACATCCTCCTTCTCGCTCTGCCAGCCCAGGAAACCAGCGTGAGCTACAAAGCTGAGCTTATCGTTGAGGTTAACTGCAATACCTGGCTTGATGCCCAGACCGAAGGTGTTTACCTTGTTACCTACAGCGGGATCCTCGTGGATATAATCTAAACCACCATCCAGGAACAGGTTTACCTTATCAAACTTAGCAAAGGTGTAACGGGCGTAAGGATTAATCTGGAATACCTTGTCCTTGGCTGATACAGTGAGATTGCCAGCTTTTACCTTCTGCTCGTTCTCGGCATATCCGAAAGCTACACCAATAGCCCAGCTATCGTTGATGTTGTAACCAATCTCAGGCATGAGCTTGAGCTTAGTGTTGGTATCGCCATCCTGAGATGTAGAAGCCAGACCAAGACCACCACCTACGTAAACCTGTGCATTCATTGTTGCAGCTACACACACTGCTGCGAGTGTCATAAAAATCTTTTTCATTTTCTTTTCTTTTTAATATTAAACATATACATTTGGTCTCCCAAAGGACCGCCTGTTTTGATTCTAAATGCACTGCAAAGGTAAGGCGAAAACTTTAAACCAAGCAAAAGTTTTGCAGAAAATACCGAATTAGGCTGATATTGTTGACTAGAATCACAAAAAACGGCCTATTTAAAAAATATAGTAAAAATCCTTTGTGGATAGGGAAAACCCTAAGGAAATCACAAACTCGGCCTTCTTCAGGAACTCATGACTCGAGATGTTTACTCGCTTGCTCTCCAGCAGCATCTCCACCAGACAGCTACGGAACTTCTACAGCACACCAAATACTACATCCTGCGTATAAACACTACCGTGCTCACTGATGTGCTTTGCCAGCTTGCGGGTGTTCAGGGTTTCAATACTCTTACTGTGGGCGAACCACTTGCCAAAATACTGCGACTTGTTGTTCTTTTTCTGTCGCAACTCATAAAAAATCTTTGCCATACTCTAATACTTTTTAATTTTAATGGTTAATACTAATGTTACTTAATCTCTTGTGTGTCTCAATCCACGTGTGCACTTTGTTTCTTTTTGACGTTGCATTATTTCCTAATTGCACTGCAAAGGTACAAATAAAATCGATGCGCACCAAAACTTTTTAAAGTTATTCCTTGAGTTTTTCTGAAGTGTTAAAATGTAAAGAAATAATCTTGATTGTAAGGAGCCTTATATATACTATCTTAAAAATACCACTTTACTATCTAAGAGAAAGTTCGGCAGGATTTACAGAAAACTCGTAAACTATCCACCAGATTCTGCCGTACTACATAAAATGCCCTGCTGGCGGGCTGGAATGGTACATTAGTTCATTAGTTCATTTTGTAAAATTTAGTAGCGCATCCGTGGGCTCTTATTGCTTTATATAATTTATATATATTATAATATATATAAATTTAATATATAATATAGAATAAATATAGTCTCCACCTCCCGTTACCCTCTCTCGCCCTCCTGCTTTTGTCTCTTAGAATTGGAAATGAACTAATGAACTAATGTACCATTGTGGAGAGTGTCATTTGAGTGCGGACTTGATGGCGTCGAGGATTTCGGCGCGCTTTTGCTCTGATGTGCCGTGAACGGCGTAACGTACGATGCCCTGCTTGTCGACTACGATGGTGAGTGGAAATCCTAATGAACCAATCCATGGCATCATGGTCTTGTCTTCAACAAGATGGATCCAGTTGAACTGACGGTTGTCGGTGATTCGTTTGGTGGTGGCAGCATCGTGGAATGTTGCTGAAAAATACAACACTTCGGGTAGCTGCTGCTTCCATTCTGAAAGAATCGGCATCTCAGCAAGGCATGGTCTACAGCCGGAATACCATAGATTAAATACGGCTACACGACCACGGATGCTATCGGAGTTCCAGGTGTTGCCATCGATGTCTTTATCAGAGAAAGTTGGGAACTTATCGCCTGCATGGGGATAGTAGAACGAACCATCGGACTTGATGGTTGACTGCGTGCTTGCTTTCAGCTGGGCAGAAAGACTCATGTAGTGCTGAACGATGGCATCGCGCTCTTTATCCTGTGCCGAGGTGGTGATGGATAATGTTAATGCTGTTAGGAGAATGATTGCTTTCATTTTTATTAGTTTTATGTATGATTTATTTTGGGGGAAGCGGCTTGGATTTGCGGTAGCCCATGCCGGTGACGTGACAGATGAGTTTGCCCTCCTGATTGGTGACGCTAACCTGAACAGAGGGGATCTTATGGTGATCGGCTACGAAGGTGGCTTCGGCCCTAAGATGGTCGCCCTCCAAGGCACTGGCCACGAACATGATGTTGTTGGAGATGCCGAAGGTAAGCTCGCCGTGCTGGTTCATCAAGGCGGCGATGGCAAGGTCGGCTAAGGTGAACAAAGCACCACCCTGGCAAACATGGCCGCCATTCAGGTGCATGGAGTTTACGGTCATCTCGGCTACAGCATGCTGATCGTCTACCTCTACTATCCTACAACCTGTGTTGGCTGCAAAATGGTCGGTCTGGTTCAGTAATTCTTTAATATCCATGATTGTATGATTTTTGCCTGCAAAGATACATAAAAATATGTTTTATTAAAGCCAATTAACATAGTTTAAAGGAAGAAACGTTAAATATTAGTGTCGAAAGGTGCTACTTTCGGCACTATTTTTTAAATTTGCACCTTGTAATGAAAGCGAAATTGACAATCGTACTTTTGCTGCTTGGGGTAATACAGGTATTGGCCCGTCCGCAGTTACACGACCTGGACATACGGGTGGTGCTTTATAAAAATGGCGACGCCCTGATTACTGAAACACGACAGATGACCATTGATAGCGAGGGTACAGAGTGCTATATCGGCTTGGCTAACATGGGGCCAAGCATTGTAAAGAACCTGACAGTGACCGACGAAACGGGCGCCCGATATGTATATACGGATTGGGACGTGAACCAGACGCGCAGTTGGAAACAGTACAAATGCGGTATTGTTACCACCAAGCGCGGCTTTGAGTTGTGCTGGGGCCTGGGTGCCGAGGGCGAGCGTACGTACACCACCACCTATGTGATGACTGGACTGGTGCGCGGCTATCCCGATGCGTGTGCCATCCGCCACGTGTTCCTGGATACCGCTGTGTCGCCTAAACCTGAGCATGCCCGCGTGGCCATTACTACTGCCGACAGTACGATGGTGATTAACGAGGATTCGTGCGGCGTGTGGGGCTTTAGGTTCGAGGGTGAGATATGGATGCAGGACGGCTTTGTGATGGCAGAGACCACCAAGCCCATGAGCGACGAGGCTGGATTGTACCTGATGGTGAAATTCCCCAAGAGCATGTTTGAGCCTACCGTATGGGAGAACGACACCTTTGAGAACAAGAAGGACGAGGCCTTTGAGGGCAGCGACTACGTGTACGATGAGGACGACGAGGATGATATGAGTCCCTTTGAGTGGGTGCTGTTCATCCTGTTTTACGGCGGAGCAGCCCTGTTGGTTATTGGTGGCGCCGTGTGGCAGATGTACCGTGTATGGCGGGCCAAGCGCCAACTGAACAAAGGGCTGATGTGGTATCGTGATGTGCCAGTGAACGGCAATCTGCAGGAGGCTAACAAGATACTAAATGCCTATAAATATTTTAACAGCGATTATAATAATCTGATGTCGGCTTGTATCCTGAAATTGATCAGCATGGGCGTTATCACCATTGAGACAAAACCTAACTCGAAGGGTAAGATGGAACCCAACTTTGTGATGCACGACTACAAGGATATTGACAAGCAGCCTGTGCTGATGCGCCAGCTGTACAAGATGTTTAAGGATGCGGCAGGCAGCGACAGAATATTGGAGCCATGGGAGCTGAAATCGTATATGAAGAGCAGAACCCATCAGAGTGCTATCGACCAGTTTATCACTACCTTGCACGCCAAGAAGGATCTGTCGAAGTATCCTCCATACGATAAGGGTGTGAATGAGGTGTTTGGATTGCGAAAATTCCTGAAAGAATTTACACTGTTGGATGAGCGCGAACTGAAGGAAGTAAAGCTGTGGAAGGATTATATGATATATGCCACGCTGTTTGGTATAGCCGATAAGGTGATTAAGGAAATGAAGCAGGTGAACCCTGCCTACTTTGATATGGACCGTGTGGCCAGTACCATGGCCGACAACATGACGCTGCCACTGATTTACAGTACCCTGCAGCGTAGTACATCGAGTGCCGTGGCTGCCAAGGCAGCACGCGAACACCGTGCAAGCGGTGGTGGCGGACACTCGTCGTGGGGAGGCGGCGGAGGCGGCTTCTCGGGCGGCGGCGGAGGAGGCGGCGTACGATGATACATTAAAGATTAAGCATTAAACATTAAGCTTTGAGCTTGAAAGATTAAAACATTAAGGAACGTATAACGAAATGAAACTGAAAGTGAATCGTACAACCATCGAGTTGTTTGAAGGCGCAGAGATACGCCACGCATTGATTTCTTATCTGACCAGACGGCGGATGAGCTTAAAGTTTTTGGAACAGTTGGAAGTAACTGACGTGTGGGGACATGAGATTGACCTTGATGCGCCCGCGAGTGCATTTACACAAATCAGACTGAAGTTTAAAGATTAAACATGAAACATTCTTGCTTAGGCAAGCGTACTAAAGAAACGATTAAAAGATTAAACATTATGTTTAAAAAGAAATATGTATTGGCATCGATGATGCTGCTGGCAGGACTGTGTGTTCAGGCCGGCGGAAAGAAAGAGCTACACATACTGAGTGCTAACGATATGCATGCGGCTATAGAGTGCATGCCACGAGTGGGTTTTGTGGCCGACTCGCTGCGTGCCTTGTATCCCAACTTGCTGGTGCTGAGTGCCGGCGATAACCGTTCGGGCGAACCCCTGAACGATATGTACGAGATACCAGCCTATCCGATGGTGGCACTGATGAATATCATTGGTTTTAATGCTACCACACTGGGTAACCACGAGTTCGACTCCGGACAGGAGGGTTTGGCTAAGCTGGTTAGCATGTCGGCTTTCCCCACGCTGTGTGCCAATGTGCAGCCCGATGCCAAGTGGAACATGCACGTAAAGCCTTACCAGGTGTTTGATTGCGGCGGTATTAAGGTGGGTATCGTAGGTGCTGTGGCACTGGGTGCGATGGGTATCCCCGAGAGTCACCCTAAAAATACGGTTGATATCAAGTTTACCGACCCTCTGGAGACATTGCAGCAGTACCAGTTTCTGCGCAAGGAGTGCGATGTGGTGCTGTTCCTCTCGCACCTGGGCTTTGAGAGCGATGTAAAGGTGTCGAAGGATCTGCCTTGGGTGGATATCATCGTAGGTGGACACAGTCACACCCAGCTGAAGGGTGGTGAGATGCACAATGGCCTGTTTATCACCCAGAACAAGAACCGACTGGCTTGTGTTACCCATACCACACTGACACTTGAGGATGGTAAGGTGGTGGATCGCCAGGCCGAAAACATCGCCATTCGCGGTGGTAAGAACGAGAATAAGGTGGTAAGAGCCTTGGTGGATTATTTCTCGCAGAACCCTGCCTTCTATCGTGTGCTGGCACAGGTGGACACACCATTTGAGTGCTACGAGGAGTTGGGTAACATGATGTGCGATGCCTACGTACAGGAGGGTCATGCCGACCTGAGTTTCCAGAATCCGGGTGGTGTGCGCTACGAGACAAAGCCTGTGGGTGGCTTTACCGTGGCCGATGCCCTGAGACTGGACCCATTCCAGAACGAGGCTATCGAACTGCAGCTGACAGGTAAGGAGCTGATTGACATGATGAAGAAGTGCTACGACAACGATAACCAGGGATTCCCCTATGTAGGTGGCATGAAGGTGGATTACACCGTTGACCCTGCTACCAAGGCCCTGACAAAGGTGGTGCTGTATGGTGAGGACGGTAAGAAGCTGAACCTGAAAAAGACCTACAAGGTGATTACCAACAGCTATACGGTGGCCATCAGCACTACTAACCGTAAGGACCCAGGTAAGGGTATCGGTAAGATTACAGCCCAGCTGGTGATGGACTATCTGGAGCACCAGGGCCACGTGAGCTATCAGGGCAGTAGGAGAATTTTTAGACATTAAACATTATACATTAAACATTATACCAATAACCTATTATTTATTATTATGGCTTATCAAGAAGTAAGAACAACGGGATATGGAACCCGCGTAGGAAATTCGTTTAAGGCTATAGGCAGCGGCATTGTGCTGTTCTGCTTGGGTACTGCATTACTTTGGTGGAACGAAGGACGTGCAGTGAAGACCGAAAAGATGCTGGAAGAGGCAGGGAGCGCCTATGTAGAGATGCCTAACCCCGCCAAGAAGGATGCCCAGCTGGAGGGCGAACTGATTTGTGGTACGGCACTGGCCACCACGCAGGATTCGCTGATTGACAAGGATTTTGGCGTAGGTGCCACAGCCATTGCCATGCGACGCACCGTGGAGTACTACCAGTGGGTAGAGCATGCTAAGGAAAAGAGCGAAGACAAGTTGGGTGGCAAAGAGGTAACTACTACCACCTATACCTATACCAAAGAGTGGGTGAGCCGCCCCGTTGAGAGTGCTGAGTTTAAGGATTCCGCTTACCAGAAAAAGAACATGGTGCTGACAACTGTTGAGAATGACCAGCAGTATGCCGAGAACGTAGAGTGGGGTGCCTATAAGCTGAACGAGAGTCTGATTCACGCCATTTCTTCGCGTGAGGCACTCGACCTGGCCATTGCCGAGGATCTGCTGAAGCAATTCGATAAGAACACCCAGACCGCTTACGAGCGATTCTACGGTGCCCCAAAGAATAACAATCAGCCTGCACCTGAGGCCCAGCAACCAGCTGCCATCCCCGATTCGATCAAGGCCCTGCTGCCTGATTCGGTAAAGGCTCAGTTGGACTCGATACAGGCTGTGAACGACTCGATTAACAAAGCCATGGAGGCTGCTCAGAATAAGAAGGATCTGGCGTATGTACACCAGGCTGGCAACGTGCTGTACTTTGGACGTGTGCCTGGAAGTCCTGAGGTGGGTGATGTGCGTGTAACCTTCGAGAAAGTGGTGCCTGCCAAGGTAACGGTGATGGCCGTGGTAGATGGCGACACCTTTAAGCCCTTTAAGGCCAAGAACGGCAAGCGATTCCAGACGCTGGTGATGGGTAAGAAGAGTGGCGACGAGATTATTGAGGCCGAGCAAGAGGGTAACAACTTTATTAAGTGGGCCCTGCGCATTGTGGGTATCCTGATGGTGATTGGCGGATTGAAGGGCATCTTCGGATTCCTGGAGACTATCCTGAAGGTGGTACCATTCATCGCTGGCATTTTCGGCTGGGGTGTTGGATTGGTATGCACCATCCTGGGTGTAGTGTGGAGCCTGATAGTGATTGCCCTGGCATGGCTGTTCTACCGTCCGCTGTTGGGCATTACCTTGCTGGTTATCGCAGGTTTCCTGGTATGGGTATTCGCCTTTAAGGGTAAGGACAAGTTAAAGGAATTGGCCGCTAAGGCTGCAACCAAGTAATATATGGATTTTAAAGAGTTTGCCAATAAGTTCCTGAAAGGGTGTGGCTGTGTTAGCATCATCTGTTTCGTAGTGGTAGCCCTCATCTGCATTTTCGTGCCCGATGAGGAAGAGGAGAACAAGGATGAGAACCAGACAGCCCAGACGGAACAGGTAGAGAAACGTGACAGCGTGATCGTGAACGAACCCCTGGAGGGCGACCCCTATCAGGAGCTTGACGAGCTGATAGGCTTGGGAAGTGTGAAGGACGAGGTGCGATCGCTGGCCAACTTTGTGAAGCTGCAAAAGCAGCGCGAGGCAAAGGGACTGAAAACGGCTAAGGTGAGCTACCATCTGGTGTTCTACGGATCGCCTGGTACGGGTAAAACCACCGTGGCACGTATCGTGGGTCGTATCTACAAGGACCTGGGTGTGCTGAAGCGTGGACATACCGTTGAGACCGACCGTGCAGGCCTGTGTGCCCAGTACGTGGGACAGACAGGACCCAAGACCGACAGCGTGATTATGAAGGCGCTGGATGGTGTGCTGTTTATCGACGAGGCCTACTCGCTGGTACCTGAACAGGGCAACGGTAACGACTACGGACAGGAGGCTATATCTACCATCCTGAAGCGTATGGAGGACTATCGCGACAGATTGGTGGTGATCGTGGCTGGTTACAAGAACGAGATGCAGCGTTTTATCGACTCGAACCCTGGATTGCAGTCGCGCTTTAATCGCTACATCGACTTCCCCGACTACACGGGTGGCGAGCTGGCTCAGATATTCAAGATGTACATGAAGAAGAACCAGTACACCCTCTCGGCCGATGCTGAGCAGTATCTGAAGGAACGCTTTGAGTATGCTGTGGCCCATAAGGACCGCAACTTTGGTAATGCCCGTTATGCTCGCAACGTGTTTGAGAAGAGCATACAGGCCCAGGCCAACCGTTTGGGCGGTATGAGCAACCTGAACAAGGAACAGCTGACGGAGTTGACAGCCGATGATCTGAAGGCCGGCTTCGCTTCTAAATCGAATATATAATAATGTGCTAATGAATAGAATGATAACGATATTGGGACCAACCGCCTCGGGTAAAACACCCGTGGCGGCCCACCTGGCAGCCAAGATCGGGGGTGAGATTATCTCGGCCGATTCGCGCCAGGTATATCGTCGCATGGATATCGGTACTGGTAAGGACCTCGCCGACTACGGCGAGGTGCCTTACCACCTCATCGATATATGCGAACCAGGTACCAAATACAATTTGTTTCAATACCAACAGGACTTTTACGATGCCTACCAGGACATACAGGGTAGGGGCAAAACGCCCGTGCTGTGTGGTGGCACGGGCCTTTATATCGAGGCTGTGCTGAAGGGCTACAAACTATCGCCTGTGCCCCAGAACCAGGCGCTGCGCGACAGTCTGGAGGGCAAAACGCTGCCTGAGCTTACACAGATGCTGCAGGAGCTGAAGGCCAGAACGGGCTCGAACATGCATAACAAGACAGATGTGGATTCGTGTCAGCGTGCCATCCGTGCCATCGAGATTGAGACGTATAATCTCGAGAACCCAGTGCCCCGTAGAGAGCTGCCACCTGTGGATTCGCTCATCATCGGTATCGATATCGACAGAGAGTTGCGCCGTGAAAAGATTACCCGCCGATTGAAGGCCCGTTTGGAAAATGGAATGGTCGACGAAGTGCGCCGTTTGCTCGACGAAGGCATTGCACCCGAGGATTTGATTTACTACGGATTGGAGTATAAATTCTTGACAGAATATATTATAGGACAGCTCACATACGATGAGATGTTCAGCAAGCTCGAGATAGCCATTCATCAGTTTGCCAAGCGACAGATGACGTGGTTCCGCGGCATGGAGCGTCGTGGCTTTACCATCCACTGGATTGATGCCACCCTCCCCATGGATCAGAAAATAGAAGAAATCCTAAAGCTTAATGTTTAATGTTTAATGTTTAATGTTTAATGTTTAATATTTAATGTTTAATATATTCCGATGGCAGTAGAAACTACAAGATGGGCTATACTTTATTGCCCCAAAACAGGTGTCTTTAACTCGCATAAGCGTTGGGAGAAGATACAGAAGGTGCTGGACGAGCGTCAGGTGCAGTACGACTTTGTACAGAGCGAGACAGCCGACAGCGTGGAACGATTAGTGAAAATGATGATACAGAACGGCTACAAAACCATTGTAATCGTGGGTGGCGACTCGGCCCTGAACGATGCCGTGAACTGTCTGATGATGGAAGAGAAATCCGTACGCGACGAGATTGCTTTGGGCGTGATACCCAATGGCGTGCTGAACGACTTTGCCAAGTTCTGGGATTTCGACGATGATAAGATAGAGCAAACCATCGATTGGCTGATTAAGCGTCGTGTGCGCAAGATCGACCTGGGCTGCATTCGCTATACCAACAAGAAAGGCGACAAATGTCACCGTTATTTCTTGAATTGTATTAACATCGGACTTACTGCCGACATCATGAATCTGCGTCGGCAGACACGTCGTTTGTTCGGATCGCAAACCTTATCGTTCCTGGTAAGTTTGTTTGTGATGCTGTTCCATCGTATGGAGTATAAGATGAAGCTGAAGATTAACAGCGAGGTGATAGAGCGCAAGGTGATGACGGTGTGCATAGGATCGGGTCCTGGCTACGGTCAAACACCTAATGCAGTGCCCTATAACGGCATGCTGGATGTGAGCATGGTTTACCACCCCGAGGTGGTGCAGCTGATTGAGGGTTTGTGGCTGTTGGTGGCAGGCCGATTCCTGAACCATCGTAGCGTACACCCCTACCGCACCAAGGAGATTGAGGTGGAGTACGCCAAGAAAGCCATCGTGGGCATTGATGGGCGCATGATGAAAACGCCTGTGGGTTCGTACAGGATCACGGTTGAACAAGAAGTTGTAAATTTCTTGATACCAGAATAAGAATAAGGGTGCGCAACGATTGTGCACCTTTTTTCTTTAAACATAAATAAATGTTAAATATCATTTTGATTTCTTTGAACTCTGCATAAAAATGCCTACCTTTGGAAAATCAAACTTGAATATTCACTAATAAATACCTTTAGACAGGAACTATGAGCTACCTACGTTTAGAAAAGGCCGTGATGACTAACCTGCAGGAAAGTCTGGTCCGTGAGTTCCTCCGAACCAATCGTTCGGGCGCCTATAGCAGCTCTACACTGGTGGACTGTAATACGCGAAAGTACCACGGATTGCTGGTAGTGCCCGTGCCTGAGTTGGATGACGAAAACCACGTGTTGCTTTCGTCGCTCGACTGCACGGTTATCCAGCATGGCGCCGAGTTTAACCTCGGCCTGCACAAGTATCAGGGCAACAATTTTAGTCCTAATGGACACAAATACATCCGCGAGTTCGACGCTACAAAGGTACCTACTACTACCTATCGCGTTGGCGGAGTAATTTTGCAAAAGGAAGTTATCTTCCAACACTATGAGGATCGCATCTTAATTCGTTACACTTTGGTGGATGCACACTCAGCTACTACACTACGTTTCCGTCCATTCCTTGCTTTCCGCAGCGTGCGACAGTTTACACACGAGAACGCTACTGCCAGCAGAGAGTACAGCGAAGTTGAAAATGGAATTAAGACCTGTATGTATGCCGGCTATCCCGACCTGTACATGCAGTTCTCGAAGAAAAACGAGTTTATCTTCCAGCCCGACTGGTATCGTGGCATAGAGTATCCGAAGGAGCAGGAGCGTGGCTACGCTTCGAACGAGGACCTTTACGTGCCTGGTTATTTCGAGCTGCCTATCAAGAAGGGTGAGAGCATTATCTTTGCAGCCTCTACCTCGGCTATCAAGCCAACGGCTATGAAGAAACTGTTCGACGACGAGGTGAACGATCGTGTGCCTCGCGATAACTTCTACCACTGCTTGGTAACAGCTGCACACCAGTTCCACCGCAAGGAGAAGAACCACGACCGCTATCTGCTGGCTGGTTATCCCTGGTTTAAGTGCCGTGCCCGCGATACATTTATCGCTCTGCCAGGACTCACCCTCGCTATCGGCGAGATTGACTATTTTGAGAAGGTGATGATGACGGCCGAGCGCGACCTGCGAGCCTTTATGGAGGAGAAACCACTGAGTGGTAAGATATACGAGATGGAGCAACCCGATGTGCCACTGTGGGCGGTATGGGCCATGCAGCAGTACGCCAAGGAGGTGGGGCGCGACAAGTGCTTCGAAATGTATGGTAAACTGTTGCACCAGATTATCAAGTACATTCTGGACGGTAAGCATCCTAACTTGCGACTGGATGACAACGGCTTGCTCTACTCGAACGGAAAGGATAAGGCTGTAACGTGGATGAACTCTACTGCCAACGGTAAGCCCGTGGTGCCACGTTCAGGCTACATTGTAGAGTTTAACGCCCTGTGGTATAACGCCCTGAAATTCTGCGCCCTGATGGCTAGCGAGAAGGGTGATGCAAAGGGTGCCGAGAAGGTTGAAGCACTGGCTGCCAAGGTGAAGGATTCGTTCGTAGAAACCTTTGTAAACGAGTACGGCTATCTGCTGGACTATGTGGATGGCACGATGATGGACTGGAGCGTACGTCCGAATATGATTTTCGCTGTAGCCCTCGACTACTCGCCACTGAACCAGCAGCAGATGAAGAGCGTGGTGGATATCTGTACCCGCGAGCTGCTGACACCAAAGGGATTGCGTTCGCTCTCACCAAAGAGTGGTGGTTATAATCCTATCTATGTGGGTCCGCAGACCCAGCGCGACTATGCTTACCATCAGGGTACCGCATGGCCTTGGCTGGGTGGTTTCTATATGGAGGCCTGTCTGAAGCTGTACAAGCGCTCACGCCTGAGCTTTGTGGAGCGACAGATGGTGGGCTATGAAGACGAAATGGACTATCATGCCATTGGTACCATCTCTGAACTTTTCGACGGTAACCCGCCATTCCATGGTCGTGGTGCCATGTCGTTTGCTATGAACGTGGCCGAGATTCTGCGCACGCTCAAGTTGATGGAAAAGTATTCATATCAAAAGTAAGGAGGAACTGCTATGAAGGTATTAATGTTTGGATGGGAGTATCCTCCTCACGTATTCGGTGGATTGGCCACCGCTAACTATGGTATCTCTGAAGGCCTGAAGGCTCAGGGCGATATCGAGACGGTACTGTGCTTGCCTCACCCCTTTGGCGATGAGAGTCAGCATGCCTGCCGTATCGTTGCCATGAATGCTGTGCCCATTGCGTGGCGCGATGTAGATTACGACTACGTGAAGCAGCGCGTGGGCAATATCATGGATCCCGATTACTATTTTAAGTTGCGCGAGCATATCTACGCCGACTTTAACTATATGAACGTGAACGACCTTGGTGCGATGGAGTTTGCCGGTGGTTATCCTGGCAACCTGCACGAGGAGATTAATAACTACTCGATCATTGCCGGACAGGTGGCCCGCACGGAGGAGTTTGATATTATCCACGCTCACGACTGGCTCACCTTCCCCGCTGGTATCCATGCCAAGCAGGTAAGTGGCAAACCTCTGTGTATCCATGTTCATGCTACCGACTTCGATCGCTCGCGTGGTAAGGTTAATCCTACCGTTTACAGCATCGAGAAGAATGGTATGGACTGGGCCGATTGTATCATGTGTGTATCCGAATTAACCCGTCAGACGGTTATCAACCAGTATCATCAGGACCCACGCAAGTGCTTTACCGTTCATAATGCTGTGTACCCATTGCCACAGGAGTATCAGGATATTCCACGTCCTGACCATACTGGCAAGGAAAAGGTGGTTACCTTCTTAGGTCGTATCACCATGCAGAAGGGACCTGAGTACTTTGTAGAGGCCGCTACCATGGTGCTGCATCGTACCCGCAACGTGCGTTTCTGTATGGCTGGCTCAGGCGATATGATGGACGCTATGATCCATCTGGCTGCCGAGCGTGGCATTGCCGACAGATTCCACTTCCCTGGCTTTATGCGTGGCAAGCAGGTGTACGAGTGCCTGAAGAACTCTGATGTGTACGTCATGCCTTCGGTGAGCGAACCATTCGGTATCTCGCCCTTGGAGGCCATGCAGTGCGGAACCCCAAGCATCATCTCAAAGCAGAGTGGCTGTGCCGAGATTCTTGATAACTGTATCAAGGTCGACTACTGGGACATCCACGCGCTGGCCGATGCCATCTACTCCATCTGTCATAACGAGTCGCTCTTTAACTACCTGAAGGATGAGGGTAAGAAGGAGGTTGACCAGATTACATGGGAGAAGGTGGGCGCATGGATCCGTACCCTCTACCTCCGCACCTTAGGATGGGAATAATTAAACATTAAAGATTAAACATTAAAGATTAAAAATGTTATGAAAACAATTTGTTTATATTTCGAGATACATCAGATTATTCATCTGAAGCGTTACCGTTTCTTTGATATCGGTACCGATCATTATTACTATGATGACTACGAGAACGAGCGTAGCATCAGCGACATTGCCGAGCGCAGCTATATGCCCGCACTCAATGCCCTGCACGATATGATTAACGAGCATGGCAAGTACTTCAAGGTGGCTTTCTCACTGAGTGGTACTGGTATCGAGCAGTTGGAGATGCATGCACCACAGGTGCTCGAAAAGCTGCAGGCTATGAACGAGACTGGCTGCGTAGAGTTCCTGGCCGAACCTTACAGCCATGGTTTGTCGTCGCTGGCTAACCCCGATAGCTTTGCTGTGGATGTAAAGAAGCAGTGTGCTAAGATCGAGGAGCTGTTTGGCAAGAAGCCTACCGTATTGCGTAACTCGTCACTTATCTATAGCGATGATATCGGTGCTCAGGTAGCCTCGATGGGCTTCAAGGGTATGCTTACTGAGGGTGCTAAGCACGTGCTGGGATGGAAGAGTCCACACTATGTTTACCACTGCAACCTGGCTCCAAACCTGAAGCTGTTGCTGCGTGATATCGAACTGAGCGATGATATTTCTTTGCGATTCAACAACTCAGAGTGGGATGGCTATCCACTGTTTGCCGATGCCTATATCGATCGTATCGCCCGTCTGCCCGAAGAGGAGCAGATTGTAAATATCTTCATGGAGCTCTCGGCTCTGGGTATCGCCCAGCCACTCAGCTCTAACATCCTCGACTTCCTGAAGGCTCTGCCTGCACAGGCCAAGGCCAAGGGTATCACCTTCTCTACACCTACAGAAATCTGCAAGGCTTGTAAGAGCGTGAGTCAGCTGGATGTGCCTGATACCCTCTCATGGGTCGACGAGGAGCGCGACGTTAGCTGCTGGTTGGGTAACGCTATGCAGCGCGAGGCTTTCAACAAACTGTACAGTGTGGCCGATCGTCTGCGTATCGCCAACGATCCCCGCATCAATCAGGACTGGGATTATCTGCAGGCTTCGAACAACTTCCGTTTCATGACCACCAAGCCTTCGAACGTAGGACTGGATCGTGGTATCTACAGCGGACCATTCGATGCCTTCACCAACTATATGAACATCCTGGGCGACTTTATCAATCGTGTAAATGCCCTTTATCCACTCGATATCGATAACGACGAGCTGGAGGGCTTGCTCACCACCATTAAGAACCAGGGTGATGAGATTGAGATGAAGGATAAGGAGATTACCCGACTCAAGGCCAAGCTGGAGAAGCTGGAGGGTTGCAAGGGTAAGGCTGCCAAGGCCGAGAAACCCGCTGCCAAGCCAAAGGCTGCCAAGAAGCCTGCTGCTAAAAAGCCAGCAGCCAAGAAAGCAGAGACAAAGGCCGAAGCATAAATCGGCTTTGCTATACCATTAAGAGAGCTTGCTAACCCTATAGCGAGCTCTCTTGCACTCAAAGAGAATCAAAAAAAGTTTGGGCTTATGAAAGGAAGAATTAAATCGTTACCTGCAAAAATTGCTGTCCGACTCTTGTTGTGTGGCTTGGTAATTACTGTGTGCGTGGGGTTTGTTTCTTATCACTACACGCTGAACGGTATTACCAAACAGTATGCAGAGAACTTTCATATGCGTATGCTCATTAACTATGAGTACACGCGCCGCGTGCTGTCGGATGTGTATGTACAGGTTTCGAACCATGTGTATTACATTGAGCAATCGCTCGACAAACCTGAGACCCAAATCGACGCTATGACACGTATTGTGCGTAATGGTAATCGTGTGCATAGTTGTGGCATGAACTTTATCAAGAACTACTATCCGGAGAAGGGTGAGAAATACTGTCCCTTTGCCTGGCGTAACCCCAAGAATCGCGATGAGATACTGACGGATTTGAAGGGCGATCAGGATTTTGACTACCTGAACGACCGTTGGTTCAGAAGTGTGATTGAGGGCGATACCTGCGAGTGGAGTGATCCCTTCTACGATGGCTACGACAAATCAACCACTCTGGTGGCCTATATGGTGCCCATACACGATGCTGAGGGCAAGCCTGTGGCTGTATTAGGAGCCGATATTTCACTGGAATGGCTGACAGGGAAGCTGGACGAGACAGACAGCACCTATAATGCCCAGAACAATTTTGCTGCCAAGGTGATGGGACTGAAATCGCAGAGTTTCATCATCAACTACGATGGTAAGTTTATCACGCACCCCAAGGCAGAAAAGCTATTGGAGGGCCAGTTCTTCCACCACGTAAGGGGTAGCAAGAGTGGTAAGAAAACCCTGCTGGAACGCAAGATGAAGGCAGGAGAGCAGAGTAGCGACGAAACACAGGAGCGCTATCTGTTTAATGGCGAGGAGAGCTACTTCTTCTATACACCGCTGAAGTACACCGACTGGACCATGGTAACGGTGGTGCCCTGCCGACAGATTGATATGCTGGGCCTTATGTACGTGCTCAAGCTGATGGCCTATGTGCTGGTGGGCATGTTTGTCCTGGTAGCCGTGGCGTATGTTTATATGAAAAAAGATTTTAAGAATAGATATGAAACTGATAAGTTGGAATGTGAACGGCCTGAGGGCGTGTGAAGGAAAGGGGTTTAGCGACACTTTCCGTGAGTTGGATGCTGACTTCTTCTGTCTGCAGGAAACAAAAATGCAGGCTGGTCAGCTCGACTTGGCCTTTGAGGGCTATGAGAGCTATTGGAATTATGCCGAAAAGAAAGGCTACAGTGGTACGGCTATCTTTACCAAGCACCACCCATTGAGCGTGACCTATGGCATAGGGATTGATGAGCACGACCACGAGGGCCGTGTGATTACTTTGGAGATGGAGGATTTTTACCTGGTAACCTGCTACACACCAAACTCGCAGGATGGGTTGAAGCGCCTTGACTATCGTATGACATGGGAGAACGACTTTCGTGCCTATCTGAAGGGCCTCGATGCCAAGAAACCTGTGATACTGTGTGGTGACCTGAATGTGGCACACCAGGAGATTGACCTGAAGAACCCCAAGACCAACCGTATGAATGCCGGCTTTACCGATCAGGAGCGCGAGCAGTTCTCAACCCTGTTGGCCAGTGGTTTTACCGATTCGTTCCGCTATAAGTATCCTGAGCAGGTAACCTACTCGTGGTGGAGCTATCGTTTCCAGGCACGCCAGAAGAACGCTGGCTGGCGTATCGACTATTTTGTGATTAGCGACCGATTGCGTGAGCGCATGGACGATGCCCGGATACATACACAAATACTGGGCAGCGATCACTGCCCAGTAGAGTTAACATTGAAGTAAGTGTGTTTGGGATTAAAGTCCCAGACCCTTCTTCAGCTTATTGGCGCCTTCGTCGATGGCATCGTTAGCCTTCTTCTTGGCATCTTCCTTAGCTGCGTTAGCGGCATCCTCAGCGGCCTTCTTGGTGTTGTCAACAGCATCCTGACCAGCCTTCTTGGCACCCTCAACTGCAGCATTGGCAGCATCAACTGTCTGATCTACAGCTGCTTGACCAGCCTCCTGAACACCACCTACAGCACTGGTAAGACCATTAACGAATGTCTCGGCAGGTGTAACAGTGAGTGTTTCAACAGCAGCAGCTACAGCGGCATTGTCGCCAGCAAAAGCCTTGATCTGCTCGGCATTGGCCTTCAGGAACTCCTGAACCTTGGTTACATACTTCTTGGCGAGCTCAGGATTCTTGGTAACGAACTCTTTTACCTGTTCCTGTACAGAGGCCAGTGTCTCCTGGAGCTTGTTGGCATCCTTGGCCTCAATCTGCTCTGTGAGGGCGGTGATGGTGAGTGCGGCTACCTCGTCGGCTTGTTCAACGGTAGTACTGTCGGTAACCTCAATAGGAGCCTGAGTTTTGTTTCCACAAGATGCGAAACCCATGGCCATGCAGGCCACAACTGCGATAAGTACTTTTTTCATAATGCTTTGAATTTTTAAGTAAAACAATTAATTTGACTTGATTTTCGGCAACAAAAATAAAGTATTTTAGAATACGTTAGCGCAAAAGTTGTATAAAATTTGTTTTTTTTATACTTTTGCACGCGTTTTTTCAAGATAACAAAGGAATTAATAGAGATTAATAGAAGATGATGACAACATTTGCATTCAAGCCGAAACTTTTGTCGACACTTCGGCACTACAACAAACAACAGTTTACCACCGACCTGCTGGCCGGTATCATCGTAGGTATCGTAGCACTGCCTCTGGCCATCGCTTTTGGTATTGCATCAGGTGTAACCCCTGAGAAGGGTATCATCACCGCCATCGTAGCCGGACTGATTATCTCGTTGCTGGGTGGTTCGAAAGTACAGATTGGTGGACCTACTGGTGCGTTTATCATTATTATCTATGGTATTATTCAGCAGTACGGTTTCGAGGGATTGACCATCGCCACACTGATGGCTGGTGTGTTCCTGATTCTGTTTGGTGTGCTGCATCTGGGAACCATCATCAAATACATACCTTACCCCATTGTGGTAGGTTTTACCAGCGGTATCGCGCTCACCATCTTTACCACACAGATTAAGGACTTGTTTGGTTTAACCATGGAGAGCGTACCCAGCGATTTTATCGAGAAGTGGGGCGCTTACATCGGCGACTTTGGTACCATCGACTGGTGGAGCACTGCTGTGGGCATCGGCTCGGTAGCTGTAATTGCCACATGGCCTATGGTTGCTAAGTACAACAATCTGCTGAAGAAGCTGCCAGGATCGCTGATTGCAATTATCGTCATGACTGTAGCCGCTCTGCTGTTGAAGCAGTATGCTGGCGTAATGAGTATAGAAACCATTGGCGACAGATTCAGTATTTCGAACCAGTTGCCTGATGCTGAAATGCCCGCTTTGTCGTGGGATGTGATTAAGGGTCTGGTATCGCCAGCTATCACCATCGCCATTTTGGGTGCCATAGAATCTTTGCTTTCAGCCACTGTGGCTGACGGTGTGATTGGCGATCGCCACGACTCTAATACCGAATTGATTGCACAGGGTGTGGCTAACCTGGCCAGTCCTATATTTGGCGGTATCCCCGCTACAGGTGCTATTGCACGTACCATGACCAATATTAATAATGGTGGACGTACACCTGTGGCTGGTATCGTACATGCAGCCGTGCTGCTGCTCATCTTCCTGTTCCTCATGCCACTGGCACAGTATATCCCTATGGCCTGTCTGGCTGGTGTGCTGGTTATCGTGAGCTATAACATGAGTGGCTGGCGCTCGTTCGCTTCGATCATGAAGAACCCAAAGAGCGACGTGATTGTGCTGAGTGTAACCTTCCTGCTTACCGTTATCTTCGACCTGACTATCGCTATCGAGGTTGGTCTGATCTGCGCTTGCTTGCTGTTCATGCGTCGTATGGCAGAGACTACCGATGTGAAGGTTATCAGCGATGAGATCGACCCAGAGGAGGAGCAGAGCGACTTCCAGATGGGTAACCTGGAGCACCTGACTATCCCTGAGGGTGTAGAAGTGTACGAGATTAACGGTCCTTACTTCTTTGGAGCAGGTAATAAGTTCGAGGAGATTATGGCCAGCTTGCGTGGTCAGCGACCCAAGGTGCGCATTATTCGTATGCGTAAGGTGCCTTTCGTTGATTCTACTGGTATCCACAACCTTACTAACCTGTGTACCATGAGTCAGAATGATGGCATACAGGTAGTACTCTCGGGTGTGAACCCAACAGTGCAGGCTGTACTCCATAAGGCCGGATTTGATAAGATGTTAGGCGAGGAAAACATTTGCTCGCACATCAATATAGCATTAGAAAGAGCAAAAGAGTTGGTTTAAACACCAACTCTTTTTTTTATGCGTTCATATAAGGATTGTATTGCTGTTCGTCGCCTATAGTTGATTGTGGGCCGTGGCCTGTATAAACCTTGGTGTCGGCAGGTAGCGCTGCAAGTACGTGCTGTAGACTATGCATGATATCGGTATAGCTGCCACGTTCGAAATCGGTGCGGCCTATGCTCATACGGAACAAGGTATCGCCTGTAAACACCACCTTCTCTTCTTCGCACCAGAAGCTAACACCACCTGGTGTATGGCCTGGGGTACGCAGCAACTTAAACTGGTGGGTGCCAAAACGGATGACCTCGTCGTTGGCAAAGTAATGGCCTGGCTCAGGGAATGACAGGTTGAGCTTGATGCCTGCCATCGCCTGGAACTGTCCAGGGATATCTGTTATCAGCCACTCATCGTCGGCCGAAATCTCGGGCTTCAATCCCCACGTGTCAAACACGGTGTTGATTCCAAAGTTATGGTCGAAATGGCCATGGGTACATAGCAAATGTACGGGCTTTAGCTGATGCTCGTTGATAAAGTTTACCAACGCATCGCGCTCCTCCTGATAATAGGCGCCACAGTCTATAATCACACACTCGTTGGTGTCGTCGTAAACCACGTAGGTGTTCTCCTGCAGGAGATTAAAACTGAAGGTTTTTACGTGTAGCATTATAGTGGCAGATAGATAACGTACTTTTCCTTAAACCACTCTTCGCTGAAGAACTGCGAAATCTCTGTGGCTTCTACAATCTTATGATAGGGCTGCAACTCGGCCTGCAAATCGCCACCCTTCAAGCAGATAACGCCATTGGGCAGGGCATTCTGCTGCTGCTTCGAGATGTTCTTACGCATCAGTTTTACCAGGTCGGGGAGGGGCATCACGGCACGGCTCACAATAAAGTCGTACTTATCCTTCTCATCCTCGCCACGCAGATGGGTGGGCTGGCAGTTCTTCAAGCCAATGGCATTGCACACCTCCTGGGCCACACGAATCTTCTTGCCTGTGCCATCAATCAGCTTAAACTGGCACTCTGGAAACAGAATGCTCAGGGGTACACCAGGAAAGCCGCCACCTGTACCAAAATCCAGGATGCGTGTGCCTGGACGGAAGTTAATCATCTTAGCGATGGCCAGTGAGTGGAGCACGTGGTGCTCGTAAAGCTGGTCGATATCCTTACGCGAAATAACATTAATCTTGGTGTTCCAATCACGATAAAGGGCATCGAGGGCGTCGAACTGCTGGCGCTGCTCGTCGCTCAGCTCTGGAAAATATTTCTGAATAATCTCTGCTGTCATTGTACTGATTTGATAAATGCGGGTTTTACAAATTTCTTAAGCTGGGCATAGGTAAGCACCAACTCGATAGTGCCTAACTCCAACGAGGCAATCTCGGAGGGATTGAAAATAAAAGTGATGGTATTATCGCTCACAATAAAGTTCTCAGGTACGTACATTTCTACCTGGTCCAGATAACCTTTCTCCTTCAGTTGGTCAAGGTTCTGGCTCTCAGTTTTCTCCATGAGTGCCTTCAGCAATACGGGTGGCAACTGGGTTTCGTAGCCATCCACAAAAATATCCTTCATCCTGATTTCTTTTCCTGTCTCGACTTTGAAATTAAGCGGGATAAGCTGATGGATGCTGTTGGCATGGCCCTCGCTATAGTCGATGGTGGCCAGATAGGCCAAAGTGCGCTTCGAGGTTTGCTCGGTAGTGGCATTGATAATGTAATGGAACTCGTACCACGAGCGTTTGGTGGTATCGGCACGATCGGCATTGTAGAGAGGCAGCATGTTGGTTTTATAACTCATGGTGTAAGCCTCGGCAAACTGGTCCATGGCACCTTGCATGCCCATATCGGCCTGGTTAAAGAGGCGATACACCACAGCCTCGTTAATATTCTTTCCCACCTCGCCACTCTCTTTGGTGGCGCAGGGCAGTTTTAAACTTACATTGCACACTGGCGATAGCTCTTCGTTTGATAGACGTATGGTTTTTTCCGACTCGAGCATCTCGAAAGTCAGTTTGCCTTCGTCATCGTTTCTACAACCCGTAAAAACGGCGAGAATAACGAAAATGAGCGTGTATTTGAGTTGGTTTGTCATACTTTTGCACTTATTTTTGCGCAAAATTACACTAAAATCTCGAAAATAGCAAATTTCTCATAAAAAATCACTAATTTTGCAGCCGAAATAATAAAAGAATCATTAAAACCAGAATGAATTCACAGAGTACGCCCGTACATATCAGGTTGTGGCATAAAGACTTTTGGTTGATGGCCATCGCCAACTTTCTGTTGGCTATGACGGTCTATATGCTCGTACCTACTATGCCCCGCTGGCTGATGGATGCCCAGCAGTTCTCGGCTCAGGATGCAGGTATTGCTATGGCTGCATTCGGAGTAGGACTGTTTGCACTTGGTGCATTCATATCTTATATGGTTCAGCACTATCGTAGAAACTTAGTGTGCATATTTGCCGTGCTGGTTGAAGCACTATTGATTACAGCCCTGTATTATATAGATGGTTTGCATATGCGTGTGGCCAATCCTATGGTGGTTTTTGTGCAGCGTTTTGCACAAGGAGCCGTGTTCGGACTGGCCCAGATGGTGCTGACGAGCACGCTGATTATCGATACCAGCGAGTCGTTCCAGCGTACCGAAGCTAACCACTCGGCTGCCTGGTTCTCGAGATTTGCCCTGAGTATGGGTCCTATGGCAGGTTTGCTCATTGGGCGCATTGCCGGCTTCCACTATGTGCTGTTGGCAACTATGGCTTGTGCTATGGCTGTGGTGGTACTGGTGCTGCTGGTAAACTTCCCCTTCCGTGCACCTCAGGATGATATCCCTACTGTTAGCTTGGATCGTTTCTTCCTGCCTCATGGATTCCCACTGTTTGTAAACCTGCAACTGGTTACTTTGGCCGTGGGTATTATCCTGTCGGTAGTAATGATTGAGCAGTTCTACTCGATGATGATGGTGGGCTTTGCTGTGGCCATCTTATCGCAGCGCTTTGTGTTTAAGAATGCTGAGTTGAAGAGCGAGGTGGTAACAGGTTTGATACTGATGGGTGTGGCCCTGCTGATGATGATCACACGCCATCTGCCTATCGTGATGTATGCAGCTCCGCTGTTTATTGGTATGGGCGTTGGTTTGATAGGTTCGCGCTTCCTGCTGTTCTTTATCAAACTGAGTCGCCACTGTCAGCGAGGCACTTCGCAGAGCACCTTCCTGTTAGGCTGGGAGAGTGGTATCGCTTGGGGTGTAGGCGCAGGTGTGGCTATCTTCCAAGGCAACATTACAGCCGCACTGATAGCTGCCTTGGTACTGGTAATAGCTGCTTTGGCTATGTACCATTTTACCCACAACTGGTTTACAAACAACAAAAACAGATAATTACCCTCGACAGAGTGCAGCGTAGGGGCATGTTTCGCAACGATGCTGGTCGTCAGTTGGCACAAAAGCTATCTGGGCATTATAGATATCGTCCAGCTGTTGACGTAACAGCGTGATAAACTCATCTGAATAATCTGCTATATCAGTGATGGCTTCCTTTCCAATCTTCAGGGTAGGGTCGTAATCCTCGCTACCTGCATGCTGAATAAACAGCAGGCATGGCGACACCATCTGTGGTGTTTTGCTACGCACGATATGGGCATAGAGCAGGGTTTGCAGGAAGTAATCGCTATGATCCTTGATGGCCTCCTGTGAGAAAATGGCTGCCACATCGGGCATGGCTTTCATCTGGCGCGAACCTGTCTTATAATCTACCACACGGATACGTTCCAGTCCTGTTTCTGGATCGGTAATACTATCCAAACGGTCGATGACACCAGCAATATACTGATTATTCAAAGTGATGTTAACAGGCTTTTCGAGACCCAGGATGCTGAAGGGCGCCAAACGGCGATCGCACTCCAACAGCTGGCGCAGGTACTTGATAATCACCTCGCGGTTAATAAGCTGCAAGCCATCGAGTGGAGGCAATGGACGTGAGGCATCGTTGATATGGAAGAACTCCTGCTTGATGGCCTCATCTACTACACGTTCTATCGTTACCTCTTCCTTTAATAAATCGTCGATAGCCATCGTGGTGATGGTTGCTTTGGTTGCTACCAGATACTCGTACACCAATTGGGCTGCCTTATGGAAGATGTTACCAAATAAACGGTTGTCAATCAAATCGTCCTCTGTGCTGTCGGGCTCTTTCAACTCGCATACATAACGATAGAAGAATCGCAGTTGGCAGCGCAGATAGGTGTTGATGGCTGTAGGACTGATGCCGCCTGCATCTTTGGCAAAGCGGCGCTGCAGCTGACTCATCACCTCGGGTGTCTTGTTAATGGCCTGAGGCGCATGGAGCTGAGGTGTTTGTCCAGCCTTCAGGGTTTGGAACGTGATAGGTATCTTGTTCTCAACCATCAGTTGCAGCATAAAGCGCGACATCTCGGCTGTTTTACCATCGCTGGTGGCATTGTTATAAAGGATGGTTACATCTTTTGCACGTTGCAGCAAACGATGGAAATAATGCTCGTAGATAGATACCTTGTAATCGATTGTGGTCAGTCCGTAGGCCTTACGCAGGGCATAGGGGATAAACGAGGTATCGTTAACGCCACGTGGCATGTTACCCTCGTTGCACGAGAGCAGAAGCACATGGTCGAAGTCGAGGTTTCGAGTTTCGAGCACACCCATCACCTGGATTCCTTCGGCAGGTTCGCCATGGAAGGGAATAGAGGTGGTTGATATCAGTTGTACAACCAGGCGTTGCAGCGTAATCACATCCACTTTCAGCACGCCACTATCCACCAGACCGCTTAGTCTGTTAAGCAAGGTGTACATACGGAACAGGCTCTCAGTATCGAGTGGTGAGTCGATGATAGGACTCTTTGAGGTGGCGATGGTCTGCGTAAGACTAATGAGCCAATGCAGTAAGGGCTGGATATCAGTATAACGCTGACTGGCAAAATCATCGGGCATCAGTGTGGCGTATGGATGGCGCTTGATGCTCTCAATCCATCTACGTGCAAAGGTCTGCTTGCGCAGCGAATAGCCATGCACCTGCATGTTGATAAGCGTGTTGATGAGCGACGCTATCGAGGTTTGACCAAGCGGATAACCTGTGGTGATATTGATCTTGTCAACATTCTCGGGCAAACAGTGGATAACTGTTTGCAGCAAGCCCTCGTTGCAAAGCACAATGGCTGTTTTGCGACCATCGTTAATGCGATCGGCATCCAACCACTCGCTGATATAGCGTGCCTGGATATTCTCGGTAGGAGCCGAAATCAGGTTAATGTGGTGTGGTGGCACCTCGTCGGTATCCTGATAGAAGATGGCCTTGCCCTGCTTCTCCAATCGGCTGAAGAGTGTTTGTTCTACCTTCTGCAACAGGTTGAAACCAATAAACACATAAGTATCGTATTCAAACTCTAACGTCTCGTCTGTTGCCACCTGGCGATAGAGGGCACCCTCGTAGGCCAGTTGCTTTTCGGCCAACTGCTGGTTGTAAGCATGGTAAATCTCACCAATATGGCTCCACAGGCGAAGGAATCGCTCTTTCAGTTCTGTGTTATGCTCCTCAGAGAAATTGCTGAAAAAGCGTTTAATCATCTCGCGCTGTTCAGGTGTGAGGTACGAGGTGTCGTCGAGCTCGTGTATATCGCGTAGGTTGGCCAGCACCTTATCGGCAGGTGCCATGTTCTTATCCAAATCGTCGAAGTCGGAAAGCAACAGCTGCCCCCAACCATAGAAATGGTCGAGCGTCTCGTCGATACCTGTACAGGCTGTGAACACACGATGCAGTTCACAAACCAGCAGGATAGGGTCGGCCACCTGCAGTTTGGAGTGCGAACGGAACAAATCGCTGATGGTAATATAGGCAGGGCTCCATAGGGGCTTCTGCGCCAGGCGCGCCAGGTGCTCGTTAAGGAACAGCGATGCACGCTTGTTAGGGAACACCACAGCTACTCGTGATAGATTGGTGCCATATCTGGAAAGCAGGTCTTCTGCTACATGTTCAAGGAATGAACCCATATAATGTTTAATCTTTAATCTTTAATGTTTAATGTTCTACCTCCTCTATCTGATTGCTATATACGTACCACAGATAGCCTTTGATGTTTTGGTGCCCCATCGACTGCAATAAGTCCATATAACGGCGCACCTGGGCATGGTACTCAGGGCTTGGATGGCCGAACTTAAAGTCGACCACTATCCACTCGTTGCCATCCGTCATCACACGGTCGGGGCGATGCTCCTTCACTTCGCCATCTTCTACAGAGAGAATGGTACACTCGTTAAAGAGTGTCCAGCGGGGTGAGAACCACGAGGCTACACGTGGATCGGCCAAGCGCTTACGCAGCATGGTGGTAATCTTTTCGGCAGTCATCTCCTCGTCGTACAGAATACCCTCGAACTGCAAGCGCTGCAGGGCTTCAGGGATATCCTTCTCTGTCTGTATAGTCGAGAAGATTTCGTGTAACACGCTACCAGCCTGAATATAGCGGTGCTGCTGATCCAGCTCGTCGCCCTCGATAAAGTCGCGACTACGATTACTCTGACGGAAGTTTACCTTGCTCTCGAAGTTGCGGATGGCCACATGTACAGCCTCTGACTTCTGCAGGAAGGGGTTCTTGCTAGGAGCTTTTTCTTTCTGCTCAGTTGCTCCAACTGAGAACGAACCCATCGAGAATACAATCGCTGCATCATTGTTCTCCATGCCTTCCAGCTGGGCATCGGGCATATCGCCAGCCACTAAAGGCAGACAGAGCTCTATCAAGGCTGAGCGCGAATTCTTAACGCCGCGCTTACCAATCACATACAAACTCTTGGCAGCACGTGTAAAGGCTACGTACAGCAGGTTCAGGTTGTCAACCATGTTCTGCAGGTGTTCGTGCAGGTAATCGCCCTCGTAGATGGTGCCTAACATCGCCTTCTGACTATAGTCGATAGGTACAATGGGCAGATCGTTGAAAGGAGCCTCGTTAGGCTGGCACCAGATAATATTATCAGTTGTTTTCTCTAAAGGCCAGTCGCAGAAGGGAATAATCACATGGTCGAACTCCAAACCCTTTGATTTGTGGATGGAGATCAGACGGATACCATTGGTTTCATCGCTTTGGATAGTCTTCTTGCAAAGCGATTCTTCCCACTCTGTCAGGAAAGCCTGGATATCAGTAGTATTCTCGTTAACGTAGTTAGCCAACTGGTCGTAGAAGGCACACAGGTAGGCACCCTGCCCCTCTAGGCGATGCAATTCGAAGATAGCGTATATCTTCTCAGCCAATTCGTAGAGCGGAAGGGTTAATAGCTCGTCAAAGTGAGCTATATAGGCCTCGGGCAGGTAGGTATCGAGGTTGGCACCTGCTATCATAAACTCGTTATCGCTCAGTTCCTTGCCCTGAACGGTGCAGAGCCAGGTTTTTACGATTGCTGCCTTGGTAAGTTGGTCGTCGGGTGTGAGCAGGAGTTGCAGGGCCTGAATCATTAGACATACAGCACTCGATGCATCCAGACGGAATGCCTCATCGCTCACAATGCTTACTGAGGGCAGATGCTCCAGAAAATACTGGGCAATAATGGGTATGTGGAAGTTATAGCGCACCAGGATGGCGATATCCTTCTGACTAACGCCTTGGCTGATGAGTTCACTCACGTTTTCAGTCATGTGGGCCAGAACTTCTTCCTGATACTCTTCGCTTGGCAGCAGCTCGATGGTAATCTTGCCTTCTTGTGGTTTGCCATCTGGTACCTGCTGGGTTACGTCGGCATAGGCCTTCTTTAGCTGGTCGCGCTCGTCGCAGTTCAACTCCTCGAGTGATGCATACTCTAAGTTGGCAGCGTGGGTAAAGAACTGGTTGTTGAAATCGATGACATTACGCGTAGAACGGTAATTGGTTGAGAGCGACTTAATTTCCATTAGCATAGAGTTAAATTGCTGCTCAATACCATTCAGCAAGCGCCAGTCGCCTGAGCGCCAACGATAGATACTCTGTTTTACATCACCCACAATCAGGTTACTGCCATCGTCATGACTCATGGTCTCTGAAAGCAGCACCTTGAAGTTTTGCCACTGGATGGTAGAGGTGTCCTGAAACTCGTCGATCATCACATGCTTGAGTTGGGTACCAATCTTCTCGAAAATAAAAGGCGAGTCGCTGCCATCAATGAGCGAGTGGAGCAGTTGCTGGGTGTCGCTCAACAAGAAGCGGTTATCAGTCTCGTTAATCTCGCGTACCTTTTTCTCAATGCTGCTTAACAGACGTAGCTGGTTGAGATGGCGCAGGGTGAGATTAGCCGACTGGAAGATTTTCCATTGTTTTTCCTGGGCCTCTACAGCACATTTCAGTATCTGTAACAGCGATGCCTCAACCACGTTCAGTACGGCATCGCGCTGTGGGTGGGTTTTGGGGCACCACTTCTCGATATTCTCCAGATGATTATTTACTGTTGTTGTGATAATGCTTGGATCGAAAGTGCCTTTACGGAGCTTGTTAAAGTAACTGGCGATACCTCGCTGCTTACTCGACAGATCGTCTGCACTCAAGCCTTCGCCTTCGAGGGTATCGAAGAACGATTCGCCAATCTCTTTCATATAGCCTTCGGCAGCTTTCTTCAGCTCGCGTAGGGTGGTGGTATAGTTCTCGAAGAATCCTTCCTCGCCCATCTTCTGTTCGAGGGTGAGGCTTACCTCTTTATAATAGTCCTTAAAGATGTTCTGACCAAACTTCTTAATCTGAGCAATCACGTTCCACGATTTATCATCAGAGATATTCTCCATGATATATTTCAGAATCCATTGCAGCATCACATCTGTTGTGGTCAGATCCTCAATCAGTTGGTCGACAGCCAGCTCTTCCACCTGATAATCGTTCAACCCAATGCGCAGGTTGGTGGTTAGGTCGAGTTCGCGTGCCATGTTACGCAGCACACTCTGAAAGAACGTGTCGATAGTCTCCACACGGAAATAGTTGTAGTTGTGGGTGAGGTTGTTGAGGGCTATACCAGCACGCTCGCTGATAACCTCTGGCTTAAGACCAGTCTTGGTTTGGATGTTCTGCAGATAGTTGTCCGACTCAGGCAACTGTTTCCAGATTCCATACAGCTGACTGAGAATACGCATCTTCATCTCCTCGGTAGCCTTGTTGGTAAAGGTTACTGCCAGGATATTGCGATAGCTCTGCGGATTCTCTACCAGCAGGCGGATATATTCGGTGGCCAGGGTGAAAGTCTTACCACTTCCAGCACTGGCTTTATATACGGTGAGTGATTTCTGTGTTTCGTTTACCATCTTCTGAATAGTTCAAATTCTACCTCTACGCCAATACGGTCGAAGTGGGTGTTACGGAAACTGGCAAAGGCACCAACCGAGATATATCTGTTGGTAAAGCCATAGCCTAATTCGTAATAGGGGCGCGAATCCTGCAGTAATACACCACTCAGGTAGAAGCGCTCTTTCTCAATATATTTTCCCAGGTAGGGAATCCATGTAGCCACCAACATAGGCGACTCGTACGACACGTTGCCACGCAGATAATAATCGGATTGGTTATACACACGACTGCGCAGTAGTTGGAAGTTACCACTCCAGTCGTCGTCCCATCCCTCAGGCAGATTCTCGTCGCGGAAGTTAGCGAAGTCCACAAACAGGTTGTCCTTCTTGTTGGTATAGAAACCTGCACCTGCACGCATGTTGAGCAATCGCAGGCCTGGAATCTTCTTCTTCCATTGGGCATCAAACTCCCAGCGCTCGTATTCCAAATCCGACTTGTTAACACCCTTCACGCCTCGCTCGTAATCTACCGAAAGTACAGGGCCACGATTCAGCCAAGGCGAGAACTTCAGACCGATGCTTGGTGCAAAGCTTCGATACTCTGTTGGCATGTCGTAACACTTCATTAACTCCTTGTTAACAGCCGAACGGCGATGGTATATGAAACCTGTTTCGATATCCAGCCAGTCGAACACCATGATGTTGTTGATGATGCTGAAATGCTGGTCCTTGAACTTGTCCATATCCGTATTGTCGAAGTTGATGGTGTCCTGATGGGCAGCGTTTATCACATCCATCACCGTAGATGTACTGATACGGTTGCCATTACCAAATATCACCTCGGTATATCCGTTACGCTTTGGGTTATACGTCATACGGAGTGGTGCCGTAAAGTAGAACTGGTGCTCCTTGAAGGTGTAACCAAACGTGGGGTTGAGTGTTAGATAACGATGCGCCGAGAAGTTGTACTGCGAGCGGAAGCGCATCTTATAACGCACACCACGGGCATGACTGTAACTTACATACATCGGGTTGATGATAGGCGACATGCTGAAGTTGGCTTCCTCCGATTCGGCCTTGATAGGTGTAACTAGGTTCTCGCCAATGGTGTCCCAGAAAATCTTCTTCCAAAGTCGCTGTTTCTTGGGCAGCGTGTCTTGCACCATCGAGTCCTGACGGTTTTTCTGGTCGTAGGCCTCGTATATATGCTTATCGGTTTCTGTAAGCGGTGTGGGACGAACCTCATCCATCAGTTCCCTGCTATCCATCCTTTCTACAGAATCGGGTAGCGTCTTGTTACAGTTATAGTTGGCATCGAACAGAGCAGAAATCCTGTTGCCCATGAATCGGAACGTAGCCGCTGTAGTGCATTTGGCTGGCATGATAGATCGCCCGCCTTCCTCGCCCTGCGTAATCTCTGTGCGGAAGGTGAGCATATCATACTCGCCATTCAGCAGTGTACGGATAATGCGCCCGGTGTTGGTGTCAACGATGGCATAACCATTCAGTAACTGCGTGTTGTATATCTTCGGACGGAACTCCAGACGTGTGGTGCCGTCGTGCTGCAGCTTCTGGGTAAAACGGTAATACCTGCGGTTGCATTTGTTGAAGGGCGAGAGCATGTGCCCATTGTATAAGTCGATATCGTAGATGTTGGGCGTCATGTAGTCGAGCAGGGTAGGGAGTGCCTTGCGGTTATGACGGATGGTGCCTGACAGCAACTGGTTGGTGATGTCGTAATCGTGCGCATTCGTAAACAATACCTTGCTGTACGACTCGCGTATATAATCCCTCTCGTCCTTAGCCATCACATACATCGATGGGATGAGCCACAGTATGGCATTGCGCTTATCTACATGATATCGGAATTTGGCATACACCTGATCCTCAAGACTGTCGATGGCTGCTGTGTTGGCCTGCTGGTAATTGTAGATACGATTCAAGATATTCAGCGAGTCACGTTTGTTGCTCGCTGATACACTCATGACCATACTTGTAAGTATGGCGGTCAGTAGTGTTTTGGTGAATAGTTGATCGTATCTCAAAGTTGTTACTCTTTTTTTATTCCAGTTTTTCTTTCAGGTATTTACCTGTCAGACTCTCTTTGCATGCCACCACTTGTTCGGGCGTTCCTGCTATTACTAGGTTACCACCCTTGTCGCCACCATCCGGTCCTAAGTCTATCACGTGGTCGGCACATTTGATGACCTCCATGTTGTGCTCAATAATCAGGATGGTATGGCCTCGTGCTATCAGGGCCTCGAAGGCTTTCAGCAGGCGTTGTATATCGTGGAAATGCAGACCTGTGGTAGGCTCGTCGAAGATAAAGAGCGTGGGCTCCTGTTTCTCCTGTCCGATAAAGTAGGCCAGTTTTACACGCTGGTTCTCACCACCAGAGAGCGACGATGAGTTCTGTCCCAGCTTGATGTAGCCTAAGCCCACATCCTCGAGCGTCTTCAAACGCTTAACGATGACGTTCTCGCCACCCTCTTCGAAGAAGGTGATGGCTTCAGAGATGGTCATATTCAGCACATCATCAACACTCTTGCCACGATAGTTTACATCCAGAATCTCCTTCTTAAAACGATGACCATGACAAGCCTCGCACTCCAGCACCAGGTCGGCCATGAACTGCATCTCAACCGTGATGGTTCCTGCACCCTTACACTCCTCGCAACGTCCACCATCGGTGTTGAACGAGAAGTATTGTGGCGTAAAGCCCATTTGCTTGGCCAGTGGCTGCTGGGCATACAGATCGCGAATGGCATCGTAAGCTTTCACATATGTGGCAGGGTTTGAGCGTGTGCTCTTACCTATGGGGTTCTGATCTACAAACTCAATATGCTTGATAGCCTCTACGTCGCCATCCAGTCCCAGATATTCGCCTGGTGCATCGCAAGCTTCGCCAATGCGGCGTCGCATGGCTGGATACAGTATGCCTTTGATGAGGCTCGACTTACCAGAACCTGAAACACCTGTTACCACCGTCATCACGTTGAGAGGTATCTTTACATCGATACCCTTCAGGTTGTTCATACGAGCACCTTTGATGGTGATGAATCTGTTCCAAGGGCGACGCGATGCGGGCACGGGAATCTCTTCCTGATGCAACAGGTATTTTACCGTGTAGCTCTTAGGCCACTTGGTGAGCGATGCTTCGTTTACCTCCTTGGCATCGCCGTCAAACACTACCTCACCACCCAGGCGTCCTGCATCAGGACCAATATCTATCAGGTGGTCGGCAGCACGCATGATATCTTCGTCGTGCTCTACTACAACCACCGTATTGCCTAACGATTGCAGCTCCTTCAGCACGTGAATCAAGCGGTCGGTATCTCTTGAGTGCAAGCCGATACTAGGCTCATCGAGGATATACAACGAGCCAACCAGCGAACTACCCAGCGATGTACACAGGTTGATACGTTGACTCTCACCACCCGAGAGCGAGTTCGACAGTCGGTTGAGGGTAAGATAACCCAGACCCACATCGAGCAGGAACTGTAGGCGGCTTTTGATTTCTGTTAGCAGACGCTTACCAATCTCGGCATCGTGCTGGTCGAGCTCCAAGCGATCAAACCACTCCTTTACCTTTACCACAGGCATTTGTACCAGGTCGGTAATGCTGCGTCCGCCAATCTTCACGTAGTCGGCTTCGGGCTTTAAGCGTGTGCCATGACACTTGGGACAAGTGGTCTTGCCACGATAGCGTGCCAGCATCACACGGTATTGTATTTTGTACTGATTCTCCTGGACCATCTCGAAGAAGGCATCGATACATGGACGCTCCTTCTTTCCTTTATCCGAGGGCAGTCCGTGCCATAGCCAGTCCTTCTGTTTCTGAGTCAGGTTCATATAGGGCTCAAAGATGGGGAAATCATCCTTGGCCGCGTGGCGACAGAACCAGTCGAGCCACTCTTTCATTTTCTCGCCATGCCAGCAAACCACACAGCCATCGTAAACAGACAGAGTGGTGTTGGGGATGACTAGCTTCTCGTCGATACCAACAATACGTCCAAAGCCCTGACACTCAGGACAGGCACCTGCTGGCGAATTGAACGAGAACATCTGGTCGGTAGGCTCTTCAAAGGTCATACCATCAGCCTCGAACTTCATCGAGAAATCGTAGAAGATGGTGGGTGGGAATAGCAAGCGCAACTCGCCATGACCTTCGTAGAAAGCCGTCTCGGCAGAGTCGACCAAACGGGCAATCACATCCTTGGTATCATCTACGCTCATGCGGTCGATAACCAGATAGATATTCTCGTCGTCGAACTTTCCTGCTGCCAGATAATCATCTATTCGTTGGAAATCATTGTTTACATAGATGCGGGCATAACCTTCCAACTGGTAGGTCTTAAGCTGTTGCTCCATAGAGCGCCCCTCGCGCAGATGGATGGGGGCCATCACCACGAATCGGGTGCCTTTCGAGAACTCCAGCATCTTCTGTATCACATCCTCGGTAGAGTGTTTCTTCACCTCGCAACCACTGATGGGCGAATAGGTGTGACCTATGCGGGCAAACAGCAGTCGTAGATACTCGTAAATTTCTGTGCTGGTGCCCACGGTGCTTCGTGGATTCCTTGATATTACCTTCTGCTCGATAGCGATGGCAGGCGGTATGCCGCGAATGAAATCACACTCAGGTTTGTTCATTCTTCCAAGGAACTGTCGGGCATAGCTCGACAAACTCTCTACATAACGGCGTTGGCCTTCGGCATACAATGTGTCGAAGGCCAAAGATGATTTGCCGGAGCCACTGACTCCGGCAATCACAACAAATTGGTTTCGGGGAATTTTAACGTCAATATTCTTAAGGTTATTAACGCGTGCCCCTTTTATCTCTATTGAATCACTCATTCATTATTAAAGAATACTCTTCACGGCCTCGAGCATGCCTACGCTCTTAATGAGGTCGAGATCCTGCTTCACCATAGCGTTCAGACCAGGAACCTTGTTCAGGTCCTCCTGCCAGATGAACTCGGCGCCCAGCACACCATCGGTAACCTTCTGTGTGTCGCCTGTTGCCCAGAGCTCCTTCAGCAGGTCCATAATCTTCTGGTCGTCGTTTGGAACAATCTCAACGCCATCCTCGCGCTTACCACCCTTGTAGTAGGTGATGATAGCAGCCAGACCGAATACCAATCCCTTAGGCAGCTCGCCCTTGCGCTCCAGGAATGTCTTTACGCCGGGCAGGTCGCGAGCCTGGAACTTGGGGAAAGAGTTCAGCATGATGCTGGTTACCTGGTGGTCAACATATGGGTTGTCGAAACGCTCCAGTACGTCGCCAGCAAACTTCTCGAGCTCGTCCATAGGCAGGTCGAGTGTCTGCATCAGCTCTTCAAACTGAACTTTGTGGATATATTTGCCGATTACCTCGTGGTTGCAGGCATCGCGTACGATGTTAACACCACTCAGGAATGCTACAGGGCTCAATACGGTGTGAGGACCATTCAGCAGGGTAACCTTACGCTTGTGGTAGGGCTCCTCTGATGGAACAAAGAGTACGTGCAAGCCAGCCTTGTCAGCGGGGAACTCCTCGGCAACCTCTTTTGGTGCCTCGATTACCCACAGGTGGAAGTTCTCGGCCTGTACTACCAGGTTGTCGCGATACGAAATCTTCTCCTGAATCTCGGCAATCTCCTTGCGTGGGAATCCTGGTACGATACGGTCAACGAGGGTAGCATATACGCCACAAGCCTCCTCGAACCACTTCTTGAAGTCGTCGCCAAGGTTCCACAGCTCGATATACTTATAAATGCAATCCTTGAGCACGTGGCCGTTCAGGAAAATCAGCTCGCAAGGGAATATAATCAGTCCCTTGGTCTTGTCGCCGTTGAAAGTCTGATAACGACGGTACAACAGCTGAACCAGCTTTCCTGGGTAGCTGCTTGCAGGTGCATCCTCGAGTTTGCATGAGGGATCGAAAGCAATACCAGCCTCGGTTGTGTTCGAGATAACGAAACGAATCTCAGGCTGATCGGCCAGAGCCATGAAAGCGGCATTCTGGGTATATGGGTTCAAAGCACGACTAATCACATCAATACGCTCCAGGGTGTTAACGGGCTTGCCGTTCTCGCGACCCTGCAGATTTACATGGTACAGACAGTCCTGAGCATTCAGCCAGTCAACCATACCTTTCTCGATAGGCTGAACCACAACAACCGAACCGTTGAAGTCGGTCTTCTGGTCCATGTTCCAGATAATCCAATCAACAAATGCACGGAGGAAGTTTCCTTCGCCAAACTGAATAACCTTTTCAGGCATAACGCTCTTAGGAGCAAACTGTTTGTTTAGTGGTTTCATTTCTAAATATTGTTTTAATTGTTATTATTTGCGAGTGCAAAGATAGGCGAATTTTGTGATACTTCCAAATTTGAGGTTACTAAATTCCTAAAAAACCACGAAAACCTTTGCGCTAAATTTTGTTGATGTCAACATAGCCATGCATCACAGCATAGATGGTAAGTGCCGAAACACTCTTCATGCCCAGTTTGTCCATGATGTTTTTGCGATGGGTAATCACCGTTGCCAAGCCGATGTTCAGCTTGTCGGCAATCTCCTTGTTGATATATCCCTGTACAATCAGCGACATCACTTCGATTTCGCGATCCGACAGGATTTTCTGACTCAAGATAGCTGGCATGGGTGGCAGATGCTCGCCTTTGCCATGAGCGTGCTGCTCCAGCATCAGTAACGAGCGTACCAACTCGGGTTCGGGCACGTTTACACACAGACATTTAAAATCTGACAGTTGCGACATGGTGTCGAGCGACAACGTGAGCACGATAGTTTTGCGCTTGTTCTCTGTAAAGAATGCCATGTTCTCCACCACTACCGACATGGCAGTAAAGTAGTGGAAATAACTCTCGGGCTCGTTGGCTTGAAGTTCTGATAACGATCCGAATATGTCAACCGTCATGATGGGCATGACGTTCTGGAGAATAGCCTTCAACCCCAATGCCGAGAGGGTATTGGGGTCGATGATAGCTATCTTGGGTCTATTGTTCATGATAAGAATCCTAATAATGCACCAGCGGCTACAGCCGAACCAATCACACCAGCTACGTTAGGACCCATGGCGTGCATGAGCAGGAAGTTGTGACGGTCGTACTCCAGACCGAGGTTGTTAGATATACGTGCTGCCATTGGAACGGCACTTACGCCGGCGTTACCAATCAGCGGGTTCAGTTTCTTGCCTTCGGGCAGGAACAGGTTCATCAGCTTAACAAAGCAAACACCCGATGCGGTGGCAATCATAAAGGCCATAGCACCAAGGGCAAAAATCTTGATGGTGTTGAAGGTGAGGAACTCGCTGGCCTGTGTTGAGCAACCAACGGTTAAACCTAACAGCATTACAACGATGTCGTTGAGTGCGGCACCAGCAGTCTTTGCCAAACGTGTGGTCTTGCCACTCTCCTTCAGCAGGTTACCAAAGAACAGCATACCCAGCAAGGGCAGGCCCGATGGTACGATGAAGGTGGTGAGCAACAAGCCGATGATGGGGAACAGAATACGCTCTGTTTGCGATACCTCGCGACCAGGCTTCATCTTGATAACGCGCTCCTTATCGGTGGTAAGCAGACGCATGATGAATGGCTGGATAACAGGTACCAATGCCATGTAGCTATAGGCACAAACGGCGATGGCTCCCATCAGGTTGGGCGACAGCTTTGAGCTGAGGAAGATGGCGGTTGGACCGTCGGCACCACCGATGATGGCGATACCAGCAGCCTGCGAGGGCTCGAATCCCATAGCCAAGGCCACCATATAGGCACCAAAAATACCAAACTGTGCTGCAGCGCCAATCAGCATTAACTTGGGGTTAGCCAACAGGGCTGTAAAGTCGGTCATGGCACCAATGCCCAAGAAGATAAGTGGTGGATACCAGCCCTGGCGCACACCTTGATAGAAGATGTTAAGCACCGAGTTGTCCTCGTAAAGTCCTATCTCAAGTCCTGCATCAGCACGGAAGGGGATATTGCCAAGAATGATGCCCAGTCCGATGGGGACGAGCAGCAGTGGCTCAAAGTCTTTCTTGATGGCAAGCCAGATAAAGAAGGCTCCCACAGCAATCATGATCAGATTTCCTACCGTAGCATTGGCAAAGGCCGTGTAGGTAAGAAACTCATGAAAGTTCTGTATGATAAACTGTCCTAAATCCATAGTTTCATTTTACAATTTGACGATTTTACAATTTTATGATTGTCCAATAGTGAAATAGTCCAATTGTCCAATTATCCAATGGTCAGGAGTACAGAACCTTCCATCACGCTCTCACCGGCTTTCACGGTGATCGAGGTTACGGTGCCAGAGTACTCGCTCTCGATGTTGTTCTGCATCTTCATAGCTTCGAGCACCAGCACTACGTCGCCCTGCTTAACGGTGTCGCCTACGTTCACCTTCACATCGATGATGGTGCCTGGCAGTGGTGCCTTAATGGCCTGACCTGAGCCAGCGGCTGCAGGCTTTTCGGCTGCGGGTGCAGCTGCAGGGGCTACCGAAGGACGAGCCACTGTCTTAGGTGCTTCTACGCGAACCTTCTTGAGTGTACTTGTGGGGTTGATGGGCTGCTTCAGCTCAACGTCGAAACGTACGCCATTTACTACTACTTTGGCTACGTTGCCCTCCACTTCTTCTATCTCTACGTCGTAATCAACGCCTTGTACTTTATACTGATACTTATTCATATTGTTCAACGGATTTCTGGGGTTGTTGGAATTTTGGGTGCATGATGTGATGTTGGGATGACAGGCTTCGAGAAGTGCGTCATCTGACTGCCTTCGTCGCTCCATCCTGTTTCACGTGCCTTGATGGTAATGATACCACTCTCAACATCGTGAACATCATCCTGATACTGCTTCAGGGCCATAGATATAACGGCTATGTAAACCTCCTTGTCTATACCCTTGGTCTTTAAACCGTCCTGCAGAATATTACCTGTGGCATGTGCCAGGTCGTGGGTAACCTCAACAGTTTTGGTAATAGGTTTGATGGGCTGGGTGTTTGCCACCTTCTTGGCCATCTCGATATTACGCATAATGATTCCGAATACCCAGAAGAATACGAAGAGTACTGCCAGACAGAAGAACACGATACCCATGGCCAGCAGTGTAATGCCGAATCCGTGTGGGTCTTCGCGCTTCAGATAAGCGTCCTTGGTCTCATCGGTCTTGATAAAGTTCTCAATGCCAGGTGTTACGTTCTCAGCCGATTTTACAGCCCACGATTTGGCGTTCTGTCGAGCATAGCTCTGATCGGCAGCCAAAGCGGGGATGGTTACTGAGTCGATAAGTTCGGTGGCATTTCCGTTGTAGAATCCCAACCAAAGGGGCTCCGACAAGGGAACGTTGAGCGAGAGGTGCAACTTACTCTGTGCAGGGTTAGAGTTGCAGTAGAAGATTAGGTGCTGATGCCCGCCTATCTGCGTACGAGGATCGCCACTGGGGATAACACTCATGCGCTTGATGCGTTCAGGCACACTCATCTTTGGATCGAGTACGGAACGATCAGTAGTAAAATACATACCACGCACGTTATAGGTAGTGAACGAGGTGTTCTCCAACTCTATCCATGCGTGGTTTTGTCCGTAATCATCCTGAATGCTGGCGGTATTGTTGGTCAGCACCTCGTTAATGCGAATGTTTTTGGCTCCTTGAGCCATCATCGCCGTGGCGCTGGCCAACAATAGGCCGCTGAGCAGGATTTTGGTTTTCTTCATTTTGTTGGTAAATTATTATATAAGTTTATTGTTGCCTCCGTTAGCCGCAGAAGAACAATACCACAATCTGCGCTGTGAAGATGCGGAGGAACATAGCCAGCGGATAAACCGTTGAGTAGCCCAGAGCAGGAGCTTCCTTCGAGCAGATGCTGTTGGCATAAGCCAGTGCGGGGGGATCGGTATAGGTACCGGCAATCATACCAGCCAACGTGAAGTAGTTGAAGCCAAACTTCCAGCGAGCCAGTGGGCCTACAATCAGGATGGGGATAATGGTGATGAGGAAACCTGTGAGCACATAGAGCAGTCCGTCGCCCTGAACCACAGTCTCAAAGAACCCGGCTCCAGCCTTGATACCTACCGATGCCAGGAAGAGCACCAAACCAATCTCACGCAGCATCATGTTAGCCGATGTGGTGGTATAGGTTACCAGATGTATCTTATAGCCATAACGGCCAATCAGAATAGCGATGATAAGTGGACCACCAGCCAAACCTAACTTAACAGGTACAGGCATGCCAGGAATAGCTACTGGGAACATACCGAAGATAAGTCCGATAAAGATACCCACGAAGATAGTGGCGATGTTTGGTGCGTCCAAACGGCGGATTGAGTTACCCATCTTACCAGCCACGTTGTCAACAGCGTCCTCAGGACCAACAACCATGATGCGGTCGCCTACCTGCAGGGGCAGGGTGGGAGATGCGAAGATGTCCATACCATGACGGGTTACGCGGGTTACGTTAACACCATGTACACTCGAGAAGTGCAGCGATGCCAGTGTTTTACCGTTAACCTTAGGATTGGTAATAACAATACGCTTTGAAACCATAGGCTGATCCTGCTGCTCAAAGTCGATGTCGAGCTTAGGACCGATAAAGGCAGTGATAGCCTCCTGGTCGGCCTCGGCACATACTATCAGCATCTGGTCGCCCAGGTGGAAGATGGTATCGCGGTTAGGGATAAACAGCTCGCCCTCGTGTACCAGGCGTGATACTACGAAGTCGCGGTTCAGGAAGTCGTGAACCTGCAGCAGAGTCTTACCCTCCAAGTATTTGTTTGTTACCTCAAGGTGCATCTTGTAAGGCTTCTTGTTAGCGTTGGTCTCGTCCAAAGCCTCAAGGTCCTTCTCTTCTTTATCCAGCTTAACCTTGCAGATGTACCTTACTAATATAATGGCACCGATAATACCCAGCACACCAAGTGGGTAAGCACAGGCATAGGCCGATGCAATCTGTGGAGCGTTGCCGCCGAATACAGTCGAGAGAGCCTCGTTGGCAGCACCAAGTCCTGGAGTGTTAGTTACGGCACCATACAGTGTACCAACCATCATAGGCAGGTTGTTGGTATTGTTAGTGTCGAAGAAAATGTAGTAGCATCCGAACATTACCAGGATGTTAAGCAGGATAGCTGTGGCAGCCATTGCGTTAAGCTTAATGCCCTGTGTACCAAAGCTTTCGAAGAATCCAGGACCTACCTGCAGACCGATCATGAATACAAAGAGTATCAGTCCGAAGTCCTGTACGAATGTAAGAATGGGAGTTGGAGCAGTAAAGCCGATGTGTCCGGCCAGAATACCTGCAAAAAGCACAAAGGTTACGCCCAGTGAAACACCAAAAAACTTAATTTTTCCTAAATAAACACCAATCGCTATCACAATAGCGTAGAGTAGCGTAATGTGCGCTACCGAGTCTGTCGTCGTAAAAAGGTCACTTAACCACTGAAATGATTCCATAAATAATTCTAAATAATACCTATTCTTTAAAATATCTCAAATTCGACTGCAAAGGTAGTTAAAAAATGCTCATCTTTATCATTTTTGTGCATCAATTTTCGTATAAATAGTGTTTTTTTATTTCTTTCACACTTCAAAATGCCGTTTTGAGCAAAAATGTTGTATCTTTGTCCACTGTTAAGAATAAACTTAAAACATTACTTATATAATAATTAAACGTATCAAATCTATGGCAAACAAAGAGAAACTCTTTACCGAGTTCACAGCCCCTACCAAACAGGAATGGCTCGACAAGATCGAGGTAGACCTGAAAGGTGCTGATTTTCAGAAGCGCTTGGTATGGAGAACAAACGAAGGTTTTAACGTACAACCCTTCTATCGCCGTGAGGATCTGGCTAACCTGAAAACACCCGATGCCCTGCCTGGCGAGTTTCCATTTGTACGTGGCAATAAAAAGGATTCGAACGAGTGGTATGTCCGCCAGAATATCGAGGCTGCCGACCCTAAGGCTGCTAACGCCAAGGCACTCGACATCCTGAACAAGGGTATCGACTCATTAGGTTTCCATATTCCTGGAAAGCTGGTTTCGATGGATACTATCGAGACATTGCTCGATGGCATTTACTGCGAGTGCGTAGAGGTTAACTTCTCTACCTGTCAGCGTCATTCGCTCGAACTGGCCGAAATCCTGAAGACTTATTGGACCAAGAAGGGTTACGACAAGGAAAAGATAGTAGGCTCGATTGAGTGGGACCCCATGAAGAAGATTGTGATGACGGGTAAGGATGTAACACCTGTGCTCGCCTTTGGTCCTAAACTGGCCGAGTCGCTCAAGGAGTATCCTAATTTCCGCAGCATCATCGTTCATAGCGATGCACTTAACAATGCAGGTGCCTACATCGTTCAGGAGCTGGGCTATGCTCTGGCTTGGGGTAACGAGTATCTGCAGCAGTTGACCGATGCTGGTGTGGATGTGGATCTGGCTGCTAAGAGCATCAAGTTTAATATGGGTGTTAGCGAGAACTATTTCATGGAGATTGCCAAGTTCCGTGCCGCCCGCCTGTTGTGGGCTCAGATTGTAAAGCAGTACGAGCCTAAGTGTGATTGCGCTTGCAAGATGATTATCAACGCCACCACCTCTACTTATAACCAGACACTGTTCGACAGCTATGTAAACCTGCTGCGTTCGCAGACCGAGGCCATGAGTGCCGCTCTGGGTAGTGTCCATTCGATGGTGGTAACACCGTTCGATGCACCTTACGAGGAGGCAACTGATTTCTCTGAGCGTATCGCCCGCAACCAGCAGCTGCTGATTAAGGAGGAGAGCCATTTCGACCGTATCGTCGACCCATCAGCAGGTTCTTATTATATCGAGCACCTCACTGATGCACTGGCTACCGAGGCTTGGAAGATATTCCTGAAGGTAGAAGACGAGGGTGGATTCCTGGCTGCTGTCAAGGCTGGAACCGTTCAGGACGATATCAACGCTACCAACGTGAAGCGTCATGGCGATGCTGCCAAGCGCAAGGAGTTCCTGCTGGGCACTAACCAGTTCCCAAACTTCACCGAGAAGAGCGAGAACAAGCGTGCTTACAAGCACCATTGCGGTTGTGGTGGCGTGCACCATCATGGCGAGGAGACTGTAGCCTTTAAGGGTATCGAAAGCACCCGCTTGGCTGCCGACTTCGAGAATCTGCGCATACATACCGAGGAAACTAAGGTGCCTACTGCCTTTATGCTTACCATCGGTAATCTGGCCATGCGTCAGGCTCGTGCACAGTTCTCGTGCAACTTCCTGGCTTGTGCAGGCTATAAGGTGATTGATAACCTTGGATTCAAGACCGTTGAAGAGGGTGTTGATGCCGCTTTAGGGGCTAAGGCCGATATCGTGGTTATCTGCTCGAGCGACGACGAGTATGCCGAGTACGCTATCCCTGCCTTCAAGTATCTTAATGGTCGCGCCATGTTTGTGGTAGCTGGTGCGCCTGCTTGCATGGAAGACCTGAAGGCTGCTGGCATCGAGAACTTTGTACATGTAAAGTGCAACGTGCTCGAGACTTTGAAAGAATATAATCAGAAACTTGGTATTTAAAGAATAGGAGACTTGAATTATGCGTAAACAGTTTAAAGATATTGATATCTATGCAGGCATCAAGGCTCAGGATGGTGCCAAGTGGATTAAAGATAATGGTATTGAGGCCAACTGGAAAACCCCAGAGCACATCGAGGTTCGTCCGGTTTATACTAAGGAAGACCTTGAGGGGATGGAGCACCTCGACTTTACAGCTGGTATCCCTCCCTATCTGCGTGGTCCGTATTCGATGATGTACCCCTTCAAGCCTTGGACTATCCGTCAGTATGCTGGATTCTCTACAGCCGAAGAGTCGAATGCCTTCTATCGCCGTAATTTGGCTTCTGGTCAGAAGGGACTTTCTGTAGCCTTTGACTTGCCTACACACCGTGGTTACGACCCCGATAACGCTCGTGTAGTGGGCGATGTAGGTAAGGCTGGTGTATCAATCTGTAACGAGGAGAACATGAAGGTGCTCTTCAGCGGTATCCCCTTGAACAAGATGTCTGTCTCGATGACTATGAATGGTGCCGTATTGCCTATCCTGGCATTCTACATCGTAGCAGGTCTGGAGCAGGGTGCTCAATTAGAAGAAATGGCTGGAACCATCCAGAACGATATCCTGAAGGAGTTCATGGTGCGTAACACCTATATCTATCCCCCTGCATTCTCAATGAAGATTATCGCTGATATCTTTGAGTACACGTCGCAGAAGATGCCTAAGTTCAACTCGATTTCTATTTCGGGTTATCACATGCAGGAGGCTGGAGCTACAGCCGATATCGAGCTGGCTTACACGCTGGCCGATGGTATGGACTACCTGCGTACAGGTGTGAATGCCGGTATCGATGTGGATGCTTTTGCACCCCGTCTGTCGTTCTTCTGGGCTATCGGTATGAATCACTTCATGGAGATTGCCAAGATGCGTGCTGGCCGACTGCTGTGGGCTAAGATTGTGAAGAGCTTCGGTGCCAAGAATCCTAAGTCGCTGGCTCTGCGTACTCACTCGCAGACATCTGGTTGGAGTCTTACCGAGCAGGATCCCTTCAATAACGTAGGTCGTACCTGTATCGAGGCTATGGCTGCTGTGCTGGGACATACTCAGTCGCTGCACACCAATGCGCTTGATGAGGCTATCGCTCTGCCTACCGATTTCTCGGCTCGTATCGCTCGTAACACCCAGATTTATATCCAGAACGAGACTAAGGTGTGCAAGCAGATCGACCCATGGGCTGGTAGCTACTATGTTGAGACGCTGACCAACGAGCTGGTTCACAAGGCTTGGGAGCATATCCAGGAGATTGAGAAGCTGGGTGGTATGGCTAAGGCTATCGAGACTGGTCTGCCTAAGATGCGTATCGAGGAGGCTGCAGCACGCACTCAGGCTCGTATCGATAGTGGCGTGCAAACCATCGTTGGTACCAACAAATACCGTTTGGAGCACGAGGATCCTATCGATATCCTCGAGGTTGATAACACCGCTGTACGCAAGCAGCAGGAAGAGAGCTTGAAGCAGGTTCGCTCTACCCGCGACGAGGCCGCTTGTCAGGCTGCACTCAAGGCTATCACCGAGTGTGTACGCGACTTTAAGGAAGGTCGCAAGAGCGAGAACAACCTGCTCGACCTGGCAGTCAAGGCTGCACAGCTGCGTTGTACACTGGGTGAGATTTCAGATGCCTGCGAAGAGATCGTGGGCCGTTATAAAGCAGTAATCAGAACAATTTCAGGCGTGTATAGTTCAGAATCTAAGAATGATAAGGAATTCGAGGAGGCTAAGAAGCTTACCGACGAGTTTGCTCAGAAGGAAGGTCGCCGTCCACGTATCTTCGTTGCCAAGATGGGTCAGGACGGTCACGACCGTGGTGCTAAGGTAGTGGCAACAGGTTATGCCGACTGTGGCTTCGACGTGGATATGGGGCCGCTGTTCCAGACTCCCGAGGAGGCTGCCCGTATGGCCGTCGAGAACGATGTACACATTGTAGGTGCCTCGTCGCTTGCCGCTGGTCATAAAACGCTGATTCCTCAGCTTATCGAGGAGCTGAAGAAACTGGGCCGCGAGGATATCATGGTAACTGCCGGAGGTGTTATTCCTGCTCAGGATTACGACTTCCTTTACAAGGCAGGTGTGGCCTGTATCTTCGGTCCTGGTACCCCGATTCCGTATTCGGCCATCCAGATGATGAAGATTCTGATGGACAAAGAGTAATTATGGAGAATAAAAGACATATTGATGTGTTGATAATCGGAGCCGGTCCTGCCGGCTCCGTTTGTGGTAGTCTGTTAAAGCAGGCAGGTGTTGAATGTTTGATAGTTGATCAGGCCACGTTCCCCCGCGATAAGGTTTGCGGTGGTGGACTTACGGTTAAGGCCTGGCGACTGTTGGATATGCTGCTGCCTGGCATTCAGTATAACTATCGCCCCATCACCCGCATGCGTTGTCAGTTCGAGAACGATGCCGTTTGCGAGTTTCAGGCCGAATATCCTATCCGCATGACGCGACGTAAGGACTTCGACTATTCGTTGTTGCAGTATTACTTGGACCACGGTGGCGAGCTGATGAAAGGTTCGTTTGCCCGCTTTGATCAGCAGGCCGACGGACAGGTGCTTGTTACCCTCAAATCGGGTGAGCAGATTTCGTGTCGTTATCTGGTGGCAGCCGATGGTTCTAACAGTCAGATTCGTCAGCAGATTCATGGCGATTCCAAGTTGCGGGCCATGTTCCTCGAGCAGTTCGACGAAGGTAAGGAGAGCGATGATGTGTTTGTACACTTCTCAAACAACTATCGTCCCGGCGTATTCTATAAGTTCTCGAGTGTAGGGCGCGATATGTATGGTTATGCCTCGGTCGAAACCAACGACGATATGCCCCGCCATAAGGCAGGCTTCAAGCAGGCGCTTACCAAGTTTGGCGTGCCCGTAGATCGCATCTGCGGCGCCTATATCCAGCTTGATACGGTGCCCCATACAGCCGATAATGTGATATTGATTGGCGATGCTGGTGGATTTGCCAATAAGCTTACGGGCGAGGGACTTTACGATGCCTTTAAAACCGCGGCCAATGCCAAGCGTGCTATTGTTGAGGGACGCTCGTTCAGCGAAACCAATAAGGAGGAGTTTCGCAAGATGGAGCATCAGAAGAAGGTGTACGAGTTCTTTTTCAGTCCTATCGGATGGCGACTGCTTCGCTGGGCTTTGCGTTGTCCCAGAATCATCAAATGGCTTTTCGATGCCAAGATGAAACGTGAAACGTTTCGTGCATAAAAAAATAAAATCCCAGTAGTTGTTTACTGGGATTTTTACTTTTCGCATCTCTATCATAAATCAGCCGCGTTCGTCAATTCTGTACGCTCTGTTGTTGTCCTTTATGTAGATCTGCAGGTCGCTGAAGTAACCTGATTTTTGGATTTCGGCGAGGTTCATTTGGGCGTCCTCTTCCAATTGATACTCTTGGGCTTTAACCAGATTGCTGGTAAATTCCAGTATCTTCTTGTCTGTATCCAGAACCGCTATCCATTCTTCCTTCAGTCGGTTTCCGATAACAAATTTCTCACCCATAATTTTTAACTATTATATATTCGATCTGTAGTTTGTCGTTTAGCTATCTCAGCCTCTGCTTTTGTTTAGCTGATGCAAAGATACGCACTTTCTGCCAACATTGTATCACCACACCCCCAAAAATCGTATGTAAACGTTTGAGTAAAACTGTTTCGTGCACCGTATTTCTATCCTCTTTTGCTTGAATTTGCAAATTTATTTTTGTCAATTGACCTACATAACTACATAAAATCGCTTAAACCCCGCATACACAAAGGGTTTTTTGTATTTTTCGACCTACATAAAAACTACATAAAACTACATAAAATCTACATGATACCTGCGAAAAGTAGCTTTTCGAGATGCAAAAAGTAGCTTTTCGTTGCTCAAAAAGTAGCTTTTTGAGATGCAAAAAGTAACTTTTCGATGCACAAAAAGTAATTACCTGCCTTACTATAACAAACTCTTTAACTTACTCGCTATCTTTTTCCTTATTGGTCGATTAGAAATTCTCTAGAGAATTTTCGGCTTAGTGCCGTACTAACTATTTTTCTCTGCCTAAGTAGCGTAAAAATTCTCTAGAGAATTTTTACGCTACTATTCATGCTATGTAGTTTTATGTAGTTAGAATGTAGTTTTTATGTAGTTAGTAAAGCTCATGTAATGCCTATATATACAGGTGTTTTGAACGATTTTATGTAGTTATGTAGTTAACTTCCTACCTTCCAGTTATTCTATCGAGCCGCACCAGCCTCCGTTGCGAACTAAGTGGAGCGTGAGTTGGGTGGATGGGGTTACTTGCTGCACCTGCTTTTTGTAATGTCCCGACATCACACTTGCCAAGCGAATTAGGATGGGAGCCCAAGGTGTCGCTCGACGAGGGACTGGATCATATCATTGCGTATTTCCGCCAAAAAGTGCTTATTTGATGGTGATGCGGAGGGTGCTGCCATCTACATGGATGTTGCGGCTGAAGTTGCGCAGGATGGTCACAGCTATGTCATCACTTTCTTGGCTGAATAAGCTGCTATCGACGGCATGAGGACTATTGACGATGAACTGTAACGTGTCTTCCTGTTCAGAATAAGCCAGCGTCAGGTGTGTATTGGGGTGAGTGCCGAGGATGGTCAGTGTCTCGTCGATGACGTGTAGCACCGCAAAGATTTGCTGGCGCTGCAGATTATAATGCAGGCAGAACTGCTCCATCTGGGCCGTCATAGCATACCAGTCGAATTGCTTGGTCTCGATGAGGAAGTGCATTTCGTGTATCTGCTGGATGAACTGTCGGGTGCGTTCGCGCTGCGGATGGTCGAAGAGTTGGTCGGGGGTGCCATCCTCATAGATGACGCCATCGGCAAAGAATAGTACACGGCTACTCACCTGCCGGGCAAATCGCATCTCGTGTGTCACCACAATCATCGTCATCCCCTCACGTGCCAGTTTGGTCATTACGCCCAGCACCTCGCTCACCATGGTGGGGTCGAGGGCTGAGGTTGGCTCATCAAAGAGCAATATCTCCGGCTCCATGGCCAGTGCGCGGGCTATGGCCACACGCTGTTTCTGTCCGCCGGAAAGTTGCTCGGGCATGGCTGTGGCACGCTCGGCCAGTCCTACCATCTCAAGCAGTTGCTGAGCGCGTTTCTCGGCTTCCTCCCGTGTTTTTCCTAACAGTTGCATGGGCGCCAGACAGATATTGTCGAGCACCGACATGCCATTGAACAAGTTGAACGACTGGAACACCATACCCATGCGTCG